>NZ_PZKF01000010.1 GCF_003034995.1 Phaeovulum veldkampii DSM 11550 | reverse complement strand
GACCGCAACTGTCGGCTGTTTCACCGGCAGATCAGCCGTAATGCGCTGCTTTACACCGAAATGGTCACCGCCCCGGCGGTGATCCACGGCGAGCAGGAGCGGTTGCTGGGTCATGCCGGCGACGGGCCGGTGGCACTGCAACTGGGCGGGTCAAACCCGGCCGAGTTGCGCGCGGCCACCCGGATTGCGGCGGGCTGGGGGTATGACGAGATCAACCTGAACTGCGGCTGCCCGTCTGATCGGGTGCAATCGGGTGCCTTTGGCGCGGTGCTGATGAAAACGCCCAATCTGGTGGCCGAATGTGTGGCGGAAATGATCGCGGAAAGCCCGGTTGAGGTGACGGTAAAATGTCGCATCGGCGTGGACGATCAGGAGCCAGCCGAGATATTGCCGCGATTTCTGGAAACGATCCGCGGGGCAGGGGTGCGCCGCGTCATCATCCACGCGCGCAAGGCCTGGCTTCAGGGGCTGAACCCCCGGCAGAACCGCGATATTCCGCCGCTGGATTATCCGCTGGTGGTGGCGATGAAACGCGCCTTCCCCGATCTGCACATCTCGATCAACGGTGGTATCGGGAGCCTGGCTGAGGCGCAGGCGCTGTTGGCGCAGGGGCTGGACGGGGTGATGATCGGGCGCGCGGCCTATTACGAACCGTTCAACATTCTGGGCGCTGCCGATGCGCTGATCTTTGACGATGGCCCCCCGAACGATGCCTTTGCGGTGGCGCGCGCCATGCGCCCGCTGATCGCGGCGCATCTGGAGGCGGGCGGGCGGCTGCATCAGATCACCCGCCACATGCTGGGTCTGTTTCACGGCCGCCCCGGCGCGCGCGGCTGGCGGCGGGTGCTGTCCGAGGGCGGCACCGCCGAAGGCGCGGGGCTTGGGCTTTACGACGCGGCGCTGGCCGAGGTCGGCTGAGGGCACTGGCCCTGCACCCATGCCCGCGCTAAGGCTGGCCAAACCGCCCGGAGGACACTGATGCCCGATCTAGCCACGCTTGCGCCGATGATTGCCACGCTGATGGCGGTGGGGGCTGTGGCCGGGGTTCTGGCGGGGCTGCTGGGCGTGGGCGGCGGCATCGTTCTGGTGCCTGCGTTTTTCTGGCTGTTCTCGGCAATGGGCTATGGGTCCGATCATGTGATGCAGGTCTGTCTGGCCACATCGCTGGCCACCATCGTCGTCACCTCGGCGCGGTCGGTGGCGGCGCACCATCGCAAGGGTGCGGTGCTGTGGCCGATCCTGCGGGGCTATGCGCCGGGCATTGCGCTGGGGGCGCTGGTGGGGGTTGTGGTTGTCGCGGGGCTGTCCACGCGGACGTTGCAGGCGATCTTTGGCGGGCTGGCCTTTCTGATCGCGCTTTACATGGCCTTTGGCCGAGCCGACTGGCGGCTGGGCAATCAGATGCCCGGCGGCGCCGCAAGGTGGAGTTTTGCCCCCCTGATCGGCTTTTTGTCGGTGTTGATGGGGATCGGCGGCGGCTCGTTCGCGGTGCCCTTGATGACGCTTTACGGCACGCCGATTCACCGCGCCGTGGCGACGGCGGCGGGGTTTGGCATCGCCATTGCGGCGCCTGCGGTGGCGGCGTTCCTGTTTGTGCCGGTCGCGGCAGCGCCGCCGTTCACGCTGGGGGCGGTCAATATCCCGGCCTTTCTGATCGTGATCTCGATGACGCTGATCACCGCGCCCTGGGGCGCGGCGCTGGCGCATCGGCTGGACCCAAAGCCGCTGAAACGCATTTTTGCTCTGTTTCTGGCAGTGGTCGCGCTGAACATGCTGCGCAAGGCGCTGCTCTAGGCGGGCGCACCGCGAAGCCTGTTCAACCCGCGCCGCGTTCGGCGCGCTTGGCGGCGTTCCACAGCGCGTCCATCTCCTCTAGCGTGCTGTCGGTGCATTTGCGCCCCTCGGCCGCCAGCGCGGCCTCGATCGCGCCAAACCGGCGGGTGAATTTGGCGTTTGTCCCGCGCAGCGCCGCCTCCGGGTCCACGCCCAGATGCCGCGCAAGATTGGCCATTACGAACAGCAGATCCCCGAATTCCTCGGCCATCGCCTCGGGGGCGAGATGATCGCGCGCCTCGACCAGTTCGGCGGCTTCCTCGACGATCTTGTCCACCACCTGCCCGATCACGGGCCAGTCAAACCCCACCCGCGCGGCGCGGTTTTGCAGCTTGACCGCCCGCGTCAGCGCGGGCAGGCCCAGCGCCACCCCCTCCAGCACGCCCGCCCGCGCGCCGCGCTCGGCGGCCTTGATCCGCTCCCAGTCGGCGGTCTGCTGCAGGGCGCTTTTCTCGCGGCTTTCGGAACCAAAGACATGCGGGTGCCGCGCCACCATCTTGTCGGCGATCCCGCGCACGACGGTGGCGAAATCGAACAGCCCCGCTTCCTCGGCCATCTGCGCGTGATAGACCACCTGCAACAACAGATCGCCCAGTTCGCCCGGCAATTCGGCCCAGGCGGCGCGCTCGATCGCATCGGCCACCTCATGTGCCTCTTCGATGGTGTAGGGGGCGATGGTGGCAAAGCTTTGTTCGATGTCCCAGGGGCAGCCGGTCGCCGGGTCGCGCAGGCGGCGCATGATTTCCAGCAAACGCGGCATCCCGCCGTCGGGGTCGTGAACAAGCTGATCGGATGGCGATGTCATGGGCGCTCCTGCATTGCTGGCGGCACCCTAGCCGTTGCGACGGCCAAGGCAAGACGCCGGGGCAGAGGAAGCGCGGGCAGCAAAGCCGTTTGTCATTGCAAAGCCCGGTCCGATCCGGTTCTGATGCCGCCGATCCTTCCAATCGCCGGACCTGATAGCAATGCCCGTTCTGAACCGCATCGCCGCCCTTGCCCCCGAGATGACCGAATGGCGCCGCGCGCTGCACCGCCGCCCGGAACTGGGCTTTGCGTGCCACGAAACCGCGGCCTTCGTTGCCGCACGGCTGCGCGAATTCGGCGTGGATGAGCTGCACGAGGGGATCGCGCAAACCGGGATCGTGGCGATCATCAAGGGGCAGGGCGCGGGCCCCACGATCGGGCTGCGCGCCGATATGGATGCACTGCCCATCACCGAGATCACCGGCGCCCCCCACGCCTCGGAGGTGCCGGGCAGGATGCATGCCTGCGGCCATGACGGTCATACCACAATGCTGCTGGGGGCTGCGAAATACCTGTGCGAAACGCGCAATTTCGCGGGCCGGGTCGCGCTGATCTTCCAGCCGGCCGAGGAAGCGGGCGGCGGCGCCGGGGTGATGGTGGCCGAAGGGATCTTCGACCGGTTCGGCATCACGCAGGTTTATGGCATCCACAACAGCCCCAATCAGCCCGAGGGCAGCTTTGCCACCTGTCCCGGCCCGCTGATGGCGGCGGTGGATACGTTCGAGATCCATCTGCAAGGTCGCGGTGGCCATGGTGCGATGCCGCATGAAACCGCCGATCCGGTGGTGGCAGCGGTAGGCATGGTCGCGGCGATCCAGACCATCGTCAGCCGCAACCACCGGGCGCTGGACGATCTGGTGGTGTCGGTGACACAGATCCACACCGGATCGGCCGACAACATCGTGCCCGATACAGCCTATATCTGCGGCACCGTTCGCAGCTTTGACCCGGCGGTGAAGGCCATGGTGATGCGCCGCATGGCGCAGATCGTGGCCGGTCAGGCCGCCGCCTATGACGTGACTGCGCGGCTGGACTATACCGAAGGCTACCCCGCCACCGTGAACGACCCCGCCAGCACCGCCTTTGCCGCCGCCGTCGCCGCCGAGGTCGCGGGCGAGACGGGCGTGAACGCCACCGCCGACCGCGAGATGGGGGCCGAGGATTTTTCCTACATGTTGCAGGCCCGCCCCGGCGCCTATCTGTTTCTGGGGCAGGGGCCGGGGGCCGGGCTGCACCACCCTGCCTATGACTTCAACGATGCGGTGGCCCCGGTGGGCGCCAGCTTTTTTGCCCGTCTGGTCGAACGCGCCCAGCCTGTGCGCTAGGGACCGCGTTACAGAGGGCGGATTTTCAGCTTGGTGATGCGGTTGTCCTTGCGGCCCGTCACCTCAAAGCGGAAGCCGTGGAAGGAAAACACCTGCCCCTCGGTCGGGATCATCTGCGCCTCGTGGATGACAAGGCCCGCCAGCGTGTTGGCCTCGTCGTCGGGCAGGGACCAGTCCATCGCGCGGTTCAGGTCGCGGATCGTCATTGCGCCTTCGACCAGATAATCGCCCGCCTCGTTCGGCTTCAGCGCCAGATCGGCGTCCATGTCGAATTCGTCGGCGATCTCGCCCACGATTTCCTCAAGAATATCCTCCAGCGTGATCAGCCCCTTGAGGTCGCCATATTCATCGACCACCAGCGCAAAATGGGTGCGCCGTTTCAGAAACTCGCGCATCTGTTCATCAAGCGATGTGGTTTCGGGCACGAAATAGGGCTGCATCGCCACCTTGAGCACATCCAGATCGTGCAACGTGGCCAGATTGCCCTGATCCTCACGCGTCAGCTTTTCCACCGCGCGCAGCAGATCCTTGGAATGGATCACCCCCACGACATTTTCCCGCTCGCCCCGATACAGCGGCAGCCGGGTATGCGCCGAATTGACGACATGCGCCAGGATCTGCTCGGACGGGGCGTCGGCGTCGATCATCTCGATTCCCGAGCGGTGGCGCATGATCTCTTCGACGGTGCGGTTGCCCAGATCGAGCGCGCCCAGCAGGCGGTCACGGTCTTCCTTTTGCACCGTGCCCTCCTCGGCGCCGATCGCCAGCGCCCCGGCGATTTCATCTTGCACCGAAAACATGTGCTGATCGGCCGAGGTGCGCACCCCGAACACCCACAGCAACCCCCGCACGATGGCGCGCACCACGCCGACCACCGGCGCCAGAACCTTTGTCAACAGCCGGATCGGGCGGGCCACCCGCGCGGCGACGGTTTCGGGGTCGGTGATCGCGTAGGTTTTCGGCAGCACCTCGGAAAAGATCAGCACCAGCGCCGTCATCCCCAGCGTCGCAAAAGCCACGCCGCTGTCACCGAAAATTCGCGTCAGCAGCGCCGTGGCCAATGAGGCCGACAGGATGTTGACCACGTTGTTGCCCAGCAGGATTGCCCCGATCAGCCGCTCGCTGTCTTCGGTCACCAGCAGCGCCGCATCGGCGCCGCGGTCGCCCCTGTCTGCGCGTGACCGCAGCTTGGCCCGCGACGATGCCGTCAGTGCGGTTTCCGAGCCTGAAAAGAAAGCCGACATCATCAGCAGAACAAAAATCGCCCCGGCGGTCAGCCAGAAGGCAGTATCCAGAAACGCGGGTAATGACGAGGGTTCCATCTGCGATCCATTTGGCCCGATGCGGGCAGATTGAGGTACTATGCGACAGGTGGCCGATCAAGGGCCGGGGCGGGCCAGCGGGTGACGGCTCAGCACCAGATCGCGCAGGCGGTCTTCCAGAACATGGGTGTAGATTTCGGTCGTGGACAGGTCGGCATGCCCCAGCAGCATCTGGATGGCGCGCAGATCGGCGCCCCCGGCCAGCAGATGCGTGGCAAAGGCATGGCGCAGCACATGCGGCGTGACCCGCGCCGGAGAAATTCCCGCCGTCACCGCGATATCCTTGAGCATGCCATGAAAGCCCTGACGGGTCAGATGCCCCTCGGCCCCCGGACCTGGAAACAGGTATTTCGAGGGCGCGGCGCGGTGGGCGATCCGCGCCTCATCCTCGGCGGCATCGCGGACCCGCAGCCAGTCGGCCAGCGCCACACGCGCGGGCGGCGACAGCGGCACCATCCGTTCCTTGCCGCCCTTGCCGCGGATCAACAGCATTGCCGGATCGCCGCGGCTGGCCGAGACCGGCAGCCCAACCAATTCGCTGACCCGCATGCCGGTGGCGTACAGCAGTTCCATCAGACAGGCGTTGCGCAGCCGTTCGGCCGGGGTCCGCCCCAGCCCGCGCGCCGCCGCCAGCAGCGCCTCGACCTCGGTCAGGCTCAGCGATTTCGGCAGCCGTTGGTCGCGCCCCGGCCCGGCGATGCGGATCGCCGGGTTGTCGGTGCGCCAGCCCTCGTCATAGGCAAAGCGGTAAAGCTGGCGGATCGCCGACAGCCGCCGCGCGCGGGTCGATTTTGCCAAGCCCTCGGCCTCGCAGGAAATCAGATAGCGTTCCACATCGTCGCGTGTGGCCCCGCCCAGCGTCAGCCCGCGATGCGTCAGCCAGCCCGCGAAATCGGACAGGTCGCGGCCATAGGCCAGCGCGGTGTTGCGCGCGGCCCCCGCCTCGGCGGTCTGGCTTTCCAGAAAGGCCGAAATCCAGCGCGCCTCGGGCGTCATCCGCGCCGCTCCAGCAGCATCAGTTCCAGCGCGGCGCGGCGCGCGACGCGTTCCAGCCCTGCCGCGCGCAGCACCGTCAGACCAAAGGCGATGCGCCGGTCATCGCCGCGCGCGCCGTCGGTCACATCTTCGGCCGCGCGCAGCAAAGCCTCGCCCAGCCGATCCTCCGACATCAGGGCCGCATATCGTTCGGTCACGATGAGGGCAGGGCTGTCAAACACCGCCTTGAGCGCCGCGGCCCGCGCATCGGGCGGTTCCAGCCCCGCCGTGTTCCCCTGCGCCAGCCCGATCAGGAACGCCTCGGTCGGGTCGGCGGGGCGGTGGTCGCGCGCGACGGTTTCATACCGCTCGGACAACAGCCCCAGGCGAAAGGCCAGGCCCGCCGCCTCGGGCGGCAGCGCCAGCGCCGTGAGTTGGGGGGCATAAAGCGCAGCCAGATAGGGCAACAGGTCGATCCGCTTCATCGCGTCATGGGCAGGGGGCAGGGCTCGGGCCACAGCGGCCGCGTCGCCTGCCGTCAGGGCCTGATCCAGGGCCGCCACCGCCGCCACCCGGTCCCAGACCCCGCCCGAAGCCGCCGCCGCGCGTTCGGTGTAAAGCCCCAGCACCTGGTTGGCGTCGATTGACCCCAGCCGCGCCAGCCGTTCTGCCGCCTCGATTCGTGCTTTCCAGCCGGTATTGGCGCGCAGATCGGCCTGTGCAAAGGCCACCGGCAGCCCGGTGGTGGCCAAAGGCTGGCCGATCGCCTCCATCATGCGGAACGTCAGCGGCGAGGGCCGCTCGGGGAAGGGCAGATCGCCGCCCTCCTCGGCCAGTTCCGGGTCAAGGAAATGTTCCAGCAGCAGTTCGGTTGCCGGGTCAAAGGCCCCCAGCCCGCGCCCGGTGGTCAGCGCCAGTTCCGCCGCCCCCCAGTCCCCCGCGCGCGCCAGACAATAGATGCGAGCAGGCGGCGCCGGGGCGATGCCGGGGGTGCGGCTCATCATCGCGCAGGCGCGGTCCTCCTCGCCCAGCAGCAGGGCAATGTCAAAGAGCCGCCGCAGCCGTTCCGGGTCGGCAGGGCCGGCCTGTTCCAGCAGCGCAAAGGCAGGCTCCAGCGCGCCCAGATCCAGAAGCCGGTCCACCCGCGCCAGAAACAGCGAGCCCGCGACCCGGTCGGCGCCCTGTGCCCGGATCTTGGGCGGGTCAAGTTCCGCCAGCATCAGAAGTTGCAGCAGATCGCGAATGGCGGGCAGCGTGTCCAGCCGTTCCTTGCGCATCAGCGCGGCCAGTTCGGGCTCGGGCGTTACCCCCCACAGCCCCCGCGGTAGCCCCGAACGCGCCACAGGCACCAGCCCCGCAGCCTCGGGGTCGGGCCGGTCCAGCGCCACGACCGAAATATCCTCGATCGCGGTGCCGGGGCCAACCGGGGCCTCGCCCGGCATCGGTGTCATCCGCCACATCGACCCCGCACCGGGATGGCCGGGCGTGGCGACCGAAGGCGACAGCCAGTCGATCGCCGACAGCGGCGCCTCGGCCGCTGCGGGCAGGGTGCCCAGAACAAGCCCCAGCATCGCGCCGGGCCAGAACAGCCTCGGGTCAGTTCGTGACATTCAGCACAACCGGAATCCGCATGTCGGCGGGCGTGGCCGTCATGTCGCCCAGATAGGCATAGCCCACCACGCCGACTGCCCCCAGAACCGCCAGATACACCACTGCCTTGATCATGCGCCCCATCGTCTGTTCCTTGTTCTTGTGCCGCCCCCGCAGGCCGCGCGCCAGCGCCGCAGCGCCGCAGGGGCTGATCGTTCAGATTATATATGGCATCTTTTGGAAGATCACGCCATTCAGGGCCTTGCACCATGCAATACGCAGACGCCTGCCCAGCGACCGGAAGGATGCCATGGCCCCCACCCCGCCCCAAGCCCCCGATCCCCGGCGCGCCCCCCCGGCTTTGGCACGTTCGGTCGTGCTGGTGGGGATGATGGGGGCGGGCAAGACCGCGGTGGGCACGCAACTGGCGCGCAAGCTGGGTGTGGCGTTTCTTGATTCCGACGAGGAAATCGTGCGCGCGGCCAACCGCAGCGTGGCCGAGATATTTGCCCGCGACGGCGAGGGGTTTTTTCGCGCGCGCGAATCAGAGGTGCTGGCGCGGTTGCTGGCGGGGCCGCCTGCGGTGATCTCGACCGGCGGCGGGGCGTTTCTGGCCGAGGCCAACCGCAAGGCGATCGCGGCCGAGGGGGTTTCGGTCTGGCTCAAGGCCGATCTGGACCTGTTGTGGAGCCGGGTGCGCCACAAGACCACGCGCCCGCTGTTGCGCACGGCAGACCCCAAGGCCACGCTGGCGGCATTGCTGGAGGCGCGCGCCCCGGTCTATGCGCTGGCGCAGGTGGCGGTTGACGCAGAGCCCGATCTGAGCATCGAGGGCATGGCCGACAAGGTGATTGCGGCGCTGGCGGTGACGCCGGGGATATTTTCGGCAGGACACAAAGGGGCAGGGGCATGATGCGCGAAACGGTCCGGGTGGAACTGGGCGCCCGCGCCTATGAGGTGCGGATCGGAGCCGGGCTTCTGGCCGAGGCGGGGGCGCAGATCGCGCCCTTGCTGCGCCGCCCGCGGGTGGCGGTGCTGACCGACGAAACCGTGGGCGCGCTGCATCTGGAGGCACTGCGCGCGGGGCTGGGCGATGTGGCGATGACCGCGCTGGCGCTGCCCGCGGGCGAGGCCACCAAGGGCTGGCCGCAGTTTTCGCGCGCGGTGGATTGGTTGCTGGCCGAGAAGGTCGAGCGCAAGGATATCGTGGTGGCCTTGGGTGGCGGGGTGATCGGCGATCTGGCGGGCTTTGCTGCCGCCGTTCTGCGCCGGGGCGTGCGGTTCGTGCAGATCCCCACCACGCTGCTGGCGCAGGTCGATAGTTCGGTCGGCGGCAAGACCGGCATCAACTCGGCCCATGGCAAGAACCTGATCGGGGCGTTTCACCAGCCCAGCCTTGTGCTGGCCGATATCGACCTGCTGGAAACCCTGCCCGCGCGGGATTTTCTGTCGGGCTATGGCGAAGTGGTGAAATACGGGCTGCTGGGGGATGCGGCGTTTTTCGACTGGCTTGAGGCGAACGGCCCGGCGCTGGCCGCAGGCGACCGTGCGGCACGGCTGCGGGCGGTGACGCGTTCAGTCCAGATGAAGGCCGAGATCGTCGCGCGGGACGAGACCGAGGAGGGCGACCGGGCGCTGCTGAACCTGGGCCATACCTTCTGCCACGCGCTGGAATCGGCGACCGGATACAGCGACCGGCTGTTGCATGGCGAGGGGGTGGCGATCGGCTGCGCGCTGGCTTTTGAACTGAGCCAGCGGATGGGCCTGTGTTCGCAAGAGGCCCCCAGCCGGGTGCGCGCGCATCTGCGGGCGATGGGGATGAAAACCGATCTGGCCGATATTCCGGGCGATTTGCCGGGTGCTGACGCGCTGATCGCGCTGATGGCGCAGGACAAGAAGGTGGTGGACGGGCAGATGCGTTTCATCCTTGCGCGCGAAATCGGCGCGGCGTTTGTCTGTTCCGACGTGCCGGCCGACCTGCTGCGCGGGGTTCTGGCCGAGGCGCTGAGCCGGCGTTAGGCGCGCTGCGAAAAGCCGGGGGCGCTGCCCCCGGACCCCCGGGATATTTGGTCCAAGATGAACGGGGCGGGGGGCCGCTCTCCCCGCTGTGCGCTTGGTGTCATTTTTCGGGCAGCAGGCCCTTGGGAGCAAAGCGCAGGACGAGAAGCAGGATCACCCCCATCGTCATCAACCGCATATGAGCAGCCGATTCCAGCAGATGCGCCTTGATCGCCGAACCGTCGGCCATGCCCGCTGTGATCAGCCCCATCAGCCCATGGCCCCAGGGTTCGACCTTGATCCACAGATACCAGATCAGCATGCCGCCCAGCACCGCGCCCCAGTTGTTGCCAGACCCGCCCACGATCACCATCACCCAAACGAGGAAGGTGAAGCGCAGCGGGTTGTAGCTGCCCGGCGTCATCTGACCGTCAAGCGTGATCAGCATGGCGCCCGCGAGGCCGCAGACCGCCGAGCCGATGATGAAGATCTGCAGATGGCGGCGGGTCACGTTCTTGCCCATCGCCGCGGCGGCGGTTTCATTGTCGCGGATGGCGCGCATCATCCGGCCCCAGGGCGATTTCAGCGCCCGTTCAGACAGCCAGACCAGCGCCAGCAGCACGGCAAGGAACAGCCCCGTATAGGCCAGTTTGACCGCGATCGTCGAGGCCGTCACCGGGTCGAGCCCGAAGCTGGCAGCGCGTTCCACGAAAGCGGGCGAGGATTGCAGATCGACCTCGTAGGGCACGGGGCGCGGAATGGCGTTCACGTTCTTGACGCCGCGGGCCAGCCAGTCCTCGTTCTTCAGCACGGCCACGATGATCTCGCCGATGCCCAGGGTGGCGATGGCCAGATAGTCTGAGCGCAGCCCCAGCGCGGTTTTGCCGATCACCCAGGCGGCGCCAGCGGCAAAGAGCGCGCCCACCGGCCAAGCCAGCAGGATCGGCAGGCCGAGGCCGCCGATATTGCCCGCGGCAGAGGGGTTGATCGCCTCGATCGCGGCCACGGCCGGGTCGAACAGCGCCCGATAGGCGAAAAAGCCCGCGACCATCACCACCGGCAGCGCCAGCAACCGCACCGCTCCGCGTGCGCGGCGGTTGATGACAACAGCCAGCGCCACCGCCCCCGCTGCCACCGCAAAAGCAAGGATCAGACCCAGCCCGCCCGCATTGAAGGCGCCGGGCGTGGGCGGCAGGGCGATCAGCACCGGGGCCAGCCCGCCCAGCGCGACAAAGCCCACGATGCCGGTGTTGAACAGCCCCGCATAGCCCCATTGCATGTTCACGCCGAGCGCGAGAACGGCCGAGATCAGCCCCATGTTCAGAATGCCGAGCGCGGTGTTCCAGCCGCCGGTGAACCCCTCGAACAAAACCAGGCCGAGAACGGCGGCAAACATCAGGATGTTGCGCTGGGTCATACCGATTTCCCCTTGAACAGGCCCGTGGGCTTGAACAGCAGCACGATGATCAGGATCGCGAAGCTGACGGCAAATTTGTATTCGGTGCCCAGCAGTTGCAGCATGCTGTCGGGCTGCCAGCCTTCGGGGCCAAGATAGCCCGCAACCTTCTTGAAGGCATAGGTCACGCTGACCTCGGAAAAGGCAATGATAAAGCCGCCCGCGATGGCGCCCAGCGGGTTGCCAAGCCCGCCCACGATGGCCGCCGCAAAGATCGGAAGAAGAAGCTGGAAGTAGTTGAATGCCTTGAAGGATTTATCAAGGCCATAAAGCGTGCCCGCAATCGTTGCCAGCCCCGCGGCGATGATCCAGGTGACCGCCACCACGCGTTCGGGGTTGATGCCCGACAGCAGCGCCAGATCTTCGTTGTCGGAAAAGGCGCGCATCGACTTGCCGGTGCGGGTGCTGTTCAGGAACCAGAACAGAGCCCAGACCACCAGCACGGCAGTGACCACCGTGATCACCTGCGTGCTGCGCAGCGACAGCCCCTCGGCCAGGCCGGTGGCTTCCTTGAACGCCTTGGCCGAAATCAGGAACCGCTCGCCATCGTCGAACTGGATCTCATCGACGCCGATCACAAAGCGGGTAATGCCGTTCATGATGAACATCACCCCGACCGAGACCATCACCAGAATGACCGGATCGGATTTCTTCTTGCGGTAGAAACGATACACCGCGCGGTCGGTGCCCAGCACCAGAAGCGCCGTCACCGCGATACCAAAGGGCAAGGCCAGCAGCGCGGTGGGCAACGGCGCGATCGACACGCCCATCGCCTGCAAGCCCCAGGTGCCCAGAATTGTAACGCCGGTGCCGAAGGCCATGGTATCGCCATGGGCGAAGTTGGAAAACCGCAGGATGCCGTAAATCAGCGTCACCCCCAGCGCCCCCAGCGCCAGTTGCGCGCCATAGCTTGAGGCCGGGATGATGACAAAGTTGAGAAGCGCCACAAGGGCGTTGAGAATATCCATGCCTCAGCCCCCGAGGAAGGTGCGACGGACATCGGGGTCTGCCATCAGCGCGGCTCCGGTGTCGGTATAACGGTTGGCGCCCTGCACCAGAACATATCCCATATCTGCGATTTCAAGGGCTTGGCGGGCATTCTGTTCCACCATCAGGATCGAGATTCCGGTTCGCGCCACCTCGATGATGCGGTCGAACAGTTCATCCATCACGATCGGCGACACGCCCGCAGTGGGTTCGTCCAGCATCAGCAGCTTTGGCTGGGTCATCAGCGCGCGGCCCACGGCCACCTGCTGACGCTGGCCGCCCGACAATTCGCCTGCGGGCTGGCGCCGCTTCTGGCGCAGGATCGGAAACAGATCATAGACCATGTCAATGGTGGGGCGGAAATCGTCGCGGCGCAGGAAGGCACCAATTTCAAGGTTTTCCTCGACGCTCATCGACGGAAAGACATTGTGCGTCTGCGGCACAAAACCCATGCCCTTGGCAACGCGTTCCTGCGGGGACAGGGCGGTGATATCCTCGCCATCCAGTTTCACATGGCCGCCACGCAGCCGCAGCATTCCGAAAACCGCCTTCATCGCGGTGGATTTGCCCGCGCCGTTCGGCCCCACGATCACCGCGATCTGGCCCTTTTCGACCTTTAGCGTGCAGCCGTGCAGAATATCGGCGGCGCCATAGCCGCCGGTCATGCCGGAGGCATCTAGAAAGCTCATGCCGCGCCCCCCGCCTTGACCTTGTTTTTCAGCCCGGTGCCCAGATAAGCCTCGATCACCGCTTCGTTTTCCATGATGTGAGCAGCCGGTCCCTCGGCCAGAACCTTGCCCTCGGCCATCACGATCACCGGGTCACAGAGCCGCCCGATAAAGTCCATGTCGTGTTCGATCACGCAGAACGTATAGCCGCGTTCGCGGTTCAGCCGCACGATGGCATCGCCGATGGTGTTGAGGAGGGTGCGGTTCACGCCCGCGCCGACCTCGTCCAGAAACACGATCTTCGCATCGACCATCATCGTGCGGCCCAGTTCCAGCAGCTTTTTCTGCCCGCCCGACAGATTTCCGGCACGCTCATCGCGCAAATGCGAAATCGTCAGGAAATCAAGCACCTCGTCGGCCTTTCGCAGCAGCGCCTGTTCTTCGTCGCGGATCTTGCGGCGGTTGAAAAAGGCGTTCCACAGCGTTTCGCCGGACTGGCCTGCGGGCACCATCATCAGGTTTTCGCGCACCGTCATCGACGAAAACTCGTGCGCGATCTGGAATGTGCGCAACAGGCCCTTGTGAAACAACTCATGCGGGGCCAACCCGGTGATGTCCTCGCCCGCCATTGTGACACGCCCCGACGTGGGTTTCAAAACTCCGGCGATCACGTTGAACAACGTGGATTTTCCGGCGCCATTGGGCCCGATCAGCCCGGTGATGGAGCCGGTCGCAATCTCAAGGCTTGCGCCATCGACGGCGCGAAAGCCGCCAAAATGCTTGTGCAGGTTCTCGACCCGGATCATGCATCCCCCGATCTTCATGCGTCGCATGAAGTGCGCCCTTTATGGGCTTGTGTTAGCAAAGAAACAGCCCGGATTGCTCCGGGCTGTTTCTCGCAGTGCCGATCTGATCAGCGATAGCCGATGACCTTCAGTTCGCCGCCCTCGATCGCGACTTCGCGGAACGAGCCCGCGCTTTCGCCCGAACCGATCAGCTCAACCGCGGCGCCGCCGACATAGTCCACATCGCCGCCGGCCTTGATGATCTCCAGAGCCTTGGCCAACTCGCCCGGCTGGATCTTTTCGCCAGGCGCGTTGGCCACGTCCATCACCTTGTCCTTCCAGACCGCAGCATCCGAGGTGCCCGCCGCCTGCATCGCCAGCATCATCAGCGCTGCCGCGTCATAGGCTTCGGCCGAATAGGCCGAGGTGCCGTCAAAGCCCGCAGCTTCGGCGAGTTTCAGGAAGATGTCGCGGCCTTCGTCGCCCGAGGCCGGATTCTGGCCGAACGAGCCGTCGATTTCGGCGCCGAACTTTTCAACCAGGGCGCTGCCCACCATGCCGTCGGGGAACACGAAGGTCTCGAACGCGCCCGAATCAATCGCACCGCGCACGATGCCCGAACCGCCCTGATCGACATAGCCCGCAACCACCAGCGCATCGCCACCAGCCGCGGCCAGCGCGCCGACTTCGGCGGAATAGTCGGCCTTGCCGTCGTCATGGGCGGCGTTCACGGTCACGGTGCCGCCCTTGGCCTTGAACGCTGCTTCAAAGCTGTCGGCCAGGCCCTTGCCATAGTCGTTGTTGGTGTAGGTGACGGCAACCGACTTGATGCCCTTTTCCAGGATGATGTCGGCCATCACTTCGCCCTGACGCGCGTCAGACGGCGAGGTGCGGAAGAACAGGCCGTTGTCTTCCAGCGAGGACAGCGCGGGCGAGGTGGCCGAGGGCGAGATCATCACGATGCCGTTCGGCATGGCGACGTTTTGCAGCGACGCCGTTGCCTCGCCCGAGCACATGCCGCCGACAATCGCCTTGACCTTTTCGGTGGTGATCAGGCGCTCCACACCCGCGGTGGCGGCAGCCGAGTCGACACAGGTGGAATCCGAACGCACCGGAACGATGGTCGAGCCATCCAGCAAGAGACCCGAGTCGGAGACCTCTTTCATCGCCAGTTCCGCGCCCAGCGCCATCGGGCCCGCCATGGTTTCCAGCGGGCCGGTAAAGCCCAGCGAAATCCCCAGCTTGATCTCTTCGGCCTGAGCCGCGCCAGCGATCAGCGCCGAGGCGGCGGTTGCCAGAAGAAGCTTCTTCATCTCATCACTCCCATGTTGGAACGTTGTCCTGGAGCGGCAAGTTAATTTGATCGCCCGGAAAAGAAAAGCACTGTCGATACTGCCAGATCACCGCCGCCTAATCCCCGGCCTCGTCCCACGTCTCTTTCTCGGGCACATCGGTCGCGCCCCCGGTCTGGCCAGCCTGCGATCCGCGCTCGCGGTAGGGGGTGGTGGCATAATGCGCGCGGTAGCATTTGGAAAAATGCGAGGGGCTGGCAAAGCCGCAGGCCAGCGCCACGTTGATCACGCTCATCTCTGTTTGCATCAACAGATTGCGCGCCTTTTGCAGGCGGATTTCCATGTAATAGCGTTTCGGGCTGCGGTTCAGATAGCGGCGGAACAGCCGTTCAAGCTGACGGGTGGACATGCCCACCTCTTCGGCCAGCCGGGCAGGGCTGATCGGGTCTTCCAGATTGGCCTCCATCCGACCGATCACCTGCGCCAGCTTGGGGTGGCGCACACCGATCCGGGTTGGGATCGACAGGCGCTGGCTGTCCTGATCGGTGCGGATCGCGTTATAGATCAGTTGATCGGCCACCGTATTGGCCAGTTCCTCGCCGTGGTCGGTGGCGATGATTTTCAGCATCAGGTCGATCGAGGCGGTGCCGCCCGCGGTGGTCATGCGCTGGCCATCGACCACGAAAACCGATTTGGTCAGCCGCACCTGGGGGAAATCCTCGCTGAAACTGTCCTGGTTTTCCCAGTGGATGGTGGCGCGCCGCCCCTCCAGCAGGCCCGCGCGGGCAACCGCCCAGGCGCCGGTGCACAGGCCGCCGATCGCTGCGCCCCGCCGCGCCTCGCGCCGCAGCCAGTTCAGGATCGGCTTGGTCGTGGCCTCGGCCACGTCAATGCCGCCGCAGACCATCACCGTGTCGTCGCGCCCGATCTCGTCCAGCCCGATGTCGAGCCGGATCGCGGCGCCGTTCGAACAGACCGCTTCGCGCCCGTTTTCGCCCGCCAGCCGCCAGTCGTAGATCTGGCGGCCCGCAACCCGGTTGGCCAGACGCAACGGCTCGATCGCGCCGGCAAAGGACATCAGGGTGAACCGGTCCAGCAGCAGGAACACGAAACGGCGCGGCTTTTGCGGGGCCGGGTGGCGGGGCAGCGGGGCAGGGTTGGCGAGGGGCAGGGGCTTGCGCATTTGCGACCTTCGGGTGTCGGATATGATTAGAAATCAGGCTTCCGAAACGCCCGCAAGGGGCCGTGATGTATCCGATACACGCGCGGCCCGCATCCGCGCCGAATGTTTGCGCTGCGCCGCAGAGCCGCGTATACAACGCCCAGCCGCGACGGATCGGGAGGATGAGACGGATGACCATGGGCTGGACGAAGGCCGACTGGCGGGCCAAGCCGCGGGTGCAGATGCCCGATTATCCCGATGCTGCGGCTCTGGCCGCCGTCGAGGCGCAGCTTGCGGCCTATCCGCCGCTGGTCTTTGCGGGCGAGGCGCGGCGGCTGAAGGCGACGCTGGGCGAGGTTGCGGCGGGCAAGGCGTTCTTGCTGCAAGGCGGCGATTGCGCCGAGAGCTTTGCGGAATTTTCTGCCGACAACATCCGCGACACTTTCAAGGTCATGCTGCAAATGGCCATCGTGTTGACCTGGGGCGCCAAGGTGCCGGTGGTCAAGGTCGGGCGGATGGCGGGGCAGTTTGCCAAGCCGCGATCAACCCCGATGGAGGCGATGGGCGGGGTCGAGCTGCCCAGCTATCGCGGCGACATCATCAACGGCTTTGACTTCACCCCCGAGGCGCGGACCCCAGATCCGGCCAGGATGCTGCAAGCCTATACCCAGGCCGCGGCGAGCCTGAACCTGCTGCGCGCCTTTTCCACCGGCGGATTCGCCGATATTCACCGCGTGCAAAGCTGGATTTCCGGCTTTACCGAGGAAGACGAGGCCGCGCGCTATCGCGAGATTGGTGCGCGCATCGCCGATGCGATGGATTTCATGGCTGCCGCCGGGGTGACCTCGAAAACCGCGCATGAGCTGGCCTCGGTCGAATTCTACACCAGCCACGAGGCCCTGTTGCTGGAATATGAAGAGGCCTTGTGCCGGATCGATTCAATCACCGGGCTGCCCGTGGCCGGGTCCGGCCACATGCTGTGGATCGGCGACCGCACGCGACAGGTCGATGGCGCGCATGTGGAATTCTGCCGGGGCGTGCAAAACCCGATCGGGCTGAAATGCGGACCGACGACCACCGTCGACGATCTGAAGCGGTTGATGGAAAAGCTGAACCCCGCGAACGAGCCGGGCCGGCTGACGCTGATCGTGCGGTTCGGCGCGTGCACCGTGGGCGAGCACCTGCCGCGTCTGATCCGCACCGTGCGCGAAGAGGGCGCCAATGTGGTCTGGACCTGCGACCCGATGCACGGCAACACGATCAAATCGGCCTCGGGCTACAAGACGCGGCCGTTTGATTCGGTGCTGCGCGAGGTGCGCGAATTCTTTGCCGTGCACAAGGCCGAAGGCACCATCCCCGGCGGCGTGCATTTCGAGATGACGGGCCGCGATGTGACCGAATGCACCGGCGGCGTGCGCGCGGTGACCGACGAAGACCTGTCGAGCCGCTATCACACCGCCTGCGACCCGCGGCTGAACGCCAGCCAGTCGCTGGAACTGGCTTTCCTTGTGGCCGAGGAATTGCAGGGCCGGCGCGACTTGCAGCGGATGGCGGGCTGAGGGACGGATGTTGAAGAGCGGGGGGCCATCTGCCCCCCGCACCCCCCGAGGATATTTGAACCAAGATGAAGGGGGCGACGAGCCCCCTTTTTCCTGGCTATAGACTGGGGCTGGCCATGAAAAAGGCCCCCGAAGGGGCCTTTGGGGTCACTCCCACTCGATCGTGCCGGGGGGTTTGGAGGTGATGTCATAGGTGCAGCGATTGATGCCCTTGACCTCGTTGATGATCCGGGTGGCGGTTTCGCCCAGGAATTCGTGGGTGAAAGGGTAGTAATCTGCCGTCATGCCATCGACCGAGGTCACGGCGCGCAGGGCACAGGCATAATCATAGGTGCGCCCGTCGCCCATCACGCCCACGGTTTTCACCGGCAGGATGGCCACGAAGGCCTGCCAGATTTCATCATAAAGACCATGTTTGCGGATCTGGTCGATGAAAACCGCGTCAGCCTTGCGCAGGATGTCGAGTTTTTCGCGGGTGATCTCTCCGGGGCAGCGGATCGCGAGGCCGGGGCCGGGAAACGGGTGGCGACCGATAAAGCTGTCGGGCAGGCCGAGTTCGCGGCCCAGTGCGCGCACCTCGTCCTTGAACAGTTCGCGCAGCGGTTCCACCAGTTTCAGGCCCATCTTTTCGGGCAGGCCGCCGACGTTGTGATGGCTTTTGATCGTGACCGAGGGGCCGCCCGAGAAGCTGACCGATTCGATCACGTCGGGGTAAAGCGTGCCCTGCGCAAGGAATTTGGCGCCGCCCACCTCATGCGCGTGTTTCTGGAACACGTCGATGAACAGCCGCCCGATCGTCTTGCGCTTGATTTCGGGATCGCTGACGCCCTCAAGCGCGCCGAGGAACAGCTCGGATTCGTCGGCATGGATCAGAGGCATGTTGTAGTGGTCGCGGAACATGCGCACCACGTCCTGAGCCTCCCCCTGACGCAGCAGGCCGTGATCGACAAAGACGCAGGTCAGTTGATCGCCGATCGCCTCGTGGATCAGAACGGCAGCGACCGAACTGTCGACCCCCCCCGACAGGCCACAGATCACCTTGGCATCGCCCACCTGCGCGCGGATTTTGGCAATCGCATCCTCGCGGTAGGCGCCCATCGTCCAGTCGCCGGTAAAGCCTGCCAGCCGCACGAAGTTTTCATAAAGCCGGGCACCCTTGGGGGTGTGGTGCACCTCGGGGTGGAACTGCACCGCGTAAAAGTTGCGCGACACATCGGCCGTGATCGCAAACGGTGCGTTCGGCGAGGTGCCATAAACCTCAAATCCCGGCGCGATTTCAGAGACATGGTCGCCATGGCTCATCCAGACCTGTTCGCGGCCTTCGGTGAACCACCCCTCCAGCAGCGGCAGGCTGTGGCCCGCAGGGGTCACATAGGCGCGGCCAAATTCGGCGGTGCCGTGGCCGCGTTCAACCTTGCCACCCAGGCAATGCATCATTACCTGCTGGCCGTAGCAGATGCCAAGGATCGGCACCCCCAGCGTGAACAGCCCCTTGGGCGGCATCGGCGCACCCTCGGCAAAGACCGAGGAGGGGCCGCCCGACAGGATCACCGCCTGCGGCACAAAGGCCGCCAGAAAAGCGTCGGTGACGTTCTGATAGGGGTGGATTTCGCAGTAAACATTCAACTCTCGCAGGCGGCGCGCGATAAGCTGCGTCACCTGAGAGCCGAAATCTATGATGAGAAGGCGCTGATGCTGGGTCATGGGCTGGCCTTAGTGGGGCGCGGCCCGCGATGCAAGCCCGCGCCCGTGGATGGGCGGTTCAGAAGGGAATTTCGTCGTCGAAATCAGGGCGCCCGCCGCCCTGCGGGGCGCTGCGCCCCCCTCCAGAACCGCTACCCGAACCACCGCCATAGCCACCGGCCGCGCCGGGGTCGTCATAACCGCCGCCCCCACCACCGCTACCCTCACCGCGGCCATCCAGCAGCGTCAACTCGCCGCGATAGGGGCGCAGAACCACCTCGGTCGAATAGCGTTCGGCGCCGGACTGATCCTGCCATTTTCGGGTTTCCAACTGGCCCTCGATATAGACCTTGGAACCCTTTTTCAGATATTGTTCTGCGATCTTGGCCAAGGGTTCGGAAAAGATCGCGACTGAATGCCATTCGGTCTTTTCCTTGCGCTCGCCCGACTGTTTGTCGCGCCAGGTTTCGCTGGTGGCGATGCGCAGGTTGCAGACCTTGCCGCCGTTGGGGAAGTTGCGGACCTCGGGGTCGCGGCCCAGATTGCCCACCAGAATGACCTTGTTGACTGACCCTGCCATCACATCCTCCGCCCGAATCCTGCGCCCATCAACGACGTTGCTGGTGAATAAAGCCTAAATACCGGCGGGACAATCCGCGAAAATCCGGCAATACTGACGACGGGGCTGGTCTGGCGGGCGGATTCGGGTATGAATTTTGTATTTGGGCGAAGCCGGGGGATGAGATGAAGCTTGGTCTAGCTGTGCTAGTCGCCGCTGCGGTGGCGGTTCCGGGTTTGGCTGCGGCCGAGGGGCTGCGGCTGTCGGGCGCCTCGTCGAAATCAAGGGTGGCCATTTTTTCGTCGCAGGCGCGGCTGCTGGATACCCGGTTGGCGGTGCAGTATGATGATTCCGCCCGGCTGAAGCCGAAGTCGGCCCGCGCGGGCGCAGACCTTGGCCTGATTCCCAGTTATTCCGGGCGCTACAAAGGCGAATATCTTGCCCATGCCAAGGCGGTCGCGCAAAAGCACGGGGTGCCCGAGGATCTGTTCCTGCGGCTTGTGCAGCAGGAAAGCGGATGGAATGCCGGGGCGGTTTCGCCCAAAGGTGCGGCCGGTCTGGCGCAATTGATGCCAGGCACCGCGGCGCTGCTGGGGGTGAATGCGCGCGATCCGAGGCAGAACCTTGAGGGGGGCGCGCGTTACCTGCGGATGATGTATGACCGCTTCGGCAACTGGCGGCTTGCCCTGGCGGCCTATAACGCAGGCCCCGAGGCGGTGGAAAAGCACGGCGGAATCCCGCCCTATGCCGAAACCAGGAACTACGTGCGGGTGATTTCGGGAAGCTGAGGCTCAGCCTCAGCTTTTCCCCGCAAGCCCCTGACGTATCAGGGAATGATCCGGGTGTATTTGGTGCCTTCCAGCGTTGCGCCCGCAATCAGCCCTGCCTGGCCAAAGACCAGCGCGATGACCGGGGCCAGCGTTGTGGTGGTGTCGGTGCCGATTGCACCGCCGCCATCGGGCAGTGCATAGCGCGCATCGGCGCCCAGTGCCCAGCCCTGCGCCCGGCGAAACTCGGCCAGCGCGGGTTCGGTCATAAAAAACAGCGCATGGGCATATTGCTGCGCCCCGATCTGAAAGCCGAAACTGGCCGAGGCAGCGGAATAGTAATCCACCGTGACGTTGTTGATGCGCAGCGCGCCGCGGCCATAGGCGCCGCCAAAACCAAAGCCGGCCTCGGTCATCAGCGGCATGTAAAGCACGCCCACCGCCTTTGACATCAGATCCTGCGTTCCGGGGTAGCGCGACAGCAGATAGTCGCGCATCGCGTCAACGCGCGCATCCAGCTTGGCCGCGCCATCGGTGCCGATGCCATTGCCACAGCCCGCCAGGCCAAGGCTTGCCGCGCCGGTCAGGATCAGGCCACGTCGGGAAATCTGGGTCATTGTGCTGCTCCACTTGCCGAGGGTCGGGCCTATCTCTGGCCCGTTACCGCAAAAGATAGTGCAATTTGCGCGCCGTGTCACTCGGGCTTGTGGTGACCAGGGACAAACCGGCGGGTCGGCGCTTATCCGCGCAGCACCCGCGCTGTCTCGGGGGCGAAATAGGTCAGCACGCCATCGCAGCCCGCACGGCGGAAGGCCATCAGGCTTTCCAGCATGACCGCCTCGCCCTTGACCCAGCCATTGTTGGCCGCAGCCATCAGCATCGCATATTCGCCCGACACCTGATAGGCGAAGGTGGGCGCGCCAAAGGCGTCTTTCACGCGGCGGCAGATATCCAGATAGGGCATGCCGGGCTTGACCATCACCATATCGGCACCTTCGGCCAGATCGCGGGCGACCAGACGGATCGCCTCGTCGGAATTGCCGGGGTTCATCTGATAGGTCTTCTTGTCGCCCTTCAGCGCGCCCGAGGCCCCCACCGCATCGCGGAACGGGCCGTAGAAGGCGCTGGCGTATTTGGCGGCATAGGACATGATCGTGATGTCCTTGAAGCCCGCGGCCTCGGTGGCGCTGCGAATGGCGCCGATCCGGCCGTCCATCATGTCGGACGGGCCCAGAATGTCGGCCCCCGCCTCGGCCTGCGCCAGCGACATCTTCACCAGCGCCTCGACGGTTTCATCGTTCAGGATGATGCCATCGCGAACCAGGCCGTCGTGGCCGTTGGCGTTGTAGGGATCAAGCGCCACATCGGTCATGATCGCGACCTCGGGCACCCGCGCCTTGATCGCCCGGATCACGCGGTTATAGAAATTGTCGGGGTTCCACGCCTCTTCGCACAAGTCGGTTTTCAGCGCGGGATCGGTGAAGGGAAACAGGCAGATCGCCGGAATGCCCAGCTCGGCCGCCTCTTCGGCGGCGCGCACCGCGCCATCGAGAGTGCGCCGCACGACGCCCGGCATCGAGGCGATCTCGACATCGGCGCCCGGCACATCGGTGATGAAGATCGGCCAGATCAGATCCTTGACCGAAAGCCGGTGTTCCTGCGCCAGATCACGGAGCGCGGCGCTGCCGCGCATGCGGCGCGGGCGAGAGACGGGGAAGGGGGGCTGGATCGGGATCATGGCTTGGCCTTCGGCTGAACTGGCTTGCGCCCCGAGGGGTGACACGGATCGGTCACATTCTCAAGAGGGCAGCGCGCCTGCGAAACCGTGACCCGGCCCCGTTCGCAGATGGTTTCGCAGAGCGGCGGCTTGGCCTAGTGTGATCGTGGCCCGGTGCGGAGACAGACCTTGACCCTGACCCAGATCCTTTCGCAGTTTTTCGACCTGCGGTCGTTTTCCAGCCTGTGGTATTGGCTTTCGCTGGCCGCCATCTGGTCGATGGCCGCGCATTGGGGGCTGGGGGTGCCCTATGATCAGGTTCGTCGCGCAGGCCGTCGTGGCGGCGCAGTGGCCGAGGATCTGCACGAGTTGGTGCGGCTCAACGTCGCGCGGATTCTATGGCTTGTCGGCGGGCATGAGGTGGCGCTGACGGCGCTGGGGTCTTTCATGCTGTCGTCGCTGGTGGTGATCGGCTTTGGTTTCGGGATCGAGTTCTTTCAGGCGGTGGCGCTGATCCTTGTGCCGCTGTCGGTCGTGGGGGCGTTGTCGCTGGTGCGCGCGCGCCAGATCGCGGCGCTGATCGCGGCGGGCCGGTCGTCGCCGGATGAGGTGATCCGCCAGTTGCGGCGGCATCGGCTGTATGTCCGGCTGATCGGAACACTGGCCCTGCTGGTGACCGGGTTCTGGGGGATGCTGCAAAATATCGAGATGTCGGTGCTGAACTGAAGCACCACCAGTTTTCGCCGCGCAAGGCCACGACCAAGGGTTGACAATGCCCCCCTGCCGGATACCTCGGGGCGATGATGACGCAGCACACTCATATCGTTCTGTCGGGCGCGCCCGAGGGGTTTGACGCCCGCCTTGTCGCCCGCGAGCTGGGCCGGGGCGCCCCGGTGGTCCATGTCGCCCGCGATGACCGCCGGATGGAGGCGATGCGTGCCGCGCTGGCCTTCCTTGCCCCCGAGGCGGTGGTGCTGACCTTCCCGGCATGGGATTGCCTGCCCTACGACCGGGTTTCCCCCAACCCCGAGATTTCGGCCACGCGGATGGCCACGCTGGCGGCGCTGGCGGCGGGTGTGCCGGGGCCGTTCGTGCTGCTGACGACGCTGTCGGCGGCAATGCAGCGGGTGCCCGCGCGCGCGGTGCTGCGCGGGGCAAGCTTCGCCGCCCGCGTGGGCGGGCGGATCGACGAGGCGGCGCTACGGAACTTTCTGATCCGCATGGGGTTTTCGCAGACCTCTACCGTCTCTGAACCGGGCGATTACGCCGTGCGCGGCGGTATCATCGACATATTTCCGCCGGGGCCGGGCGGGCCGGTGCGGCTCGATCTTTTCGGTGATGTGCTGGACGGCGCGCGCCGGTTCGATCCGGTCAGCCAACGCACCATCGAAAAGCTCAAGCATATTGATCTGGCGCCGGTGTCCGAGGTGATCCTGGACGACGCCGCGATCAGCCGATTTCGGCAGAATTACCGGGTGGAATTTGGCGCAGGCGGCACCGATGACCCGCTTTACGAGGCGGTCAGCGCGGGCCGCAAACACGCGGGCATGGAACATTGGCTGGGCTTTTTCCACGACCGGCTGGAAACGCTGTTCGACTATCTGCCCGGCGCATCGGTCATGCTTGACGACCAGATCGAGCCGCAGCGCCAAAGCCGGTGGGAAGGTATCGCCGACCAGTATGACACCCGCGCCGAGGCGATGAAGCGCAAGGACCGGGTGGATACCGTCTACAAACCCGCTGCGCCCGATCTGCTGTATCTTGACGCGACGGGCTGGCAGGGCGCGCTGGCGGGGCACAGGGTGGTGCGCCTGTCGGTGCTGCCGCAGCCGCCGGGGCCGGGGGTGCTGGATGCCGGGGGCCGGATCGGGCGCAACTTTGCCCCCGAGCGGCAACTGGAAAATGTCAGCCTGTTTGGCGCGCTGAAAGACCACGTTCAGGCCCGGCTGAAGGCGGGGCCGGTCGTGGTCGCCTCGTGGTCCGAAGGGGCGCGCGAGCGGCTCAGGGGCCTTCTGGAGGACGAGGGGCTTGCCGGTGCGCGGCTGATCCGCGACGGACGTGAGATTGCAGCCGGGGTGAACCTTGCGGTCTGGGCGCTGGATCAGGGGTTCGAGGCCGAGGGGCTGACCGTCGTCTCCGAACAGGACGTGCTGGGCGACCGGCTGATCCGCCAGCCCCGGAAAAAGCGCAAGGCCGACAACTTTCTGACCGAGGCGCAAAGCCTCAGCCCCGGCGATCTGGTGGTTCATGTCGATCATGGCGTGGGCCGCTACAAGGGGCTGGAAACGATCACCGCCCTTGGCGCGCCGCATGACTGTGTGGCACTGGAATATGCAGGCGGCGACCGGCTGTTCCTGCCGGTGGAAAACATTGAACTCCTGTCGCGCTACGGCCATGAAGAGGGGCTGCTCGACAAGCTGGGCGGCGGCGCCTGGCAGGCGAAAAAGGCGCGGCTCAAGGAACGCATCCGCCAGATCGCCGACCGGCTGATGCGGATCGCCGCCGAACGCCTGCTGCGCGCGGCCCCGATCCTTGAAGCGCCGCACCACGAATGGGAGGCCTTCGCCGCCCGCTTCCCCTATACCGAGACCGACGACCAGATGGCCGCGATCGAGGATGTGGTCACCGACTTGTCCGCCGGTCGGCCGATGGACCGGCTGATCGTGGGCGATGTGGGTTTCGGCAAGACCGAGGTGGCGATGCGCGCGGCCTTTGTGGCGGCGCAATCGGGGGTGCAGGTCGCGGTGATCGCGCCCACCACGCTGCTGGCGCGTCAGCACTACAAGACCTTCGCCGAACGCTTCCGCGGTACGGCCATCACAGTGCGCCCGCTGTCGCGCTTTGTCTCGGCCAAGGAAGCTGCCAAAACCCGCGAAGGGCTGGCCGATGGCACGCTGGATATCGTGATCGGCACCCATGCGGTGCTGGCCAAGGGGGTGAGGTTCCGCAACCTCGGCCTGCTGGTGATCGACGAGGAACAGCATTTCGGCGTGACCCACAAGGAACGGCTCAAGGAGATGCGCAGCGAAATCCATGTGTTGACGCTGACCGCAACGCCGATTCCCCGCACCCTGCAACTGAGCCTGACGGGGGTGCGCGATCTGTCGATCATCGGCACTCCGCCGGTGGACCGTCTGGCGATCCGCACCTATGTGTCGGAATTCGACGCGGTGACGCTGCGCGAGGCGCTCTTGCGCGAACATTTCCGGGGCGGGCAGTCGTTCTGCGTCGTGCCACGCATCAGCGATCTGGCCGAGATCGAAGACTTTCTGCGTAGCCATGTGCCCGAGGTCAGCTTTATCGTGGCGCATGGCCAGATGGCGGCGGGCGAACTCGATGACCGGATGAACGCCTTTTACGACGGCAAATATGACGTGCTGCTGGCCACCAGCATCGTGGAATCGGGGCTCGACATCCCGACTGCCAACACGATGATCGTGCACCGCGCCGACATGTTCGGGCTAAGTCAGCTTTACCAGATCCGGGGCCGCGTGGGCCGCGCCAAGACGCGCGCCTATTGCTACCTGACGACCAAGCCGCGGATGCCGCTGACGCCTCAGGCGACCAAGCGGCTGCGGCTGCTGGGCAGCCTCGACAGCCTGGGCGCGGGCTTTTCGCTGGCCAGCCAGGATCTCGACCTGCGCGGCGCGGGCAACCTGCTGGGCGAGGAACAGTCGGGCCACATCAAGGAAGTGGGATACGAACTTTATCAGGCAATGCTGGAGGAAACGATCGCCAAGCTGAAATCGGGCGAATTGACCGAAACCGCGGGCGAGGGCGAATGGTCGCCGCAGATCAACCTTGGCGTGCCGGTGATGATCCCCGAGGCCTATATCCCCGATCTTGACGTGCGGCTGGGGCTTTACCGGCGCCTGTCGTCGCTGACCACCAAGGTCGAGTTGGAAGGCTTCGCGGCCGAACTGATCGACCGCTTCGGCCCGGTGCCGAAAGAGGTGAACACGCTTTTGCTGGTGATCCGCATCAAGGCGATGTGCAAGCGCGCGCAGATCGCGCGGATGGATGCCGGGCCCAAGGGCGCCACGGTGCAGTTCCATCTCGACAAATTCCCCAACCCTGCCGGGCTGGTGGAGTTTCTGTCAGCCGAACGCGGCAGCGCAAAAATTCAAGGCAACAAGGTCGTGGTGCGGCGTGACTGGGCCACCGACGCCGACCGCATCAAGGGCGCCTTCGGTATCGCCCGCGATCTGGCCGCCAAGGTGCTGGAGCAGAAAAAGAAGGGCTGATCCTTTCATCTTGGCCAAAATATCCCCGCCGGAGGCTTCCACGGTCAGGACAGGAGCCTCCGGCGGGGATATTTTGGCCAAGATGAAGATCAGTCGTTGTCGCGGGCGATCCCCATCAAGGCGAAGGCCAGCCCCGAGCAAACCACTGCGCCGATCGCCAGCGGCACCGGGGTGCCGTTGAAGGCAAGCCCGATCGGCGCCGCGATCGCCACCGCCAGCACTGTCGAGACGGCCGAGACGACCGAATTGGTCAGCCCGGCGATATGACCCATCTTGCGCAGGCACAGCGCGTTGAGGTTGCCAAAGGTGACGCCCGCCATGAAAAAGAGGCTGACCGCCCAGGCGAAGAACACCGGGAAGGCGAACGGCGTCGCCAGCAAGCCCGACAGGAACAGGCCCAGCATACCCGCCGACAGCACCGCCTGAACGCCATAAGCCGTGCGCGCCATCCGCCGCATTCCCAGCCGCATCACCATCTTGCCGTTCAGCGCCGCCGCCCCGCCTGACAGTACCGCCATCAGCATGAACCATTGCGGAAAGCTGTCGCCGCGCCCGAAGGTTTCGGCGAATATCTGCTGTGCCGAGGACAGAAGGCCGAACATCTGGCCAAAGCCCAGCGTCAGAACGGCGGTATAAATCCGCACGTCGCGGTCGCCCAGAACCTCGCGCATCCCTGCCATCAGAACCGGCACCCGCAGCGGGCGGCGGCGTTCGGGCTCAAGCGTTTCGGGCTGGCGGATCAGCAGCCAGGCAAGCCCGGTGGCGGAAAATACCGCAAAGGCCCAGAATACCCCGTGCCAGCCAGCAAGGTTGATGATGATCTGCCCCACCGAGGGCGCCACCGCCGGGATCATCACAAAGACCATCATCACGAACGAGGTGACGCGCGCCATCTCGCGGCCTGCATAGATGTCGCGCACCAGTGCCAGGCCCACGACGCGGGGCGCCGAGGCGCCGATGCCCTGCACGAAGCGCGCCAACAGCAGCGCCTCAAGGCTTTGGCCCTGGGTGGCAGCGATGGCGGCGCCCACATAGAGCGCCACGCCCGCCGCGATCACCGGCTTGCGGCCCACCGCATCCGAAATTGGCCCGACGAAAAAGGTACCCAGCCCCATGCCCAGCACGAACGAGGTCAGCACCAGTTGCGCACGGTTCACGTCATCGGGCGAAAAGGCGGCGGCGATCTCGGGCAGGGCGGGCAGCATCGCGTCGATGGCAAAGGCCACGTTGGCAAAGAGCAGCGCCAGCAGCGCCGAAAATTCGGGCAGGCCGAGGCGGCGGCGGCGGGGGGCGCTCATGCGCTGGCCCGTCCGCTGGCCGCAACCATCGCGCCGATGCCGACAAAGGCACCGCCGGTGATCCGGTTGAAGATGCGGCCGTGGCGCACCAGCGACGGCGCCAGCCGGCCAGCGGCCCCGGCCAGCACCAGCTCCACCCCCAGTTCCACCAGCGCCAGCGTCAGCCCCAACACGATGAATTGCGCCAGAAGCGGCGCATCGGGGCGCAGGAACTGCGGCAGGAAGGTGGTGAAGAACAGCAGCGTCTTGGGATTTGACAGCATCACCGCCGCGCCCTGCACAAAGGCCCGGCGCCGGGTGATGGGCCGGGCGGCGTGGTCTGGCATCTGCCCCCCGGCAAAGCCCGGCGCACGCCACAGCCGCAGCCCGAGCCAGACCAGATAGGCCGCGCCCAGCCATTTCACCGCCGCAAACAGCGTTTCCGAGGCCAACATCAGCGCCCCAAGCCCCGCCAGCGAGGCCGCCACCATCGCCAGCATTGCCAGCACCGACCCCAGCGCGGTGAACCCCGCGCGCCGCAGCCCGTAGCGGGCGCCGTGATCCAGCACCAAAAGCGCATTCGGCCCCGGCGTCAGTGACAGCGCTATCGAGGCAAGCAGGAACACCCCCCAGAGTTCAAGGCTCATGGGTGCCCCCGAAAGTGGCGGGTCAAGAGGCGGGTGCATCGGTGCGGGCGGATCATGTCAACGTGCTACGCCGCCCGCCGCGCCGATGCAAGCTGCCGGGGGGCGGGCCGCTCAGCCGTTGGCGGCATCATCGCCAAAGCGCGCGTCGTCGTCGGATTCATCCTCGCCCTCGGGGATGTATTTCGACGACAGCGCGATGGAGTGATTGTCGTGGCGCGGGTCCATCACCACATCCGACGGCAATTCGCCTGCCAGCCAGTCACGGATTTCCTCGCGCGCATCGGCGGGCTCTTGCCCGGTCAGTTCGGCGACATAGGCGATGAAGGCACGCTGATCACCGTCGATTTCCTCAAGGTCGGTTTCGTCGGCCTCGGGCCAACGGTCAAGGATCGCGTCAAAGAACGCGGGCCAGTTTTCCTGCACATGGTGCCATTTCATTGCGAGGTCTCCTTCTGCTGCCCGCCGTGGGTAATTGTGCGGCCCTGAGGGCGGCTGTCAAAGTGAAAACGTCTCAGAACCAGCTCTGGACGGTGCGCGCCCCGCCCGAGACATCTTCGCCCACGCCAGCCACCGTGTTGCAGCCTGCAAGCGCCGCGACCAAAGCGATCAGGATAAGTTTTCTCATTTCTCTGCCTCATACCACCAGACATCCGGCTGAAATCCGGGCCAGTCTCCATATAAGGGTGTGCGGGGGGGAAAGTGAAGATTGCGGCCATGCGCGATGCGCGAAACCGGCGCATACCAGATCGGGATCACATAGCGCCCCGCGGTCAGAACCCGGTCCAGTGCCTGCACGGCGGCGGTAAATTCAGCCGGATCGGTGGCAGCGAGCAGATGGGCGATCATCGCCTCGGCGGCGGGCGAATTCACGCCCATCCAGTTGCGACTGCCCGGCTCGGTCACACCCCTGGCGCCCCAATACAGCGTCTGTTCGTTGCCGGGGCTGAGCGACAGCGCGCGGGCATACCAGGCCATGTCAAAGTCATAGGAATTGCTGCGTTCGGAATATTGCGCATCGTCCACCGTGGTGACGACGGGCACGATGCCCAGACGTTTCAGCGACTCGATATAGATATCGACGATGGACTGAACCTCGGCCGCGCCCTGAGCCAGCACGATTTCAAACCGGAAGGGGTTGCCCGCAACGTCTTTCAGGATGCCGTTCTCCACGCTCCAGCCGGCCTCCTCCAGCAGTTTGATGGCGCGGCGCATGTTGGCGCGGTTGATCTCGGTGCCGTCGCCCACGGGCAGGGTGTAGCCTTCCAGCGTGCCGGGGGGCAGGCTGGCGACGAACGGGGCCAGCAGGTCGGCCACGCGGCCGGTGGCGGGGCCAGGCCCTGCCGCCAGGGCCGAGTTGGAAAAGTAGGATGCGATCCGCGGCTCGGCCCCTGCGTTCAGCGTGGCGTTGATGAATTCAAAGTTGAAGGCGAGGATCAGCGCTTCGCGCACACGCCAGTCGGCAAATATCGGCTTGCGGGTGTTGAACACCAGCCCGGTGATCCCCGAGGGCCGGGCGTGCGGAATTTCGGATTTCACCACGCGCCCCGAGGTGACGGCGGCAAAGCCATAGTCGCGCGCCCAGGCGGCGGCGTTGGTTTCGCGCCAACTGGACAACTCGCCCGCCTTGAAGGCTTCGAACACGATCCCCGCATCGCCGAAATAGTCATAGCGGATTTCATCGAAATTGTGCTGGCCGCGATTGAAGGGCAGATCCTTGCCCCACCAGTCGGGGTTGCGCTTGAGCCGGATAAACCGGCCCGGCTCGAACTCCGCCACGACATAGGGCCCCGATCCGATCGGGGCATCGAGCGTTGTGGCGTCAAAATCGCGGCCCTGCCATTGCGCCTTTTTCAGAACCGGGCGCAGCCCCATCAGCAGCGCCAGTTCGCGGTCGGGTTCGGTGAAGGTCAGCCGCAGGCTGCGCGGGCCGGTCTGTTCGATCTTTGCCACCTTGGCCCAGGCGGTGCGATAGCGCGGGTGGCCCTGGGTGCCCAGCGTCTCATAGCTCCAGATCACATCCTCGATGGTGACGGGCGCGCCATCTGAAAACTGCGCCTCCTCGCGCAGGGTGAACTCGACCCAGGACCGTGCGGTATCGGTCGTCACGCTTTCGGCCAGCAGACCATAGAGCGTGAAGGGTTCGTCCTGACTGCGGCCCATCAGCGATTCGACCGTAAAGGCGGCGATGCCTGCCGCGGCGCGGCCCTTCAGCACCCAGGGGTTGAGGGAATCAAACCCGCCCGATTCGCCCAACCGGATCGTGCCGCCCTTGGGCGCATCGGGATTGGCATAGGGCAGATGCGAAAAACCGGGGCCAAGCGCGGGTTCGCCCTGCATCGCGATGGCGTGGCGGGGCGTTTCGGCGGCGGTTCCTTCAGCTAGTGCCACAAAGGCCGCGGCCCACAACAGAAGGCCCGCAGCCCGCGGCAGGCACCGAAATCTGGCGAAAAAATCCGCAGCCCGCATCGCAACAATCCCCGGTTTTCTTGTGTTTTCAGACGCCAAGCTAGCGATGCTCACCGCCGGGCGCAAACTTTTAGCTTGGAGAGCGCCGCGTTAAGGCCTATAAATGCCTTACTGCTCGATAGGTTTCTTGCCTGTATGAAACCTGCCTCATGACTTGACGCCCGCCTTGTGCGGGCGTTTTTTTTGGCCTGCCGTGGCGCTGTTTTCGCGGTGGCCTTCGCCTTGGGGCCGGGTAATCTTGGCCCGGTCAGAACGGAGGATGGCATGACACTGCAAGGCAAGACCGCGATCGTCACCGGGTCAAACTCGGGCATCGGGCTGGGGGTGGCGCGCGAACTGGCGCGAGCCGGTGCGGATGTGGTTCTCAACTCCTTTACCGACCGGCCCGAGGATCACGCGCTGGCCGCGGCGCTGGCGGCGGAATTCGGGGTGCAGGTGCGTTATATCCGCGCCGACATGTCGAACGGCGCCGACTGTCGCGCGCTGATCGAGACCGCGGGCGGCTGCGATATTCTGGTGAACAATGCGGGGATCCAGCATGTGGCGCCGGTCGATCAGTTTCCGGTCGAAAAATGGGATGCGGTGATCGCGATCAACCTGTCATCGGCGTTCCACACCACGGCCGCCGCGCTGCCCGCAATGCGCGCGCGCGGCTGGGGGCGGGTGGTCAACATCGCCTCGGCGCATGGGCTGACGGCAAGCCCGTTCAAATCGGCCTATGTGGCGGCCAAGCACGGCATCGTGGGCCTGACCAAGACCGTAGCGCTGGAAACCGCCGAGGAACCGATCACCTGCAACGCCATCTGCCCCGGCTATGTGCTGACCCCGCTGGTCGAGGCGCAGATCCCCGACCAGATGAAGACCCACGGCATGAGCCGCGAGGATGTGATCCGCAAGGTGATGCTGGAACGCCAGCCCTCGCGTCAGTTCGCAACGGTGGAACAACTGGGCGGGACGGTGGTGTTCCTGTGCAGTCCGGCGGCGGAACAGATCACCGGCACCACGATTTCGGTGGATGGCGGCTGGACCGCGTTGTGATGTGATGCGGCAGGGGCGGCGCGCGCCGCCCCGCTTACTCGGCCCGCATCAGCGCCTCGGCCGTGGCGGGCGGCAGAGACGGGTCTTTGGGGTTGGGGTAAACGAGGCCAGCCGAGATGATCAGCTTGGCCGCATCCTCGACGTTCATGTCCAGATAGGTGACTTCAGAGCGTCGGAAATAGAGCAGAAAGCCCGAGGTCGGGTTCGGCGTGGTCGGCAGAAAGACCGAGATCAGCGGGTCTTCCTCGCCGCCAAAGCGTGCAATCTCGCCCTTGGCCTTGGACGAGACGAAGCCGATCCCGTAGCTGCCCCGGCGCGGATATTCGACGATGCAGGCGCGGTCGAAATTGGTGTCGCTTTGCGACAGCACCGTTTCGGCGATCTGCTTCAACCCGTTGTAGACCGAGCGGACCACCGGCATCCGTGCCACGACATTTTCGCCCCAGCGGATCAGCGAGCGACCGATCAGCCCCTTGGCCATCCAACCCGCCAGAACCGTGAAGATCAGAAAGATGATCACGCCCAGCCCGCGCAGGTTGGTGCCGATATATTGCTCGGGCAGCCAGCGCGGCGGGATCAGCGGCAGCACCCAACTGTCGATCCAGCCGGTCACCGTCCAGATCAGCCAGATCGTCACGCCGATCGGCAGCGTCACCGCAAGCCCGGTCAGGAACGATGTGCGCAGACGACCGAACAGCCCGCGCTTGTGCGGATTAACGTCAATGATATTTGGTTCGGACATGATGCGTTGGCCTCTGCTTTCCGGCGCAATCTAGGGGCTGGCGGGCGCCGCCGCAACGGCTGGCCTATGATTATCGGGCGCGGGCGATTTCGGCCGCGATTTCGGCGGCAAGGCGGGCGTTGGCGCGCACCAGCGCGATATTGGCCGCCAGCGATCGGCCCTGCGTCAGATCAAAGATGCGCGCCAGCAGAAACGGTGTGACCTGCTTCGCCGCAATCCCCTGCGCCGCAGCCTCGGCCAGTGCGGCCTCGATCAGCGGGGTAATCTGGGCGCGGGCGATCTCGGCCTCGGGCGGGATCGGGTTGGCGACCAGTTGGCCGCCGCCCAGTCCCAGCCGCGCGCGCATCTGGTGGGCCGCGGCGATCCGGGCGGCGCTGTCCATCCGCAGGGGCGCGGGCAGGCCCGAGTCGCGCGACCAGAAGGCAGGAAAGGCGTCCTGACCATAGGCGATCACCGGCACGCCCAGCGTTTCCAGCACCTCAAGCGTTTTCGGCAGATCAAGTATGGCCTTGGCCCCCGCCGCCACCACCGTCACCGGCGTTCGGGCCAGTTCATGCAGGTCGGCCGAAATGTCAAAGCTGGTGTCGGCGCCGCGATGCACCCCGCCGATGCCGCCGGTGGCAAAGACCGCGATCCCGGCCAGATGCGCGCAGATCATCGTGGCGGCCACGGTGGTGGCTCCGGTGGCCTCGCTGGCCAGACAGGCCGCCAGATCGGCGCGCGACAGCTTCATCACGCCCTGCGCCTGCGCCAGCCGGTCCAGCGCCGGGCGGTCAAGCCCGATGTGGATTTGCCCGCCCATCACGGCGATGGTGGCGGGTGTGGCCCCGGCGGCGCGCACCTCGGCCTCGACAGCCAGCGCGGTGTCGCGGTTTTGCGGCCAAGGCATACCGTGGGTGATGATCGTGGATTCCAGCGCCACCACCGGGCGCCCGGTCTCCAGCGCGGCGCGGACTTCGGGGGAGACGGAAAGGGGCAGGGCGGTCATGCGGCGGTTTCTCCTGAGACATGGCGCGCGGCATGGGCGAGCGCCGCTTGCAGCGCCTGCGCGCGGGGGCAGCCGCGCAGTTCAGCCGCAAGATGGGCGGCCATGAAAGCGTCGCCCGCGCCGGTGACACGGGCCAGCGCCACCGCGGGGGGAAGGGCGGTGATCAGATCGCAGGCGCAGGCATCGGCTGCCGTTCGCGCGCCGTCTGTCACCAGCACCCGGCGCGCGCCGCCCGCGATCAGCCCTGCCGCGGCCTCGGGCGCGGTGGCACAGGCCCGGCCCGCCAGCAGCCCGGCCTCGGCGCGGTTGAGGTAAAGCGTGGCCCCCGGATGGCACAGGAACGGCGCCAGCCGCAAAGCCTTGTCCGGGCTGGCCGAGACCAGGCGCAGATCCGCCACCGACAGCCATGGGGCGTCGGCAATGGCGGCCAGCAGCGCCGCGGGCAGGTTGCCGTCGATCACCACCGGCCCGGCCCAGGGCGCGGAGGGCGTGGCAAGCGGGCCATGGGTCAGCGGGTGCAGGATGGAAGCGCCCGCCGCCTCCAGCCCGCGGGCATCGGCGATGGCGGCGATCAGCCCGCCCTGATCCTCGATCGCCACATAGCGGTCGGTTGGGCCGCCGAAACGATGCAGATGATCGCAGATCACCCCGCGGGCAGTCAGCGCGGCGATCAATTCCTCGCCCTCAGCATCGCGCCCGACCGCCGACACCAGCGCAGGCCGATGCCCAAGCCGCGCCAGCGCCACCGCGATATTCAGCGCCACACCGCCCGGCGCCCGATCGATCTGCCCGGCCCGGTCGGCCCCCGGCATCATCGTGCCCGCTGCGCGACCGATGATGTCCCACAGCGCCGAGCCGATGCAAAGGGTGTCGGGACACGGTGTCATTCGCCTTTCCTGCCCGCAGCCAGGGCCTTGTGCAAGAGCGCTGTGCCGCGCACCCAGCCGCAAATACGGGGCGCGGGGGCTTGCCCCGGCTGTCAAAGCAGGCTAATGGGCGCGCACTTCACAGGCGGGGTTGGGCCTATCGGGGGAGAAATCCCCGACGGGTCCGCCGGTTGGGCAGATGCCCTGAATGCCCCGCCAAGGCGCGAAACCGGAAAGGAACACGATATGGCGCTTCCCGAATTTTCCATGCGTCAGCTCTTGGAAGCTGGCGTTCACTACGGCCACCAGACCCAGCGCTGGAACCCGCGCATGGCTGAATACATCTATGGCGACCGCAACGGTATCCACATTCTTGACCTGACCCAGACGGTGCCGATGCTGGACGCCGCGCTGCAGGTTGTGCGCGACACCGTGGCCAAAGGCGGCCGCGTTCTGTTCGTCGGCACCAAGCGTCAGGCGCAAAAGGCGATCGCCGAATCTGCCGAGCGTTGCGCGCAGTTCTACATGAACCACCGCTGGCTGGGCGGCACGCTGACCAACTGGAAAACCGTGTCGCAGTCGATCGCGCGTTTGAAGCAGATCGACGAGATCATGGCCCATGGCGCCGAAGGGCTGACCAAGAAAGAACGCCTCGGGATGGAACGCGAGCAGGCCAAACTTCAGGCCAGCCTTGGCGGCATCCGCGAAATGGGCGGCCTGCCGGACCTGATCTTCATCATCGACGTGAACAAGGAAGATCTGGCGATCCTCGAAGCGCAAAAGCTGGGCATCCCGGTTGTGGCCGTGGTTGACACCAACTGCTCGCCCAAGGGCGTGGATTACATCATCCCCGGCAACGACGACGCCGCCCGCGCGATCGCGCTGTATTGCGACCTGATCAGCCGCGCCGCGCTGGACGGGATGAGCGCGCAGATGGGCGCCGCCGGTGTGGACCTTGGCGCGCTGGCCGACGCCCCGGTGGAAGAGCTCGCCGAAGAGGCCTGAGCCTGCCGCAACAGAAATGTCATCGGGCGGGGATATTCCCCGCCTGACCCATTCTCAAACCCAGGAGAGCCAGACATGGCAATCACCGCCCAGATGGTGAAGGAACTGCGCGAGACCACCGGCGCAGGGATGATGGATGCGAAAAAAGCGTTGACCGAGACCGACGGCAACATGGAAGCCGCGATCGACTGGCTGCGCACCAAGGGCCTGGCGAAAGCCGCCAAGAAAGCCGACCGCGTGGCCGCCGAAGGTCTCGTTGGCGTGGCTGTCACCAATGGTCGCGGCGTCGCAGTCGAGCTGAACTCGGAAACCGACTTCGTCGCCAAGAACGCCGACTTCCAGTCGTTGGTGCGCGAAATCACCAAGGTCGCGCTGGAAACCGGCGAATCGATCGAAGTGCTGAAAGCGGCGCATCTGAACGGCACCCCGGTCGAGCAGGCGCTGACCGATGCCATCGCCCGGATCGGCGAAAACATGACCCTGCGCCGGATGCATCTGCTGCAAGGTGATACCGTCGTGTCGTATGTGCACAACGCCGCCGCCGAAGGCATGGGCAAGATCGGCGTTCTGGTTGCGCTGACGGGGCCGGCCGACAAGGCGCTGGAAATCGGCAAGCAATTCGCCATGCACATCGCCGCCACCGCGCCGCTGTCGCTGTCGGAGGCCACGCTGGACCCGGCGCTGGTTGAGCGCGAGCTGCAAGTGCAGACCGCCAAGGCGCTGGAAGAAAACGCGACCGCCGACAAGCCCAAACCCGATGCGGTGATTCACAACAACATCATCCCTGGCCGGATGAAGCGGTTCCTGTCGGAAAATACGCTTTTGGGTCAGGCTTTCGTGATCAACCCTGATCTGACCGTGGCGCAAGCTGCCAAAGAAGCCGGGGTCGAGATCACGGGCTTTGCCCGCGTCGCCGTGGGCGAGGGCATCGAGAAAAAAGAAGAAGACTTCGCCGCCGAAGTCGCCAAGACGCTGCAAGGCGCCTGAGGCCAAGTCAACAGATCAAAGGCCGCCGTCCCGCAAGGGGCGGCGGTTTTTATTTGTAGGCCTTGGGAGGCGCCGCGGCTAGGGGTGGCTGATCGTCAGCGACATTCAGGAATATCTGCCCCTGCATCGAGGCTTTCAGCACCGCCTGCGCTGTCGTCTCGACATCCAGCACCTCGCGCGCAAGGCGCAGGTGCTTTTCCACGGTGGCCGGGGTCAGCCCCAGAATCGTTGCGATATCGGCGGTGGTCTTGCCATCACCCACCCATTCCAACACCTCGCGCTGGCGCGGGGTCAGGCCTCGTCTGGTGCCGATGAAGGGCAGCGAGGACACCCGGAGATGAAACGCCAGATTGGCCACCATCAGATCGCGGCGGTGTTCTGACCAGATCGCGTCAACCTGCGCCTGGCTGATACCGGGCGCGGCGCACAGCCCGATCGCGGCCTTGTTGCGGAGGTTCTCTGACGGGAAGCTGACGGTGTAACCCGCGGTGACACGATGGGCGCGGTTCAACTCATACACCCGGCGCTCTTCTTCCGTCAGGGTGTCCGGGTCACATGTGGCCGCAATCCCGTTCCACGAACAGTCGCCCTCATGATCGGCCGCCCATTTCACCATCGGAGAGTGGCGAAACAGGCCATCATGCACATAAGCCTCGGTAAAGGCGGGGGCGTGGTTCGACAGAAACAGCGTATCGTCAAGATTCCCGAATCCTTCAGGCCTGCGAAAGCGCGTGCAGCCATAGATCAGCCGGTCAAACCCGTAACGAGCCATCTGGCTGACGTGCAGCGACCAGATCGCATCAATACAGCGCTCCCTAAAAAGTCGTTCTAAATGATCGAGCACTCAGCGCCTCCTCCGCGTGCATCAAAACTGAAATCATAAAGAGATCCACGAATAGCGGGATCTGCCCAAAGTGACCCGAAATGTACCTAAAGGTTAGTGCCACAGCCCCCAGCCTGTCGAGAGAAGGATCGCGGAATGTTGAACTTTCCGCCAAGACAGGTAGAAACTTGCCGATGCGGCCACGGAGGCAGGGATGCGGCAAGGTGGCTATGACATCGTGATCGTGGGCGGCGCGGTAATGGGGGCCTCGATCGCCTACTGGATCACCCGTACCTGCCCCGGAGCAGCGGTTCTGGTGGTGGAGCGCGATCCGACTTTTGCGCGCGCCTCCACCGCGCTGTCTGTGGCCTCGATCCGGTCGCATTTTTCAAACCCGGTCAACGTGGAGATCAGCCGCTTTGGTTATGAATTCGTGCGGGATTTTGCCCGCATGGTGCCAAACGCCGGGGTTGGCGATCTGGGCCTCAAGGAAAACGGCTATCTGTTCCTGACCGGCACTGCCGAGGGCGCCGCTACGCTGGAGGAACTGGCCGCGATGCAGCGCAGCCTTGGCGCCTCGACCCAGGTGCTGGACGCCGCCGATCTTGCCCACCGCTTTCCCTGGATGAACCTTGAGGGGATCATGGCCGGATCGTTCGGGCCGACCGGCGAGGGGTGGTTCGACAACATGGGCCTGCTGACCGGCCTGCGCACCGCCGCACGCGCTCAGGGTGCCATATTCACCACCGATACCGTCGTCGGGCTGGAGCGCGATGGCGACCGGGTGGTGGCGGCGCAGTTGCAGCAGGCAGGCCGGGTAGAGGCCGCGGCCTTTGTCAACGCCGCCGGAACGCGGGCCGCTGAAGTGCTGCGCTGGTTGGGCGAGGATTTGCCGGTAGAGCCGCGCAAACGAACGGTTTTTGTGATCGACGCCCCAAATGCCCGGCACCCCGACGCGCCGCTGCTGATCGACCCTGCGGGGTTTTATCTGCGCCCTAGCCATGATCAGTGGATCACCGCAACGGTCCCCGCCGAAGACGGCCCCTGCGCCGCCGATGATTTCGACCCAGATCACGCCCAGTTCGACGATATCATCTGGCCACGACTGTTTGCCCGAGCGCCGGGGTTCGACGCGGTCAAGGTGCTGCGGTTCTGGGTCGGACATTACGCCTATAACACATTGGATCAGAACGCGATTCTGGGGCGCCACCCAGCCTTTCAGAACCTGTATCTGGCAAACGGCTTTTCCGGCCATGGCCTGCAACAGGCACCGGCCGTAGGCCGCGGGATTGCCGAACTGATCCTGTCGGGCGCGTGGCAGACACTGGACCTGTCGCCGCTGGGGGTAGAGCGGATTCTGGCCCGCCGCCCCTTTGCCGAACGCGCCATTGTCTGACCCGCCTCACCCCCGCAGACGGGGCCGATCTTCGATGGCGGGCGCAAGGCCCGTGGCGTCATAGCCCGCGCGGCGTGTGGTAGCCAATATTTCAGCGGTCGGCAGATGACCCGCCATGGCCATCGCCCAGAGGTAGCACGACCGCGTGCCCGAGCGGCAATAGGCCAGAACCGGGCCTTCGCAGTCACGCAAAGCAGCCTCGAAACGCGTCACAAGATCGGGCGTCAAGTTGCCGGAATAATAGGGAATATAGCGGTAAGCCAGCCCAGCGGCCGCAGCCATGCGCGCCATTTCATCCGCCCATAGATCGGGTTCGATCTCATCATCGGGGCGGTTGTTGATGATGGTGCGAAAACCGGCCGCGGCGGCGGCGACGAAATCTTCAGGTGCGAGTTGCGGCGACACCGCAAAACCCGGCGTGATCTGCCGAAGGTCCATTCCGTTCTCCCTGTCGGGCGCGGTTCTCCCACCGGCGCCGTGGGCCATCTGGCAAGATGACCCGGTCCAGTGTCGCCTGCGCCGCAGGGATATTCAAGCACCGGCAGAGGGTTGCGCCGCAAGAAAACCGGCCAGAGGATCGGGCAGCGGCGCAGAAAGGTCGGGCAGGCGCCAATCGGCCGCCGAAAAATCCTCGCCCACCGTGTAAACACTGGGTGTGATCAGAACCCGCAGCCCCGCTGCCTGCGCCGAGGCAAGCCCTGCGCGGCTGTCTTCAAAGGCGACCGCCGCAGACGCGGGCAGGCCCAGACGCTCAAGCGCCAGAAGGAACACATCGGGGGCGGGCTTCTTGGCCTTGACCTCATCGCCTGCGGCGATCACGTCAAACACCGCCTCAGGTTCGGCGCCCCAGCAGGCGCGGGTCAGGGCGGCGACATTGGGCAGGTTGGTGGTGGTGGCAACCGCAAGCTTTAGCCCCGCAGCGCGCGCCCGCGTGATCAGATCGGCCACACCACGCCGCAAGTGCAACCCGCCCCGCGCGAGGATGTCCGCGTAACGCGCTGTTTTTTCGATATGAAGTGCTGCAATCTGTTCGCTGCGCAAAACCGGCGCGGCCAAGGTCGCCTGATGCGCAGCCATCCGTTCCTTGCCGCCGGTGGTGCGCAGCAGAATGCGGTAATCGGCCTGGCTCCAATGCCAGCCAAGGCCATGGGCGGCGAAGGTTTCGTTGAACGCCTGCCTGTGCGCCTCTTCGGTTTCAGCCAGCGTTCCGTCAACGTCAAAGATAAGCGCAGCAAGGGTCATGCAAGACGCTCCACAATGGCGGGAAGATCGGTGAAATCGGAAAAGGCCACGTCATGCGGCAGCGCCTCGACCGGGGTTTTGCGATAGCCTTCGGTGAACAGCGCAAAGGGCATGGCGGCGGCCTGCGCGGTGGCGGCGTCAACCTCGCTGTCGCCGACATAGACGGCGCGGGGGGCGCCCAGATCGGCCAGCACCCTGAACAGCGGCGCCGGGTCAGGCTTGCGCACCGGCAGGCTGTCGCCGCCCAGCACCACCTGAAACAGCGGCAGCAGGCCCAGATGCGCCAGAACCGCCCGCGTCGGCGCCAGCGGCTTGTTGGTGCAGATCGCCAGCGGATGGCCAAGGGCAGCCAGCCGGTCGAGCGTTTCGCGGACATTCGGATAGGTCACGGTCAGGGTGACAGCATCTTCGTAGCGTGCTATAAAAGCGTCATAAATTTCGGAATTGCGTGGGCCATTGGGGTCTTCGCCCGAGGCGCGCAGCAGACATTCGACCAGATGCGGCACCCCCTTGCCGACAAAGCTGCGCACCTGTGGCAGCGTCAGCGGGTGCAGCCCCGCCTCGGACAGAACCGCGTTCGAGGCCGCGTGAATGTCGGGCGCGCTGTCAATCAGCGTGCCGTCGAGGTCGAAAATGACGGGCACACGGCTCATCAGGCATCCTTCCATTTGATCGAACATCCCATCGAGGGGATCTGGTGCTCCGGCCCCTTGCCGGTGCGGGCGACTTGCATCATCGCTTCATATAGCTCACGCCGGGCGTCGGGCGCACCTGCCTGCTTGGCCGAGGCATCCAGCCGGCCACGATATTGCAAGCCACCACCGGCGTCAAAGCCAAAGAAATCGGGGGTGCAGACCGCCCCATAAGCCTTTGCAACAGATTGACTTTCATCGTAGAGGTAGGGGAAAGGGAAGGCCCGTTCGCGCGCCAGTTTCGCCATGTTGTCAAAGCTGTCTTCGGGGTAGTCGGCGGCGTCATTGGCCGAGATCGCCACAACGCCGATGCCTTCGGCCTGCAAGGCCGAGGCATCGCGCAGGATGCGGTCAAGGATTGATTGCACATAGGGGCAGTGGTTGCAGATGAACATCACCAACGTGCCCTTTGGCCCGGAAATCTGATCAAGGCGCCAGCGCTGCCCGTCGGTGCCGGGCAGATCAAAGCCCGGCGCAGGCCAACCGAAATCACAGACAGGCGGCGAGACGGCCATTATTCAAACTCCATTTCCGCAAAGACCACGCCGGCATTCTTCGTGGCCAGTTCCTCGAACGTGTCCAGATGCGCATAGGGGCTTTGGTCAACGTAATAGGCGCCGGCAAGATCCCCTCCGTTTTCAATGTGCTCCGCGATTTTGCTGCGAAGATAGGCGAGGTAGTCGCGAGTATAGCGGCGCACCTGCGCAAGATTGGTCGGGTGGCCATGACCCGGAATCACATAGGTCGGTGCCATCGGCTCCAGCTTCGTCTCCCATGTTTCGATCCAGCAGGAGGTGCAGGTCTCGGCAAAGATCGGGGGCATCCGTTCCTGAAAGGCAATGTCGCCCGCGATCATCAGACCCTGATCGGGCAACCAGACCTGGGTGTCGCCGGGCGAATGGGCGGGGCCAAGGTGTAGCACCTCGATCCGGAACTCCCCCATGGTGATGTCACGCCGGTCGGTGAAGGTTTCGGTAGGGCCCATGGGCACCGTGCCCTCAGCCTTGTCGCGGTTGTAAACCTTCATTGCATCAAAGGCTTGCGGCAAGGAATGATCGAATTCGGCGGCCGCATCGACATGTGCCAGAACAGGCACACCCTGGTCGATCCAGTAGTTGTTGCCCAGCATCGCGTGGCCCTGGCCGTTTTCATTGATAACCAGTTTCACGGGCTGATCGGTGACAGCCTTGATCTCGTCATGCAGGGCCCGCGCCAGGCTGGCGGCCGCGCCTGCATTGATCACGATCACCCCGTCGCCCGTCACGATGAAGGACAGGTTGTTGTTATGGCCCGAGTTTTCGTAGGTCGGGGGGGCGGTCGCGCCGATTGCAGTGAACACGCCCGGGATCACCTCGACTGGCTTTTCATACAGCACCGATTGCGGATACTGATCCGGGATATCTTCGGAGGCGAACGCGGGAACAGCCAGCAAGGCAACGAAAAACATAATGTATTTCATGCTACACCTCGGGTACGAAGCGGTAGCCGTCGGCAGTCTTCTCGGCCCGGCCGAGGCCGCCTTCGGGCAGGTGAAAGCCGATCAGCCGCATCTGGCCTGTCGCGATCTGATCCAGAAGAGCGGCGCGGGTCGGCGCGGCCATGTCGGGGTCTTGATCTGAGCCTGACTTCCACAGCGGGCGTTCAAAGCCGACATGGTGGTTGCCGATCGCATCGCCGACAACCATCACCGACTCTGATCCGCTGCGCAGTTCAAACGCCATATGGCCCGGTGTGTGGCCGGGGCTGAGGCGCGATGCGATGCCAGGCAGGATTTCCTCGCCATCGCCAAAGGTTGCGATACGATCTTGCATCGCCTCCAGCCGCCGCCTGGCGCCAACGGCAAAGGCCGTGCGCGAGGTGCCGATCGAGTCCACCGTGGCCGGGTCCATCCAATAGTCCCATTCGGCCTTGCCGATCATATGGGTGGCATTGGCAAAGACCGGCTCGTCAAACTCGTCCAGCAGACCCCAGAGGTGATCGGGATGGGCATGGGTAAAAACGACATGTGTGACATCTTCGGGGGTCAGCCCCAGCGCCGCCAGTGCGTCCCCCAGTTTGCCGGCGGTAGGCTGGAAATCGGGGCCGGAGCCGACATCGAACAGCACCGTGTTGGTGCCGTCGCGCAGCAGGGTCACATTGCAGGGCGGCATCAGCGCATCGCCGGTTATGCCGTAACGATCAAGAATGGGGGCAAGCTCTGCCTCGGGCAGGCCGCCCAGAATGAAATCTCGCGGCAGAACCAGATGACCGTCGGACAGGGTGTCGAGGGTGACGCCCCCCATGGTCAGGGTGTTGGCCGCCCAAAGCCGGTGCGGAAGCCCCGCTGCGGCCAGTGCTGCGGCGGCGCTGCGCAGAATCACACGGCGCGTGAATTGCATGTCCCGTCCTCCCCGATCAGGCATTCATTCTGGCGAATATGACCGCCAAAATGTCGCAGGGCAAGCTCCTCCCAAAACTTGCCCTGCGTCTCCCCGACTTCAGCTCCGGGCCGCCTCGGCGGCGGCGCGGATCGCCCGGATATTTTCGCCATAAGGCGCGGTATTGCTGACCGACCCGCCCTTGAACACGGCCGAGCCTGCCACCAGAACGTCAGCCCCGGCCGCCGCCACCAGAGGTGCGGTTTCGGGGGTCACACCGCCGTCGATCTCGATGTGAATCGGACGGTCGCCGATCATGGCGCGCAGGCGGCGCACCTTTTCGACTTGGCTGTGGATGAATTTCTGCCCGCCAAAACCGGGGTTTACGGTCATCACGCAGACCAGATCGCACAGGTCGAGCATATGCTCGATCGCATCCAGCCCGGTGCCGGGGTTGATCGCCAGACCGGCCTTGGCGCCGGTGGCGCGGATCGCCTGCAAGGTGCGGTGGCTGTGCGCGCCCGCCTCGGGGTGGAACGAGATGATGTCGGCGCCCGCGTTGGCAAAGGCCTCGATATAGGCATCGACCGGGGCGATCATCAGGTGAACGTCCATCACGCCCTTGATATGCGGGCGGATCGCGGCGCAGGTGGCCGGGCCAAAGGTGATGTTGGGCACGAAATGGCCATCCATCACATCGACATGGACCCAATCGCAGCCCTCAGCCTCGATGGCGCGGCATTCGGCGCCGAAATTGGCGAAATCGGCAGACAGGATCGACGGGGCGATCTTGATACGGCGGTCGAACATGGGGGCTCTCCGATGGGAAGGGGGCGCCGCCGGCGAACCGGCGGCGCGATGGTGTCACACGCCGAGCGCTGCGCGCCAGCCCGGATAGATCTTGTCGGCATCGGCCGGGAAGCTTTCGAAGGCGCGGGCGAATTCGCGGTGGGTTTTCGCAAATTGCACCGGATCGGCGCCTTCACGCCAGCACATTTCAGCCTGACGCAGCGAGGTCGCCCCCGCAATGGCGCCGTCGATATGGCCAAAGGCGCCGCCGCCCGCAGTCATGATAAGGTTCGAATGGCCCAGGTTCTTGAAGAAGCCCGGCATCCGCAGCGCGTTCATGCCACCCGAAATGATCGGCGTGGTCGGGTTCATGCCCGCCCAGTCCTGCTTGAAGTAGGGGCCTTCGGCGACATCGTCGGTGATCATGTAGGCCATCAGCTTGTCGGCCGCTTCGCCTTCCATCTTGCCAAAGCCCATGGTCCCGGTGTGGATACCCGAGGCACCTTGCAGACGCGCCATTTTCGACAGAACGAAGGCAGTATAGCCACGCATCGACTGCGGCGAGGTGACGGCGCCGTGGCCCGCACGGTGATAGTGCAGATACTGGCGCGGGAAGGCGCGGCGCGCGGTGGTGATCGCGGCCGGGCCGGTCACATAGCCATCGACGAGGAAGGCCACATGGGTCGCGTTCTCGCCAAAGGTTTCCAGAATGAACTCGCCGCGGGCGAGCATTTCATAGTGGTCATCGGCGGTAATGTTGAACGAGAACAGCTTGGCCATCCCGGTCTTGTCCTGTGCGCGCTTCATCGCATCAGCCACAAGCCGCACCGTTTCCTTCATCGGCGCAAAGATCTGGTTGCCCTGCGGTTCATCATTCTTGATGAAATCCCCACCCAGCCAGAAATCATAGCAGGCATCGGCAAACGGTTTCGGGCGCAGGCCCAGCTTCGGCTTGATGATCGTGCCGACGATGAAGCCGCCATCGACCGTGGGGCGACCCAGCACGCGCCACAGATCCTTGATCGTGGTGGTGGGGCCGTCAAACGCGCTCAGGTAGCTGGGCGGCAGCCAGAAGTCGTGCATCTTGGCGTATTCGACGTCGCCCATGCCCTGGTTGTTGCCGATCGTCAGCGTCAGGAACGAGCACAGCATCGCCCGCCCGTCGATCATGTTGCGATCAAACAGCGCAACCGGATAGGCGATCTTCATCAGGCCGGCGGCTTCGTCGATCTCATAGACCAGCGCATCGACACCGCGGGTGAAATCGTCGGTCGTCGAGACTTCGACGTTGGTGCCGGTCGAGCTTTCGGCGGCGAAATGCGCAGCCGTTTCCAGAAAGCCGTAGCCGGCTTTCGGTTTCATAATGTAGGCAACCAGAACGTGGTTGCCGCCGGCCATCAGGTCGGCCTCGTTCAAATCGAGCCGCGCGTAGCGAGCTGACTGGTCCATTATCCCTCTCTCCCTGTTCGATCAGGCGGTTTTCGGATCAAGCGACCCGCTGGCATAGCGTTTGGCCATATCGTCTTGCGCGATGACCTTGATCTTGCTGGCATTCCCGGCGGTGCCAAAAGCTTCCAGGCGCAGCTTGCACAGGTCGCGCATCGCATCCATGGCCGGTTTCAGGAATTTGCGCGGATCGAATTCCTTGGGGTTTTCAGTCGCGATCTTGCGGAACTGGCCGGTCATCGCCATCCGGCAGTCGGTGTCGATATTGACCTTGCGCACACCCATCTTGATGCCGCGCACGATCTCTTCGACCGGCACGCCAAAGGTCTGCGGCATCGCCCCACCATAAGCGTTGATGATGTCCTGCAATTCCTGCGGCACGCTCGACGAGCCGTGCATCACCAGGTGGGTGTCGGGCAGTTTCTTGTGGATCGCCTCGATCACGCTCATGGCCAGGATCTCGCCATCGGGCTTGCGCGAGAATTTGTAGGCGCCGTGGCTGGTGCCGCAGGCGATGGCCAGGGCATCGACCTTGGTCTTTTTCACAAAGTCCACCGCCTGATCGGGATCGGTCAGCAGTTGGGAATGGTCCAGCTTGCCTTCGGCGCCGTGGCCATCCTCGGCCTCGGATTCGCCGGTTTCAAGGCTGCCCAGAACGCCCAGCTCGCCCTCGACCGAGGCGCCGACCCAATGCGCCATCTGGCTGACGCGCTGGGTGATGTCGACGTTGTATTCATAACTGGCCGGGGTCTTGGCATCGCCCATCAGCGAGCCGTCCATCATCACCGAAGTGAAGCCGTGACGGATCGCCGACATGCAGGTGGCCTCGTTGTTGCCGTGGTCCTGATGCATGCAGAGCGGAATGTCGGGATAAATCGCGGCCAAAGCCTCGATCATCTTGGCCAGCATGATGTCGTTGGCGTAGTTGCGGGCGCCGCGCGACGCCTGGATGATGACCGGGGCGTCACAGGCCTTGGCGGCCTCCATGATCGCCAGACCCTGTTCCATGTTGTTGATGTTGAACGCCGGCACGCCATAGCCATATTCGGCGGCGTGGTCGAGCAGTTGACGAAGCGTAATCAGTGCCATGTCTGTTGTTCCTCAGCTTGATCCGACGTTCAGATCAGTTTGCCCATTGCCACGGCGGTATCGGCCATGCGGTTCGAGAAGCCCCATTCGTTGTCATACCACGACAGGATGCGGACCATGCGGCCGTCCAGCACCTTGGTCTGGTCCATGTGGAAGACCGAGGAATGGCTGTCGTGGTTGAAGTCGCTGGAGACATTCGGCTGGTCGGTGTAGCCCAGAATGCCCTTCATCGGGCCATCAGCGGCGGCGCGGATCGCGGCGTTCACCTCGGCCACGGTGGTGTCGCGGCTGGCTTCGAACACGAGGTCCACCACCGAGACGTTCGGGGTCGGAACCCGGATCGCCACGCCATCCAGTTTGCCCTTCAGTTCCGGCAGCACCAGACCCACGGCCTTGGCGGCCCCGGTCGAGGTCGGGATCATCGACAGCGCCGCAGCGCGGGCGCGATACAGATCCTTGTGCATCGTGTCCAGCGTCGGCTGGTCGCCGGTGTAGGAGTGGATCGTGGTCATGAAGCCCTTGGTCATGCCAATCGCATCGTTAAGGGCCTTGGCCACCGGCGACAGGCAGTTGGTGGTGCAGGACGCGTTCGACACGACCAGATCGGCGGAGGTCAGCGTGTTGTGGTTCACACCGAAGACGATGGTCTTGTCGGCATTGTCGGCGGGCGCCGAAACCAGAACCCGTTTCGAGCCGTTTTCAAGGTGATAGGCGGCCTTGTCGCGGGCGGTAAAGATGCCGGTGCATTCCATCGCCACATCGACGTCGCCCCAGGGCAGCTCTTTCGGGTCGCGGATCGCGGTCACCCGGATCGGGCCGCGGCCAGCGTCGATCGTGTCGGCGGTGGTGGTCACGGTGCCGGGGAAGCGGCCGTGAACACTGTCGAAACGCAGCAGGTGGGCGTTGGTTTCAACCGGACCCAGATCGTTGATCGCAACAACTTCAATATCGGTGCGGCCGGATTCGATGATCGCGCGCAGCACGTTGCGGCCGATGCGGCCGAAGCCGTTGATGGCAACTTTGACAGTCATGGTATTCCCCTCGTCTCAGATCAGGTTTTTCGCTTTGGCGACAATGGCCTCGGCGGTGATATTGAAGTGTTTGTACAGTGCCGGGGCAGGGGCTGAGGCGCCAAAACCGGACATGCCCACAAAGCCGTCTTGCGGCCCGAGGAACAGATCCCAGCCCATCCGCAGCGCCGCCTCGCAGCCTACGCGCGGCGCGGTGCCCAGCACCGTTGCGCGGTAGGCGTCGGATTGCGCCGCAAAGGCTTCAAAGCAGGGGGCCGAAACGACGGCTGCCTTGATCCCTTCGGAAGCCAGTTGATCGGCCGCAGCCAGCGCCAGTTCCACCTCGGAGCCGGTGGCGATCAGCGTCACATCGCGGGTGCCCGGATCACGCAGCAGATAGGCGCCTTTCGCGGTCAGGTTTTCGGCGGTGTGATCGACCCGCACAAGCGGCAGATTCTGGCGCGACAGCACCAGCATGACCGGCGTTGCGGTCGATTGAATCGCCATTTCCCAGGCTTCGGCGGTTTCCACCGCGTCGCAGGGGCGGATCACAAGCAGGTTCGGAATGGCACGGTTGGCGGCCAGATGTTCCACCGGCTGGTGGGTCGGGCCGTCTTCGCCAAGGCCGATCGAGTCATGCGTCATGACGTAGGTCACGGGCACGCCCATCAGGGCCGACAGCCGGATCGCCGGGCGGCAATAGTCGGAGAATACAAAGAAGGTGCCGCCGTAGGGCTTGAAGCCGCCGTGCAGCGCGATCCCGTTCATCGCGGCTGACATGCCGAATTCGCGGATGCCGTAGTGCATGTAATTGCCCGAGAAATCACCCGGAACCACTGATTTCATTCCCTTCGAGCGGGTCAGGTTCGACCCGGTCAGGTCGGCCGAGCCGCCGATGGTGAAGGGCAGGGTGCCGTTCACCACCTCCAGCGCCATTTCGCTGGCCTTGCGGGTGGCGACCTTCGGCTTGTCGGCCGAAAGTTTCGCCTTGTAGGCCGCAATCGCCGGGGCGAGCGCCGAAACGTCACCCGCTTCGGCGGAAATAAAGTCGGCGCGGGCGGGCGACGCTTGCAGACGTGCCTCCCATTCAGCCCGCGCCGTAGCCCCGCGCGATGCCACCCGGCCCCAGGCAGCGTAGATTTCGGCGGGGATTTCGAAAGGCCCGTGGGTCCAACCCAGGAATTCGCGGGCCGCGGCAATTTCGGCGTCACCCAGTGGGGCGCCGTGAACGTCATGGCTGCCCTGCTTGTTGGGCGCGCCAAAGCCGATGATGGTGCGGCAGGCGATCAGCGAGGGGCGCGCATCCTTGCGTGCAGCCTCGATCGCGGCGGCGACCGCCTCCATGTCGTGGCCATCGACCTCGGCCACATGCCAGCCAGAGGCCGCAAAGCGTGCCTTCTGGTCGGTCGAGGTGGCCAGTTCAGTGTCGCCGTCGATGGTGATCTTGTTGTCGTCCCACATCACGATCAGACGGCCCAGACCCAGATGGCCCGCAAGGTCGATCGCCTCGTGGCTGATACCCTCCATCAGGCAGCCGTCACCGGCGATGACATAGGTGAAATGGTCCACCAGATCATTGCCGTAGCGGGCGTTTTTCAGGCGTTCTGCCAGCGCCATGCCCACCGCGGTCGCAATGCCCTGGCCCAGCGGGCCGGTGGTGACCTCGATCCCGTCGGCATGGCCATATTCCGGGTGGCCGGCGGTGCGCGAGCCAAGCTGGCGGAAGGCGCGCAACTGGTCCATGTCCATGTCGGCATAGCCAATCAGATGGTTCAACGCATAGATCAGCATCGACCCATGACCGGCCGACAGCACAAAGCGGTCGCGGTCGGCCCATTTCGGCGCCTTGGGGTCGATCTTCATGAAGCGGTTGAACAGGACGGTCGCCACATCGGCCATGCCCATCGGCATCCCAGGATGGCCCGAATTGGCTTTTTGAACCGCATCCATCGCAAGCGCGCGGATTGCGTTGGCCATATGCTTTTCTTGCGTCATATCAAGGTCTTTCATGTCGTTCCTCAGGCCCGCTTGGAATCGCGCACCAGCCGCTCGATCAGCGGGGTGAGGATCAGTTGCATCGCGATATCCAGCTTGCCGCCGGGGATCACGATGGAGTTGGCGCGGCTCATCCAGGATCCGGAGATCATGTTGGTCAGATAGGGGAAGTCAATCCCGCGCGGGTTTTTGAAACGGATCACCACGAGGCTCTCATCCGGGGTAGGGATCCAGCGCGCCACGAACGGGTTCGAGGTATCGACGACCGGCACACGCTGGAAGTTGATGTCGGTTTCAGTGAATTGCGGCACGATGCAATGCACATAGGCATGCATCCGGCGCAGGATCACATCAGTCACGGCCTCGGTGGTATAGCCGCGCTGTGCCCGGTCCCGGTGGATTTTCTGGATCCATTCGAGGTTCACGACGGGCACCACCCCGATCTTCAGATCGGCCAGCGCGGCAAGGTTCACCTCGTCGTTCACGACCGAGCCGTGCAGACCTTCGTAGAACAGCACGTCCGACCCGTTATCAAACGGCGCCCAATCGGTGAAATGCCCTGGCGCCACGCCGTATTTTTCGGCCTCGGCGGCGTCGTGGACATAGTGTCGGGTGCGCCCCTTGCCGGTCTCGCCATATTCGCGGAATACCCGCTCCAGCTCGCCCAACTCATTGGCTTCATAGGAGAAATGCGAAAACGTCGGATCGCCCGCAGCGTAACGCTTGTCAAGTTCGGCCTTCATGTCGGCGCGGTTGTAGCGGTGGAAGGCATCGCCCTCGATGGACACGGCCTTAACGCCCTCGCGGCGGAAAATCTGGTCGAAGGTGTGCTTGACCGTGGAGGTGCCGGCGCCCGAGGAGCCGGTGACAGAGATGATCGGATGTTTCTTGCTCATAGGTCTCAGCTCCGGAACAGGCCGCGGGTGTTGAACAGCGCCGAGGTTTCTTCCTCGGGCAGGTCGTGATAGGCAGCAACTCGCGCCACCTTGGCGGGCGAGCCGAACACGAAAGGTGTGCGGGCGTGCAGTTTTTCGGGCAGCGCCTCAAGGATCGGTTCGGCCCCGTCGGTCGCCGCGCCCCCCGCCTGAGTGATCAGGAAGGCAATGGGCGCGCATTCGTAGACGTGGCGCAGCCGACCACGTTCATAGCCTTTGCGCTGGTCGCCCGGATACAGGAAGATGCCGCCGCGGGTCAGGATGCGGTGCGTTTCAGCCACCAGAGAGGCCACCCAGCGCATGTTGAAGTTCTTGCCGCGCGGGCCTTCGGCACCGGCCACGCAATCGTCGATAAAGGCGCGGATCGGGTGCGGCCAATGCCGGTAGTTCGAGGCGTTGATGGCGTATTCGGTGGTGTCCTCGGGCAGCGACCGCGGGCTGGGCACACGCTCGAAAACGCCGGTGTCGGGATCAAGCACCCACTGGATCACGCCATCGCCAAAGGTGGCGACGATGCAGCACTGCGGGCCAAAGATGATATAGCCGCCGGCAAGCTGTTCGCTGCCTTTGCGAAGGAAGCTTTCGTTCGGGCCTTCGGCGACCGGGAAGATCGAGAAGATCGTGCCGATCGACACGTTCACATCGATGTTGGACGAGCCGTCCAGCGGGTCGATGGCGAGCGCAAGGCTACCCTCGGGCTGCAACTCGACCACGTCATCCTGTTCTTCGGAGGCGTAGTAACGCACCGCCGAGCCCATCAGCGCATCCATGAACGCCTCGTCGGCGATCACGTCCAGCGCCTTTTGCCCGTCGCCGCCGATGTTGACGCCGCGAGCCTCGGCTAGGTTCGTGTCGATGCCGTTGCGGGCGATGATGCGCGCCAGCGTTACCCCGACCTGAGCCAGACGCGTCATCGCATCGCCAAGCGGTTGGGGCAGGGCCAAGCCCTGTAGATCCAAAGACATGAGACCTCCTCCTTGTCGTTCACCGTCTCCGGCGAATGAGGCGCACCATTACGATATTGCCCCCTCAGGGAAATTCAATTATTGTTAAGTCGAATTCAAAAAGTTTGAAACATGCGGATTGATGCCGTTACTCTGAAACAGTTGCGCGCGCTGCTCGCCGTAGCGCGGGGCGGATCGCTGACCGCTGCAGGCGCGGCATTGGGGCTGACGACCCCTGCGATTCATGCCCAAATCAAGGGATTGGAAGAAGCCTTCGGCACCCGCTTGTTGCGCCGCGCCGCAGAAAGCTCCGGATCGGATCTGACCGAGGCCGGGCAGGTGGTGCGCAGTGCCGCCATGCGGATCGAAGACGCTTTGTCGCAGGCGATCATTGATGTCACCGCGCTGGAACAGGGGCAGGCGGGGCGCGTGGTGCTGGGCGTGGTGTCTACCGCACAATATTATGCGCCGCGCCTGATGAAACAGGTGCAGGCCTGTTGCCCGCAACTGGATGTCATGCTGCGGATCGGCAACCGCGAAGCGATCATCACCGGGCTGGAACGCGGCGCCTTTGATCTGGCGATCATGGGCCGTCCGCCGCGGCGCCCGGCGGTGGTGGCCGATCTTCTGGGGCCGCATCCGCACGGCCTGATTGCCGCTCCCGATCATCCCTTGGCGGGCAAGGCGGCCCCATCGGCTGCGGATTTGCAGGCCGAAACCTTTTTGGCCCGCGAAGAAGGCTCGGGCACACGCATCCTGATGACGCGCTGGCTGGACCGGATCGCCGAGGGCCGCACATTCAAGACGATGGAGATGGACAGCAACGAAACCATCAAACAGGCGGTGATGGCCGGGTTGGGTGTTGCCTTTGTCAGCCTGCATACGGTGATGGAAGAACTGACCGCCCGGCGGCTGGTTCTGCTGCCTGCGCCGGGACTGCCGGTGGTGCGCAGCTGGTTTCTGGTTCGCCCCGACCTGGAGGCGCCGCGCCCCTCAGCGCTGCGGTTGTGGCAAGCAATCCTCGATCTGAGGGCGAGTTACCTGCCGGGACATCCCGCCGGTTGACATGGTCGCGTTACAATTGAACCGTTAGGTGGACAAGGTCGCGGAGGTTTCCGCCGACGGGTCTGTTCAAGCGCTTTGCAGGTTTGAGATGTGCGATCTTTGCGTGATGAATGCCGTCAAGGATCGCCTGCTGAGCAGACGCGATCTGTTTCGTTCGGCCTCGGCGGCGGGGGCAGGGGCCTTGTTGGGGGCGAGCGCGGCGCCTGCGGTCGCCTTGGGTGCAAGCAGCGGCCAGATGGCCGATATGACCCATGTTCTGGATGAAAATTTTCCCACATTTTCAAATAAAAGCACGTTTCACCTCAAACAGAGGTCGCGGTTTGAAAAGGTCGGATTCAACACGAAGGAGATTGTGGTCAATGAACATAGCGGCACGCATATTGATGCGCCGCTGCATTTCTCGGCCGATGGCGCCTCGGTCGATGAAATTCCGGTAGAGCGGCTGATCGTGCCTCTGGCGGTGATCGACATTCGCGCCAAGGCTGCCGAAAACGCCGATTCGCAACTGACCCCCGATGATCTGAAATGCTGGACCGACACCCACGGACCGTTTCCCAAAGGCTGCTGTGTGGCGATGAATTCCGGCTGGGCCGCGCATGTCAACACGCCCCGCTTCCGCAATGCCGACTGGGGCGGCACCCTGCATTTTCCGGGCTTTCATGTTGAAGCCGTGCAGATGCTGCTGGAGGAGGGCGACGATATCGCGGGGATCGCGGTGGATACGCTGTCGCTCGATATTGGCCCGTCGCCCGATTTCCCCACCCATTGCGCCTGGCTGCCGACGGGGCGCTGGGGGCTTGAATGCATCGCCAATCTGGATCAAGTGCCCCATGCGGGCGCGACGCTGATTGTCGGCGCGCCAAAGTTCAAGGGCGGCACGGGCGGGCCCTCACGGGTGTTCACGCTGTTCTAAGAGTTCTGCGCGCATTGCGAAGCGCGGCTATTAGTGGTTTCCTCGGCTTGTCTTCTTGGCCAGTGACGCCTCGGACAGAACCTCAAAAGCCTTTGTGAAGGAGTGACCATGCCCTATGCAATCGCTGTGCGCACCCCCGGTGGCGTGGATCAGTTTCACCGGGTCGAAATTGCCCCGCCGCAGCCAGGAGCCGGGGAAATCGCCTTAAGACAAACCGCTATAGGCTTGAATTTCATAGATATTTATTTTCGTTCTGGCACCTATCCATGGCCGGTTTCGCAGAACCTGATCACCGGTTCCGAAGGCGCCGGCGTGGTCGAGGCCGTGGGCGAGGGGGTCGATCTGGCCGTGGGGCAGCGCGTGGCCTACACGATGCCGAATGGTGCCTATGCCAGCCACCGCCTGATTCCGGCGGCGCAGGCCGTGCCGCTGCCCGATGCGATCCCCGACAAGGTGGCGGCGGCGGTGATGCTGAAAGGGTTGACGGCGCAATATCTTATCCATCACTCTTACGCTGCAAGCCCCGGCGAAACCGTGCTGTTTCATGCCGCAGCGGGCGGTGTCGGGCTGCTGGCCGGGCAATGGCTGGCCGCGCGCGGCGTTCACGCGATCGGCACCGCGGGCGGGCCGGAGAAATGCGCGCTGGCTGCGGCCCACGGCTTTGCGCATGTGATCGACTATCGCGCGCAGGATTTTCAAGCCGAGGTGATGCGGATCACCAACGGCGCCGGTGTGGCTGCGGTCTATGACTCGGTTGGTGCCGATACGGTGATGCAATCGCTCGATTGTCTTCGCACCTTTGGTACGCTGGTGTGCTTTGGCCAATCCTCGGGCGCGCCGGACACGTTCCGCATCGGCGATCTGGCGCGCGGCTCATTGCGGCTGACGCGGCCGACGCTGTTTCATCACACGCGAAACCCGGAATGGTTGCAGCAGGCGGCGGGCGATCTGTTCAGCCTTATTTCATCGGGCCGGATCAAGGTAGAGATCGCACAAAGCTTTGCGCTGGAGGATGTGGCCGCGGCGCATCTGGCGCTGGAGGGGCGCCGAACCACCGGTTCCACAGTGCTGATCCCGTAATCGGAAGCATCCTTCGGTTACATAATACTGATTATCGGATTATTGACAGTCCGACCGCGGTTCTTTTTCCATCGGCCACACCCGGCGGTTGGCCACGCCCCTTCTGACCGGGGCGTGGCGCTCCGCGATGTCAGGTGATCACATCGGGTTCTTCGCGTCCGGTATAGCCTTCGATGCCGACCAGCACCTCGGTTGCGCGGATCACCGGCGCAAGCGCAGCCTGCGGGTCCAGCGTCAGCCCGTCGGGGCCCGGTTCATAGCGTTCCAGATAGACGCGCAAGGTGGCGCCTTCGGTGCCGGTGCCCGACAGCCGCAGCACCACGCGCGCGCCATCTTCGAACAGCACGCGCAGACCCTGCCCTGACGACGCCGAACCATCGACCGGGTCGGCATAGGCGAATTCATCAACGGCAGCGACCGTCAGCCCCTCGACCACCTGACCCGGCATTGTTGGCATCGCGGCGCGGAACTGGTTCAGCATCAGTTCGGCAATATCTACCGGCAGCGCTTCGTAATCGTGGCGCGAATAGTAGGTGCGGCCAAAGCGTTCCCAGTGATCGGCCATGATCTCGGCCACGCCTTGCCCGCGCACCGCGATGATGTTCAGCCACATCAGCACCGCCCAAAGCCCGTCCTTCTCGCGCACATGGTCCGAGCCGGTGCCAAAGCTTTCCTCGCCGCACAGGCTGACGCGGCCGGCATCCAGCAGATTGCCAAAGAATTTCCAGCCCGTGGGCGTCTCGTAGCAGTCGATCCCCAGATCGGCCGCGACCCGGTCCACCGCCATCGAGGTGGGCATCGACCGCGCCACCCCCTTCAGCCCTGCTGCATAGCCGGGGCACAGGTGGGCATTGGCCGCCAGCACCGCCAGACTGTCCGACGGGCTGACATAAACGCCCCGCCCCAGCACCATGTTGCGGTCGCCATCGCCATCAGAGGCAGCGCCAAAATCGGGCGCGTCGGGGCCCATCATCTCGGCCATCAGCTCATGCGCCCAGGTCGGGTTCGGGTCGGGGTGCATCCCGCCGAAATCCGGCAACGGCGTGGCATGAACCACGCTGCCAGGCGCAGCCCCCAGACGGCGCTCGAAAATCTCGGTCGCATAGGGGCCGGTGATCGCGTTCATGCTGTCGATGCGGACCCGGAACCCCTCGTGAAAAAGGCCGCGCAGCGCCTTGAAGTCAAACAGGGTTTCCATCAGGTCGGCGTAGGCCGCCACCGGGTCCACCACCTCGACGACCATCGCCCCCAGAACCGTCTCGCCCAGAACAGTCAGGTCAGGGTCGGGCACGTCCAGCTTGCGATATTCGGTGATCGTCTGCGTCGCGGCAAATATCGCCTCGGTCACCGTTTCAGGCGCCGGGCCGCCATTGCCGATGTTGTATTTGACCCCGAAATCCTCATCGGGGCCGCCGGGATTGTGGCTCGCCGACAGGATAATCCCACCCGCGGCGCCACGGATGCGGATCAGATGCGAGGCCGCCGGCGTAGACAGCCACGCCCCCTGCCCCACGATGACCCGCGCGGCGCCATTGGCGGCTGCCATTTTCAGAATGATTCCGGCGGCTTGTGCGCCGAAATAGCGACCATCGCCGCCCAGGACCAGAACCTTGTCCGCAACCCCGCCGATCGCATCGAACGTCGCCTGGACAAAGTTTTCCAGATAGTTCGGCTGCATGAAGACCGCTGTTTTCTTGCGCAACCCCGAGGTGCCGGGCTTTTGCCCCGCAAAGGGCGTGGTCGTGTGGCGGGTCATGGTCTCTCCTGCACAGGTTCGGGCGCTGCGGCAATGAATAGCTGGACTGATTGCGCTGCAACAGGGGTTTCGGCCGCGGCAAACTCGGCCTCGGGCGCCAAAGGGTCGGCGCTGTCCAGCATCATGCGCCAGCGGCCTTCGGGCAGGCGCATGATCGTCGGCCCGCCGGGGTTCAGAACAAGAAAGGCAGCCGCAGCCCCCCAGCACGGCGCCGCGGCCGCTACACGCAATTCGGCGCCAAGACAGCAGATGCCGGGGGCGTGCCAATCGGGGCCCTTGGGTTCCTCGCCCGACGGCAGCCGCCAGACCAGATCACGCAGACCATCCTCGGCGCGCAGGCCAGAATGCAGGAACCGGCGCTGGCGCAGCACCGGATGGGCGCGGCGTAGCGCGGTCAGCCGCGCCACGAAAGCCACCAGGTCCGGGTCCGCCGCCGCCCAGTCAAGCCAGGTCGTGTCATTGTCCTGCGCATAGGCATTGTTGTTGCCGCGCTGGCTATGGCCGATCTCGTCGCCTGCCAACAGCATCGGCGTGCCCTGCGACAGCAACAGCGTGGCCAGCATAGCCCGTTTGCGTGCCGCACGGGCCGCGGTAATGGCCGGATCGTCGCTTGGCCCCTCGATGCCGAAATTGTCCGACAGATTTTCGCTGTGCCCGTCGCGGTTGCCCTCTCCATTCGGCAGATTGTGCTTTTTTACAAATGATACAACATCTTGCAGCGTGAATCCGTCATGCGCACTGAGGAAATTCACTGAAGTCGTTGCTAAACGGCCCGAAACATCGAAAATCTCGGCCGAGCCCACGATCCGGCGGGCCAGTTCCGCCCGGCTGCCATCGCCACGCCAGAACCGGCGCACGCCGTCGCGATAGCGGTCGTTCCATTCGGCGAAGGGCGGCGGAAACTCGCCCAGCCGGTAGCCGCCCGGCCCCACATCCCAGGGTTCGGCAATCAGCTTGACGCGGGCCAGAACCGGATCCTGACGCAGCGTCGACAGAAAGGCCGCGCGGGGGCTGAAACCGCCCCGCTTGCCGCGTGCCAGCGTCGCCGCCAGATCAAAACGAAATCCGTCGATGCCGATCTGCTCGACCCAGTAGCGCAGGCTGTCCATCGCCAGCCGAAGCATCATCGGATGCGACAGGTTCAGCGTGTTGCCGGTGCCGGTGTCATTGATATAATGCCTCCCGTCCTCGGTCAGTCGATAGTAGCTGCTGTTGTCGATGCCGCGAAAGGCCAGCGTCGGCCCCGTCTCGTCGCTTTCGCCGCTGTGGTTGAACACCACGTCAAGGATCACCTCGATCCCGGCTGCATGAAACCGCTCGACCATCTGGCGAATTTCAAGGATCGGGGCGCTCAGGCCATAGCGCGGCTCGGGCGCGAAAAAGCCGATGGGCTGATAGCCCCAGTAGTTGCGCAAGCCCTGGGCAACCAGAAAGCGGTCGTCCAGAAAGGCATGGACGGGCAGCAACTCGATCGCGGTGATGCCCAGCCGCACAAGATGGTCGATCACCGGCTGCGACGCCAGCCCCTGATAGGTGCCGCGCAGCCCCCGTGGCACCGCCGGATGCCGCGCCGTCATGCCCTTGACATGCGCCTCGTAGATCACTGTTTCGTCCCAGGGCCGGCGTGGCCCCGGCGCCGCGGGCGGCAGCGCCGCGCACACCACCGCTTTGGGCACAAACGGCGCGCTGTCGCGGGTATCAAACGACAGATCGCCCCGCGGGTGGCCCACCTCGTGCCCCATCAGCGCATCATCCCAGACCAGCGGCCCCACCACCTGGCGCGCATAGGGGTCGATCAGTAACTTGTTGGGGTTAAAGCGGTGCCCGGCCTCCGGCTCATAGGGCCCATGCACGCGGTAGCCATAAACCGCGCCCGGCTTCAGCCCCGGCACAAAGCCCGACCATATCCCACCCTCGGCCTCGGGCAGCGTCAGCCGGGCCTGTTCGGTCTGGCCGTTGGGCGAAAACAGACACAGTTCGACCCGCGTCGCATGGGCCGAAAACAGCGCGAAATTCACGCCCTCGGCGCTGACCGTGGCCCCCAGCGCCGCAGCACAGCCGGGGCGGATATGCACCGCGCCACTCAATCGCACAGGCTTTCGTAAACCGCGGCATAGCGCGCGGCCGAGGCCTGCCAGCCCAGATCGGCCTTCATTGCGCGCCGCTGCATCGCAGCCCAGCCCTTCCCGTCGGCGTAGAGTTGGCCCAGCCGCCGCAACGCCTGCCGCAGCCCCAGCGCATCGACAGGGTGGAACACCACCCCTGTCGCAGCCGCGGCAGCCAATGTGGCGGGCGTGGCGCCGATCACCGTATCGGCCAGCCCCCCGGTCGCCGCCACGACGGGCAGCGTGCCATAGCGCAGCCCGTAAAGCTGCGTCAGCCCGCACGGCTCGAACCGCGAGGGCACCAGCACCGCATCGCCCCCCGCAAACATCCGGTGGCTCAGCGCCTCATCATAGCCAATGCGCACCCCCACCCGGCCCCGATACCGCGCCGCAAGCCCCAGCATTGCCGCCTCGGCCCAGGTATCGCCCGAACCCAGAACGCACAGCCCCCCGCCCGCCTCCAGCAAGGGCTCGATCGCGGGTGCGATCAGATCTATCCCCTTTTGATGCGTCAGGCGGCTGACCAGAATGACCAGCGGCCCCGGCGCTTCGGCCAAACCGAATTCTTCCAGCAGCGCCCTGCGGTTGTCGGCTTTGCCCTTCAGGCTTCGGCCCGAATAGGGGGTTATTTCCGGGTCCGTTTCCGGGCTCCAGACCTCGGCGTCGATCCCGTTCAGGATGCCGTGCAACACCCCCGCCCGCGCCGCGATCACACCTTCAAGGCCCAGCCCGAACTCTGGCCGCATCAGCTCCTCGGCATAGCGCGGGCTGACGGTGGTGATCGCATCGGCGGTCATCAGACCGGCTTTCAGCGTCGAGACATTGCCCCAGTATTCAAACCCGCCCGGATGAAACTCCGACAAGGGCAGCCGCAGCGCGGCCAGCCGGTCGGCGACGACGTGACCCTGAAAGGCAATGTTATGCACCGTCATGACGGTTTTCACCGCCGCCCCGGCATAGCGCAGATAGGCGGGTGCCAGCCCCGCCTGCCAGTCATGGGCGTGCAGCACCTGGGCGCGCCAGCCCTCGGCATCGCCTGCCTGCGCGATCTGCGCCGCAGCCCAGCTCAGCGCCGCAAAGCGTTCGGCGTTATCAGAAAAATCACGCCCACCCTCGGAATACGGCCCGCCACCGCGCGCAAAAAGATGCGGCGCCTCAAGCACCATCACCTCCAGCGCGCCACACTGGCCCAGCAGCACCCGCCCCGGCCCACCAAACAGATCCGCCACCTCCCAGACCACACGCGGTGCGTCAAGCTGCGCCACGACGCCCGGATAGGCCGGGATCATCACCCGCATCTGCCAGCCCTGCCCGGCCAGCGCACCAGGCAGGGCGCCCACCACATCGGCCAGCCCGCCGGTCTTCACCAGCGGCACACATTCCGATGCGACCGACAGCACCCGACCCTTCATCTCGCCCACCTTCCGCACCTTCAGCTTGGTCCAAATATCCTCGGGGGGTGAATTGCGCGCCCGCGCAAGAGGGGGGGCAGACAGCCCCCCTGCCCGGTTTCCGCTATCCCCGGACCGAGGCGCGCGCCTCCAGCATCGACTGCGTGATCAGCACCACACCGCCTTCGGTGCGGCGAAACCAGCGCGCATCCTCTTCGGGGTCTTCGCCCACCACCAGCCCTTCGGGGATCACCACGCCGCGGTCGATCACGCAGCGCGTCAGTTGCGCCTTGCGCCCGATCTGCACATAAGGCAGCGCAACCACATGATCCAGAGCGGAAAAGCTGTGCGCCCGACAGCCGGTGAACAGCAACGAATTGCGCACCTCCGACCCCGACACGATGCAATCGCCCGACACCAGCGACGACACTGCCATGCCGCGCCGACCGTCCTCATCATGGATGAATTTGGCGGGGGGCACGATCTCGGCATAGGTCCAGATCGGCCAGGCATTGTCGTAGATGTCAAGTTTCGGGGTAAACTCGGTCAGGTCGATATTGGCCTGCCAGAAGGCATCAATCGTGCCCACATCGCGCCAGTAGGGTTCATGCTCCAGCCCCGAGGTGACACAGCTTTCGGCAAAGCGATGGGCCATCGCCTTGCCGTTGCGCACGATCTCGGGGATCAGGTCGTTGCCGAAATCGTGGCTGGAGTTTTCGTCCTCGGAATCTCGGATCAGCAGATCACGCAGGAAGGACCAGTCAAAGACATAGATCCCCATCGACACCAGCGCATTGCCCTCGTCGCCCGGTATGCCGGGCGGATCTGCGGGCTTTTCCAGAAACCGGGTGATCCGGCCAGAGGCGTCAACCTCCATCACACCAAAGGCGCTGGCCTCGGCGCGCGGCACGGTGAGACAGCCGATCGTCACATTGGCGCCGGTTTCGACGTGCTGCTTCAGCATCACCTCGTAATCCATCTTGTAGATATGGTCGCCCGCAAGGATCACGACAAACTTGACCTTGTAATCATCGACGATGTCGATGTTCTGCGTCACCGCATCGGCGGTGCCCAGATACCACTGGCTTTCGCTGACCCGCTGGCTGGCGGGCAGGATGTCGAGGTATTCGTTCCGCTCGGCCCGGAAAAAGCCCCAGCCGCGCTGCATGTGGCGGATCAGGCTGTGCGCCTTGTATTGCGTTGCAATCGCCATCTTGCGGATGCCCGAGTTCAGCGCATTCGACAGCGCAAAGTCGATGATCCGGGTCTTGCCGCCGAAATAGACGGCCGGTTTCGCGCGCCGGTCGGTCAACTCCTTCAGGCGCGAGCCGCGCCCGCCCGCCAGCACAAAGGCCATGGCCTGGCTGGACAGCCGCATGTTCGGTCTTGGTTTCATTCCCGCTCTCCCCCCGTCATATCGTCTCTGGCATCAGCATCACCACCGACAGCGGCGGCAGGTAGACTCCGGCGCGCTGATCGTCGCCGGTCGTGACACCGCCCAGATTGCCGCGGTTTTTGCCCCCATAAACCGCGGAATCGGTGTTGAGAACCTCGCGCCAGCGGCCCGGTTGCGGCAGCCGCACGCCATAGCCTACACGCTCGACCGGCGTGAAATTGGCCAGCAGAACCAGCGGCGGCGCCCCGGCCGCGCGTCGTTCGAACACATAGACCGAATTGGCGGCATCATCGGCCTCGATCCAGCCAAAGCCCTGTGCGCGGCAATCGCCCCAATGCAGCGCGGGCGTGTCGCGGTAAAGCCGGTTCAGATCGCGGATCAGGCTTTGCACGCCGCGGTGGCGCGGATCGTCCAGCAGGTGCCAGTCCAGCGCCCCGGCCTGCGCCCATTCGCGGTCTTGGGCAAATTCCTGCCCCATGAACAGCAGCTTCTTGCCCGGATGCCCCCACATGAAGGCGTAAAAGGCGCGCAGGTTGGCGAACTTTTCGCCCTCCAGCCCCGGCATCTTGCCCAACATGCTGCCCTTGCCGTGCACCACCTCGTCATGGCTGATGGGAAGGATGAAGTTTTCACTGTAAGCGTATGACGAAGCAAATGTCATTTCATTATGGTGATGGCGCCGGTGAATCGGGTCGCGGGCGATGTAGCGCAGGCTGTCATTCATCCAGCCCATATTCCATTTGAAGCCGAACCCTAGCCCGCCTTCGTGAACCGGATGTGACACTTTCGGGAACGAGGTGCTTTCCTCGGCCACCGTCAGAATGCCCGGCGCGCCGGCATAGGCGCTGGCGTTCATGGATCTGAGAAACTCTATCGCCTCAAGGTTTTCGCGCCCGCCGTGAATGTTGGGCACCCATTCGCCCGCAGGCCGCGAATAGTCGCGGTAGAGCATCGAGGCCACAGCATCGACGCGCAGCCCGTCCAGATGGTATTCCTCCAGCCAGAACAACGCATTGGCCAGCAGGTAATTGGCCACCTCGCGGCGGCCATAGTTGTAGATCAGAGTGTTCCAGTCGCGGTGAAACCCCTCTTTCGGGTCGGCATGTTCATAAAGCGCGGTGCCATCAAAACGTGCAAGACCATGGGAATCCGAGGGAAAATGCCCCGGCACCCAATCCAGGATCACCCCGAGCCCGCGCCGGTGCGCGGCATCTACCAGCGCCGCGAATTCCTCGGGGCGGCCGTGGCGGATGGTCGGGGCATAAAGCCCCACCGGCTGATAGCCCCAGCTGCCGTCAAAGGGATGTTCGGTGATCGGCAGCAACTCGATATGGGTAAAGCCCATATCGACCACATAATCAACAAGTTGCGAGGCAAGCTCAAAGTAGGACAGCGGCCGCCCCCCCTGATCCCACACCCGCCGCCAACTGCCCAGATGCACCTCATAGATGGAAATCGGCGCGCCGATTGTGTTGGCCGCGGCGCGGGTGCCCATCCAGCCCGCATCCTGCCAGCCATGCAGCCCCAACTGCCGCACCACAGACGAGGTTCCGGGCGGGTGTTCTGCACCAAACCCCAGCGGATCGGCCTTCAGCGGCTGCAACAGCCCGTCGGCGCCAAGGATTTCGTATTTATAAGCCTCGCCCGCCACCAGACCTGGCAGGAATATCTCCCAAACCCCTGTGGCGCCCCGCTTTCGCATCTGATGGCGGCGTCCGTCCCAGTTGTTGAAGCCGCCCACCACAGACACCCGCCGCGCCTCGGGGGCCCAAACGGCAAAATGCACGCCCGCCACGCCCTGATGCCGGATCAGATGCGCCCCCAGCGCCTGCCACAGCCGCCGGTGGCGACCCTCGCCGATCAGATATTCGTCGATCTCGCCCAGAACCGGGCCAAAGCGGTAGGGATCGTCAAAGTCCCACTGCCCCGCCGCACCCTCGGCGCGCAGCCGGTAGGCCACTCCCTCGGGGAAGGCAGCGGCAAAGACACCCGGCGCCACCGCAGCCAGTTCAACCGTCTCGCCCGCCTCTGGCATCGCCCACAGTCGCGCCGCATCGGGTTGCAACGCCAAGATCCGGCCCCCATGCGCACCCAGAACGGCAAACGGGTCGTTGTGTCGGCCTTCGGCCAAAGCGCGCGCCTCGGACGGATCAATCAGCGCCATGTCATCCCCTTACAGCGCCGATGCGGCGCCCCAGATTTCGGCCATATAGCCCCGGATCGCCCGGTCAGAGGAAAAGAACCCCATCCGCGCGGTGTTCAGGGCCGCCATGCGCCACCAGTCGTCCGGGCGCCGAAAGGCCGCCTCGACGGCGCGTTGCGCCTCTGCATAAGCGGTAAAATCCGAGGCGACGAGGAAATAATCCGAATGCCACATGTTATGCACAAGGCCATGATAGCGGGCCGGTTCGTCAGGGCTGAACTGCCCTTCGGCAATCATCTGCAACACATCCTGCAACGGCTGGCTGGCCAGAATTGCCTGACGCGCGTGATCGGGGGTCTTGCGCCGCTCCACCACCTCGGCGGCGGTCAGGCCGAACAGGAAGAAGTTGTCCGGCCCCACCTGTTCGCGGATTTCCACATTGGCGCCATCCAGCGTGCCGATGGTCAGCGCCCCGTTCAACGCGAATTTCATGTTGCCGGTGCCCGAGGCTTCCTTGCCCGCGGTCGAAATCTGTTCCGACAGATCGGCCGCCGGGATCAGCCGTTCCGCCATCGAGACGTTGTAATTCGCCGGATAGACCACCTTCAACAGATCGCCAGTCACCGGATCATTATTAATAACCGCCGCCACATCGTTGATAAGACGAATTATTTCCTTGGCCGCAAGATAGCCGGGCGCGGCCTTGCCACCAAATATCCTGACCCGCGGCACCCAGTCGCCCTGCGGATTCTGCCGGATCGCGTGCCAATGCGCGATGGTTTCCAGAATGTTCAGCAACTGGCGCTTGTATTCGTGGATACGCTTGACCTGAACGTCAAAGATCGCGTCGGGGCAGACGGTCACGCCCTGAGTCCGGGCGATCCAGTCAGCGAGCGCCACCTTGTTGGTGCGCTTGGCCGCGGCAAAATCGGCCCGGAAGGCGGCATCATCGACATGCGCCTCAAGGCCCTTCAAGCGGTCCAGATCGGCCTCCCAGCCCGGCCCGATCGCCTTGGTGATCAGCCCCGACAGCGCCGGGTTCGCCATCCGCAGCCAGCGCCGCGGGGTGACGCCGTTGGTCTGGTTGACAATGCGCCCCGGATGCAGCGCCTCAAGTTCGGAAAACAGGTTCTGCCTTACCAGATCGGTATGCAGCGCCGACACCCCGTTGACCTTGTGCGCGGTGATAAAGGCCAGCTCGCCCATCCGCACCTCGTGGTGCTTGACGATCCCCACCCAATGCGGCCGGGTCGGATGATGGCGCAGGTGCCAGGCGTCGATTTCCTCGATGATCTGCAGATGCCTCGGCAGCACATTGCCCATCAGATAGGTCGCCCAGCGTTCCAGCGCCTCGGGCAGCAGGGTGTGGTTGGTATAGCCCAGACAGGCCACCGCAATGTCGATCGCCGCATCAAAACCCAAGCCATGCTGATCGACCAGCAGCCGGATCAGTTCCGGCCCGGCAATCGCAGGGTGGGTATCGTTCATCTGGATCGCCACATGCTGCGGCAGATCCTCCAGCGCATAGCCCGCCGACAGGTGGCGGCGCAAAATGTCCTGCAACGCGGCCGAGGTCAGGAAATATTCCTGCTTCAGCCGCAGTTCCTTTCCGGCATAGGTGGTGTCGTCAGGGTAAAGCACCCGGCTGAGCGTGCGCGCCAGCGCCTCGGGTTCGGCGGCGGCGGCATAATCACCGCGGTTGAACCGGTCGAGATCGAACAGCGTCGTAGGCTTGGCCGCCCAAAGCCGCAGCGTATTGGCCCAGCGGCCCGCCCAGCCCACCACCGGCGTATCATGGGCCTCGGCGCGCACGGTTTCGCCCGGCAGCCAGACGGCACGCCCGCCCTCGCGCACCACCTCGCCCTTGAAACCCACCTCATAGGCGGCCTCCGGGCGCTCGAATTCCCAGGGGTGGCGCTGGTTCAGCCAGTCTTCCGGGCTTTCAACCTGACGGCCCCCTTCAAAGCGCTGCTTGAACAGGCCATGTTCATAGCGGATGCCATAGCCGTAACCGGGGCAGCCCAGCGTCGCCATGCTTTCCATGTAGCAGGCCGCCAGCCGCCCCAGCCCGCCATTGCCAAGTGCCGCGTCGGGTTCGTCCTCGACGATGGCGCGAAAATCCTGCCCCAGCGTTTCCAGCGCGGCTGCCGCCACATCGCGCAGACCAAGGTTGATCGCGGCATCTTCCAGAATCCGGCCGATCAGAAATTCCATCGACAGATAATAGACACGCTTGCGCCCCTCGTCCCAGGTCTGGCGAGTGGCGGCAAACCACGGCTCCACGATCCGGTCGCGCAGCGCGAAAGATAACGCCAGCCGCCAGTCGTAGACCGAGGCATGGGCGGCATCCTTGCCCATGGTAAAGGTCAGGTGGCGCAGGATGTCACTGCGGAATGTTTCTGGCGAGGGGGCGATCAGATCTTTCACGGGCGGTGGCTTTCCTGCAATTTCCACCCTCTTGATGGCGGCGCGTCCCCTCTACGTCAAGCAAGCCCGGCGCCGCAGGCGCAAATGATTTCAAGCCGCCCCGCCGCAGGCTATGCTTTGCCCGAATCCCGGGCAGGCAGAGGGCAGGATGAACAACGACTGGTGGCGCGGCGCAGTGATCTATCAGATTTACCCGCGCAGTTTTCAGGATGACTCGGGCGATGGCGTGGGCGATCTGGCAGGCATCATCCGCCGCCTGCCCTATGTGGCCAGCCTTGGTGTCGATGCGATCTGGCTGTCACCGATCTACACCTCGCCGATGGCCGACATGGGCTATGACGTGTCAGACTATCGCGGCATCGACCCGGTATTCGGCACGATGGCCGATTTCGACCGGCTTGTGGCACGGGCGCATGATCTGGGGCTGAAGGTGATCCTTGATCAGGTGATCAGCCACACCTCAGACCGCCACCCCTGGTTTGCCGATGCCCGCAAGCGCGGTGCAAAATACGACTGGTATGTCTGGGCCGACCCGAACCCCGACGGCACACCACCGAATAACTGGCTCTCAGTCTTTGGCGGCCCCGCCTGGGAATGGGAGGCGGGGCGGCGCCAGTTCTATCTTCACAACTTTCTGGCATCCCAGCCCGACCTGAACTTTCACAACCCCGCGGTTCAGGACGAAATGCTTGATGTCCTGCGCTTCTGGCTCGACCGGGGCGTGGACGGGTTCCGGCTTGATACTGTGAACTACTATTTCCACGACCCTGAACTGCGGCCAAACCCACCCGCCATGCCGCGCAAGGATGGCCGCCCGCAGCCCGCACCCTATGACATGCAACTGCACCTGCACGACAAGACGAGGCCCGAAAATCTGCCCTTCCTGGCCCGGATGCGGCAGCTTCTGAACCGCTACGACGCGCGCTGTCTGGTGGGCGAGGTGGGCGATGCGCCGGGCCGCGCGCTCAAGATCATGGCCGAGTATACCTCGGGGCCGGATCACCTGCACATGGCCTACAGCTTTGACATGCTGGGGCCGGATTATACGCCCGAACATTTCCGCGCCTGCATCGACAGCTTTTTCGCAGCCGCCCCCGATGGCTGGCCGTCCTGGGCCTTTTCCAACCATGACGTGATCCGCCATGTCACCCGCTGGGAAAAGGACGGGGCATCGCCTCAGGCACTGGCAAAACAGGCCATCGCGCTGCTGGCCTCGTTCCCCGGCACGATCAGCCTTTATCAGGGCGAAGAGCTGGGCCAGACCCAGACCGAGATGGCGTATCACGAACTGACCGACCCGCCCGGCCTGCGCTTCTGGCCCGAGGATAAGGGCCGCGACGGCTGCCGCACCCCGATGGTATGGGAAACCGATGCCCCGAACGCCGGCTTTTCCGCCGCCCGCCCCTGGCTGCCAGTCAAGGCCCCCCAGGCCGCCCGCGCCGTCGCCGCGCAAGAGACCGACCCCGGCTCCGTCCTCGCGCAGTATCGCAAGGTGCTGGCCTTCCGCCGCGCCAGCGCCGCGCTTCGTACAGGCGATATCCGGTTTCTTGACCTGCCCGCGCCGATTTTGGGCTTTGTCAGAACCGGCGAGACACAACGCCTGACCTGCCTTTTCAACCTCTCTCCCGAACCTCGCACGATTGCCGCGGCGCCCGATGGTATCGCCGTTGGCCCCGGTGCCGACCCCGATGCGGGCCGTAGCGCGGGCAACAGCCTGACGCTTCCTGCAAATGGCTGGCTCTGGTTGAAAACCACCTGACCGCAGCAGGCCATCCGCTGTCTTTCATCTTGGCCGAAATATCCTCGGGGGGTGAATGGGCCGCAGGCCCAGAGGGGGGCAGACAGCCCCCCTTCCCGGTCCGGGCTCAGGTCTCGGGCAGGATCACGCTGAACCGGCTGCCCTCGCCCTTCACGCTTTCAATGCGGAACCGGCCGCGGTGGCGGGCGATGATATGCTTGACGATCGCCAGCCCCAACCCGGTGCCGCCCTTCTCGCGCGAGCGGTGCGAGTCGACGCGATAGAACCGCTCGGTCAGGCGCGGCAGGTGGATCGCGTCGATCCCCTCGCCTCGGTCAACCACCGAAACCTGAATCGCCGGGCCGCGCAGCACCGGCTCATAGGGCAACCTGGTCAGACCGACGCGCACCTCGCCGCCCGCGCCGCCGTATTTCACCGCATTCTCGACCAGATTGTGAAACACCTGCGTCAGTTGGTCGGCATCGGCGGGCACCGGAACCGGCCCCGCCATCCCTTCGGCGATCAACTCCACCCCCGCGGCTTCGGCCTGCGGGCGCAGAGTGACCAGCGTCGAATGCACCAGCGCCGCGAGATCGACCCGCGTCGTCGGGCGGCGGCGTTCCTCGGCCTCGACCCGGCTGAGCGACAACAGATCGCCCACCAGCCGGTTCATCCGCCCCGCCTCGCGCTCCATGATGCCCAGAAACCGCTCGCGCGCGGCCGGATCATCGCGCGCCGCCCCGCGCAGGGTTTCGATAAAGCCCAGCAGCGCCGTCAGTGGTGTGCGCAACTCATGGCTGACATTGGCCACAAAATCGCGCCGCATCGCCTCGGCATGTTCCAGCGCGCTGATGTCTTCAAAGGCCAGCATTGCCCGCCCCCCCGGCAAGGGCGCGGCCTGCACCATGGCCACAATCTCGCCCCGCGCTTCGGGGCCTGATCCGGTGATCTGCGCGCGCACCCGCGTGGATGTGCCCTGCCGCAGGGCCGCCTCCAGCGCCAGCCCCAGCACCGGCTGGCGCAGGATGGTGACAAAGGGCCGCCCCTCGGGCGCCTCGCCAAACAATCGCCGGGCCGGGCTGTTGGCAGCCAGCACCCGTTCATCGCCATCGACGATCAGCACCGGCAGCGGCACCCCGTCGATTACCGCCACCATCAGCGCATCATCCATAAAACCCCCCGTCTTCCCGCCCAAGGCTTGCAGAAAGCCCCTGGCATTGTAAACCGACCGCAGGCGAGAACGCAGCCGAGTCAATATTTCTTGAGTGTAGGCTTCATTATCTGTAAACCTAAGCGTGTAGTATAAAGAGTGGTGTCGCGCAAAAACTGAATACTTCCTTTGATGGAGGCAGTTCTTCCGACAAGTTCCCCGCAATCTGTCAAGGTCGAAGGGGACCACATGGCGGCTGAACATTTCCGGAGCAGGTCACTGCGCTCCGCATCCGCCTGTATCGAGCGGATGGCGTCCACCGGACGCGTCATTCTTGTTGTCGAACCAGCTCATCATCTGCCCTCCAGCCTGCGCGGCGTCACCGGCACGCAGATATTTCAGACCGGGCATCGCGAGCTTGATGGCGCGCTGCTGGACCGGGTTCAACCGGATGTGGCGCTGTGCCCGCTGATGGTGGCCGGGTTTGACGCCCTTGATCTGGCTGAAAGGTTGGTAAGCCTCGGCTACCGCGGGGCGCTGCGCGCCACCACACAACCCGTTCCCGACCGCAACCTGATCTTGCGCGAAATCCGCGCCATCTGCCCCGGTCTTGATTTCGACCTGATCGAGTTGCCCGCCCCCTGACCCCTGCGAATCCTGTGACCCTGCGCTACAGCGCCCGCAGCCCCGCGCCATAGCGCCGTGCATTGGCGCGGTAATGCGCCGCCGATGCCAGAAGGCGCGCCTGCGCCGCCGCATCCAGCACCCGCACCACCTTGCCCGGCGCCCCCATCACCAGCGAAAAATCGGGAATGTCCTTGCCCTCGGTAATCAGTGCCCCAGCCCCGATCAGACAGCCCCGTCCGATCTTGGCGCCGTTCAGCACCGTGGCGCCCATGCCGATCAGACTGCCCGCGCCGATGATGCAGCCGTGCAGCATCGCCTTGTGGCCCACCGTGCAATCGGCCCCGATCACCAGCGGAAAGCCCATGTCGGTGTGCAGCACGCAGTTTTCCTGCACATTGCTGCCCGCGCCGACCCGGATTTCCTCGTTATCGCCGCGCAGGGTGGCGCCAAACCAGATGCTGGCGCCCGGCTCCAGCACCACCTTGCCGATCAGGTTGGCATCGGGTGCTACCCAGGCGTCGGGCGCGATCTGCGGTGCGATCCCGTCAAGTTCGTAGATCATCGGGCGTCAAACTCCCTGTTCAGCAGGCGGACGTGATCGGTCAACGCGGGTTGCTGCTGGCGACGCAGGCGCTGGGCGGTGATGATATGCTGCAACCGTTCCTCGGTTTCGTGCAGATCCTCATTGACCAGAACATAGTCGTATTCGGCCCAGTGACTGATCTCGTCGCGGCTTTTTTCCATCCGGCGGTGGATTGTTTCGTCGCTGTCCTGCGCGCGGAAACGCAAGCGACGTTCCAGTTCTGGGATCGAGGGCGGCAGAATGAAGATCGACAGCGAGTCACGCCCCAGCGCCGAATTGCGGATTTGCTGTGCGCCCTGCCAATCGACATCGAACAGTACATCGCGCCCCGCCTCCAGCGCCTGTTCCACCGGCTTTCGGGGCGAGCCGTAGAAATTGCCGAACACCTCGGCATGTTCCAGCATCTCGCCCGCTTCGACACTGGCGCGAAATGCCTCCTTGTCGAGAAAGTAGTAATCTTGCCCCTCCACCTCGCCGGGCCGCGGCGTGCGGGTGGTGGCCGACACGGAAAACCGCATCGTCGGATCCCATTGCATCAGCCGCCTGGCCAGCGTCGATTTGCCCGCGCCCGAGGGCGACGAGAGAATGATCAGAAGCCCGCGCCGCATCGAACCTGCCGCCAAACCCGCCATTGCCTACTCCACGTTCTGGATCTGCTCGCGCATCTGGTCGATGACGTGCTTGAGGTCAAGCCCGATGGCGGTCAGCGCGGCCGAGCCGGCCTTGGAACACAAGGTATTCGCCTCGCGGCCGAATTCCTGGGCCAAAAAATCGAACTTGCGCCCTACCGGGCCCGGCATGTGCAGCAGCGCCCGGGCTGCGGCGACATGGGCGCGCAGGCGGTCAAGCTCTTCGGTTACGTCGGATTTTACCGCGATCATCGCCAGTTCCTGCGCGACACGCGCCGGGTCGGCGCCGGGGGCGCTCTCCATCACGCGGGCCAGCGCCGCACGCAGGGCTTCGGCCGCCTCGGGGCGGCGGGCCTCGGCGGCCAGCGCTGCGGCCTCGGTCAGGGCCGCGATCCGGTCGATCTGCCCGGCCAGAACGCGGGCCAGCGCCGCCCCCTCGGCCCGGCGCATCGCGTCAAATTCCGCCAGCAGCGGCGGCAGATCGGCCAACAGCGCCGCGCGCAAGGCGCCGGTGTCGGGGGCGGGGGTTGCGGGTTCGGTGACGCCGCGCAGGGTGGCAAGGTCGGTCGCGCGCGGCGCCGCCAGTTCCAGCCCGCGGGCATTGGCCGCCGCGGTGATCCGCTCCAGCAGAGTCAGCGCCGCCTCCAGCCCCGCAGGGTTCAACTGCGCAACCTCTGCCGCCCCCGGCCTGGACAGCCGCAGCGTCACGCTGACATTGCCGCGGCTGGCCACGCGGCCCACCGCCTCGCGCAGCGCAGGCTCCAGCCCCTCGATGCCATCGGGCAGGCGCAGCCGCAGATCCAGCCCCTTGCCATTGACCGAGCGAATATCCCACACCCAGTCGCACCCCGCCCCGGCCCCCTGCCGCGCGGCAAAGCCCGTCATCGATACGATCACGGCATCGTGGCCCGTCTCGCCCATCACCCTGCCCTGCCCTTAACCATTTGGTAACTTTCCTCACCGCAGTCTCGCTCACCCCGGTATAGTTACGCAAAGCTGAACGGGGCAGACCTAGCATGGCCCGCCCCCCGCGTCGAACCTTTCCGGGAGTGCCCGCATGGACCTGAATGACCACACTGACGGCAAGATCATCGCGCTGGGCACCGCACCGCGCAGCCCCGCCGACCGCGCCCTGGCCGATCTGCGCAGCTATTGGGAAGCGCTGCGGCAGGGCCGCCCGGTGCCCGCCCGCGCCGAGGTGGACCCCCGCGGCATCGAACGCGCGCTGGATTACACCTTTCTGCTGGAACGGATCGCGCCGGGCATGGGCCGGTTCCGGCTGGCGGGAATGCATCTGAACGACCTGATGGGGATGGAGGTGCGGGGGATGCCGCTCAGCACCTTCTTTGCGCCGCTGTCGCGCAAGCCCGCGGCCGAACTGCTGGAGGCGGTCTTTGCCAACCCCGCCGTGGCCGAGGCCAGCCTGCACGCCGAAACCGGCATCGGCCAGCCTGCGCTGGCTGCACGGCTGCTGTTGCTGCCGCTGACCTCGGATCTGGGCGATGTGAACCGGGTGCTGGGCTGTCTGGTGGCCGAAGGCAGCATCGGCCGCAGCCCGCGCCGCTTTGATCTGGCAAGCGCCGCCATCGCCCCGGCTCTGGCGGGCCTGCCGGTTGACATGAGCCTGCCTGTGACCTGGCCGCTTGCCCCCCACGGCCTCGCCGAGCCGCCCGCCCGCCCCGGCGCCTCCACCCCCGAAACACGCCGCGCGGCCCTGCGACTGGTGAAATCTGACCGCTGAACGACGCGCCCGGTCTGGAAACCGCTGAAATGGTGGGTGATGAGGGACTCGAACCCCCGACATCCTCGGTGTAAACGAGGCGCTCTACCAACTGAGCTAATCACCCGGCGCGGTGCTTGTAGCGGGCTTGTCGGCGTCAGGCAAGCGGTGGCAGGCAGGGGGCCGTCGCAATCGGTCGGGAAACGAAAAGGGGCGCCGCCCTCGGCGCGCCCCTGATCGGTGAATTCATGGTGGGTGATAAGGGATTTGAACCCCTGACATCTTCGATGTGAACGAACGTCGCACTGCCCAACCCATTGTTCTTTGGTGAAAGGCACGGTTCGCAATCGGCCTTTGTTCATGGTTTATACAGGTGTCTCAGGTTCACACAGGTTCAGCGAACCTAAGCGCACTTCGTAAATTCCGCGACCCGCTGGTCACGATCATAGCCGGGCACCATTTAGTCAGTGCCGCGACCGTGTCAGTAATTACAGCGCGATGACCCGCGTTGACATTTTGTTCTTGTTGTCGCTGTATCGTGTTGCGGACATCAAGCGAGGCGCGAAATGCACTGCGATCTGACCTCAATCGAGCTTTGCGCTGGCGCTGGCGGCCAGGCATTGAGCGTGGAGCAGGCGGGCTTCGGGCACCAAGCACTCGTTGAGATCGATGATTGGTGCCGCCAGACTCTCCGCATCAACCGACGACACTGGAATGTGGTCGAAGGCATACAGGCTGACCTGACACAGTTCGACGCTCGTCCATATGCTGGCGTTGACGTTGTAGCCGGTGGCGTGCCACGCCCTCCGTTCTCAAAGGCCCGAAGCAGGTAGTCGCTGTCGCCCCTTTCTGTCACTAGACGTCTCAAAGCCTGCTTAAACCGCCTTATGTTGTGGCAATTCCAGAAATCACCACAAATGAATTCAATTACTTAGCGGATTTGCTGTTGAACTTGGGGCGTCTTCACCTCGACGAAACGCATGGTCGGTCGGCTGGCCGCCTCCGCGATGGCCTCGGCATCCGCCATGTCGTTCTTCTGGTTCTTCAAATACGGCTTGACGAACTTCGGGGCGATCAGGCGCACCTCGTGCCCGATTTGCGCCAACGTCCGCGCCCAATAATGAGATGTCGCGCTGGCTTCCATGGCAACGAGACATCCGGGATGCATCTGCATGAACGCAAGAAACTGCTTGCGCGACAGTTTCTTGCGAAACACGACTTCGCCCTCCGCTGTCGCACCGTGCAGTTGAAAGACCTGCTTCGCCAGGTCAACGCCGATGATCGAGACTCTCTTCATAGCCAATTCCTCCTGCTCCCGTCCGGATCAATCTGGCGCAAGTGCCGTCAGGAGGGGCTACCCAACCCATCATCAGAGCCGTCCACAACTCTTTGTCGCCGATCTCGATGTCCTCAGGTGAGGCCGGAGCGCCGCAAGACAGCCACTAGGTTCGAAAGAACCCACCTTGCTGCTTTTGCACGAAGTTGATGTGGCTTTGTCGTACGGGCCAATTTCGGGCCAATCCACCAATAAAACCTGATAAAGGCGCGACCAAGCCCAAATCTCACCAGATGCTTGTCTCGGAAACCCCGTAAAGAAACGACATCTGGATGCATGCGATCGCCAAATGCTGCGGTCGCAACAAAACACCCTCCTCCTGCTCCAGAAATGGGATCAATCTCGCTTTCTTGAGGATCGTCATCCGGGGGCACGAAGTCGGGATTTCCATCGGTCCACTCAGGCGCTTCGATTTCAATGCCGTCATCCTCCGGTGCAGGGTTCCCCCCTGGGTCCGGCTCACTTCCAATCCCCGTTCCGGGCTCGAGCGTTTCGAGATCATCGTCATCTTCCGGGCCAATGGTGATCCGGTTCGCGATTACATCATAATCCGGCCAGTAGCTTACGCTGGAACTCCACGGCATCGCATTCGCCACCGCATCCGATGAATCATCAAGAACAGTCAGGGATCGTCCAAATACTTCATCGGCTCGGATATCTACCGGTCCAGCTTCACTAGCAGGCTGGGCCGCGGGCGGCTGACTATCAGGAACACCATCCACGTTTGAAAAATTCAGATAAAGCTCCTTCAACTGATCCAGGGTCAATTTTGAAAGCCGCCCCATCATAATTGAATCGACCTCCTCTTGGGAGGAAAAGTCCAAGACCATGCTCGACAGTTTTTCACTCAAGGAAGCCGCGCCAACCAACACGATATCGTTTCCTTCTGGGCCAGAAACGATTAGATCGTCATCTTGAATTCGGGTTGCTTCTGCGAGATCGTCCTGATTTCTAAACACTCCGTCAAACCCGAGCCGATCTTCGGCACTCAAATCATGAACAACCGTATCGTGGCAGCCACCAAAAAGAAATATGTCCTCCCCATCTCCTCCGGTGACCGACGCCCTATCACCATCCCGCTCGCCCGTCAGGATGATCAGATCGTCGCCACTACCGCCATCTATGACATCCTCTCCACGGTCTGAAATGATGATGTCATCATCATCCCCCCCACGAAGAGTGTCATTCCCCACCCCGCCGGTCAGAATGTCGTTCCCGCCACCGCCGTCTAGGTTGTCATTCCCGACATGCCCCCGTAGAATGTCGTTGCCCGAGGCACCGAATATCACATCATCGGTTGTGCCGGTTCGATGATCCGTCTGATGATGTGCACCCTCGATAGTCAAATCAACCTCGGGATCCGAGATGGTCAGCATGACCAATTCGTTGTCATTGAGCGTGATCGAAGAAGCCAATGCCTCTCCGCTTGTGACCTTCATGTCCCCTCGGGAATCAGCAATCTCCCCATCCGGAAACGGTGATGATATGCTTTCATCCACGGAGCCGGTGTAAGGTGAATCGGCAGAAATCAGATGATGCAAGATGGCGTGCTTGCCGATGACCGCGCTTGAAATATCGATTTGCGCGGTCTCTCCACTATTATTGTGGAGGAATACGATTTTTTGCCCGGCCTCCTGAAATCCGGTGATTCCGATCTCCTCCGGAACAACCATCCCTTCCACTGCATCGATATCAGAGATCGTTTGCTTGCCTGATAGGTTCGCCTGCGCCAGATCGTAAATCTGACCCAGCGGCGTTGCTATAACGTGAATCTCTGATGCATTGGCCTCCGCCTCAGGAAACTGAGCATCATACAGCTTGTTGGACAACCATTTATACTGCGTTCCCCAATGGATTACCTCATCCACTCCAATATCAATATATCTGGCAAACTCCTCTATCCATGCCCCAGCCAGATTTACACCCACAGCACTGTTTGCTGCGATGTTGAATTCGGACAACGATACCTTCAGATTGGACGAAAAGCCTTCAGATTCACTGAAGGTAACCGCTGGCCGGATGCTCCAGTCCGCTTGCCAATCGAGTGATCGTTCTGCGTCGGGGTAAGTGTTTTGATATATCGTATCGATCAATGGGCGATTTTCGGCTGAAATAGCTTCGGCAATTTCACGGCTCTGTTCAATGCCATCCGAGCTCCAAGCAGCCCCGGCCTGAATTCCAATTGACGGAACTGCCCAATCTTCTCCCAAAGTCTGGGACAGTTCCTTCCGTAGGTCGTCGAGATAAGATATCTGAATGTTCGCTATTGTTCCGTAGTCTGAAGCGGTCATGGATGACCAGAACTCGTTGCCAATTTGAAATCCAGTCACCTTTGCCTCAGGGTTTTCAGTTATCGCGTTCCGTAATTCGCTCAGGTAGCGTTCGAATCCTGCGGTTTCAAATGTCTGGGTTGTCGGATCATAAAACTGAGTTGTTGGAATAACTACCGTCAATCCTGCGTCATGGTCATCGGCAAGCTCCATCGCTTCTCGCAGAGTCATGACGTATCCATCGGTCCCGGGCTCCATGCTCGGTCCAAAAACTCTGCTCAGTCCACCATTTTCCCAGGTTTGTTGCTCTGTAACCGCTCCGCCTGGATACCGAAACTCAGAAAAATGAATTTCTTCAAGCATTTCACGGAAGGGCTCACCGTGAACCACGCTGTCCTTTGTCAAAACTATGTTGGCCCCGAAGTGGGAATTAGATACGAGCGCCACGCTTGCAACCCTCAGGCTTGGGGCACTTTTTTGCCAATAGAAGTGGCGCTATTCGGCTTATGCCAAAATTTGAACATCAGCGCGATTGGCAATTAAGTTCCGAGTTTTCGCTTTCAACATCGTCGTGCAACCAGAACTTTGCGCAGCAACCCTGCAACGAGTTCCGATTCTCCCTATTGATACCCCTGATATGGTTTAAATTTCCTTGCGCAGCACAGTGCATGTGAAACTGTCAAAGTTCGAGCGGCTGTCCGAATGCGGTGCGACCGCGGGCAAGTAGCCGTCTGAAAGCGAAGCACTCCCCCGAAGATGGGGCAGGCGAAAAGGACGTGGAGAAATCCTTGGAAATCCGGGCCGCCGAGTTCACCACCGGCGAGGCTCTGTTGCGCAAAGCCCTTGGGGGATTCACCTCGTGAATCCAGCGTGATAGCTGGATGGCATGAGCAGACCGACACCCCCGACCTACAAGATCAAGAATTGGCGGGCCTATAACGAAGCGCTGAAGCGCCGAGGCTCGCTGACGATCTGGTTCGATCCCGAGATGACGTGGGAGGCCTTGCCGACCGGCAAGCGTGGCCGGCAGCCCACCTACAGCGACGCCGCCATCCAGACCTGCCTGACGATGAAAGTGCTGTTCGGCATGGCGCTGAGGCAGACGACGGGCTTTGTCGAAAGCCTTCTGCAGTTGAGCGGGCTCGACTGGTCAGTGCCGGATTTCAGCACGCTGTCGCGCCGGCAGAAGACCCTCGCCGTGAACATCCCGTATCGAGGCTCGGAGGAGCCGCTGCACCTCTTGATCGACAGCACCGGCATCAAGGTCGAGGGTGAAGGCGAGTGGAATGCCCGCAAGCATGGTGGCGCCAAACGCCGCGTATGGCGCAAGGTTCACCTCGGCATCGATGAAAAAACACTGGAAATCAGGGCGGTGGAGTTCACCAGCAGCGATATCGGCGATGCGCCCATGCTGCCCGAATTGCTCGACCAAATCCCGCCCGATCAAGAGATCGGCAACGTCACCGCAGATGGGGCCTACGATACGCGCAAGTGTCACGACGCCATCGCCGACCGCGGGGCCCATGCCGTCATCCCGCCCCGCAAGAATGCCAAACCCTGGAAGCCCGACAGCGCAGGCGCGATCGCCCGCAACGAGGCCCTCCGCGCATCCAAACGCCTGGGCCGGAAGATCTGGCGGAAATGGAGCGGCTACCACCGCCGAAGTCGGGCCGAGACCAAGATGCACTGCATGAAGCTGTTGGGCCAACGCCTCATGGCGCGAGAGCCCGACCGCCAAGTCGCCGAGCTTCAGATCCGTGTCGCCGTCATGAACGGCTTCACCGCGCTCGGCATACCCGTGACCGAGGCCGTGGGATAAGTGTGTCCGGGGAAAGGGGTAGCTCGGCCATCAGTCGATTTGTGCAACAGAGCCCGGGGCGGCCAGTCGCCACAACGATGGGATACACCGGGCTTGCCATCAAGGCCCACTTCGGCGCCCTGCGGCCCGACCAGATCACGACAGACCATTGCCGGTCCTACACAGCGCAAAGGCGCGCAGTCGGGATATCGATCGGCTCGGTCTGGACCGAGTTGGGCCACCTGCGCACCTGCATGACCTGGGCGGCCGACAAGGCGAGGTTGATCCCGGTTGCGCCCTATATCGAGCGGCCGCAGAAGCCTGCCCCCAAGGACCGATACCTGACCCACGCCGAGATCGAGCGACTGCTGGCTGCGGATTGCGAGCCTCACATCAGGCTGGCAATCCTGCTTATGCTGACCACCGCCGCTCGCGTTGGCGCCGTGCTGGACCTGACGTGGGATCGCGTCGACATGGACCGGGGCCAGATCAACCTACGCGCCGATTGCGAAGGCCCGCGGAAGGGGCGCGCTGTTGTGCCGATCAATGCGACCATGCGCGCTGCGCTCATGTCGGCGCGCGAAGCGGCTCTGTCCGATTTCGTCGTAGAGTGGGCAGGTGTGCCGGTTCGGTCAATCCGCAAGGGCTTTGAGCGCGCGGTCAAGTCCGCAGGGCTAAACGGTGTGTCGCCGCACGTCCTGCGTCATACCGCAGCCGTTCACATGGCTGAGGGCGGGGTGCCCATGTCAAAAATCAGCCAGTATCTCGGACATTCATCAACGGCCGTAACCGAGAGGGTCTATGCCAGATATGCGCCCGATCACCTGCGCGAGGCGGCCGAAATCCTCGACTTCGGGAGGGTTCGTGGGGTGCGTTAGGTTCAACAAACCATGGCGCACTTCGCAAAACGAAAGCGCCCCGGCAAAAAACCGAGGCGCCTCAACGCGTTATAATGGTGGGTGATAAGGGATTTGAACCCCTGACATCTTCGATGTGAACGAAGCGCTCTACCGCTGAGCTAATCACCCGGTGGCGGGGGTAATAACGTCAGTCGTCACCCTCTGCAAGAGCCTGATGCGCAGTTTTTTCACCCTTTGCCGCCTCATCCGCATCATGCCGACGCAGCTTGATCACCAGCGTCTCGCCGGCGCTGCGGTCGAGGTGGCGGCTGACGCGGGCGCGGCCGAGCGGCGGCAGGTGCAGATCCTCGCCGCGGGCCAAAGCCTCGCCCAGAACCATCAGCACCGCCTCGGAAATTTCGCGCACATCCTTTTTGCGGTGACCGCCCGAGGCCGCCTGCACCCGCTCTACAAATGCCTTGCGCCGCAGGACGGGGGCCGCATCGCTAACCGTATCTTGGGCAGGCTCTGCCACCGGCGACATCGCCACAAGGGCGGCAGGCTGGGGCGCGGTGACGACCGGTTTCGGGGCCCGCGGTTTTGCCGGTTTGCGCGGCGCCTTGGCCTGGGCTGGATCGGCGGCCGGATCGACGCTGGCAGGGGCGGGTTGGGGCATCTCTCGGGGCGGGTCTTTTTGGCCATTCGCAAAAACCTTTCTATTTGACCCCAGTCTATCATTCCAACAGCGCCAAGCCAGAGTGATTTCAAAAGCCTCCGGTGGTTTGCAGAAAGGGACATATCTCTGCCGCCCTCAGCCCGATTTCAGCCAAAAGCACAGTCTCCGGCGTAAAACTTGTGACAAGAAGGAGACAAATCGTTGTGAAACAGAGACCGCACAGCTTGACACTTGACCGATTCAGGGAGTGGGTGCAGCGTTTTGCCATACGAATGCGGATCCTGATTATCAAACCAAAGTTGCAAAGGAGCCTACCATGCGCAAACTGCTTCTCGCTTCCTGCATCCTGGCCACCACCTCCAGCCTTGCGCTGGCGGGCGGCTATTCCGCCCCGATCGTCGAGGCGGAGCCCGTTGTGGTCGAACAGGCCTCGACCAGCAACGCGGGCCTGATCGTGCCGTTGCTGCTGCTGGTGGCCATCGCCGCCATCGCCTCGTCGAACAATGACGACGAAGAGCCGATGATGACCGTGGTCGACAGATAAACTGAGAAAAGCGCAGCCTATGCTCGCGCGTGATACAATGCCTGCATCTTTGCGGCACGTCTTCTTGTCTCAAAGATGTAGGCTATGTTTTGTGGATATGACATGATGAAAAAACTGCTTCTCGCCTCCTGCATCCTGGCCACCACCTCCAGCCTTGCGCTGGCGGGCGGCTATTCCGCTCCGATCGTCGAGGCGGAGCCCGTTGTGGTCGAACAGGCCTCGACCAGCAACGCGGGCCTGATCGTGCCGCTGCTGCTGCTGGTGGCCATCGCCGCCATCGCCTCGTCGAACAATGACGACGAGCCTCGGCCCAAGTAAGCCACTTTCAACGTTGCGCGATGCCGCGACCACGAATCGAAAAGCGCGCCAATTGGCGCGCTTTTGATTGGTTCGGTCGCCGCTTAGTGTGCCACCTGCCCCGTGACAGCATTGGTAGCCGCCGCGTCATGGGCAGCCTTTGCTGCCGCTTCCTCGGCCTCTTCGTCCCATTCCACCGGCTCGGGCATCCGCACCAGCGCTTGCGCCAGCACTTCGCGCACATGCGACACCGGAATGATATGCAACCCAGCCTTCACATTCGCCGGGATTTCGGTCAGATCCTTGGCGTTTTCTTCGGGGATCAGCACGGTCTTGATCCCGCCGCGCAGCGCCGCCAGCAGCTTTTCCTTCAAGCCGCCAATCGGCAGCACGTTGCCGCGCAAGGTGACCTCGCCGGTCATGGCGATATCCTTGCGCACCGGAATGCTGGTCAGAACCGAAACGATCGACGTCACCATCGCCACGCCGGCCGAGGGGCCATCTTTGGGGGTTGCCCCTTCGGGAACGTGAACGTGGATGTCCACCTTTTCGAATTTCGGCGGCTTCACCCCGATTTCGGGCGCGATTGATCGCACGAACGAAGATGCCGCCTCGATCGATTCCTTCATCACCTCGCCCAGCTTGCCGGTGGTTTTCATCCGGCCCTTGCCGGGCAGGCTGACCGCCTCGATCTGCAACAGATCGCCGCCGACAGAGGTCCAGGCGAGGCCCGTGACCACGCCGACCTGATCCTCTTTCTCGGCCAAGCCATAGCGGTAGCGCTTGACGCCCAGATACCCTTCCAGGCTGTCGGGCGTGATCTCGACCGATTTGACCTTGCCCTTGAGGATCTCGGTCACCGCCTTGCGCGCCAGTTTGGCCAGCTCGCGTTCCAGGTTCCGCACCCCCGCCTCGCGGGTATAGCCGCGGATCATTTCGGTCAGCGCGGCATCGGTAACGGCAAACTCGCCCTTTTTCAGCCCGTGATTCTTGATCTGCTTGGGCAACAGATGCTGGCGCGCGATTTCGCGCTTTTCATCCTCGGTATAGCCCGCCAGCGGAATGATCTCCATCCGGTCCAGCAGCGGCCCCGGCATGTTATAGCTGTTGGCCGTGGTCAGGAACATCACGTTCGAAAGGTCATATTCCACCTCAAGATAGTGATCGACAAAGGTGGCGTTCTGTTCCGGATCCAGCACCTCCAGCATGGCGCTGGCCGGGTCACCCCGGAAATCCTGCCCCATCTTGTCGATTTCATCGAGCAAGATCAGCGGATTGGTGGTTTTCGCCTTTTTCAGCGCCTGGATGATCTTGCCCGGCATCGAGCCGATATAGGTGCGCCGATGGCCGCGGATCTCGGATTCGTCGCGCACCCCGCCAAGGCTGATGCGAATGAATTCGCGCCCCGTGGCCCGCGCCACGCTGCGCCCCAGCGACGTCTTGCCCACGCCCGGAGGGCCGACGAGGCACAGGATCGGCCCCTTAAGCTTGGCGCTGCGCGCCTGCACCGCCAGATATTCGACGATCCGCTCCTTGACCTTTTCCAGCCCGTAGTGGTCGGCATCCAGCACCGCCTCGGCCGCGGTCAGGTCTTTCTTGACGCGCGATTTCACGCCCCAGGGCAGGCTCAGCAGCCAGTCCAGATAGTTGCGCACCACCGTGGCCTCGGCCGACATCGGCGACATCGACTTCAGCTTTTTCAGCTCGGCCTGCGCCTTGTCATGCGCCTCTTTCGAGAATTTGGTGGCGTTGATCCGCGCTTCCAGTTCGTTCAGTTCCGACTGGCCGTCCTCGCCATCGCCCAGTTCCTTCTGAATGGCCTTCATCTGCTCATTCAGGTAATATTCGCGCTGGGTCCGCTCCATCTGGCTTTTGACACGGCTCTTGATCTTCTTTTCGACCTGCAACACCGACATTTCGCCCTGCATCAGGCCAAAGACCTTTTCCAGCCGTTCGGCCACGTCGAGCGTTTCCAGCAGGCCCTGCTTTTGCGACACCTCAATGCCCAGATGCCCCGAAACGAGGTCGGCCAGTTTGTCGGCCTCGCGCGTTTCCGACACCGCGCTCATCGCCTCTTCGGGGATGTTTTTCTTGATCTTGGCGTAGCGTTCAAATTCCTCGGCGACCGAGCGCAGCAGCGCCTTGACCGTCGCCTCGTCGCCCGGTGTTTCGGCCAGTTCGACGGCGCGCGCCTCGAAAAATGCCTCATTGGGCAGAAATTCGGTGATCTGCACCCGCGCCTTGCCCTCGACCAGCACCTTGACGGTGCCATCGGGAAGTTTCAGCAGTTGCAGCACGTTGGCCAGAACACCGACGCGATAGATGCCATCGGCCGCCGGGTCATCAACGCCGGGGTCGATCTGCGATGACAGCAGGATCTGGCGATCATCGGCCATCACCTCTTCCAGCGCGCGCACCGATTTTTCGCGCCCTACGAACAGGGGCACAATCATGTGCGGAAACACGACTATGTCGCGCAAGGGCAGCACAGGGTAGCTGGGTGCGAGCGTTTGGGTCATTCTTTTTCCTCTGTGGCAGGAGGGCACCGGCCCCACGCTTGGCAGCCCCGGCCCTCCCCGATCATGGCCCATATCTAGGGGCGGGGAGGCACGGGTTCAACATATCCTTCCAATCGGCGGAAAAGCCCGCGTGTGGCGATCTCTTGCCGATGGTGCAGAATGGCCGATTCCCATGGGGTCGCCAAGCGTTTACAGCGTGTCACGCGGCTGTTAACTTTTTCCCAACGTCGCCGGAACATCCAAGCGACATCGGCGGGGCGCCTGTGGAAAGTTGTTAAGATTTTGCCGCCAGACTGACGAGATGCCGACCGGGCAAGGAATCGCACCCATGCGCAACAAAATCGACGGCACGCCCCCCGTCAGAGCCACCCCGGCACCCGCGCGGACAGCGCAGCGCGTCTGGCCCTCGGGGTGGTGGCTGATGCCCGCGCTGGCACTGTCGCTGGGCGTCTGGGGCTGGTTGCTGGCCTGGGTTCTTGGCGTTTGGCGCGGCTAGCCCACTGCGGCGGGGCGCCCCGGATTACAGCGGAAAACTCAGAGTGGCAGCATCACCTCGGCCTTCAGCCCGCCCAGTCGCGTGCTTTCGCCCAGCCGCAACTGGCCGCCATGGCTGCGTGCAATCTCGGCCGCAATCGCAAGGCCCAGGCCCACACCCTGCCCCCGGTTCTGGTTGCGCGCCGGGTCCAGCCGGGTAAAGGGGCGCAGCGCCTCGTCACGCCGCTCGGGCGGGATGCCGGGGCCATCGTCCTCGACGGTAAAGCGCAATGATCGTGGCCCCAGCGCCACCGAAACCTCGGCCCGGCCGCCATAGCGCACCGCATTGCCGATCAGGTTTTCCAGCGCCCGGCGCAGGTCGCCGGGGCGAAAGGTGGCACGGCCCTGCCCCTCGATCCCGGTCAGCGTTACATCCTGCCCGGCTCTGCGCGCATCCTCGACGAGAGCGGCGGCAAACTCGACCGGGTCCAGCGTCTCGGCGGGTTCTTCCGACCCGGCATCGCGGGCAAAGTCCAGAAAGGCGTCGATCAGGCGGCCCATCTCGTCAACATCGCGTTCCAGCGCCGCAACATCCTCGTCTTCGGGCAGTATCGACAGCCCCAGCCTCAGCCGCGTCAGCGGTGTGCGCAGATCGTGGCTGATCCCCGACAACATAAGCCGGCGCTGTTCGGTTTGCCGGTCAATCCGGGCGCGCATCTCCAGAAAGGCGGTGCCCGCCGCCCGTACCTCGGCCGCGCCACCGGGCCGATAAGGCAGCACCCTGCCCTTGCCAAATTCCTGCGCCGCCTCGGCCAGCCGCCGGATCGGACGCAACTGATTGCGCAGAAAGACATAGGCGATGAAGGTCATCAACAGCCCGGTCGCCACCATCAGCACCAGCAACTGATGCGGGTTCGAGGCCGACACCCGCCCGCGCGCGAATTGCACCTGCATCGGCCCGTGCCGGGTGCCAAGCACCAGCCGCACATGGTCCAGATCCGACAGATCGACCAGCGTGATTCCCGCCACCGCCTGACGCAGCGTGGCGATCACGACGCGGCCGGAAAGGTCGTAAAACACCCGCGGATCGCCCGCCTCGGGCGCAACCGGCAGGGCCAGTTCCAGCGCAAGGGGGCCCGCCACCGCCCCGGCACGGGCCAGCGCGGCTGCCGGAGCCGCGTCAAGCGCCACCAGATCGGCCACCAGGCGCACCTCGCGCGCCATGCTCGATGTCATCTGGCGCGTGACATCCTCGAAATGGCGCTGCAAGAATCCGACCGAGACAACAAGCTGGATCGTGACCACCGGCAGAATGAGGATCAGCGCGGCCCGCCCGTAAAGCCCGCGCGGCATCATGCGTTTGAGCCAGCCGAAATCCATGCCCCAACCCTACCCGCGACGGCCCGCACAGGAAAGCCCCGATGACAGACGCCCCCCGCCCCGGCCAGCCGGTTTCCCTCGCCCCCGGCCTGCGCTGCATTCTGGCGCCCAACCCGTCGGCGATGACGCTGTGGGGCACCAACACCTATCTGTTGGGCGAGACCGAAATTGCGGTGATCGACCCCGGCCCCGACGACCCCCGCCACCTGGCCGCGATCCGCGCCGCGCTGGCGCCCGGCCAGCACATCAGCCATATTTTTGTAACGCATGCCCATCTGGACCATTCCCTCGCCGCCCGCCCCCTGGCCCGCGCCACCGGCGCGCCGGTGCTGGCCTTCGGCGGCCCCGCCGCGGGCCGCTCGGCGCTGATGGCGCGGCTTGCAGCCGAGGGGCTGACCTGCGGTGGTGAAGGGGTGGATGCCGAATTCGCCCCTGACATCTGCCTTGCAGATGGCGCTGTGGTGACGGGCGCGGGCTGGCAATTGCAGGCGCTGCACACTCCGGGGCATTTTTGCAACCACCTTTGTTTTCTTTGGGCAGGAGGCGCTTTTACGGGCGATCATGTGATGAGCTGGGCCAGCACGCTGATTTCTCCCCCCGATGGCGATCTGAATGATTACATGACCTCGCTCGACCGCCTCGCCGCAGCGCACCCACCGCGCCTGTTCCCCGGCCACGGCGCCCCGGTCGCAGCCCCCGCCGCCCGGATCGCCGACCTGGCTGCCCACCGAAGGGCGCGAACGGCCCAGATTCTGGCCGCCCTGCACGATGGCCCGGCCAACGCCGCAACCTTGGCACAGCGCCTTTACACCGACACCCCCGCGCCACTCCTGCCCGCCGCAACCCGCAATATCTTGGCACATCTTATTGATATCGCTTCACAAAAAGTTGCCATATCCGAAGGAATCCCGAGCGCCGACACCCTGTTCCGGCACTTGTGATTCACCATCAAAAATCTCACAAATCCCTCTGGACGCCCCCGATCCACCCCGCTATACAGCCCCCGTGTTCCGGCGTAGCTCAGCGGTAGAGCAGTTGACTGTTAATCAATTGGTCGTAGGTTCGATCCCTACCGCCGGAGCCAAAAATCCCAAGAAAATCAGCTAGTTAGAAGCCCGCCTCAGGCGGGTTTTCTTGCTTATTTTTCCCTTGTCACTGGATTTGTCACCGGCTTCCTTCCTGCCAAACGGGCGAAGGTTTCCAGAGGCTACGGCACGCCTGACCGCCGCCGAATCGAAGCCTGCCAAGGCGCAAACCATGCGGAAGTCCTCGCCGCGCATCCATCGCGCCGCGTCCGGGTCGTTCAGTCCCATAAACAAGACCATGCGCCACAAGGCCAGTTCCGCGTTGATCATGTCACCCCCAAGAAGAAGGGCGGACCAGCATCACGCTAGCCCGCCCAGGTTTTGCGGTGTCACCGGGAAAGGAGCAAATCGGCCACCGCCGCCGGGAAAGTGTGTCTGACTTCACCCCCCGGCCTTTCTCTTGATCACTCGCCCGCAGGCTTGACGCCCAAGACCAGCGCCTTGACCGCTTCCGGGTTCGTCAATGCGCCACCGACGCGGCGGCGGACATACCAGCGAACAAAGCCGGGCTGCGTCAACTGATCCCGGATCACGGCAAGGCCGATCCGATCCGCAATCGTGTAAGCCTGCCGGAAGTCGCCAAACAAGGCACCCACGGCCCCATCGGCAAGCGCGGGCATGTCCTCTGCCAGATTGACGGGATAGCCCATCAGCCGGTCAGGAATGGCAGCATCCAGCGACGCCTGATAGATGAAACGCCCGTCCGCATCCTTCAGCTTCCGAATGCGGTTTCGCATGGCGCGCGTCATCATCCAGCTAGCGCCGGGCAGATACGGTGCCTTTAGGGCGTCCACCAGATCGGCCAAAGGATCGGCCCCGGCAGGCATGGCAGGCAATGCGCCCGCTGCCCCGGTATAGATCGCGCCAATCGCATAGTTCGCCGGATCGGCACCCCATGCGAATTCGTCATCCGGCACCAGATCATAATCAAGGATGCCGCGCGGCTGACCTACACCGTCACCATTGATAAACGCCGCCGCTTCCTGCCGGGCGAAACGATCCGCAATCTTGCCTTGCAGCCATTGCTCCACCGGAAAATCGCTATCGTCCAGCATGTCCAGCGTCGCGCTAGGCAAAGCGTAATGCTCTGAAACTGCGATTTTGTGCCGGGTCATAAACGACGCGGCGGTGCCAGCACGAACGCCGGTTTCGCCGATCCAGTCGCTAGCGGGTTCCTCACGGTCCACCAGCACCTCGATTTCGTTCTTTGACGTGGCGATGACCGAAGCAACCGCACGCATCGGGCTGGACTCTCGCACAAGGGCAAAAATCCGATCATTCCAATCCGAACGAACGCTGACGCCTTGACCGTCAGACGTGACGGAAAGCGCCTTTGTTTCGCCGTTGCGGAAATAGGCACCCATGGCCTTCGCTTCCGCGCCAAGCTCACCGCCCAGATCGCCGGTGACACGCCCGCTGCGCTTGATCGCAAGAATTTCGCGCTCAAGCCCGTTGAAACGACCTTGGATCGTTTCGTTCAGTTTCTCGACGGTCTCAACCGCCGCTTTCAGTTCAGTCTGCATTTGATTACCTCATCGGTTTTTCAATGAAAGCCACCGATGATGCCGCGCAGCGTCACGCTGACCGCCTCACCGTTTTGATCCAGCGTCACGCTGTCCAATCCATCGTCAAGGAAACGAATGCGCGCCTGCGCTTCCTTCCTCGCCATTTGTGCAACCACCCCCGCAACCGCATTGGCCCGGTCATCGTGACCGCCGGGCGGGTGATCAATCATGTCGCGCCCGCTGCGCGTTGTCCTGCGCTCTAGGGCTGTCAATTGCTTTGCCACCACTTCGCAGGGCGGCAATTCCACCGCGCCAGCATTCAGGGCAGGCGCAAGCGTTGCATAAAGTTCGCTACGCACCCCGGCTGCCGCCTGATAGCGTATCCCATGCCGGGCAAATTCAGTCGGCACCCATTCGCCCGCGTATCGGTCGCCCGCAACTTGCGTAATCCCGTATGCCTTCAACGTCGCCGCGTAATCCGCGCAAATCGCTGCCGGATTTCCCTTTCGGCCCCGGACCAGATCAACCACAAGCGCCTCGCCCTCGCGATGACCAATAGCCAAGGTGAATTCGTCCGCGCCGCCGCCGGTCGGATCAACAAAGCCCACATAAGACACTCCCGCACGCCTTGGCAGTTCCAAAGGCCCGGAACGCTGCGCAGCCTGCACTTGTTCCACCTTAAGAAACGCCTCTATGTCGCTGCGAAACTGCGCAAAATACTCCGCAGACGCCCGCGCCGCATCGTCTCGCATGGCGTCATCAATAACGCGCTGCGGTAATGTCGGGTTCATCGTCAGGCTAGGTGCCTGCGCGACCAGCACGCGACCAGCCTTGCCGAAATGCTGCCGGTGCGCATCCCATAGAACGCCGCGCCGGGCATAAGGTGACGAAAGGCAAATCAGCTTGCCGCCAAGCGTTGCCAATGCAGGGCGCAAGGCTGCGATGATTTCCGCATCAGGTGACGCGCCTTCCGATTGCCAAAAGGCCACCTCATCGCAGATCGCCGCCGCTAACGTGTAACCGCGAACGGATCGGAAAGACGCGGTGCCAACCTCGATTGCGCAACGGTTTGTCAGTTCGATCCCGGTTTCCGTCTCGCGCTGCACCATGGGCCGGATCATCGGGTGATCGCACATGCCCCGCACATAGCGAAGCAAGGTTCGCGCCTGTGGCCTATCGGCTGCAATTAACATCACGGTCGCAATCTCGCCCGGTGCCAGCTTGGCCCGGTGATCCTGAAACGCTGCCTCAAAGACCGCCACAAGCGCCGCTGCATGGCTCTTGCCGCCGCGCCTACCTACCACTAGCCAAAGTTCATCATGCGCCTGTGTGGGCGTCTCTGCGCGTCCTGTAAGGGCAAGGAAGGATTGCGCCTCATCATCGGTCAACGGCAAGCCATAGAAGCCGGAAAGAAGCGCCCGCCATGCTGCGAAGGAAGGCCCGGCGAAGGTATCGCCGAACAAGACAGGATCGGTCATTGCGTCGCGGATCGTGACCATTAGCCCGCCTCCGCTTTCCGCCGCAGATAGCTTGACAGATCGGTGACGTCCTTTGCCTTGCGTTCTAGGCCAAGCGTTCGCCAAAGACCTAGCAGGGCATTGCTAGCCTGTGTCCACCGGCCCGCGTCAAACTCTCGCCCTTCCGCTAGTTCGCGCTCTTGCGACGCTAGCCAATACTCTGCCCACAAGGCCCGTTCGATCAAAGACCGCTGCGCATAGGACAAGGAAGCCTCACCGCCCAGATCGTCGCAAACGGTCAGATAACGCGCGGCCATGTCGCGGCCCAAGGCGGTGCGCATGTCCAGCCCGGCAATCCAGCCTTGCGAGTATCTTTCCGGTGCCTGTTGCGCTTTCATCTGTGACAAATCCAGTGACAAATCGCCATGTAATCAGCCCATACCGTTGATCTAAATGGCGTCTTTCGATCATGGCAATTGATAGAATATCACTTACCAGCCAAAGGGCCAAGCCTTTTTAGAATTGTTCTAAGGTAGGCTGCCCCGTGCTGCCGATCGGTCACGCGGGCAGATTGTCCCGCTTGTCCCGCTTTCATCATCACATCAACGCCCAGTCGGTGCGGGACACGGGACATGCCTTAAGCATTTGTCCCGTTTGTCCCGCTAATATCCGCTTCTGCATCGGGACATTCTTCAATTTGTCCCGCTTTGTCCCGCTTGTCCCGGTGTAACTTTACGCCAAGGATGATCGCCGGATCGGTGGACATATAGACGTCATCCTTGGCCGTCATCCTGCCCATTTCGACCAGATCGCGCCGGACACGTTGAAATGCTTTCTTCTTGGCGTCTGCGGTATCGCCGGTGTGTTTCGCATAGAAGGCGGCTCGCCAATCCTCCAACTGGACGCCTAAGAAGCCTTCCTCGCCCCATAGGCCCGCCGCCGCGCCTGCGGTTTCGTATGTGCTAAGGGCTAGCCTTTGGGTCGGGCTTAGCTTCTCGATCCTCTCCGGCGCGTCTGTGGCAATTAGGACGGCGCTTTGTGCCATGCCGTCCAGTTCGATTTCCTGAAAGCGAAAGAACAAATCCCTAGGCGGTTCTGCATCCTTCATCTTTGTGTTGATCAGGCGCATTTCCGCGCCGTCCTTTTCCACGCGATACTCGCAATCCAGCGCCCCCTTTAGGGCCATGGCCCCGCGCGCCCGTTGCTTTTCCGCATGGCCCGAATGGTGAACGATCAAGACGGCGCAACCCGGAAAACGGGCTTTCAATTGATCCACCGCCGCCACAAAGACGCTCATGTCTTGCGTGTTGTTCTCATCGCCTGCGCCGAAGTTCCGGGCCAAGGTGTCGATGATAATCAACGCCGGTGCGCCATGTTGTGCGGCCAGATCGGCCACGGCTTCCGCTACGGCTGTTGCGCTTGCCTCATCCATTAGCTGCGCGGCCCTTTCAGACTTGAAGAGGGGAACGCCGGTAAGTGGCACCTGTCGGGCTTGGCTCCACGCTGCAAAGCGCCGCGCAAGCCCGTTGTGGCCTTCACCTGCGATAAAGAAAACCGATCCTTGCTTTGTGTCCCGCCCATGGAAACGGGTTCCTGTGGCGACTGACAAGGCAATGTCCACGGCCAGAAACGACTTGCCGCAACCCGGATCGCCAAAGATCAGACCCAGGGTTTCCGTCTCGATCAGTTCGCCGATGATGTATTCAGGCGCGCGGAATTTCAGATCGGCCACCGGCACAAACTGAAACGCGGGCGGCTTGGGCTTTGGCGGGTTCTGTTGCCCCTGTGGCGCGTTGTTCTGCCCCGTGGGCGTCTGACTTGATCGGCCACGATACTTGCGCGCAATGGCGCTTAGATCGGCCCCATTGGCCCGCGCAAGGCCCGGGACGGTCGCCCAATTGGTCCCGCCGCTTGTGTCAAAGCCCGCCCATTTGGCGGCGACTTCGCCGGGCTTGTATTTAGTGCCTTGTGCTGACCAGCTTTCCGCGATGGAAAGCCCCCCTTGTGATCCGCCTGACCATTCATGCAGGCCCATCAAGACGGAAAGCCAATCGGCATAACCGCAATCCGGCGGGATGTAGGACAAGAGTTCGGCCACCTCATCCGCGCAGGCGGTCTTGTCCCGTGTCATGTCATATGATCCGGCGCGCGGTGTCGCTTGCTCTGACAGTTTCGGCGCGGGCTTTTTCGGCCCGTATGTCTCCGCCACCCATGCGAGAAAGTCTTTAATCTCCGCCTCGGAAACGACTTGCAACGCTTCTTTGACGCCAAGGAAGCCGTCTAGCGGGTCCAGGCCGTGCCAATGGTAAGGCTTGCCGGTGTCGGGATGCAGGCCATACGCGACGAATTGCTGACCATTGGAAAGGATTTCGACTTTGTCCTTTTCGCCAAGATCGGGCAGTTTCACTTCTTGCTTGCGGGCAAAGTCACTTGCCACAAGAAAGCCGGTCTTTGGCGCAAGGCCGGTGCGCTGCAATCCGCCCGGATGCCTGCGCATCCATTCCGCCACAATGGCCGCGCTTGCCTCTGGGTGCGTCACATCAATATCGACAAAGGCGACGCCTTGGCCCGTCTTGATCCCGACGCTTGGCGTCTGCGCGAAGTCTGTGGGTGTGAAGTCTTCATCGGTCCACCCGGTCGGGATTGCGCGCTTGCCTCTGCAAGGCACTGGCCGGTATCCGTTTTCAATCAGGCGGGCGGCAATCTGCGCCGGTGTCTGTTGATTGCTCATTCCTGCTCATCCTCCGGACGGAGATTCAGATCTTTATCCAAACGGGCGAGGAAGGCTTTTCGGTCCGCATAGGATAGCTTTGGCCAATTGTTGACCAGCCAGATTTTCCGGACGACGTCCGGGCGGATCGGACCAGTCAAAAGTTCGGGTGACTTTTTGCGCTTGGTCATTGCATGGCCTCGCCGGGCGGCAATACCACGTCACGCTCGATCACATCGGCAAGGTCGCGGAAGTAATCAACGGCACCAACCGGCCCGCGTGTAGCCAAGACGATTGCGAGTGCTGCCGAAACTATGCCCTTTTCCGCGTCCGCCTGTGACGCGGCACGCAAGGCGATAAAGGCCACGGCAGCTTGCACCTCGCGCGAATTCAGGCGGGTATCTGCGGCGGCCATCATTTCCGGCCCCCGGCTGCGCGCGGCTGCTCTTGCTCATTGGCAATTAGCCAAGTCTCAATCGCTGCTCGCCGGTAATAGATTTTCCGGCCCAAACGGATAAAGGCAGGCCCGGTGCGCAATGCGCGTTCGCGCTGCACTGTCCGGACGGAAACGCCCCTTGCGGCGGCATATTCGGCTTCTGTTACCCCGGC
>NZ_PZKF01000009.1 GCF_003034995.1 Phaeovulum veldkampii DSM 11550 | reverse complement strand
CCCCCGCGCACGCTCTTCCGGAGCGCCGTCGATCTGGTCGTAGGCCCGGAATTCACCAAAATACTTCGTGATCGCTGCCGTCAGCGTCGTCTTGCCGTGGTCAACGTGCCCAATCGTGCCGATGTTGACGTGCGGTTTCGTCCGTTCAAACTTTGCCTTTGCCATGTCGCGGGCGCCTCTGGATTAGGGGGCCGAGAAAGGCCCGATTCAACTTCGGGCGTTCCCTATTGGGTCGGGGCCGAAAAATCAAGCCCGCTTGCACCGGCAAACGCGCCGCCCCAGTCAGGTGAAGCGGTTGTCGCGGGGGAAACCGCGTGGCGCCATCCGGCCCGCGGTGGCCCGTTTTGCAAGCCATTCGGTCAGGTCAGGTTCGGTCCTGGTGCGGCCGGCAGGGTCTTTCCACATCAGCCCCTCGGTCAGACGGAAGGTTATCGCATCCGACAACCCGCCATCCTTGTATTTCTGCAGCCGAACGCCCTTGCCGCGCGCCATTTCAGGCAGTTCCTCCAGCGCAAAGACCAAAAGCTTGCGGTTTTCGCCCACAACGGCCACATGATCGCCCGCCACCGCGCGACACACGGCGGTCCGCCCACCGTCGCGAAGGTTCAGCACCTGTTTGCCCGCCCGCGTCTGCGCCAGCAATTCCTCGGCCGCCACCACGAACCCGTCACCATCCGACGAGGCGACAAGGAATTTCTCACCCGGACGGAAGATCACCAGATCGGCGATCTCGGCCTCGTTCGGCAGATCGACCATCAGCCGCACCGGCTCGCCCATGCCGCGCCCGCCGGGCAGGTTGGCGCCCAGCAACGTGTAAAAGCGCCCGTTGGTGCCCACCACCAAAATCCGGTCGATGGTTTCTGCATGCAGCACGAATCGCGGGCCGTCGCCATCCTTGAACTTGATCTCGGCGCCCAGCGGCTGGTGCCCCTTCATCGCCCGCACCCAGCCCATCCTGGAACAGATCACGGTGATCGGCTCACGCTCGATCATCGCCTCGATCGGCACCTCCTCGACCACGCCCGCCTCGGCAAAGCCGGTTCGCCGCGCGCCACCGGGAGCGTCCTTGCCAAAGGCGCGGCGCACCTCGCGCAACTGGTCGCCGATGCGCTTCCACTGGCCGGCCTCATCCGCCAGAAGCCCGGTCAGATCGGCCCGCTCGGCCAAAAGCCGGTCGCGTTCGGCGCGCAGTTCCATTTCCTCCAGCCGACGCAGGGCGCGCAGCCGCATGTTCAGGATCGCCTCGGCCTGCGGCTCGGTCAGGAACACGCCGCCGCCCCAGTCCTCGGCGATCAGCGCGACCTTTGGGTCATCCTCGGTGCGGATGATCGCGATCACCCGGTCGAGGTTGAGATAGGCGATGATATAGCCGTCCAGCACCTCCAGCCTCGCGGCGATCTTGTCCAGCCGGTGCTGGCTGCGGCGAATCAGAACCTCGCGCCGGTGGTCGAGGAAGGCGCGCAACACCTCGCGCAGCGAGCAGACCCTGGGCACGCGCCCGTCGATCAGCACGTTCATGTTCAGGCTGAACCGGATCTCCAGATCCGAGTTGCGGAACAGCATCCCCATCAACATCTCCGGGTCGACCGTCCGCGCGCGCGGCTCCAGCACGATGCGCACATCATCGGCGGATTCGTCGCGAACATCGGCGAGAGCCGGCACCTTTTTCGTCTGGATCAGTTCCGCCAGCCGCTCGATCAGCTTGGACTTCTGCACCTGATAGGGGATCTCGGTCACGACGATCTGCCAGGTGCCGCGGCCAAGGTCTTCGACCTGCCAGCGCGCGCGCAGCCGAAAGGCGCCACGACCGGTGCGATAGGCCTCAAGAATACTCTCCCGCGGCTCCACGATCACGCCGCCGGTCGGGAAGTCGGGGCCGGGGATCAGCGCCACAAGGTTTTCGTCCGAGGTGTCGGGCTTCTGAATCAGATGCAGGCAGGCGCCGATCAACTCATCCATGTTATGCGGCGGAATGTTCGTGGCCATCCCCACCGCGATGCCGCTGGCGCCATTGGCCAGCAGGTTGGGGAAGGCCGCGGGAAGAACGATCGGCTCTTCCAGCGTGCCATCGTAGTTGGGCCGGAAATCGACCGCGTTTTCGGCCAGCCCCTCCAGCAGCGCCTCGGCAGCCGCCGTCAGGCGGGCCTCGGTATAGCGGCTGGCGGCAGGGTTGTCGCCGTCGATATTGCCAAAGTTGCCCTGCCCGTCCACCAGCGGGTAGCGCATGGCAAAGGGCTGTGCGAGCCGCGCCATCGCGTCATAGATCGCAGCGTCGCCATGCGGGTGATAGTTGCCCATCACATCGCCCGAAATCTTGGCCGATTTGCGAAAGCCCCCGCTGGGCGACAGCCTCAGCTCGCGCATCGCAAACAGGATGCGCCGGTGAACCGGCTTCAGCCCGTCGCGCGCATCGGGCAGCGCGCGGTGCATGATGGTGGACAGCGCATAGGTCAGATACCGCTCGCCGATGGCACGGCTCAGCGGCTCCGATACAGTATTGGGCGCGGGGGAAAGATCATCGCTCGGTTCGGTCATGTCTCGGCTGATAGCCCGTGGCTGCGCAGATTTCCACCGCCATTCGGCACCGGTGGCCAGCCAAGATCGGCGGCTATCTTGCGGCCAAGCGCCTCGTATTCGGCGGCGCGCGACAAATCAATCAGGCTGCCCAGCCAAAGCGCAGCCTCGGGCGGGTCAATCGGATGCCGGGCAGCGGCATTGGAAAGGGTCAGCTCCGAAAAAGACAGCCTGTCGTTGTAATGCAGGATATCCACCCGGACATGCATCAAGTCTGCCGAAAGGCGGCGCGCCTCGTCCAGCAGAAACCCGAGCTGATCCGGGCGCGGCACCGGCTCGGGGCTGACGCCAAGACCGCGGGTGCCAAATCCCGCCGCCGACCAGTCAGGCAGATGAACCGAGCGGGAAAGACCGCCGGGGCCGCGCTGCGCAATGGCCGAGATGAACTGCGGTTCGCCATGAAAACACATGATCTTGTATTCCAGCCGCCGACGGTCCGAGGGCAGATATTCCTCGACCAGAAAGCGCCACGGGATCGCGCGGTAGAACAGTTCACCATGCCTGCGCCAGTGATCCTCGTCACGCCAGCGGACCAGCAGATCGCGCAACGACCCACGGTCGGGCGGATTGGGGCCAGGGTGGACATGGTTTGCCCCGCAGGAATTGGAGGCCTTCAACACAAAGCGTTCGGGCAGATCAAGGGTCAGGATCGCCTCGGGGTCGTGGCCGGTGGCGATCAGATCAGGCGGCTGGATCAGCGCACCGCGCAGCGCCAGATAATCGCGCACCGCGATCTTGTCCGACACCAGCGACATCAGCGGGTTGGGGTGGTGCAGAAACGTCCAGCGCACCTTTTCGGGCAGCAAGGTCGGGGCTGCGAAATCCGGCAATCTGCCGTGACCGCGCGCGAACGGATAGGCGACGGCCTCGGCCTCACTGGCAAAAGTGAATTGGTGAACCCGCCGCTGCCGTTCGCCCCGATCGCGCAGAGGGGCAAACAGCGCCCGCGCCACCAACCGGCGAAGTCCTACCTTGGCAATCAGCGCGGCGGCGGAAGGGGTCATGGTGCCTCGGGGTCTTGCAATTGCCTCAGCGATACGCTGAAACATCGCGACCGCGCAACCCGGACGGAGCCGTCATGCCACAGCGCACCATCCTGATCACCGGCTGTTCGTCGGGCATTGGCTACGACGCGGCGCATGGGTTGGCGCGGCGCGGCTGGCGCGTGCTGGCCACCTGCCGCAAACCCGACGATTGCGCGCGCCTGCAAGCCGAGGGGCTGGAGAGCTTTCCGCTTGATCTGGCCAGCCCCGACAGCATCGCTGCCGGCGTAGCCGAGGCGGTTGCGCGCACCGGCGGGCAGATCGACGCGCTGTTCAACAATGCCGCCCACGCCTGCCCCGGCGCCGTCGAAGACCTGCCGCCGGGCGCCCTGCGCGAGATATTCGAGGTCAACCTGATCGGCCTGCACGATCTGACGCGCCAGATCATCCCGCTGATGCGGGCGCAGAGGGCGGGGCGGATCGTCAACTGTTCTTCGGTTCTGGGGCTGGTGGGCATCCGTTGGCGCGGCGCCTATGTCGCCACAAAATTCGCGCTGGAGGGCCTGACCGACGTGTTGCGGCTGGAAATGTCGGACACGCCGATCAAGGTGATCCTGATCGAGCCGGGGCCGATCGGCACCCGCATCCGCGCCAATTCGATCCCGCATTTCGAACGCTGGGTGAACTGGCAGGCCAGCCCGCGGGCAGACCAATACCGGGCCAGCCTGCTGAAACGTCTTTATGAACCGGGCCAGCCCGACCGCTGGCAACTGCCGCCGTCGGCCGTCACCGAAAAGCTGATCCACGCGCTGGAAAGCCCGACGCCACGGGCGCGCTATTACGTCACCGCGCCGACGCATCTGATGGGGGTCGCCCGACGGCTTTTGCCCACCCGCGCACTGGACTGGATAGTGGCCAAGGGGTGAACACGGGCTGAAAAAGGCTCGCTTTTGTCACCGCCCCGCCTAGATGGGCCGCAAGCATTGCATGAAAGGGCTGGAAATGGTCGTTCTGAACCGCATCTACACGAAAACCGGCGACGCGGGCGAAACCGCGCTGGCCAATGGCGCCCGCGTGGCCAAACATTCGACCCGCGTCACCGCCTATGGCACCGTCGATGAAACCAATGCGGTGCTGGGCATGGCGCGGCTGCATGCGTCTGGCGATTTCGACGCGGGGCTGGCCCGGATTCAAAACGACCTGTTCGACCTTGGCGCCGACCTTGCCCGCCCCGAGATGGAAAGCGACGCCACCGCCGGCTACCCGGTGCTGCGCGTGACCGAGGCGCAGGTGACGCGGCTGGAAGCGGAAATCGACGCCATGATCGCCCGGCTGGAGCCGCTGCGCAGCTTCATCCTGCCCGGCGGCTCGGCGCTGGCCACCCATCTGCACATGGCCCGCACCGTGGCACGCCGTGCCGAACGCTGCACAGTGGAACTGGCCACAATGGAATCGGTCAACGAGGCAGCGGTGAAATATCTCAACCGCCTGTCCGACTGGCTGTTTGTCGCCGCGCGCATGGCCAATGACGATGGCCGCGCCGATGTGCTGTGGGTGCCCGGCGCAAACCGCTGAGGGGCAGGTGATAGGCGCGGGGCCGCGACGTGGCGTTGCCGTGCTGCAGCGCGTCGATTTTCTTCTGTCCTTGACGCGCCCGAACGGGTAACAAAATTACCGAACATCCGAACCGGCCCCCGGAACCGGGGGCGAAATGCCAAGGGAGACGCTCGCCAATGAAGGTTTTGGTGCCTGTTAAGCGCGTGATCGACTACAACGTGAAGGTCCGTGTGAAGGCGGACGGTAGCGGGGTCGATCTTGCCAACGTCAAGATGTCGATGAACCCGTTCGACGAGATCGCGGTAGAAGAAGCGATCCGCCTGCGCGAAAAGGGCGCTGCCGCCGAGGTGGTCGTGGTGTCGATCGGCGTCAAGCAGGCCGCCGAAACGCTGCGCACCGCGCTGGCGATGGGCGCGGATCGCGCGATCCTGATCGAGGCCACCTCCGACATCCATCAGGATATCGAACCGCTGGCGGTGGCCAAGCTGCTGGCAAAGGTCGTGGCCGAAGAACAGCCGGGGCTGGTGATCGCCGGAAAACAGGCGATCGACAATGACATGAACGCAACGGGGCAGATGCTGGCCGCGTTGCTGGGCTGGAGCCAGGCGGCCTTTGCCTCGGAAATCACGATCGAGGGCGATCAGGCCAAGGTCACCCGCGAGGTGGACGGCGGTCTGCAAACCATCAGCGTCAAGCTGCCCGCGATCATCACCGCCGACCTGCGCCTGAACGAGCCGCGCTATGCCAGCCTTCCCAACATCATGAAGGCCAAGAAAAAGCCGCTCGATGAAAAGACCGCCGGCGATTATGGCGTGGACGTGACGCCGCGGCTGACCGTGGTGAAAACCGCCGAACCTGCGGGCCGCAAGGCGGGCGTCAAGGTCGGCTCGGTCGATGAGCTGATTGCGAAACTCAAAGACGAAGCGGGGGTGATCTGATGGCCGTTCTTCTTCTTGCCGAGGTTCACGGCGCCACGCTGGCAACCGATGCCACCGCGAAAACCCTCAGCGCCGTCAAGGCCCTGGGTCCTGTGACCGTGCTGGTTGCGGGTCAGGGTGTGGGCGCGGCCGCCGAAGCGGCGGCGAAACTCGATGGCGTAGCACGGGTTCTGGTGGCCGATGACGCCGCCTATGCCCATGCCCTGGCCGAGCCGCTGGCGGCGCTGGTCGTGGCGCTGGCGCCGGGCTTTACCCATATCATCGGCCCCTCGACCGCCAGCGCCAAGAACGTGCTGCCGCGCGTCGCCGCGCTGCTGGATGTGATGGTGCTATCGGATGTGACCGCCGTGGTCGATGCCGACACGTTCGAGCGCCCGATCTACGCCGGCAACGCGATCCAGACGGTCAAATCCGCCGATCCGGTCAAGGTAGCCACGATCCGCACCGCCAGCTTTGAGGCGGCGGGCGCTGGCGGCGCGGCGGCGGTCGAGGCTGCGGCGGCGGTTGCCAACCCCGACCTGTCGATCTGGGTCGAAGACAAGGTGGCGGCCTCGGACCGGCCCGAACTGACCTCGGCCAAGATCGTGGTGTCGGGCGGGCGCGGCGTCGGCTCGGAAGACAGCTTTGCGATCATCGAGGCGCTGGCCGACAAGCTGGGCGCCGCAGTGGGCGCCAGCCGTGCGGCGGTCGATTCGGGCTATGCCCCGAACGACTGGCAGGTGGGCCAGACCGGCAAGGTCGTGGCGCCGGATCTGTATGTGGCTGTCGGCATCTCGGGCGCGATCCAGCACCTTGCCGGGATGAAGGATTCGAAGGTCATCGTCGCAATCAACAAGGACGAAGAGGCGCCGATCTTCCAGGTCGCCGACTATGGCCTTGTGGCCGACCTCTTTACCGCCGTGCCGGAACTGACCGGCAAGCTGTGACCCGGCAGACAGCATGACCCACAAGGCCCGCCCCCGGCGGGCCTTGATCATTTCACGGCCTGCCTTACGGCTTGCGCCGCGGCCCCGGCGCCGCATATGGTCAGGCCGACAGATTGATGGGGGCGGAAATGGACATTCAGTCAGTGGGCATCGTCGGTGCGGGCCAGATGGGCAACGGCATTGCACATGTCTTCGCCCTTGCCGGCTATGACGTGCTGATAACCGACATCGGACAAGACGCGCTGGATAATGCGGTGGCCCTGATCGACCGCAACATGGAACGGCAAGTGTCACGCGGCAAGATCACGGCCGAGGTCAAGGCGGCGGCGCTAGGGCGCATCCGAACCACGCTGAAGCTGGCCGATCTGGGCCAGACCGATCTGGTGATCGAGGCTGCGACCGAACGCGAAACCGTGAAACAGGCGATCTTTGAAGACCTGCTGCCGCATCTGAAACCGACCACGATCCTGACCTCGAACACCTCGTCGATCTCGATCACACGGCTGGCCTCGCGCACCGACCGGCCGGAAAAGTTCATGGGTTTCCATTTCATGAACCCGGTGCCGGTGATGCAACTGGTCGAACTGATCCGCGGCATCGCCACCGATGCCGAAACCTACCAAACCCTGCTGGGCGTGGTCGAACGGCTGGGCAAGACCGCCGCCAGCGCCGAAGACTTCCCCGCCTTCATCGTAAACCGCATCCTGATGCCGATGATCAACGAAGCGGTCTATACGCTTTATGAAGGCGTGGGGTCGGTCAAATCCATCGACGAGGCGTTGAAACTGGGCGCCAATCACCCGATGGGGCCGCTGGAGCTGGCCGATTTCATCGGGCTGGATACCTGCCTTGCGATCATGAACGTGCTGCATGATGGGCTGGCGGACACCAAATATCGCCCGTGCCCGCTGCTGACGAAATATGTCGAGGCCGGATGGCTTGGCCGCAAGGCCGGCCGCGGGTTTTACGACTATCGCGGCGAAACCCCGGTGCCGACGCGCTGAGGCTAAAAATCCTCACCAAAGCGGTTGGCCACCAGCGCCTCCAGCGCGTCGGCCAATCGGTCGGCCTCGGCACCCGAGGTGCGCAGTTCAACCGAAGTGCCCTTGGATGCCGCCAGCATCAAAAGGCCCATGATCGAATCCCCTGACACACGCATCCCGTCCTTCTCCACCTCAGCGCGGGCATCATGCGCCTCGACCACCTCGACGAACCGGGCCGAAGCACGGGCGTGCAGGCCCTTTTCATTGATGATGCGAAGCGTGCGCGTGCTGGTCATGTTCGGTCTGTCCCGCTGGCCGAATAGCTGTCGATATATTTGCGCCCGGCTTCCAGCGCCGCGGCGACGGCAGCGCCCACCCGCAGGTTGCGCGACTTGGCCAGTTTGATCAGCAACGGCAGGTTGGCGCCATAGATGATCTGCCGGTCGCACGAGGCACAGGCCAGCAGGCTGAGGTTGGAGGGCGAGCCTCCGAACATGTCGGTGACCACCACCACCCCGTCGCCGGTATCCACGGCATCGGCGGCGTCGGCAATCTCGGCCTGTTTGGCGGCGCGGTTGTGGTCTTCTTCAATGGTGATCGCGCGGATGCCGTTTTGTGGCCCCACGACATGTTCGACCGCGGCGAGATATTCGCGCGCAAGCCCCCCATGTGCCACGATCACGATCCCGATCACGCGCCGTTTCCTACCTTGGTTTCCACCGGGGCCTGCGGCGGCTGCGCCGCGCCTCGCCGCTCCAGTTCCCGATGTCGTTTAGACACCTGCCACCCCGCCTCTGCAAGCACCAGCGCCATCTTTTCCGTGACGGAAACAGATCGGTGCTGCCCCCCGGTGCAGCCAAAGCCGATTGCCAGATGACTTTTGCCTTCCTCGACCTGCGCGGGCAGCAGGAACAGGATCAGGTCGCGCAGGCGGGCGATGAAGCCGTCATGGCGCGGGTCGGCGGCCACATAAGCCGCAACCGAGGCATCGCGCCCGTCAAGCGGCCGCAGCGCTGGCTCCCAATGCGGGTTGGCCAGAAAGCGACAATCAAACATCATGTCGAGCCCCCGCGGCACCCCCCGCTTATAGGAAAAGCTGTGCAAGGACACTGCCAGCCGCTGCCCGGCCTCCTGCCCGAACCAGCGCCCGATCTCGGCCCGCGCTTCGTGAACGCTCATGCCTGTCGTGTCGATCAGCACATCGGCGCGTACCCGGATCGGCGCCAGCAGGTCGATTTCCTGCGCGATACCCTTGGCGGGTGACTCGGCCAGCGCCAAGGGGTGACGGCGGCGTGTTTCGCTGTAGCGCCGCTCCAACTCCTCGGGGCTGCAATCAAGATACAGCACCTCCAGCGCCAGTTCCGGCACACAGCCCAGCCTGTCGATCGCCTCGATCAGGCCAGCAGCGGTGAATTCGCGATTGCGCACGTCGACCCCCAAGGCCACCGGGTGGCCCAGCGGCGGGCCATCCAGCAAGCGCGGCACAAGGCTGAGCGGCAGGTTGTCGATCGCCTCGTAGCCCAGATCTTCCAGCGCCGCGATCGCGGTTGAACGGCCAGCCCCTGACGGCCCGGTCACCAGAACGACCCGTTGGGCCAGTCCTGCCGCCCCGCTCCGCTCTGACTGACCTGCGTTCACGCCACCCGACCTGCCTTGAGATATTGCAACACCGCCGACGCAAAATGGCGCCTTCGCACCCGCAGCACAAGGGGAATTGGCCTATCCAAAAGAACAGTGTGACGCTGCGGCGGCAGCCGCTCTGTCTCGTCCTGGTCCAGATCGACAGCCAGAACCACCTCGGCCTCGGGCACCGCGGCGGCGCGGAGGATACCCAGCCCCCGCGCCTCGATCTGGCCAAAGATCGGCGCGGGTGCCCGCGCCATCAGCCGATCATTCCGCAGCCACAGCAAGCTCTGGTCGTCGGCCACCAGATCGGCCCCGAGGGCCATCAGTTCCAGCGCCAGCGCAGATTTCCCCGCCCCAGCAGCGCCCAGAATCATCACCGCCCGGCGCTCGACGGCAACTGTGCTGGCATGGATCAACTGCCCGGCCGGCTGCCCCGCGACACCGGTCAAACCGGAAGGCCCACCACAAAGCGTGCGCCCAGCGGAGCCGAGCTTGCGTCGGCGCCGACAGCGCGGATGTTCTCGGCCCAGATCACGCCACCATGCGCCTCGACGATCTGCTTGGAAATCGCCAGCCCCAGCCCCGAATGCTCGCCAAATTGCCCCGGCGGACGTTCGGAATAGAAGCGTTTGAAAATCTTTGCCAGCGCCTGTTCGGGAATGCCGGGGCCGGTATCTTCGACCACCACCAGCACGCGGTTCTCGCGCTTGCGAACCCAAACGCGCACCGCATCACCCTTGTTGCAAAAGGAAATCGCATTGGTGATCAGGTTGACGAACACCTGCGCCAACCGCGCCTCAAGCCCCTGAATCTGGATCGGGCCGGGCGGCACGTCGGTGATGAATTCGATCCCCCTGTCGCGCGCCTGCGAGCCCAGATAGCCAGACAGGTTGCCAAGCATGACGGTCAGATCAAAGCTCTCTTCCTGCTCTTTCACCAGTTCGCTATCCAGCCGGGACGCATTGGCAATGTCGCTGACCAGACGGTCGAGCCTGCGCACGTCGTGCTCGATGATGTCCAGCAGTTTCAGCCGATGATCCTCGCGCGGGGAGATCCGCAACGACGACACCGCCGACCGTAGGCTGGCCAGCGGGTTCTTGATCTCATGCGCCACGTCGGCGGCGAATTGTTCGTTCGCGTCGATCCGGTCGTAAAGCGCGGTCACCATTCCGCGTAGCGCATCCGACAACCGCCCGATCTCGTCGGGCCGCGCGGTCAGATCGGGTATGCGCACCCGACCCGGCGCCACCATGCGCGAATTCCGGTCGCGGCCGATCTCGGCTGCCGCGGCCAGTTCCGACAGCGGATTGGCTATGGTCGAGGCCAGAACGAGCGAGAGACCGATCGACACGATGACCGCGATCACAAAGACCTGAAGCACCTGCTCACGCTCGACCTGCACCAGCTGTTCGATCTCAAGAGCCTCGTCACTCAGACCGATGGCGCCGATCACCGCCCCATTGCGCAGGATCGGGGCCGCAACCGCAAAGACTGGCGTCTCGCACATCTTGCAGTCAGACGACACCTGCGGTTTGCCCGCCAGCGTCGCCGGCAAAAGCGGGCGCAGCAGATCCTGCGGGGCGATCTGACGGACTGGCGGCGGCGCGGCCCCAAACAGCCGCGACAGCCCGCCCCAGACATGATCGAGAAAATCCGTAAGCATGGTCGAGCGGTTGTCAACCCGCAGCGCCTCGATGGTCTCGGGCGTCGGGCGGGGCTGACCCAGCGTCGAGGCAACCAGCGCGCCCTGCAGATCAAACACAAAAATGTCGGTCGTGGCCGGGCGCGCAAGCCGGGCCAGCACCGCCCCCGCCTCGTCCACCTCGGCAGGCGCGGCATCGGTGCCGCCCACCTGCATCTCGATCACCTGAGCCAACAGTTTTGCCTCGGCGATCAGTCCGGCCTCGCGTTGCAGCACAAGCGACTCGCGGAACGGGTTGAGATACAAGATCCCCGCCACCAGAACGACCATGGCCAGCAGATTGAAGGTGATGATCTTGCGCGCCAGCGGCGACCGGTTCAGTACAACCACGCCCCGCTTGCTGCGCAGGGTGCGCAGGGTGGCATCCACGGTTTCCTCGGGGGCAACCCAATCCTCACCGATCACCACGCCGGTTCCGGCGGATCTGGGTCGGGCAGAACCTTTTCGGCGAAGAAACTTCATTCTTCGTTGTAACGGTAGCCGATTCCATAAAGCGTCTCGATCGCCGAGAAGCTGTCATCGGCCATCCGCATCTTCTTGCCCAGGCGCTTGATGTGGCTGTCGATGGTGCGGTCATCGACATAGACCTGATCGTCGTAAGCCACATCCATCAACTGATCGCGGCTTTTGACAAATCCGGGCCGCTGCGCCAGCGCCTTGAGCAGCAGAAACTCGGTTACCGTCAGCGTCACGTCCTGGCCCTTCCAGGTCACCGCATGACGCAGCGGGTCCATCGTCAGGGCGCCACGCACAATCACCTTGTTTTCTTCCGTCGCGGCCACTTCGCCCGTGGCGATCACTTCCTGACGGCGCAGCAGCGCGCGGATGCGCTCTACCAGCAAGCGCTGCGAAAATGGCTTTTTGACATAGTCATCCGCGCCCATCCGCAGGCCCAGAACCTCGTCGATCTCGTCATCCTTGGAGGTCAGAAAGATCACCGGCATCGTGGTGCGCTGTCGCAAGCGCTGCAACAGGTCCATCCCGTCCATGCGCGGCATCTTGATATCCAGCACTGCCATATCCGGCAGCCGCTTGTTGAATGCATCCAGCGCCGATTGGCCATCGGTGTAGGTTTCGACCTCAAACCCCTCTGCCTCCAGTGCCATGGCGACAGAGGTCAGAATGTTTCTGTCATCATCGACCAGCGCAATTCGCGACATGTCCTGTATCCCTCATCTGCCGTTAAACTTGTTGTTTTCAATCATACTCCGCTTTCCGGGTTTGGGAATCAATCTCAGATGCTCGACTCGGCTCCGGTTCCGAATCATGCCGCTCGAAAAATCCGAAGGTTTGACTAATTTGCCTCACCTTTCGGTGCTGATTGCGCTAAACCGCCAATGGTTGCGCTAACTACGGCAACCCTGCTGTTCCTTCATCAATCTGACATGATATAGGGCGCGCATCTCGGCGGCCCCGCCGGGATCGGCTCCCCCTCTGTCCGGGGTGCCGGGACAGACCCTTCGAACCGCCGAGATCGGCATCGGGAGCTTGCAGATGATCATTGGACGTGTGAACCCGGCAAACCGCCTGGAAGATCAGGGCATCATTGGCCTGGGCAATGTCTATTACAACCTGATCGAACCCGCGCTGGTCGAAGCGGCGGTGAAACGCGGCGAAGGCACGCTTGGCAAGGGCGGGGCGTTCTACTGCTCCACCGGCAAGCACACCGGCCGCTCGCCCAAGGACAAGTTCGTGGTCCGCACCCCCGAGGTCGAGGAAACGATCTGGTGGGAAAACAACACCCCGATGGCGCCCGCGGCGTTTGACCAACTGCATGCCGACATGCTCGCCCATATGGCTGGTCGCGACTTTTATGTGTCCGACCTTTATGCTGGCGCCGATCCCGAACACCGGCTTGATGTGCGCGTCGTGACCGAGATGGCCTGGCACGCGCTGTTCAGCCGCCACCTGCTGCGTCGCCCGGGTCGCGCCGAGCTTGACGGCTTCTTCCCCGAATTCACGATCATCAACTGCCCCAGCTTCAAGGCCGATCCGGCCCGCCACGGCTGCCGCACCGAAACCGTGATCGCACTGAACTTCCAGAAAAAACTGATCCTGATCGGCAATACCGCCTATGCGGGCGAGATCAAGAAATCGGTCTTTACGCTCTTGAACTACATCCTTCCCGGCAAGGGCATCATGGCGATGCACTGCTCGGCCAACCACGCCATCGGCGATACCGGCGACACCGCAATCTTCTTCGGCCTGTCGGGCACCGGCAAGACCACGCTGTCGGCCGACAGCTCGCGCGTGCTCATCGGCGATGACGAACACGGCTGGTCGGACAAGGGCACCTTCAACTTCGAAGGCGGCTGCTACGCCAAGACGATCAACCTCTCGGCCGAGGCTGAGCCCGAAATCTATGCCACCACGTCGAAATTCGCGACCGTCGTGGAAAACATGGTGTTCGACGCCGAAACGCTTGACCTCGACTTCGCCGACACCAGCCTGACCGAAAACACCCGCTGCGCCTATCCGCTGCCCTATATCTCGAACGCCTCCGAAAGCTCGCTGGGCGGCCATCCGCGCAACGTGATCATGCTGACCTGCGACGCCTACGGCGTGCTGCCGCCGATCTCGCGGCTGACCCCCGCGCAGGCGATGTATCACTTCCTGTCTGGCTTCACCGCCAAGACACCGGGCACCGAAGTTGGCGTGGTCGAGCCGATCCCGACCTTCTCCACCTGCTTCGGCGCCCCCTTCATGCCGCGCCGTCCCGAGGTTTATGGCAATCTGCTGCGCAAAAAGATCGCCAATCACGGCTCGACCTGCTGGCTTGTAAACACCGGCTGGACCGGCGGCGCCTACGGCATCGGCAAGCGGATGCCGATCAAGGCTACCCGCGCGCTGCTGACAGCGGCACTCGACGGCTCGCTGAACGACGCCACCTTCCGCAAGGATTCGAACTTCGGCTTCGAAGTTCCGGTCACGGTGCCGGGCGTGGATACCACCCTGCTCGACCCGCGCGCGACCTGGGCCGACACGGCTGCCTATGACGCCCAGGCCAGAAAACTGGTCGAGATGTTCGCCAAGAACTTCGCCCAGTATCTGCCCTTCATCGACGATGACGTGAAGGCCGCCGCGATCGGCTGATCTGCCGGAAAGAACCAACAAGGGCCGGGGCAAGACCCCGGCCTTTTCATTCATCTTGGTTCAAATATCCTCGGGGGTGCGGGGGCAGACAGCCCCCGCTCCGGCCTCAGTCGCGCCGCGTCCGGCGAACCTTCCGCGCCACGCCCCGTTCTTTCGCCTTCAGCGCCGCCAGCTTGCGGCTCCCCCTGCGCGGCCCCTTGCCGTGGCGCGGCGCCGAGGGCGCCTGCCCCTCGATCTCCAGCAGTTCCAGCATCAGCCCGCCGGTCATCGGCACCGCCTCGGCCAGCCGCACCGTCACCCGCAAGCCCACCGAAACCACCGCGCCTGTTTCAGACCCGATCAGCGTTTGCGCCTCGCGGTCATAGTGAAAGAACTCGCGCCCGATCTCGCGGATCGGGATCAGGCCGTCGGCGCCGGTCTCCTCCAGCTTCACGAACACGCCAAACCGCTGCACACCGCTGATCCGCCCTGCAAATTCGCTGCCGATCCGGTCCGACAGATAGGCGGCCAGATACCGGTCTGTCGTATCGCGCTCGGCCGCCATACTGCGCCGCTCGGTGTCCGAGATGTGCTGCGCGGTCTCCTCCAGCGTTTCGATATCGTTGGCCGACAGCCCATCCTTGCCCCAGCCATGCCCTGCGATCAGCGCGCGATGCACGATCAGGTCGGAATAGCGCCGAATGGGCGAGGTGAAATGGGCATAAGATCGCAACGCCAGCCCGAAATGGCCCAGATTTGCCGGGTGATAATAGGCCTGCGTCATCGACCGCAGCGTGGTGATGTTCAGCAATTCGTCGAACTCGGTCCCCTCGGCCTGCGCCAGCAGCCGGTTCAGATGCGCGGTCTTCAGCACCTGCCCCTTGGCCAGCGTAAAGCCCGAGGCCTGCGCCACCTCGCGCAGCGCATCCAGCTTTTCAGGGCTGGGTTCTTCGTGCACCCGATACAGCAGTGGGCGGCGCAGGCGCTCCAACTCTTCGGCGGCGGCCACATTGGCCAGCACCATGAATTCCTCGATCAGCTTGTGTGCATCCAGCCGCTCGCGGAACCGCACCGATTGCACCTTGCCATCGTCACCCAGCACGATCCGCCGTTCGGGCAGGTCCAGATCCAGCGGCTGGCGGATCTTGCGCGCAGCGTCCAGCGCTTGCCACGCGGCGTAAAGCGGCGCGATGACCTCGTCCATCATTTCGGCGCAGCGGGGGGTGGGGCTGCCGTCGCGCGCGGCCTGCACCTCTTCATAGGTCAGACTTGCGCCCGACTTCATCAGACCGCGGGTAAAGCGATGCGACAGCTTGTTGCCCGCCGCATCCAGCTTCATGCGCACGGCAAGGCAGGGCCGCGGCACGCCCTCGTGCAGGCTGCACAGATCGCCCGAAAGCCGGTCGGGCAGCATCGGCACCACACGATCGGGAAAATAGGTGGAATTGCCGCGCTTGCGGGCCTCGCGGTCCAGCGCCGAGCCGGGGCGGACATAATGCGCCACATCGGCAATGGCCACCCACAGGATATGCCCGCCGGGGTTCTTCGGGTCATCGTCGGGCTGCGCAAAACAGGCGTCATCGTGATCGCGCGCGTCAGACGGGTCGATGGTGACAAAGGCCAGGCCGCGCAGGTCTTCGCGGTCCTCCAGCCCGGCATGGACCATGCCATCGGCCTCGGCGATCACGGCATCGGGGAAATCGTCGGGGATGCCGTGCTGGTGAATGGCAATCAGCGACACCGCCCGCGGCGCACTGGGGTCGCCCAGCCGCGCAATGATGCGGGCATTGGGCAGGCCCATCCGCTTTGGCCCAACCTGTTCGGCCTCGACCAGTTCGCCGTCGCGCGCGTCATTGGCGGCGTCGGCGGTCACCCGCCATTCGCGGTCTTCGCCCTTGTCGATGGGGGTGATCCGGCCGCCTTCAGCCGATTTGCGAAAGATGCCCACGATCCGGTGTGCGGCCTGCCCGATCCGGCGGATCAGCCGGGCGGTGTAGGCATGATCCTCGCCCGCCACCTCGGCCACGCGCGCCAATATGCGGTCACCCGGCGCCAGCGCCGGGTCATCCTTGCCGGGCACGAACAGCACCCGCGGCGCGGCGCCTTCGCCCTGCCATTCCAGCGGCGTGGCAAACAGATCGCCCGCGGCATCGGGTGGCAAGACCGACAGCAGCGACACCGGTGGCAGCTTGTCGGCCTCGCGGAAGCTGCGACGGCGGCGCGCAACCGCGCCACTGGCCTCCAGTTCTTTCAAAAGCCGCTTCAATTCGATCCGGGCCGCGCCCTTGATGCCGAAGGCCTTGGCGATGTCACGTTTGGAGCTTTCGCCGGGGTGGTCGGCCAGCCAGTCGAGGATCTGCTGTTTGGTAGGGATCTGGGTCATGATCCAGAGGTATCATGCGCGCGGGGCGCCGTCACCGGCAATCCCCGCGGGTCAGGCAAAGTAGCGGGCCAGAATGCGCCCGTAGACCGCCTTCAACGCCGCAATCTGCGCCAACTCGACCCGTTCATCAACCTGATGCATCGTGCGCCCCACCAGCCCGAATTCCACCACCGGGCAATGGTTTTTGACAAAGCGCGCATCCGAGGTGCCGCCCGAGGTGGACAGATCGGGCCGCCGGCCGGTTTCGGCCTGCACCGCATCGGCCACCAGCGCCACGAAATCGCCCGGCGGGGTGACGAAACTTTCTCCTGAAATCTCGCAGCGCAGACCGATCTTCACGCCGGTTTCGGTCTCTACCGCCTCGGCATGGGTGGCCAGCCAATCCGACAGGCTGTTTCCGGTATGTGCATCGTTGAAGCGGATGTTCACCGTGGCACTCGCGCGCGCCGGGATCACATTATTGGCGGGGTTGCCGCAATCAATCGTCGTGATCTGCAACGTCGAGGCATCGAAATGCGCGGTGCCACCATCCAGCGGCCATTCCGTCAGCCGGTCCAGCAGCGCCACCAGCGCGTGCAGCGGGTTTTTCGCGCGGTGCGGATAGGCCGAATGGCCCTGCACGCCTTCGGCGGTGAAATAGCCGGTCATCGACCCGCGGCGACCGATCTTCATCATGTCGCCCAGGGTGTCGGGGCAGGTCGGCTCGCCGACCAGACACACGCTCATCGCCTCGCCCTGCGCCTCCATCCAGTCAAGGATCGCGCGGGTGCCATCTCGGCCCGCGCCTTCCTCGTCACCGGTGATGGTGAGGATCACGGCCCCATCGGGCGGGGTCTGTGTCACGAAATCCACCGCCGCCGCGACAAAGGCCGCCACGCCAGATTTCATGTCGGTGGCGCCGCGGCCCCACAGCCAGCCATCGACAATCTCGGCGCCGAACGGGTCATGCGTCCAGGCCGCGGCATCGCCCACCGGCACCACATCGGTATGGCCGTTGAAGCCAAACGTCTTTGCCGCGCCCTTTTCGCCCCAGCGCGCGAACAGGTTGGGGATGCCGTTGCGATCGACCCGTTGGCAATCGAACCCCGCGCCCTTCAGAACAGACTGCAACAGCACCAGCGCCCCGCCCTCTGCGGGCGTGACAGAAGGGCAGCGGATCAGGTCGGCAGTCAGGCGCACGGGGTCAAGGGGGGCAAAAGTCATCGCAGGCTCCGTCATGGTTGCGCCAGCGATACCCCCGCCGCCCGCCCGACGCAATCGCCACGCAGGGCCAGAATGGCCACGACAGATTGCTTCGCCCACAGCAACCATCGCGAATTTTAATTGCGCTGCAACTGCGAAAGCCCTAAGCACGGGCGATCTGCCGAAGGGAGACCGATTCATGCCGCACGATGGGGCCGTCATGCCGAAAACCGCTGTTCTTTCCGATCTTCTGGCCCTGACCGAGGCCACCCTGCCCGAAGTTGCCGCGCTGACCGAGGCTGCAACTGCCGCACTCGCCGCGCGTGTTACCGAAGGTGGCCGCATCTCGGGTGCTGCCCTTGAGGCCGAGCAGTTCGCCGCCCATGCCCTGTCGTGGCTTGCCACCTACAACGAGGCACTGGCGCAGTTGCGCGCTTGGGCGGGCCGTCTGGCAGAGGCCGGGCAGTTTGGCGAAATGGAAAGCCTGCTGTTGCAGATCGGTTTTGGCGAATATCTGGCACAGATCGCCGGCGGCATCCCGATGAGCCAGAACGAAACTGCCCGCCTGTCGGACCTTGCCCAAAGCTGGGAGCCGAGCGAAGCTGCCGCGACACTGATCGCCTGCGGTAACACCCCCGCCGCCCGCGCCCGTCTGGTCGCACTGATGCGCGACAACCACGGCCGCGCCACCTTTGGCGCCAGTGGGCTGGACGAAGAGCTGGAAATGATCCGCGATCAGTTCCGCCGCTTTGCCGACGACAAGGTGGTGCCCTTCGCCCATGACTGGCACCTCAAGGACGAGCTGATCCCGATGGAGATCATCCGCGAACTGGCGGATCTGGGCGTGTTCGGCCTGACTATTCCCGAAGAATTCGGCGGGCTTGGCCTGACCAAAGCCTCGATGGTCGTGGTGTCGGAAGAACTGTCGCGCGGCTATATCGGCGTGGGGTCACTGGGCACCCGGTCCGAGATTGCGGCCGAATTGATCCTGTGCGGTGGCACGCCGGAGCAAAAGGCGAAATGGCTGCCCGCGCTGGCCTCGGGCGATATCCTGCCCACCGCGGTCTTCACCGAACCCAACACCGGCTCGGATCTGGGCGCCCTGCGCACCCGCGCGGTGAAGGAGGGCGACGATTGGGTGGTGACCGGCAACAAGACCTGGATCACCCACGCCGCGCGCACCCATGTGATGACGCTTCTGGCCCGCACCGACCCCGCCACCACAGACTATCGCGGCCTGTCGATGTTCCTGGCGGAAAAGACGCCGGGCACCGATGACGCCCCCTTCCCCACCCCCGGCATGACCGGTGGCGAGATCGAGGTGCTGGGCTATCGCGGCATGAAGGAATACGAGCTGGGCTTTGACGGCTTCCGCGTGAAGGGTGAAAACCTGCTGGGCGGGGTCGAGGGCCAGGGCTTCAAGCAACTGATGCAGACCTTCGAATCGGCCCGCATCCAGACCGCCGCGCGCGCCGTGGGTGTCGCGCAATCGGCGCTGGAGTCGGGCATGCGCTATGCCGAAGACCGCAAGCAGTTCGGCAAATCGCTGATCGAGTTTCCGCGCGTGGCGGGCAAGCTGGCGATGATGGCGGTGGAAATCATGATCGCCCGGCAACTGACCTACTTCAGCGCCTGGCAGAAAGACCATGACAAGCGCTGCGATCTGGAGGCGGGCATGGCCAAGTTGCTGGGCGCCCGCGTGGCCTGGGCCTGCGCCGACAATGCGCTGCAGATTCACGGCGGCAATGGTTTTGCGCTGGAATATCAGATCAGCCGCATCCTGTGCGATGCGCGGATCCTCAACATCTTTGAGGGTGCGGCCGAGATTCAGGCGCAGGTGATCGCGCGGCGGATGCTGGACAGCCGGGGCTGACGCCCCGCCCCAAAACCGGGAGCCGGGCGGCCCAAGGGGCCGCCCGTTTCACATCCGCCCCAGCATAGCCACCAGCCGTGCGCGTGCCGCGGGCAATGGCCTGTCGCCCAGATCGGGGGCTAGGCGGTGTTCCAGAAAATACCCTGTGGTGATCAGCCCGGCGGCCAGATCGGCCGGGCTGGCAGGCCCCTGCCCCAACAGGCATTCGGGCAACGGCAGCAGCCGGCTGGCCCAATCCCCCGCGCCTGCGCGGCTGACGGCACGGCCGGTGCGCGGGCTGACATGGGCCAGATCGTCCCGGCTGCCAGTCACAGCGCAGCGGGTCAGGTCAAGCCCGTAGCCCAGTTCTTCAAGCAGCAACAGTTCCCAGCGCAGATAGGCCAGCGGCCAGCCGGGTGCTGCGGTGGAGAGCGCATCAAACAGCCCCTCGGAGGCGGACTGGAGGCTTGGGTGTGGCTCGCGTTCGGGCAGCGCAAAGGACAACAGCGCACAGACCGCATTCAGTCCCGCCAGCGCCAGACGATCGCCCAAAACGCCCGCGCGGCTGACCACAGGCTCTACGGTGAAGCTGCCGATGTGGTCTTGGAGCCGCGCGTGCCAGACCAGCGCCACGCGACTGCCCGGTTGCAGCACGGCAGCCATTTTGCGCGAGGCGCCGCCGCGCACCACGCCCGCATGGCGGCCATGGGCTGCGGTGAACACCTCAATGATGGCCGAGGTTTCGCCATGCCCCCGCACCGCCAGGATTGTGCCTTCGTCGCGCCAGTCCATTCCGCCCCCTGCTGGCGCACTATCCCCGGCAGGATCGACCGGCACAACCGGCAGAACGCTCCGCGGGGGATATTTGGGCCAAGATGAAGGGGAAAGGTCAGCGGGCGGCGCGGGCGGGTTTGAAGGGGGCCATCCCGGCACGGGCGAGTTCGTCGGCGCGTTCGTTTTCGGCGTGGCCGGCGTGGCCCTTGATCCAGTGCCAGCGCACCGTGTGGCGTGCCTGCGCGGCATCAAGGCGCAGCCACAGATCCACGTTCTTGACCGGCTTGCGGTCGGCGGTTTTCCAGCCGTTCTTCTTCCAGCCATGAATCCAGGCGGTAACCCCATTCTTCACATAGGCCGAATCGGTGGTGATGGTGATGTCACTGGGCCGCGTCAGCGCCTCAAGCGCATTGATCGCGGCCAGAAGTTCCATCCGGTTGTTCGTCGTCTCGGCCTCGCCGCCCGACAGCTCGCGCTGCTTGACAACGGTTGCGCCTTCCATCGCGCGCACCAGCACACCCCAGCCGCCGGGGCCAGGGTTGCCGGAGCAGGCGCCATCCGTCCAGGCGTGCAGCTCCACCGGTCAGCCCAGCACGACGGGCAGCAGGCAGGCCGCGACCACCGCCGTCAGGCCGATGCGCAGCCGCATCCACCAGGCGGGCGCCAGACCTGCCCAAGCGAAGGCCCAATCCAGCGCCAGAAGGCCCACAAAGCCGGCCAGCAACGCCAGCGCATCCCCCGCCAACCCATCGCCGGGCATGAAGAAGACCCAGATCGCCGGAATGACCGAGACCGCATAGCCCAGAACCGCACGCCAGCCTTGGGCGCGGGTGGCAAAGCCCCACAGAACACCGGACATGAAGGCAAGAATGACCTTGCCCCAGTTGACGATGACCTCGGCGCCCAGATAGGCTGAGCCAAGCGGCTCAAGGCCGATCCCCGCAGGCGGCGGGGCGACCATCGAGGCCACGCCCCAGAGAAACGGAATGAGACCAGAGGCGCCCAGAACCAGGGCTGACAGCGGTATGCGATTGTTCATGCGGGTTCCCTCAATATGCGTGGCACCTTGAATTCGACGGCCTCGCGGGTGGTTTCGACCACATCGAGCGTGACCTCGTAGCGGGCGCGGAAGGCATCGACCACCTCGTTCACCAAAATCTCGGGGGCGCTGGCGCCCGCGGTCACCCCCACGCAGCGCGCGCCATCGAGCGCGGGCCAGTCGATATCGGCGGCGCGCTGCACGAGCTGCGCGTTCGGGCAGCCCGCGGCGCGGCCCACCTCAACCAGGCGGCGTGAATTCGAGGAATTCGGCGCCCCGATCACCACAAGCGCGTCGATTTTTGGTGCGATCGCCTTGACTGCGGCCTGCCGGTTGGTGGTGGCGTAGCAGATGTCTTCGCGCGAGGGACCCGAGATGCCGGGGAAACGGGTTTCGAGTGCGGCGACGATGTCCTTGGTGTCATCGACCGACAGCGTGGTCTGGGTGATGAAGGCCAGCTTCGACGGGTCGCGCGGTTGCAGCCGGGCCACATCTTCGACCGTCTCGATCAGCAGCACCTCCCCCTCGGGCAACTGGCCTATGGTGCCCACGGTTTCGGGGTGACCGGCATGGCCGATCATCACCATTTGCAGGCCCTCCTCGTGGTGGCGCGCGGCCTCCAGATGGACCTTGGTCACCAGCGGGCAGGTGGCATCGACGGCAATCATTTTGCGCCGCTCGGCCTCCTCGGGGACCGATTTCGGCACGCCGTGAGCCGAAAACACCACCGGGCGGTCATTGGGGCAGTCGTCCAGTTCCTCGACAAAGACCGCGCCCTTGGCGGCCAGGCTGTCCACCACGAATTTGTTGTGCACGATCTCATGGCGCACATAGACAGGGGCGCCCCATTTCTCCAGCGCCATTTCGACGATGCGGATCGCGCGGTCAACGCCGGCGCAAAAGCCACGCGGGGCGGCGAGGTAAAGGGTCAGCGGGGGTTTGGGCATCGGTCCGTCCTGTCGTCTGCGCTACGCCCTTCGAGAGGTAAGCCCAGAGGCCCGATCCGTCCAGCCCCCGATGCCCGTGACCAGACGACGCCCCGGCCCGCGCAGGGCCGGGGCCTGTGGTCAGGCGTCGGTGGCACCCGGCTCGATCGGCTCGGGGCGCGGATCGCGTGGAGGGCGGCCGATCACGTCGCGCAGGGCATCAAGTTCGATGAAATTGTCGGCCTGACGGCGCAATTCATCGGCGATCATCGGCGGCTGGCTGCGAATGGTCGAGACAACTGAAACCCGCACCCCCTGCCGTTGCAGGCTTTCCACCAGCGGCCGGAAATCGCCGTCGCCCGAAAACAGCACCGCATGATCAAGCCGAGGGGCAAGTTCCATCGCATCGACGGCCAGTTCGATGTCCATGTTGCCCTTGACCTTCCGGCGGCCAAGCGAATCAGTGTACTCCTTGGCCGGTTTGGTGACCATCGCGTAGCCGTTGTAGTTCAGCCAGTCGACCAGCGGGCGTATTGGGGAATATTCCTCATTCTCCAGCAGCGCGGTGTAGTAAAAGGCTCGCAGCAACTTGCCGCGACGCTCGAATTCCTGGCGCAGAAGCTTGTAATCTATGTCAAATCCAAGCGCCTTGGCCGCTGCGTAGAGGTTCGATCCGTCAATGAACAGCGCCAGCCGTTCGTCCTTGTAAAACATCAAAAGACCCTCTCATAAATCCCGCTGGGTTCTGGCGGCTGATCGCAAAGGGAAACTTGAAAAAAACCGCCGGGGTGCGTCTGTCTGCCGCAACACTACAGGATAATGTCCGGAAAATGAAATCTGCCGAAAAGTATACTGTCGAAATGGACAGAACCACGGCGCTGATCGCGCTGGGGGGCAACCTGCCGGGGCCGGGCCGCACGGTTGCGCAAACGCTGGTTGCGGCGCTGGCGGCGCTGGTGCGCGAGGGGTTCGGTATCGTCGCGGTCAGCCGGTTTCACCGCAGCCCGGCCTATCCGGCGGGGTCGGGGCCGGATTATGTGAACGCCTGCGCGCGGCTGCAAACCGCAGACCTGACCCCCGCCGAGGTTCTGGCGGCGCTGCACCGGGTCGAGGTGGCCTTTGGCCGGAACCGCAGCACCCGATGGGCGGCACGCGGGCTTGACCTTGACCTGCTGGCGATGGGCGACACTATCGCCCCAGACGCGGCCACATTGGCACAGTGGATCGCCCTGCCTCCGACCGATCAGGCCCGCCTTGCCCCCGAAACGCTGATCTTGCCCCATCCGCGGCTGGCCGAGAGGGCCTTTGTGCTGATTCCCCTTTTCGAAATCGCCCCGCGCTGGCGCCACCCCATGCTGGGGCAAAGCGTGGCCGAGATGCTTGCGGCCTTGCCCGCAGCGGAAAAAGCGGCGCTAAGCCCGATCTGCGCCCCGGCTAATGGGGATTCGATGCTTGTCAAGGGAAACACGAGCGCATAGATAGGCGGTTCCACATCTTTTCGGACTGGAGTTGCCGATGGCCCGCGTGACGGTTGAAGATTGCGTTGACAAGGTTCCGAACCGGTTCGAACTGGTCATGCTTGCAGCCCATCGCGCCCGCGAGATCGCTGCCGGCTCGCCGATCACGATCGACCGCGACAATGACAAGAACCCGGTCGTTGCGCTGCGCGAAATCGCCGACGAAACCCAACTGGCCGACGATCTGCGCGAGCGGATGATCGAGAGCAACCAGACCCAGATCGAGGTGGACGAGCCCGAGGATGACTCGATGGCGATGCTGATGTCGGGCGAGGTTGATCGCCCGCGCGACGACGACATGAGCGAAGAGCGCATGCTGCGTGCCCTGATGGATGCGCAGGGCCGCGACTAGGCAAAGACCGGGCACGGGGGACAACGAGCGCGAATGATCGACGTCGAAGACCTGATCGCGCTTGTCCGCAACTATAACCCGCGCGCCAATGCCGACCTGATCCGCCGTGCCTATGCATATGGCAAGCAGATGCACGAGGGCCAGTTCCGCAAATCGGGCGAGCCCTATTTCACCCATCCGGTGGCGGTGGCCGCGATCCTGACCGAACAGCGTCTGGATGACGCCACCATCGTTACCGCCCTGCTTCACGACACCATCGAGGATACCCGGTCCACCTACACCGAGGTGGCGGGGCTCTTCGGCTCCGATGTGGCCGAACTGGTCGATGGCGTGACCAAGCTGACCAACCTGCAACTCTCGTCTTCGGAAAGCAAACAGGCGGAAAATTTCCGCAAGCTGTTCATGGCGATGTCGAAAGACCTGCGGGTGATTCTGGTCAAGCTGGCCGACCGGCTGCACAACATGCGCACGATCCGCAGCATGAAGCCGGAAAAGCAGGCGCAAAAAGCGCGCGAGACGATGGAAATCTATGCGCCGCTGGCGGGCCGCATGGGCATGCAGTGGATGCGCGAGGAACTGGAGGATCTGTCCTTCAAGGTTCTCAACCCCGAGGCGCGCAGTTCGATCATCCGCCGCTTTGTCACGCTGCAAAAGGAAACCGGCGATGTGATACCCAAGATCACTGCCGACATCCGCACCGAACTGGAACGCGCGCAGATCGAGGCCGATGTGTTCGGCCGCGCGAAAAAGCCCTATTCGATCTGGCGCAAGATGCAGGAAAAGCAGCTGAGTTTTTCCAGCCTATCCGACATCTACGGCTTTCGCGTCATCACCCGCAGCGACGCCGACTGTTACCGCGTGCTGGGCGTGATTCATCAGCGCTGGCGCGCGGTGCCGGGGCGGTTCAAGGATTACATCAGCCAGCCGAAATCGAACGGCTACCGGTCCATCCACACCACGGTTTCGGGGCGCGATGGAAAGCGCGTCGAGGTGCAGATCCGCACCCGTCAGATGCACGAGGTGGCCGAGGCGGGCGTTGCTGCGCACTGGTCCTACCGCGAGGGGGTGCGGGTGCAGAACCCGTTTGCGGTGGACCCTGCGCAATGGATCGCGACCCTCACCGAACGCTTTGACGAGGGCGACCACGACGAGTTTCTGGAAAACGTCAAGCTTGAGATGTATTCCGATCAGGTCTTTTGCTTCACGCCCAAGGGCGATGTGGTGCAACTGCCCAAGGGCGCCTCGCCCATCGACTATGCCTATGCAATCCACACCCGGATCGGCAATTCCTGCGTCGGCGCCAAGATCGACGGAATCCGCGTGCCGCTGTGGACCCGGCTGAAAAACGGCCAGAGCGTGGAAATCATCACCGCCGCCGGTCAGCGCCCGCAGGGCACCTGGCTTGACATCGTGGTGACGGGCCGTGCCAAGGCCGCCATTCGCAAATCGCTGCGCGAGGAAGACCGCAGCCGGTTCATCAAGCTGGGCACCGAACTGGCGCGCGTGGCGTTTGAACACGTCGGGCGCAAGGTGTCGGACAAGGCGCTGCGCACCGCGGCCAAAACGCTGGCGCTGTCGGATTCCGACGAGCTTCTGGCACGGCTGGGCAGCGCCGAACTCAGCGCGCGCGAGGTGATCGAGGCAATTTATCCCGAACTTGCAACCGCCCCGGCCGAGGTGGTCGATGCCAAGCGCCCCGTGGTGGGGCTGGCCGCCGACCAAAGCTTTCGCCGCGCGCAGTGCTGCCAGCCCCTGCCGGGCGAGCGGATCGTGGGCATCACCTACCGCGGGCAGGGCGTTATCGTTCACGCCATCGACTGCCCCGCGCTGGCCGAATTTGAAGAACAGCCCCAACGCTGGGTCGATCTGCACTGGCATGCGGGGCGCCATGCCCCGGTCTATTCGGCCAGCCTGAAACTGACCATCTCGAACGATGCCGGTGTGCTGGGGCATATCTGCACCTTGATTGGCCAGCAGAAGGCCAATATCTCGGACCTGCACTTTGCAGATCGCAAGCCCGACTTCTACTCTGTCGTGATCGAGGTCGATTTGCGCGATGTGGAGCATCTGCATACGCTGCTGACGGCGCTTGAAGCCGAAAGCGACGTGGCGCAGGTGGAACGGTATCGCGATCTGTCGCGCAAGCCCTGAGGGCAAGGGAAGGAACGCAACGTGGTCTTCAAGCGGCGCGATAAGCGTCCCTTTCACCGGGTGATGACCGAATCAGTCTGGCCGCGTGGCGGCTGGACGCGTGCCTTTCATTATGTGCGCCACCGCGTTCAACGCCTGCCCGACGATCCGCACCGGATCGCGCGGGGGGTGTTTGCCGGGGTGTTCGTGTCGTTCACGCCGCTGTTCGGTTTTCACTTCCTGTCTGCGGCGACCGTCGCGCTGATCGTGCGGGGCAATATTCTGGCCGCGCTTCTGGCCACGTTCTTTGGTAACCCGATCACCTTCCCGATCATCGCCTATTCCTCGATGAAGCTGGGCAAACGGATGCTGGGCCAGACGTTTGACGAAACGCATCAGGAAACGCTGTTGCAGGCGTTTCTGGGCGCGGGCGAGGATATCAAGCACAACCTGTTCGCCATTTTCACCGATGATGTCACCCAGTGGGGGGCGCTGGCAGCCTTTTTTCACGATGTGTTTCTACCCTATCTGGTCGGCGGCCTGATTCCCGGCATCATCGCGGGGCTGATCTGCTACTACCTGTCGGCGCCGATCATCGCGGCCTATCAGAAACACCGCCGCACCCGGCTGAAAGACCGCTTTGACAAGCTGAAGGCCAAGCTGCAGGCCCGCAAGGAAGAACGGCAAGACAAGATCTGATCGGACCAAGGGGCATTCCGTTTCCTGCGCGCCCGAATTAATCTTGCCCAGCTTGCAGGAGGCCCGAATGACTAACCCCCCCCTTCCGCCCCTCCGTCTAGGGGTCAATATCGACCATGTCGCTACGCTGCGGAACGCCCGCGGCTCGGCCTACCCCGACCCGGTGCGCGCGGCCCTGCTGGCCGAGGACGCGGGCGCTGACGGCATAACCGCGCATCTGCGCGAAGACCGCCGCCACATCCGCGATGACGACATCGCCCGCCTGATCGGTGCGCTGGACCGGCCATTGAACTTTGAAATGGCCGCCACCGCCGAAATGCAGGCCATTGCCCTGCGCCACCGGCCTCATGCCTGCTGCATCGTGCCCGAAAAGCGCGAGGAACGCACGACCGAGGGCGGGCTGGACGTGGCGGGCGACGAATCCCGGCTGGCGGATTTCATCGCACCGCTGCGCGATGCGGGGATTCGCGTGTCCATGTTCATCGGCCATGACACCCGCCAGATCGAGGCGTCGGCCCGGATCGGCGCGGCGGTGGTGGAACTGCACACCGGCCATTACTGCGACCTGCACCACGAGGGCCGTCTGGCCGAACGCGACGCCGAACTGGAGGCGCTGCGGCAGGGCGCGCGGCTGGCCCACAGCCTCGGGCTGGAGGTGCACGCAGGCCACGGGCTGACCTTTGACACGGTGGGCCCCGTCGCCGCCTTCCCCGAACTGCGCGAACTGAACATCGGGCATTTCATCATCGCCGAGGCGGTGTTCATCGGGCTGGAGGCCGCCATCCGGGGGATGCGCGCCAAGATGGATGCAGCGCGGTGAGGCCGCCGCGATGATTCTGGGGATCGGCAGCGATCTGGCCAACATCGACCGCATCGCCCGCACCCTGGACCGGTTCGGCGACCGGTTTCGTACCCGCGTTTTCACCGAAACCGAGATCGCCAAGGCCGAACGCCGCGCCGATACCGCGGGCACCTATGCCAAACGCTGGGCCGCCAAAGAGGCCTGCTCCAAGGCGTTGGGCACCGGGCTGCGCATGGGCATTTCGTGGCGCGACATGGCGGTCAGCAATCTGGACACCGGCCAGCCGGTGATGAACCTGACCGGCTGGGCTGCCGAACGGCTGGCCGCAATGACCCCGGCGGGGCACGAACCGGTGGTGCATGTGACGCTTACCGACGATCACCCCTGGGCGCAGGCCTTTGTGGTGATCGAGGCGCGCCCGCACGCTCCGCCCCCGCTTGCTTGACAGGGCAGCCCGCGCGGCCCATGAAGCGCGGGGTTTCATCGGGCACAGGCGGCACCATGGCAAGCAAGGCAAAAGAGGGTCTGACAGAGACGGTGAAGACCATCGTCTATGCGCTTTTGATCGCGGGCATCTTTCGCACGCTGTTCTTTCAGCCGTTCTGGATTCCCTCGGGGAGCATGAAAGACACGCTGCTGATCGGTGATTTTCTGTTCGTCAACAAGATGGCCTATGGCTATTCGCGCCATTCCTGCCCGTTCTCGATGTGCCCGATCACCGGGCGCATCCTCGCCAGCGAACCCGAGCGCGGCGATGTGGCGGTGTTTCGCCACCCAACCCGCGGGGTCGATTTCATCAAGCGCGTGATCGGCCTGCCGGGCGACACGATCCAGATGAAAGACGGTGTGCTCCACATCAACGGCGCGCCGGTGCAACTGGCCGATGCCCCGCCCTTTCTCGAAACCAAGGACTTGCAGGGCCCGCAGCGCCTGATGCCACGCTGCGCCAATGACCCGGTGGGCCGCGGCGGGCAGTGCGCGAAAGAGCGCAAGATCGAAACGCTGCCCAATGGCGCCAGCCATTCGATCCTGAACATCACCGACGGGTGGGTGGCAGATGACACCCCGGTCTTTACCGTGCCCGAGGGGCAGTATTTCTTCATGGGCGACAACCGCGACAATTCCGAAGACAGCCGCTTTGCTGCCGCTGCCGGCGGGCTTGGCATGGTGCCGGCCGAATTCCTGATCGGCCGCGCCGACCGGATCATGTTCTCTTCGGCGGGCCGTTCGCTGTTCTTTGTCTGGACCTGGCGTCCTGACCGTTTCTTCAAGGCGGTCGAGTGAAACTGAGCGCCGACATTCTCGCCTTTCAGGTGCGTCTGGGGCATGTTTTTGCCCAGCCCGACATTCTGATGCGGGCGCTGACCCATGCCTCGATCTCCTCCGCCACCCGGCCTGACAACCAGCGGCTGGAGTTTTTGGGCGACCGGGTTCTGGGGCTAGTGCTGGCCGAAACCCTGCTGGAGGCCGACCGCCGCGCGACCGAGGGGCAACTGGCACCGCGCTTCAACGCGCTGGTGCGCAAGGAAACCTGCGCCGATGTGGCGCGCCAGATCGACCTTGGCGCGGTGCTGAAACTGGGCCGGTCCGAAATGATGACCGGCGGGCGCCGCAAAGAGGCGCTGCTGGGCGACGCGATGGAGGCGGTGATCGCCGCCGTCTACCTTGACGCAGGCTTTGTTGCGGCGCGCGATCTGGTGCTGCGGCTTTGGGGCGAGCGGATCGGCGCGGTGGCCGAAGATGCGCGCGACGCCAAGACCAGCCTTCAGGAATGGGCACAGGCGCGCGGCCTGCCGCCCCCCTCTTATGTTGAAATCGCCCGCGACGGCCCCGATCATGCGCCGCAGTTCACAATCGAGGTGCGACTGGCCTCGGGGCAGGCCGAACGCGCCCGCGCGGGGGCCAAGCGGCAGGCCGAACAGGCCGCCGCCCGCGCCCTGCTGACCCGGATGGAGAACGCCGATGACTGAGATGACCGAGCCGACCCGTGCGGGCTTTGTCGCGTTGATCGGCGAGCCGAATGCCGGCAAATCGACGCTGCTGAACCGGATGGTGGGTGCGAAAGTGTCGATCGTCACCCACAAGGTGCAGACCACCCGTGCCCGCATTCGTGGCGTGGCAATGGAGGGGCAGGCGCAGATCGTCTTTGTCGATACACCGGGCCTGTTTCGCCCGCGCCGCAGGCTCGACCGTGCGATGGTCGCCGCGGCCTGGGGCGGGGCGGCGGATGCCGATGTGATCGTGCTGCTGATCGAGGCGCATCGCGGCCTGACCGAGGGGGTGCAAAACATCCTCGCTACGCTGAAGGATCGTGTCGGCGACCGCCCGGTGGCACTGGCCATCAACAAGATCGACCGGGTCAAGGCCGAAACCCTGCTGGCGCTGGCCGAAAAGATGAACGCGGCTTTTCCCTTTACACGCACATTCATGATTTCCGCCGAAAAAGGCTATGGCGTGGCTGATCTACGCGAATGGCTGGCGGCGCGCCTGCCCGAAGGCCCGTGGTTCTACCCCGAAGACCAGATTGCCGATCTGCCGATGCGCCAGATCGCGGCCGAGATCACCCGCGAAAAGCTGACCCTGCGCCTGCATGAAGAATTGCCCTATCAACTGACCGTCGAGACCGAAAACTGGGAGGACCGTCCTGACGGATCGACCCGGATCGACCAGTTGGTCTATGTCGCGCGCGACGGCCACAAGGGCATCGTGCTGGGCCATGGCGGCGAGACGATCAAGGCCATCGGTCAGGCCGCCCGCGCCGAGATTGCCGAATTCGTCGGCCACCCCGTGCATCTGTTCTTGCAGGTGAAGGTGCGCCCGAACTGGCTGGAAGAGGCCGAGCGCTATTCGGAAATGGGGCTCGATTTCAAGGATGGCGACTGAGCCACGCCTGACCGCGGATTTCTGGGTCCGCGCCTATCTGGCGCGGCTGGGTCTGGCCGACATCCCCGCCTACGTCACGCATCGGGGCGATGCCGTCGCCGGTGCCGTGCTGGTCAAATGCGCAACACTTGATGGCCGCGCCCGCACCTTTCAGCGCAGCTTTGACCTGATGACAGGCAACCGCGCCTGGGTCTCGCTGAGCGAGGGCGCCGAGCCGGAGGTTGACGCCCTGATCGCCCGCCAGCGCGCCCGCGACCCCGATCTGTGGGTGGTCGAGATAGAGAGCCGTGACGGGCGCACCCTGCTCGACGAGCCGGGCCTGAGCGATTAGCCCGGATCAATCAGCCGCGCGTCCCAATCGCCCGACCCCACCTTTTGCCGCAACAGCGACAGGACCAGATCGCGTGTCACCTCGGTCGCCCGTGTCGGCGGGCGATCCTCGCGCTCGCACAGATAAAGCCTGCGCCACAATTCGGGCGCCTCAATCGGGCGGGCGCGGAAATGCCCGGCAACCAGATGATCGCGCATCAGAAAGGCCGGCCCCACCAGGCAGCCCAGCCCCGCCTGCAACGCGCCTGCGATGGCCACGATCGAGTTCAGTTGCAACTGTGCCCGCTCCTCCAGCCGGCGCAGCAGCACCGCATCATCGGTCACGGCACGGGCCGAGGCACCGCGCCGCAACAGGATGATCGGAAAATCCAGAACCTCGTCAAAGTTCAGCGGCGCGTCGCTGTTGCCGATCACATCGGCGCGGCCCAGACAGACCAGACGTTCCTCCAGCACCGGGCGGGCGCGCAGGCCGGGGGTGGCGGGCGGGTTGTAGACCAGCGCCATATCGACCTCGGAGGCGAGCAGGTGAACCAGGGTTGACCCCAAAAGCCCCTCGGTCAGCGATAGCCGCAGCCGCGGATAATCGCGCAGCACATGACGCACCAGATCGACCCCGATCGCCTTCACGACCGAATGCGCCATGCCGACCGACACCTCGCCCGCCACATCCTCGACGATGCTGGAAATGTCGCGCTCGGCGGCCTCCAGCGCGCGCAGGATTGCGCGGGCATGGGGGTAAAGCCGCTCACCCGCCGCGGTGGGCGTCATGCCGCGCGGCTTGCGGGTGAACAGCGCAGTGCCCAGTTCGGCCTCAAGATTGGCCAAATGATAGCTGAGCGCCGATACCGCCGTGCGTTCCTGATCTGCGGCCCCGGTCAGCGTGCCCTGATCGTGGATGGCGACGAAATAGCGAAGCTGGCGCGTGTCCATATCGTTCCATTTTTTCGAACGCAGATTGATAAATATTATAATTTCCTGAGGATAACAGCAAGTCTAAGGTCTGAATTGCGGCACTCCGTGGAGGAATGGGTATGACATCAGATTTTGCGCCACTGGCCGGGGTTCGCGTTGTCGAGATGAGCCACATGATCATGGGGCCGTCCTGCGGCATGTTTCTGGGCTTTCTGGGTGCCGAGGTGATCAAGGTCGAACCGCCCGCGGGCGACAAGACGCGCGCCCTGTCGGGCATGGGGCGGCCGTTCTTTCCGCTGTTCAACCGCGGCAAGAAATCGGTCCGGCTGGATCTGAAATCCGAGGCCGGACGGGTGGCGCTGGACCGGCTTCTGGCCACGGCCGATGTGTTCGTTGAAAACTTCCGCGATGCATCACTGGCCGGAATGGGCGCCGATCTGGCCGATCTGCACCGTCGCTTTCCGCGGCTGATCCTTGCCTCGCACAAGGGCTTTTTGTCGGGGCCCTACGAAAACCGCACCGCGCTGGATGAAGTGGTGCAGATGATGACCGGGCTTGCCTACATGACCGGCCCCAGCGGACGGCCCTTGCGGGTGGGGTCGTCTGTCAATGACATCATGGGCGGGCTGTTTGGTGCACTGTCGGTGGTCGCGGCGCTGCGCGAGCGCGACCACACCGGGCAGGGCCATGCCATCCGCATCGGGCTGTTTGAAAACTGCCTGCTTCTGGTGGCACAGCACATGGTGCAATTCGATCTGGAGGGTCACGACGCAGCGCCAATGCCCGAGCGCGATTTTTCCTGGCCGGTTTATGACATCTTCACCACCGCCGATCATCAGCCGATCTTTGTGGGGGCCGTGACCGAAGGGCAATGGGGCGCCCTATGCGGTTTTCTGGGGCTGGACGATCTGCTCGACGACCCCGGCCTGCAAACCAAAATGGACCAGATCAACGCCCGCGACCGCACCGTTCCGATGGTGGCGCAGGCGATTTCGCGCTGGCGCAAGGCGGCGCTGGTGGCCGAGTTTGAACGGATGGGCATCCCTTTTGCGCCGATCTCGAAACCCTCGGACATGTATTCCGATCCGCATGTAATGCGCCCCGGCGGGCTGACCACCTCGCATCTGCCGACGGGCGAGACATTCCGCGCGCCCTCGCTGCCGTTCGAGGTTGATGGACAGATGATCACCGGCGGCGGCGATGTGCCCAGCATCGGCCAGGATACGGTCGAGGTGCTGTCGGCACTGGGGTTGAATGCGGCGATGATCGCGGCGGCCAGCGGGGGTGCGACATGACCCGCACCGGGCTTTACCCCGCCGACCGGGTAACGCTGCGCGAGGTCGGGCTGCGCGACGGGCTGCAACTGGTCAAGTCCTTCCCCGGCACCGCCGCCAAGATCGACTGGCTGAGCCGCGAACATGCCGCCGGGGTGCGCTATTTCGAATTGGGTTCGTTCCTGCCTGCCGCCCGCTTCCCGCAGTTTGCCGACCTGCCCGATCTGATCACCGCAGCCTGCGCCCTGCCCGGCGCTGTCACCGCGGCGCTGACGCTGAACGAACGCGGGGTCGAGGCTGGGCTGGTCTCGGGGGTGAATGAGGTGGTCTGCGTCGTTTCCGCCACCGAAGAGCACAGTCAGGCCAACATCCGAAAGTCTTGCGCCGAATCGGTCGCGCTGGTCACCCGCGCAGCGGCGCTGCGCGCGGCCAGCGGCGGCGATGTGCTCATCAACGTCGGAATCGCCATGAGCTTCGGCTGCTCGATCGCCGGACAGGTGGCCCCGGCGCAGGTGCTGCGGCTGGCCGAGGCCTGCCTTGCGGCGGGCGCCGATATCATCGGCATTGCCGATACCGTGGGCTATGCCGGCCCGCGCGAGGTGGCGGCGCTGTGCGATGGCATGGCGCGGCTGTGCGGGCCGCGGCCCTTCATCGTGCATCTGCACGACACGCGGGGCCTTGGCCTCGCCAACGCCGCAGCCGCGCTGGACCATGGCGCGCAGGTTCTGGATGGCGCGCTGGGGGGGCTGGGCGGCTGCCCCTTCGCACCCGGCGCCACCGGCAATGTGGCATTCGAGGATCTGGCCTACCTGTGCGAGCGGATGGGCTTTGCCACCGGCATCGACATCGCCGCGCTGGCCGCGATCCGTGATATTCTGATGCGCGAGATGCCCGAAGAACAGCTTTACGGCGCAGTGTCCCGAACCGGGCCACCGCGCAACATCGACTGGCGCGCCTGAGCCCCGCAGAAGGGCCACGCGCCAACATCGCAACGGGAGGAGAAGACAATGACCAGAACCGCTATCGCCGCACTCTTGGCCGGCAGCGCCTGTGCCGGGGTCGCCCAGGCCGAGGCCACCGTGATGCGCTGCAGCCACCAGTTACCGCCCGCCCACCACATCGCCCTTGTGGTGGACCAATGGGCCGCCGAGGTGGAGACCCTTTCAAACGGCGAAATCGACGTGCAGGTGTTCGGCGCCGACAGCCTCGTGAAGGCCAACGACAACATTCTGGCGGTGGCCAAGGGCGATATCGAATGCGCCTTTTCGCTGAACTTCCAGTGGGGCAAGACGCTGCCGATCATGAATGTGACGGTAGGACCCTACACCATGTCGTCGATTGAGGCGTGGAAGAAATGGCCCACCTCCGAGGCGGCGGCCTACCTGGAGGACAAGCTGTCCGAAAAGGGCGTGAAAAACGTCGCCTGGATGTTCCAGACCAACGTGTCGGTCTTTACGTCAAAGGGCAAATTCTTGCAGACCCCGGCCGATTTCCAGGGCCTCAAGATGCGGGGCCTTGGCCCGGCCTTTGACAAGGGGCTTGAGGCGATGGGCGCCACCACCGTGTCCATGCCCGGCTCCGAGGTCTATCAGGCGCTGGCCACGGGGGTGATCGACGCCGCAGTGACAGATGTCGCCGCCGCATGGTCGCGCAAGTATTACGAGGTGCAGGATCATTTCGTCGTGGTGCCGGTGCTGGCGGCCTATCTGCACGGCTATGTCACACCCGCGTTCCATGACGGGCTGACCGATCCACAAAAAGCGGCACTGAAAAAGGCGGGCGAAAAGGCTGCGGGCTGGGCGATCGAGGCCTCTATCGAAGCTTCGGCGGCGGCCCCCGATCAGCTTGCCTCGAAGGGGGTGCAGGTGCATATCGCCACCGATGCCGAGAACGAAGCATTCAAGGCGGTGATGCAGCCCGCCTTCGCCGCGGGCTTTGAGCAAGAAACGGGCGCCGAGGGCAAGGAGTTGCTTGACCTGATCGCCAAGCTTCAGTGACCGATGACCACGCCCCGTGATCCCCGTGCGACGGCTTCGAAGGGGGCCGCCGCACGACTTGCCAAATGGATCGGGCTTGGCTTTGGCGCGCTGGCGGCGCTGATGATCCTTGCGGTGCTGATCCTGACGGCGGCCAATGTGATCGGCCGTTATTTCCTGAGCGCCCCCCTGCGCGGCGCCGAAGAGGCCACTGGCTATCTGGTTGTCGGCATGGTGATGCTGGGCGCCGCCGAAGCGTATCGGCGAGGGGATCACATCCGCATCGACCTGTTATCCGAACGTCTGGGGCCTGCGGGCCAGTGGTGGGTGGAACAACTGTCGCATCTGGCGGTGATCGGCTTTGCCGCGGTGCTGATGTGGACCGGCTGGCATACGGTCGCGTTTTCGCGGATGTTCGGCGCCTATTCGCCCGGCTATCTGCAAGTTCCGCTGTGGATACCGCAGACGGCGCTGATTGCCGGCGGTGCGCTGCTGGCGACCATGGCCGCGCTGCGGCTGCTGGATGATGTCCACCGCAAGATCACGCACGGAGCCCCGCGATGAGCGGCGTTATCATCTTTGGCCTGCTGATCGCGCTTCTGCTGACCGGAATGCCGATCTTTGCCGCCCTTGGCCTGTCGTCGCTGGTGGTGTTGTGGGCGATGGAGGGCAAGGTCGATGCCACCGCAGATGCGGTCTTTGCCAGCCTGAATTCGCCGCTTCTGGCCGCGATCCCGATGTTTGCCTTCATGGCACATGTGATGATCCGGGCGCGCGTGGTCGATGATCTTTATGACATGGCCAACAAGCTGGTGGGCCATGTCAAGGGCGGGCTGGGCTTTGCCACGATCCTGTCCTGCACGATCTTTGCCACCATTTCCGGGTCATCGGTGGCGACAGCGCTGACCATCGGCTCGACGGCGATCCCGCAGATGCAGCGGTTCGGCTATCGCCCCCGCGACAGTTACGGCGTGATCGCGGCAGGCGGCACGCTGGGTATCCTGATCCCACCCTCGGGGCCGATGATCCTCTATGCCATCGTCTCGGATGCCTCGATCGGGGCGCTGTTTCTGGCCGGGCTGGTGCCGGGGCTGATGCTGGCGGCGATCTTTGCGCTGTTCAGTTGGGCGCAGGTCACCATGCAAGGCGACACCCAAAAGCAAAGCTGGGTCGGCTGGGCCGAATTGCGGCGCGCGCTGGCCAAATCGTTCTGGGCAGTGATGATGCCACCGGTAGTGCTGGGCGGCATCTATCTGGGCGTCTTCACCGCGACCGAGGCGGCCGCCATCGGCGCTGTCTATGCGCTGGCGGTTGCGGTGCTGGTCTATCGCAATGTCACCCTGCGCGATCTGTGGGACTGTCTGTGGGAAACCATGCGCACCACGGCGATGCTGTTCATGATCCTCGCCGCCGCCGGCATTTTCGGTCATGCGATCACCATCATCCGACTCCCCGCCGAGGTGATGGAGGCGGTGACTGCGCTGAGGCTGGGCCAGACCGGTTTTATCATGGCCGTGATGGCAGCGATCTTTGTGCTGGGGATGTTTCTGGAAACCATCGCCATCATCCTGATCACCACGCCGATCATCCTGCCCACGATGGCGGCGCTTGGGATCGACCCGATCTGGTATGGCGTGATGCTGATGATCAACCTTGAACTGGCGCTGATCACCCCGCCTGTGGGAATGAACCTTTTTGTGATCAAGGGCATCACCGGCGCGCGGCTGTCAGAGATCATCCATGGCGCGCTGCCCTATGTGTTGCTGCTGATGGGCGGGTTGGCGCTGATCTGGGCCTTTCCGCAACTGGCGCTGTGGCTGCCGCAAGCCTCGGGCTTCGGGCGCTGAGGCTTGCGCCACGGGGCTTTCCCGCCCCGCCGGGATCGGCTATCCCGGCCTTTGCCTTGCGGAAGGAAAACAGATGCGCGCACTGATGATCCAGGGCACCGGCTCGAACGTGGGCAAGTCGCTGCTGGTGGCGGGGCTGTGCCGGGCAGCGCGGGCGCGCGGCCTGCGGGTCGCCCCGTTCAAACCGCAGAACATGTCGAACAACGCCGCCGTGACCATCGACGGCGGCGAGATCGGCCGCGCACAGGCTTTGCAGGCGCTGGCCTGCGGGCTGGAACCTGTGACCGACATGAACCCGGTTCTGCTGAAGCCCGAGTCTGAAACCGGCGCGCAGGTGGTGGTGCAGGGCCGCCGCGTAACCACCGTGCGCGCCGCCGATTACACGCAGGTCAAGGCAGGGCTGATGGCTGCGGTGCTGGACAGTTTCGTGCGGCTGAAATCTCAGGTCGATCTGGTGATCGTCGAAGGCGCGGGCAGCCCCGCCGAGGTGAACCTGCGCGCCAATGACATTGCCAACATGGGCTTTGCCCGCGCCGCCGATGTGCCCGTGGTCCTGGCGGGCGATATCGACCGCGGCGGCGTGATCGCGCAGATCGTGGGCACCCAGGGCGTGATCGACCCGGCCGATGCTGCCATGGTGGCCGGGTTTCTGATCAACAAGTTCCGCGGCGATGTGCGGCTGTTCGACGATGGCTACCGCTTTATTCAGGATCGCACCGGCTGGCGCGGCTTTGGCGTTCTGCCGTGGTTTCCCGACGCCCACCGCCTGCCTGCCGAAGACGCTCTCGACCTGCCGTCGGGTGGTGGCACGGGCCTGCATGTCGCCTGCCTTGCGCTGTCGCGCATCGCCAATTTCGACGATCTCGACCCTCTGGCACAGGAACCCGGTGTGCGGCTGACCATGGTGCAGCCAGGCCAGCCGATACCGGGTGATTGTGCGCTGGTCATCCTGCCCGGCACCAAATCGACCCGCGCCGATCTGGCCTTCCTGCGCGCGCAGGGCTGGGACATCGACCTTGCCGGACATGTCCGGCGCGGCGGGCATGTGCTGGGCATCTGCGGCGGCTATCAGATGCTGGGCCATGTGGTGCGCGACCCCGACGGGATCGAGGGCACGCCCGGCGAAACGCCGGGACTGGGCCTGCTGGATCTGGAAACAGTGATGACCGCCGACAAACGGCTGACCCGCACCACCGCCACCCATGCCGCAACCGGCCTCGGTGTGGAAGGCTATGAAATCCACATCGGCCGCACCGATGGACCGGCCCGTAGCCGCCCCTTTGCCCATGTCACGGGCGCGCCCGAAGGCGCCGTTTCCCCCGATGGCCGGATCGTCGGCAGCTATCTGCACGGTCTCTTTGCCTCGGATACGTTCCGCGCGGCGTTTCTGGCGGGCTTGGGCGCGCGGCCCTCGGGGCTGAATTATGGCACGGCTGTCGAGACCACTCTGGATGCGCTGGCCGCACATCTTGAGGCGCATCTTGACGTTGCGGGGCTGCTTGATCTGGCCCGCGCACCCGCCTGCTGACCACTGAGCGGAAACGTTCCGACTCTTTCCCCGCGATTGTCCGCAACAAGCCCCATTTGCGCCCGAATTGATCTGGATACCCAAAGAACCGGAAATCAGTTCCAGAAGGGGTGACAATGGATCGCCTGACCGAGATGGAAGCCTTTGCCACGGTGGTGGATCAGGGGGGCTTCACCGATGCTGCCCGCAAGATGGGCATTTCCAAATCGGCGGTGTCCAAGCATGTCTCGGCCCTTGAGGCGCGGCTGGGGGCGCGGCTGTTGAACCGCACGACGCGGCGCGTTTCGCCCACCGAAATCGGGCTGGCCTATTACGACCGCGCCCGCCGTGTGCTGACCGATGCGGGCGAGGCCGACGCGCTGGTCGCCGCGATGCAGACCGCGCCGTCGGGCGTGTTGCGGGTTTCGGTGGCAACCGATTTCGGGGTGAACCTGCTGTCGCCGGTGCTGGGCGATTTCCTGCGGGAATATCCCGACATCACCGTCAGCATGGTGCTGAACAACCAATATGTCGAACTGATCTCGGAAGGGTTCGACATGGCGATCCGCGTGGGCGAGATGGATGACAGCACCCTGCGCGCGCGCAAGCTGACCGAAACCGCCCGCCGGATGATCGGTGCACCCAGCTATTTCCAGAAATACGGGCGGCCACTGAAAATCGACGATTTGAACGACCACAAGCTGCTACATTACTCCAGCCAGTCCTCGGGCAATATGTGGAAGATCACTGCGCCATCGGGCGAACGGCGGCAGGTCCGCTCGGCCGGATGGCTGACGGTGAATGATGGCCAGTCGCTGTTGAATGCCGCGATCGCGGGGTTGGGCATCGCCTATCTGCCTTCGTTCCTTTACGCCGATGCAATGCGCAAGGGTCTGGTCGAAGAGGCCATTCCCGGCCTGCCGATGGAAACCCAAGGCATCTATGCGGTCTGTCCGCCGGGGCGGTTTACCCAGCCCAAAGTGCGCGCTTTCATTGATTTCCTGCTGTCGAACTTCGCCGACAAGGGCCCCGACAACTGGTAGCGCAGCGCGGGCTCCGTCAGGGCCGGTCCGATTCGGTTGTCAGCAGCACCGCCTCGACCCGCCGGTTCAGCGCGCGCCCCTCGGGGGTCAGGTTCGGGGCGCGCGGCGCAAGCCAGCCTGCCCCCTCAGCCTCCAACTGCCCGGCGGCAATGCCATGCCCGTTGACCAGTCGCGCCCGCACCGCATCAGCGCGCCGTTTCGACAGGGCGATATTGGCCGCAAGCCCCCCGGTCGCATCGGTATGCCCCACCAGCGCGATACGCTGACCGGGGTTCGCGGCCAGCCAGCCCGCCAGCGCCGCCAGTGAGGCATAGTCTCCCTGCGCCAGAACCGCGGCCCCGGATTCAAACGCCAGATCGTCCAGTGCCACCGCCCCCCGCGCCAGCAGTTGCGCACCGATCTCGTCGCTGGCGGTGGTGGGCTGCGGCAAGATCGGGTCGCCGGGTTGCTGTGGCGCGGTCATGGGCGCCATTGCTGGCTGAAGCGGCAGGTCTGACGCCGTGGCGGGGCCAATCTCGGTCAGATGAACAAAGCCCGCCTGCGGCGAGCGGCTGACGATCAGGCCCAGATGCCGCGCCGCGCCGCCCTCGCCCAGCCGTGCGGCCAGATAGCGGAAATCGCTCAGATCCACATGCATTTCAGGTTCGGGCAACAATTCGGTTTCGTAGCGGAAATCAAAGCCGCCGCAGGCGTCTGTGTCGCATTCAAACAGCACCGTCCAGCCCGCGCCCTGCAACTGCCCGCGCAGCGCCATCAGCACCTCCAGCGTGCTGAGCCGGATCTCGGGCAGCTGCCATGCCGATTGCCGTAGCGCGCCCTCCAGCACCGCGACCGGCAGCCCCTCGGGGCGCCAGGCCCCGACCGGCAGGCGATAGCTGGCCATCGGCTCGGTCCGGCTTGCCGTCGGCGTGGCGGGGCCGGGAAACAGAGGCGCGAATTCGGCCTGCGCCGGGCAGGCCACCAAAGCCGCAAGGGCAAGAACGACCGCCCTCAAGCCGCAACCTCTGGCGCCTGCCGGTAGTGGTAGCGGCTCACCTCGGCCAGCCCAATGCCACGATACAGCGCCAGCGCCCCGGCATTGGCCTGCGTGACCACCAGCGCCAGCGTCTGCGCCCCCGCCTCGGCGGCCCAGAGGGCGGCGGCGCGCAGCATCCAGCGCGCCAGCCCCTGCCGTCGCAGCGCAGGCAGCACATGCATGGCGTGAACCATCGCCACGCCCTGATGCAGCGCCACAAAGCCCACCCCGGCGGCGCGGTCACCGGTGCGGCCCAGCAGCGCGCATTTAGGCGGCGCGGCGCGCGCCATCACCGCCAGCCGGGCAGGGCCGATGCCGCCCTCGGCCCACAGATCGCGCTGGATCGCCAGCGGCGGCCAGTGGCAAAAGGCGCTGATCGGAGGCGGCGCCTCGGTCGCCACGGCGGCAACCGGCGCGGCCAGCACCACCACCGGATCGACCACATCATAACCGCGTGCGGCCAGCGCCGCATCCAGCGCCGCATCCTCGGGCCGGATCATGAACAGCGGGCACTGGCCCAGCGCATGATGCACGGCCTCGGCCAACTCGATATCGGCGGGCGTCCAGGCGCCCGCGACGCTGGCCGCCGATACCCGCTTGCCACCCCCAAGCCCCTCGCGCACCACAAAGCCCCCCGCCCGATGCAACGATGCCGCGGGCCATGTGGCATCGATCACGTCAAACGGGTTTGTCGTCATTCTCCCTCCGGGAACAGCGCGCACAGCCGGGCCATTGCGGCGTCGATCCGTGCCGGATCGGTGCCACGGATCACAAGATTGGTGCCAAAGGCACCATCCTTGACAAAGGGATAAGACCCCATCGACAGATCGGGATATTCAGCCGCAAGGTGGCCAAAGGCATCGGCGACGCTGGCCTCGGCCTGCATCACCCGCAGCGATTGCGACATCAGCGGCCTGCCCCCGGTCAGCGCGGGCAGCACCGAGGCCACCATCGCCTGAAAGATATTGGGCACCCCCGCCATCACATGACAGTTGCCGATGGAAAAGCCGGGCGCCGCCGACACCGGGTTTTCGATCAGGCAGGCCCCCTCGGGGATGCGCGCCATGCGCAGCCGCGCCTCGTTGAACTCCAGCCCGCGGCCGGCGTAATGCGCGGCCAGAATCGCGCGGGCATCCTCGCGCACGCCGATGCGCGCGCCAAATGCCTCGGCTACCGCATCGGCGGTGATGTCGTCATGCGTTGGCCCGATCCCGCCCGAGGTGAACAGATGGTCATGCGTGCCCGCCAGATCGCGCACCGCGGCCACGATGGTTGCGTGATCGTCGCCCACCACGCGGATCTGGCGCAGGTCGATCCCGGCCTTGGCCAGTTCGCCCGCCAGATAATGCCCGTTCCCCTCGCGGGTGCGCCCGGTCAGGATTTCATCGCCGATGATCAGAATTGCAGCGGTGGGGTTGGGCATGACGGGCTCCTTTGCGCAGACGCCACAGGTATAGGGCCCGCCCGTCCACGGGGGAAGCCCGGATGGCAACCCGCTCTGGCCAAGGCGGCGAATAGTGATTATCTACGGGCCGATCAAGCAGGAGCATAGCCGTGCAGGAAACCCGAGGCCGCGTCACTAAAGACGGCATCCGCATTTACGAAGACGCAGATTTCGAGGGGATGCAAGCCGCAGGTCATCTGGCAGCCCGCATTCTGGACGAGGTGGCGCCCTTGGTGGAACCGGGCGTGGCCACCAGCACGCTGGACGACTTCATCCGCAACCGGGTGGAGGAACTGGGCGCGAAATCGGCCACCATCGGCTATCGCGGCTATCAGCATGCCTCGTGCATCTCGGTCAACCATGTGGTCTGCCATGGGATTCCGGGGCCCAAGGTGCTGAAAGACGGCGACATCCTGAATATTGACGTGACCGTGATCCTTGATGGCTGGTTCGGTGACACCAGCCGAATGTATGTGGCGGGGATGCTGTCGCGCAAGGCCGAGCGGCTGATACAGGTCACGCATGACGCGCTGATGCTGGGGATCGCGGCGGTCAAACCCGGCAACACCTTTGGTGACATCGGCCATGCGATCCAATCCTTTGTCGAGGCGCAACGAATGAGCGTGGTGCGCGATTTCTGCGGTCACGGTCTTGGCCGGGTGTTCCACGCGCCGCCAAATGTTCTGCACTATGGCCGCCCCGGCATGGGGCCGGTGCTGGAGGAGGGCATGTTCTTCACCATCGAGCCGATGGTGAACCTTGGCCGCCCCGAAACCAAGGTGCTGGCCGATGACTGGACCGCGGTGACCCGCGACAAGTCGCTGTCGGCCCAGTTTGAACATTCGGTTGGGGTGACGGCCACAGGCTGCGAGATTTTCACCCTTTCCCCGGCGGGCCGGTTTCACCCGACCTGGGGCTGAACACGGCCCCAGCCGCAGAGCGGTGGCAGGACCGGGCGACACGGCCGTAAATATAAAATTTATTCAATGTATTGACGCCAAATCAGGCAAGGCATCCTGTGAGCCGCCGGATGACTGTCACCTTGGCAGGGCGTAAAACCGCCGATGTGTCAGCTTGGCTTGGACTTGCTCACCGCGGCTTGCTATCAAAATGAATGATTTTGTCCTGAGAGCATTTATCCGCCTTGAAAACATCATCTCACAGACTTGGGGCGTTTGGGCTCTCCACCTATCTGGGAAAAAAGCTTTACGATTTGTCCCCCGCACTTTATCGGCGGCTATTGGGCTCGGGCCGATCAGGTTTTGTCCGAACAGCCTACGGCGTCGAGATGGCGTCGAACTGGGAGGATGCGACCTTCCGAATGTGCGTTTTCGGTGGTCATGGTCGCGCTCTTGCCGATCTGCTGAAGGGGTTGAATCGCCCGTTCACATTTCTTGATGTCGGTGCAAATCAGGGGCTGTTCACCCTGCTGGCAGTGCAAAACCCTTTTTGCGAAGAAGCGATCGCTTTTGAACCCGTTCCCGAAACCTTTGGGCTGCTTGCTCACAACGCGGCGCACAGCCCGATGTCCAACCGGATTCGATGCGTACAGGCAGCCATTTCTTCGGAAACTGGAACCGCAACAATCAGCCTGAGTGATGGCCACAGCGGTGCGGCATCGCTGACGGATCGCAAATTGGGGAATGGCCGAACACTGACTATCGACACGCTGTCGGCGCATGACATTGACCGCCTGCTGTCGGGTCAGTCTGATCTTGTGATCAAGGTGGACGTGGAAGGCTTCGAATGGGTCGTGATCCCCGAAGTCCTGAAACTCGCCTCCGCCCCACGTATCTCGCACCTCTTCTTTGAGGTCGATCTTGCCTGGGTTGACGTTAAAGCCCTTTCTGTCGCGCTCCGCGCAGCGGGGCTGACCAAATTTTCACGACACGGCGGCAAAAACCATTTCGATATGCTCGCGACCCGACCGCAAGGCAAGATCTAGGCGGTAGGGCCTTTCGCCCGCGACACACGTCGCGATGCAGCCAACAAAGATCAGCGCGTAACAGCAATCAAAACGACCGAACGTTTGACAGACCACCACGCAGGGCGCGGAAAGCGCCAAAGCGGAATGTGCGCTGCCGGCCAATCTGGTGGCTGAATGACGGCTGAAAGGACGCGAATGTTCGGGCCTAACGGCCCGCGAACCAAACACCAAAAACCTGGGTTACCGGCGTCGCTTTGGGATGTGTTGAGAATTCAAGTTTGGCTTTATACACAAAACCAAAGCGAGCAATTTGTGGCGGACCCGGAGCGATTCGAACGCCCGACCCCTAGATTCGTAGTCTAGTGCTCTATCCAGCTGAGCTACGGGTCCGTTGTGTTGGGCCGTTTAGCCTCCGCCGCTGGGCAATGCAAGGGCTAAAATGATCGGCCCTGCATTGCCTTGGCCAAATGTCAGTCGCGCGGCAGGGCAAGCCCCAGGATCATGCGCTGGCGTGCGGCGTCGCCCCCGGCCAGATCGGCCAGCGTCTGCTGCGGGGTGACGTCAGTCACGCCCCCTGCAGCCAGGCGGGCGACCAACACCTCGGGCGTCTGGCCCGACAGTTCGGCCAGAACCTCGACCCGCAGTTTGCCCGCAACGCCAGCCAGAGCGCGCATTTCGGGGCCGGGGCCCATGCCCTTGGGGGCAATCGGCAGGAACGACAGGCCCAGCGCAACAACGCCCAGCGCCATGATCGCCCTCGCCAGCGGACGGCGCAGATAGGCCATGAACGGCCGCCAGTTCAGGATCAGGTGCGCGATGCCGCCCGCCACCATGACCAGCCCGGCCCATTCGTGGATACCCTTCATCAACCCGGTGTTAAGGTGGAAAAACATCAGCACACCGCTGACCGCCATCACAAGGAAAGCGCCGATCACAAGGGGCGTTGCCCAACTGCGCAAGGTCATCTGTCATCTCCGGTTGCCCCGGCCTTGTGGCGGGGTTGCCCGTGTGGAACGGCGCTGCCGCTGTGTTCCGACGCCAAAGCAGCGCATGTCAGGGCTGCACCAGGTGCAAGGCAACTCTTAGCCCAGCGTCCGCTCCAGGGCGAGTTCGCGCGGCAGGTGCAGCATGAATTCGGTGCCGCCGCTGTCTGACCGGACCAGTTCCAGCCAGCCGCCATGCCCGCGCACCAGTTCCGCCGAGATCGCAAGCCCAAGCCCGGTGCCGCCCTTGCGGGTGCCGCCCTGAAACGGCTGGAACAGATGCTCCTTGGCGCGTTCCGGCAGGCCCGGCCCGGTATCGCCGACGCGCACCCACCACCCGGTTTCCTCTTCACCCGCACCAATTTCCACCGTGCCGGGCTTGCCCGTCGCCTCGATCGCCTGACGCGCATTGCGCATAAGGTTCGACAGCACGCGATACAGTTGCTCGCGGTCGGCGCGGATCACGAAATTCGGCGCGATATCGGTGACGAAATCCACGCCCACGGCTTCGGCCGACAGCGTTTCCCCCTCGATCACCTCGGCCACCAGACCCGCCAGCATGAAGCGCGACAGGCTTGGCGGCGGTTCCTCGGCGCGGCCAAAGGTCAGCGTGGTTTCGCACAGATTTACCGCGCGCGAGATCGAGGCCACCAGTTTCGGGGCCGCCCGCTTGACGGCCGGATCGCGGCTTTCCTCCATCCGGTCGGCAAAAAGCTGCGCCGTGGTCAGGATATTGCGCAGATCGTGGCTGATCTTGGCCACCGCCTGCCCCAGTTGCGCCAGCCGTTCCTTTTGACGCAGCGAGGCGGTCAGTTGTGTCTGCATCGAGGCCAGCGCCTCCTCGGCCTCCCGCAGTTCAACGGCGCGGGCCTGCGGGGCGATGATGCGTCGGGCATCCTCGGGCGCCTCGGCATACGAGGTCATGTGCCGCACCAGCCGTTTGATCGGTGTCAGCAGCAGCCCGCGCACCGACAGAAACAACAGCAGCGCCGTAGACAGCGAAAACACCGCCGACAGGGCCAGAACACGCAGGCCGGTGTCGATCATGCTGGCGCGCAGGGGCGCGGTTTCCATCGTGATCTCGATCTGCTGACCGCCCGCCCGAACCGGCGCACCGATCACCCGGATCACGCTGTTGCTGCGATCGGCAAGCTGGGTGACGGCATCGCGAACAAGCTCGAAATCGGTCGGCTGGCGCATGTCATAGGTCGCCCGGACCGCCCCCGGCAGCGGCGAAGACAGCACCAGTTGGCGCAGATCATCACGCCGCAAGACGACGTTGAACACGCCTGCGTTCGACAACAATTCCGCCTCAAGCTCCGGCTCGATCATCGTGTCCGAGGTCAGCAGCGCCAGCGAGGCGATCTGCGCCCGCTCCAGACGCGACAGGATATAGTCCCGCCGGTCGTTGGCCACGGTCGGCAACAGGATCATCGCCTCTGCCAGCAGCACGAAGGCCGATGTCAGCAACAAGAACCTGCCCGAAAGCGTGTTGAAGAACATGCCCACCCTCTTTGCGGGTCAGGGCAGCACACGCTGGATCAGCCGCACTCCCCGCTTCACCACAGGATTATCAAAGAGTTTAGGGGAAAAATAGGTGCCAGACGCACGTTTGGAGATTTCACCCAGCGTCGGATAGGGCAGCACCGTGCCCGCCACGGCCGAAAGCTTCAGCCGGTTGGCCAGCATCAACGCCCATAGCCCGATGATCTCGTCGGCGTCCGGCCCCACCACCGTCACACCGACGGGGCGGCCCCTGACCACCATCAGCTTGATAAACCCCTCGGTCCGGGCCATTGCGCGCGCCCGGTCATTGCCTGCGAACGGCTCGTGGATCACAGTCACGGCTGCGCCATGGGCAGCGCGCGCCTCGGTCTCGGTCAGGCCCACCTGTGCCAGCGTCGGGGTGGTGTAGGTGGCGCGCGGAATATGATCGCCGCGCGCCCGCACCGGCAGCCCCAACAGAGCCGAGCGGATCACCAGCCCGGCATGATAGCCCGCGAGATGGGTGAACTGCCCCAACCCCGCCGCATCGCCGATGGCAAAGATGCGCCGGTTCGTCGTGCGCAGCCCCGCATCCACCCGCACCCCCTGCGGGCCGGTTTCAACCCCGGCGACAGGAAGGTTCAGCCGGTCTAGCGCCGCGCGCCGCCCGGTGGCCACCAGCAGGTGAGAGCCTGTCACCTGCCGCCCGTCGGCCAGCCACAGCGCCAGCCCCTGTTCGCCATATCCGGCGCGCTCAACCGCCACGCCCTCCAGCACCTCCACCCCCTCGGCGCGCAGCGCCGCCACCAGGAGCGCCGCCGCCTCGGGGTCGTCGCGGCCAAGGCAGCGCCCGGCTTCGACCAGCGTCACCCGGCAGCCCAGCCGTCGATGTGCCTGCGCCATCTCGCAGCCGATCGGGCCACCGCCCAGCACCAGCAGATGATCGGGCGCCGCACGCAGCCCAAACAGGGATTCGTTGGTCAGAAAAGGCACCTCTTCCAGCCCCGGCACCGGCGGGATCGCCGGGCGCGAGCCGGTGGCGATCACAAAGCGGCGCGCGGAAATCGTGGCCCCGCCCGCCGTCAACGTGTTGGCCGAGGTAAACCGCCCCCAGTCGCGGATCACCCGGACCCCCAGCCCCTCGAACCGCTCCTGACTGTCGTGCGGGGCGATACCGGCGATGGTGGCGGCGACATGATCCATAGCAGCGGCGTAATCCACCACCGGCGTCTGTCCGGCCACGCCGGGGCCGCCCGCGCGCACGGCCTGCGCCGCGGCCGCGGCCGCCAGCAGCGCCTTGGACGGAACGCAGCCATGGTTCAGGCAATCGCCCCCCATCGCAGCCGCCTCGACCAGCACCACCCGCGCGCCCATCTGCGCAGCTCCCGCCGCCACCGAAAGACCGCCCGCCCCTGCGCCGATGACACAGATATCCGTCGCTATCGCTTCGCTCATAACTCGCGCCCCCTGATCCGACGAATGAAGATGGGCAGCGCCGCCAGCGCAGCCAGACCCAGCAATGGCACCAGAACCGGCGCAGTAAAGATCACCCCCAGATCGGGCGTCTCGCCCCGCGCGATCACCTCGGACAGCCCCGCGCCAACCGAGGTATAGACCAGCGCACCGGGCAGGATGCCGAAAAACGTGGTCAGCGCAAACCGGCCCGTGGCCACCCCAGCAAAAGCAGGCAGCAGGTTGGCCAGAAAGAACGGCACCACCGGCACCAACCGGATCAGGAACAGAACCGACAATTCGTTTTCGCGGATCGCTGCCAGAACGCGCGCGGCGCGGCCCCCGCCCTCGGCGATTCGGGCGGCAAGCCGGTCACCGGCGCCCCAGCGCGCGGCGATGAAGACCGCCACCGCCCCGATCGTGGCGCCAATGACGTTGAACAAAACCCCCGGAAAGACCCCGAACAAAAAGCCCCCGGTCAGCGTCGCCACCAGCGCACCGGGCAGCGACAGTGCCACCAGCCCAGCATAGGCGGCAACAAACCCCACCGCCGTCAGCACCGGCGCGGCTTCGCGCGCGGCGATCAGGCGGGCGCGGTTGTCGGCCAGCGCCGCAAAACTCAGCCGGTCGCCCAGCGCCCAGGCTCCCAAAACCGCAACCGCAACCATCAGCGCCAGCAACGCCAGCCGCCGCGCCTGCCCATCCTGTGCCATCGGTTCCCTTTACCCTTGCCACGCGCGCCTGTTTTTCCCAGTTAGCTCTGCCCACCGCCCCGGCCAGAGCGGTTCAAGAAAAACCCCTCCGGTGAATTGACTTGGAAGGCAAGCCCGACTAAAGACCGGGCTTCGAATGACATCGGCGCTCGAATCCGATCTATTTGGGCTGCCTGAACCGGAGTTTTTGCGATGAAGCGCACGTATCAGCCGTCGAACCTTGTCCGTGCCCGCCGCCACGGGTTCCGCGCCCGCATGGCCACCAAAGGCGGCCGCCGGGTGCTGAACGCCCGCCGCGCCAAGGGCCGCAAGTCGCTGTCGGCATAAGGCCAAGCGGCACCAAACGCCATGGCACCGCCGGAGGCTCCCGTGACTGGCTTTGAGGGCCGGAGCGCGGGAAGCGCCCCGGCGGTTTCCGTTTGCGCGCTGTACCCGCTCGAAACGCTGCGCAAGCGGGCAGAGTTTCTGCGCGCGGCTCAGGCCCGGCGCCAAGGCACGCCGGGCTTTCTGTTGCAGGCGCGCCCACGCCGCCCCGACGAACCCGTGCCCCCCGATCTGATCCGTGTCGGCTTCACCTGCTCGAAAAAGCTGGGAAACGCCGTTGCGCGGAACCGGGCCAAGCGGCGGCTTCGTGCCATTGCGCGCGCGGTTCTGCCCCAGTCTGCCCGCCCCGGATGGGATTATGTTCTGGTCGGCCGTCCCGGTGCCACGGCCGAACGCGACTTTGCCGCGCTGCTTGCCGATCTGTCCCGCGCCCTGACCCAGATTCACAAGGACATGGCATGAGCCCGCTGGCCCATCTTCTGGCGCTGCCGGTGCGCGCCTATCGTCTGATCCTGTCACCCTGGCTTGGCAACTCGTGCCGGTTTCAGCCCACCTGTTCGGCCTATGCGCTTGAGGCGCTGGAAAAACACGGCGCGATCAAGGGCGGCTGGCTGGCCTTCTGGCGCATTTTGCGGTGCAATCCGTGGGGCGGCTGCGGCCACGACCCGGTGCCCCCCGTCAAGACCCCGGCGCAGGAGAAGCCCGATGCTTGACGACGACGGCAGCAAAGACGGCGACGACATTCACCCGCTGTTCCATGGCGCCCCCACCTCGACCGAGTTTCGCAAGCTGCGCAAGCGGCTGGTGCGCGAGGTGCGCGAGGCCATCGACACCTATGGCATGATCGAACGGGGCGCGCGCTGGCTGGTGTGCCTGTCGGGTGGCAAGGACAGCTACACCCTGCTGGCCGTTCTGCACGAATTGCAGTGGCGCGGGCTATTGCCGGTCGATCTGCTGGCCTGCAACCTAGATCAGGGTCAGCCCGGCTTTCCCGCCACTGTCCTGCCTGAATTTCTGGCGCGGATGGGCGTGCCCCATCGCATCGAATATGCCGACACCTATTCAATCGTGATGGACAAAATTCCGCAGGGGCGGACCTATTGCGCCCTGTGTTCGCGCCTGCGCCGCGGCAATCTTTACCGCATCGCCCGCGAAGAGGGCTGTTCGGCCGTGGTGCTGGGCCATCACCGCGACGACATTCTGGAAACATTCTTCATGAACCTGTTTCATGGCGGGCGACTTGCCACGATGCCGCCGAAGCTGGTGAACGAGGATGGCGACCTGTTCGTCTATCGCCCGCTGGCCTTTGTGGCCGAGGCCGACTGCGATCGTTTCGCCCGCGCGATGAACTACCCGATCATCCCCTGCGATCTTTGCGGCAGCCAGGACGGGCTGCAACGCCAGCAGGTCAAGGCAATTCTCGACGGATGGGAGGCGCGCAGCCCCGGCCGCCGTCAGGTGATGTTTCGCGCGCTGATGAACACCCGCCCCTCGCATCTGTTGGACCCGGCGCTTTTTGATTTCAATGGCTTGCACATTGGCGCGCCCGATCCGGCGGATTTGAGCGAAATTCCTCCAAGACTGCGTGACCGGGATTAACCGAATCCTGACGAAGCGGTCCTAGCTTCGTTTCATCGGCCGGGTGGCTGGCGGAAAACGGGGTTTGGGCGCATGTCGAACGAAGGCGGGGCAAAGGCGCCGACACCTAGGATCCGGCACTGGGCGCGCGGCGTCCTGCGGCTCGAATTGCTGGCCTTCACACCGGCGCTGGTGCTGGCGGGCCTGTGGTATGGCGCCGAGGGGGTCGCGCTTGTGGCGACCACCGCACTGGCCGTCGCCTGGCTTGCGCGCGATCCAACCCTTCGCGCCGCCCCGGCGGGTGGCGCCCGCGACGATCCGGTGACGTGCTGCGGTGCCACCGGCCTGCCGCTGCGCCCGGCCGCCGAGGCGCTGCTTGACCGCGCGCTCAGCCTGGCCGCCACAACCGGCCACGGCAGCGCCGCCTTCGTTCTGGGTTTTGACAATGCCGACGATCTGGCAACAGAACTGGGGGCCGATGCCATGGGGCGGCTCTTGCGCCGGTGCGGCGATCGTCTGCACGGCGCGCTGAGGGAAAGCGATCTGGCGGTTCGGCTTGACGGGCCGCGGTTCGCCGTGGTGCTGGCCCCGGTGCGCCGCACCGATCTGGAGAGCGCGATCCAGGTTGCAAACCGGCTGCAGACCGCGCTGGAGGCGCCCTTCTCACTTGATGCCGCCAAGGTGCATGTTTCAGTTCATATCGGGTTCTGCTTGATCAGCCGGAATCCGGGGCATAGCGGCGCAGCCATGCTGACCGCCGCCGAAACCGCCGCAGAAGAGGCGCGGCGTTGCGGACAAGGGGCGATTCGGGCCTATTCGGTCGAGGTGCGACAGGCCGCCGAAACGCGCAGCGCGCTGGTAAATGCGGCGGCGGCGCTTGAGGCGGGGCAGATCGTCGCCCGGTTCCGCCCGCAGCTCTGCACCGATACCGGCGCGATTTCTGGCTTTGCGGTCGAGCCGTGCTGGCACCCCCCCCAACGTGGCGTTCTGGAAGATGCAGACATTCTGCACGCGCTGACGGCGCAGGGCCTGCGCCCCCGATTGACTGAGTTGATGCTGGCGCAAGCTCTGGCCGCGCTGCGGCACTGGGACCAGGCCGGGATGGGGGGCGCTACCGCAACCGTGCCACTGTCAACCGAAGAGTTGCGCGACCCCAAGCTGACGCAACGCCTGAAGTGGGATATCGACCGCTTTGAAGCCGCCCCTGGGCGACTGCGCTTTGAACTGCCCGAAACCGCGGTCTCTGGCGCCGGAGAGGATGTGATCGGCTACAATATGGCCGCCTTGGCACGGATGGGCTGTCACATCGATCTGGCGGGTTTTGGTGCAGGGCCAGCCTCGATCAACAAAATCCGCGGCGGCGCGGTGCGGCGACTGCGGATCGACCGCAGCTTTGTCGCGCGCGCCGATATGGACCCCGGTCAACAGCGCGTTCTGAGTGCGCTCATCTCTCTGACCGAGCGGCTGGGCGTCGAGACGCTGGCCGATGGCGTCAGCAGCATCGGTGAACACGCGATATTGGCACAACTGGGCTGCAACCATGTGCAAGGCCCGGCCATCGCCCCGGCCATGGCGCTGGAGGAAACACATGACTGGAGCCTGCGGCACCGCGCCAAACTGGCGGCCACGCCCCGTCTGGGCAACCGCAAAGTCTGATACTTGCCGTGCCAGAGGCATCTCATACCGGGGCTGCAACCGCTGTGGCGAAGCATACCCTGCTGTATTTCACCAGACTGTGCCGGTTTTCCGCGGTTCAGTGTCGGCAAATCCAGCGGCGGGCGAGACAGCAGGGGAAAACTGCTTGACCTTTGGCCGCCCCTTCTGTTGAACCTGCCCCAACCCTTGGACAGGCTGGCGGTACCCCCCCGATGGACAATCAGAACAAGAATCTCATCCTTGCGAGCGTGCTTTCCTTTCTGGTGATCGTGGTCTGGTATGCCTTCGTCGCCCCGCCCGAGGTGCCCAGCACCCCGGTTGCGCCGACAGCGATCAGCCAGTCGCAGACCGACCCGGCAGCGCCCCCCGCAGTGGCCGACAGCACCGCGGCTCCGGCTTCTGGCGCCGAAACCACGGCGACCGAACTTGCTGCAGCGCCCCGGATCAGCATCGACACGCCGCGGCTGAGCGGCTCGATCTCGCTTCTGGGCGGGCGGATCGACGATCTGTCGCTGAAAGGCTACCGCGAGACGCTGGCCGATGATTCGCCCAATGTCCGGCTTCTGGCGCCGGTCGGCGGAACCGATCTGGACGCAGCCAAACCTTATTACGCCGTCTATGGCTGGCTGCCCGCAGGCGAGCTTGACCCCGCGCTGGTGCCCGGTGCGAAAACGCCCTGGACGGTGGAAAGCGGCACGACGCTCGCCCCAGGTCAGCCGGTCACGTTGGCCTGGAATAACGGCGCCGGCCTGATCTTCCGCCGCCAGATGGACGTGGATGAGGACTACCTGTTCACCATCACACAATCTGTTGAAAACGCCACCGGCGCCGTGGTCCGGCTGGCGCCTTATGGCATTGTCGCCCGCCACGGCCAGCCCGACACGCAAAATTTCTTTGTGCTGCACGAAGGTGCGGTGCGGATGTCGGACGGCAAACTGCAAGAAACCGACTACGACGACATCGCCGGTCTGGCGCCGGTTGACCGTGAGGGGCAGGCCGATGTGGTCTCTGTGACGGCCGATGGCTGGATCGGCTTCACCGACAAATACTGGATGACCACGCTCGCGCCGATGCCCGGCCAAGCCTTTACCTCGGTGGTGAAATACGCCCCCGGGGCCGAGATTTATCAGGCCGAGGCCCGGATGCCTGTGATGGAGGTCGCGCCCGGCGCTTCGGCTTCGGTCGGCTCGATGCTGTTTGCCGGCGCCAAGGAATGGGAAACCATCACCGGTTACGAGAAAAACCAGGGCATCAAGCGCTTTGTCGATTCGATCGACTGGGGCTGGTTCTACTTCCTGACCAAGCCAATGTTCTGGCTGCTGCACTGGCTGAACACCAATATTGCCGCGCTTGCCATTCCGGGCAGCATGGGCTGGGCGATCATTGCGCTGACAATCGTGATCAAGATGGCGGTGTTCCCGCTGGCGCGGAAGTCCTACGTCTCGATGGCCAAGATGAAGGAACTTCAGCCCGAGATGGAAAAGCTGAAGGAGCGGTTTGGCGAAGACCGCCAAAAGATGCAGATCGAGATGATGGCGCTTTACAAGCGTGAAAAGGTCAACCCGGCCTCGGGCTGCCTGCCGATCTTCCTGCAAATTCCGATCTTCTTCTCGCTCTACAAGGTGATCTTTGTCACGATCGAACTGCGCCACGCACCGTGGATCGGCTGGATCCGCGACCTGTCGGCGCCTGACCCGTCCTCGATCCTCAACCTGTTCGGCCTCCTGTCGAACCCGGTGCCGGAACCCGGTTCGCTCTTCTTCATCTTCTCGCTCGGCGTGCTGCCGATCCTGCTGGGCATTTCGATGTGGTTCCAGCAAAAGCTCAACCCGGCGCCGACCGATGCGACGCAGGCGATGATCTTTGCCTGGATGCCGTGGGTGTTCATGTTCATGCTGGGCGGCTTTGCCTCGGGTCTGGTGATCTACTGGATCGCGAACAACACCATCACCTTCATCCAGCAATACACGATCATGCGGATGCACGGCCACCCGCCCGATTTCTTCGGCAACATCCGCAAGAGCTTCAAGCGCAAGCCTGAGGCGTCCAAGCCCAGGAAATGACGCCGCATCTGGCCCATATCCTGCGGCACCCGATCAAGGCGATCGGGGTTGAGGAGATCAGCAGCGCGCCCCTGACCGAGGGGCGCGCGCTTGCTTTGGACCGGGTCTGGGCCGTTGCACATCAGGCCGCCAAATTCACCGGCCAGCCCGTAGGCTGGCAGGCCAAGATGAACTTTCTGCGCGGGGTGGCCGGGCCGGAACTGATGGCCATCACCGCACAGGTTGCGGGCACGGCGGTGACGCTGACACATCCACGGGCAGGCAGGATCACGGTTGATCTGGCGCGCCCCGATGATCAGGCGCGGCTGATCGACTGGCTGCGCCCGCTGTGGCCTGCCGGGCGGCCCGCGGCCAGCCATGTGGTGCAGGTGCCCGACCAAGCGCTGACCGATGTGCCCGAACCTTGGGTTTCGGTGCTGTCGCTGACCTCGCTGCGCGCACTGGAGGCGCGGGTCGGGCGTGCGTTGTCGATCCATCGCTTTCGCGGCAATCTTTGGGTCGAGGGTTGGGCGGTGGATGCCGAACGGGCGCTGACGGGTCGGCGCCTGCGCATCGGCACCGCCGTGCTGGAGGTGACCGAGCCGATCACCCGCTGCCGCGCCACCTGCGTAAACCCCGCCACCGGGCAGGAGGATTGCGAACTGCTGGAATCGCTGGAGGCAGCCTTTGGCGACAAGGATTTTGGCCTTTATGCCCGCGTCGTGACCGGCGGCACCATTGCCACCGGCGCCGCGGTGGAGATCATGTGATGCAGGTTCAGTTTCCCCTCGCCCCCGAGCCAGAGCCCGAGGCCCGCGAAGCCGGGCGGCTGATGTTCGCCGGTCCGGTGGAGTTTCTCAAGGGCGTAGTGGCGATGGACGGCCTGCCCCCGGCCGACCGGCTGGAGGTCTGTTTCGCGGGCCGCTCCAACGTGGGCAAATCGAGCCTGATCAACGCCCTGACCGGCCGCAAGACGCTGGCGCGCGCCTCGAACACGCCGGGCCGCACGCAAGAGATCAACTATTTCACCACGCAGGGGCCTTATCTGGTGGACCTGCCCGGCTATGGCTATGCAGAGGCGCCGCTGGCGGTGGTGGAAAAGTGGCAACGCCTGCTGAAGGCCTATCTGTCGGGCCGCGTCACGCTGCGCCGGGCCTTTGTGCTGATCGACACGCGCCATGGCGTGAAAAAGGTCGATGACGAAATCCTGGCCCTGCTTGACCGCTCGGCGGTCACCTTTCAGGTCGTGCTGACCAAGGCCGACAAGGTCAGCCGCGCCGATCAGGCCCAAGTGATTGAACAGGTTCGTGGCGCGCTGGCCAAGCACCCCGCCGCATACCCCGAGATCGTGCTGACCTCGTCGGAAAAAGGCGACGGGATCGAGACGCTGCGTGCCATCATCGCCACGCTGGTCTAGGGGGCGATCCTGCGCAGGCTGGCCCCGTTTACCCCGATCCTGACCGATCCGGCGCTGCGGCTGACCGCCGCGCTGATGGTGCTGTATGGCGCACTGATCGCGACGCTGGCGCCCTATGTCTCTACGCTGGCGGTGGCCGAATTCGGGCTGGGTGACCATGGCTATGCCGCCGTTCTGGTCTGCGCGGCGCTGGTTTCGGTTACGGCCTCGGTCGCCTTCGGCATACGGTCTGATCAGCGCGCCAACCGCCGCGCGATTGCCACCGCCTCGATGGCGCTGATGGTGGCGGGGCTGGCGCTGGTGTTGGCGGGCCGCGCGCCCTGGGCCTTTGTGGCCACCCATGCGCTGCTGTTGCCGCTGTCCTCCACAATCTTCGGGCAGTTGTTCGCCTTTGCCCGGCTGGCCGCCTCGACCCACCCCGACGAGGCGCGAGGGGCGATTCTGTCGGCACTGCGGGCGCTGTTTGCGGTGCCCTTCGTGCTGGTTCTGCCGGTCTGGTCGGTGGCCTTTTCCGCCGGGATCGAGATCATGGCGGTCTATCCGGTCTGCCTGCTGCTGGCAGGCATAATGCTGGCGATCAGCCTGCGGGCCTGGCCGCGCGATGGCGCCACCGCCTGGACCGACACGCCCTCGGGGCTGAGCTTTGCCGCGTCGCTACGCGAGTTGGGGAGCGGCCGGGTGCTGGTGCGGGTGCTGGCGCTGGGGGCGGTGAATGGCGGGGTGATTCTGTATCTGGTGCTGATCGGGCTAGTCTTTGCCGCGACCGAGGGGCGCGGCGCGGCCGATGTGGCGCTGTTCGTGGGCTTTGTCGCGGGGCTGGAGGTGCCCTTCATGCTGGCCCTGCCGCTGGTGGCGGCGCGGGCGCCCAAGGGCGGGCTGATCGTGATCGGGGCGCTTTTGTATTCCAGCCATCTGGCGCTGCTGCCAGTGCTGGCGCACGGGCCCTTTGTCTGGCTGCTGATCGTGCCCGCTGCGGTGGGGGGCGCGCTGATCTTGACGCTGCCCATCGCCTACCTTCAGGATCTGATGGCCGACCGCCCCGGCGCCGGGGCCTCGCTGATCGCGTTGCAAAGGCTTGCGGGCGAAGGCACCTGCGCTGCGGCCTTTGCCATCGGCACCGCGCTGTCGGGCTATGGGCTGGCGGCGGCGCTGGGGGCGGGCGTGGCCGCCAGCGGGGCCATTGCGCTGTGGCTGATGGACCGGCGCACGGGGTTCTGACCCAACGAAAAACGCCGCCGGTTGCCCGGCGGCGTTCTGGTCATGATGAAAGCCGTCTCAGTTCCAGTCAAAGAACCCGGCCGGCGCCTGCGCCAGCAGTTCGTCGGCCAGACCGCGGCCCAGCGCCTCGGCCTCGGCAATCGGGGCGCGGCGTTCACCGGTGATCCGCTCTGAGCCGTCGGGGCGCAGAATCTCGCCACGCAGCCACAAGGTATCGCCTTCGATCACCGCCAAACCGGCGATCGGGGTTTCGCACGACCCGTCCAGCACCAGCAGGAAAGCCCGTTCCGCGGCCAGACGCTGGCCGGTGGGCACGTCGAGGATAGGCTCCAGCAGCATTTCGGCGCGGGCATCATCGGCACGCCGTTCCAGACCGATGGCGCCCTGCGCCACGGCGGGCAGCATCTCTTCAACCTCGATGGCCGAGCGGGCGATATGGCTCATCCCCAGACGATTCAGACCGGCCATGGCAAGGAAGGTCGCCACGGCGACGCCGTCTTCCAGCTTTTTAAGGCGGGTCTGCACGTTGCCGCGGAACTCGACCAGTTGCAGGTCGGGGCGGCGGTTGGCCAGTTGCGCGCGGCGCCGCAAGCTGGACGAGCCGACAACGGCCCCCTCGGGCAGGTCTGCCAGCCGTTCAACCCCGGGCGAGATGAAGGCATCGCGCACATCTTCGCGCGGCAGATAGCCCGCGATCACCAGCCCGTCGGGCTGAACCGTGGGCACGTCCTTCATCGAATGCACGGCGATATCAATATCGCCGGCATACATTGCATCCTCGATTTCCTTGGTGAACAGGCCTTTGCCGCCGACATCGCGCAGGGCGCGATCCAGCACCCTGTCGCCCGTGGTCTTGATGACCACGATTTCAAAGGCAGCCTCGGGCAGGCCATGCGCCGCCATCAGGCGACGCCGCGTTTCATATGCCTGAGCCAAGGCAAGCGGCGAACCGCGGGTGCCGATCTTCAGGGGCGAATTGGGTGTGGGCATCTGTTTCATGGGTCAAGGAATAACCGCGTCAAAAGGCCCGCGCAAGGCACGTCCCGCTTGACATCGCGCCGCAGGCCGCGATGAAGGAGCCAAAGGAGACTGGACATGAGCGACAAGACCATCCTGCGCGCCCTGAAAGGCGAAACCCTGCCCACCCCGCCAGTGTGGATGATGCGTCAGGCCGGCCGCTACCTGCCGGAATATCGCGCCACCCGTGCGCAGGCAGGCGATTTCCTGTCGCTGTGCTACAACTCGGAACTGGCTGCCGAGGTGACGTTGCAGCCGATCCGCCGCTATGGCTTTGATGCGGCGATCCTGTTTGCCGATATCCTGCTGCTGCCGCAGGCTCTGGGCGCCGATCTGTGGTTTGAGACCGGCGAAGGCCCGCGTATGTCAACCGTGACCTCGGCCGAAGGGCTGAAGACGCTGAAGGGCAAGGACGACATCCACGACACGCTGGCCCCGGTTTATGAAACCGTGCGCATCCTGTCGCGCGAACTGCCCAAGGAAACCACGCTGATCGGGTTCTGCGGCGCGCCGTGGACGGTGGCGACCTACATGATCGCGGGCCGCGGGTCGAAAGATCAGGCCGCTGCACACGCGCTGAAGGATACCGACCGCGAGACCTTTGCCGCGATCATCGACCTGCTGACCGACGCCAGCATCGAATACCTGTCGAAACAGGTCGAAGCCGGCGCCGAGGTCGTAAAGATCTTCGACAGTTGGGCGGGCAGCCTGAAGGGCCAGGATTTCACCGATTTCGCGGTGGAACCCACCCGCCGCATGATCGCGGAACTGAAACGCCGCCACCCCGGCCTGCCGATCATCGCCTTCCCGCGCGAGGCGGGCGAGGGCTACATCGGCTTTGCCAAGGCCACCGGCGCCGATTGTGTCGCGCTCGACAACTCGGTCACACCGGAATGGGCGGCGGCCAATGTGCAGATCGACGGCTGCGTGCAGGGCAACATGGACCCGCGCCACATGGTCACCGGCGGCGATGAGCTGATCGAGGCCACGCGCCGCGTGGTGCAGGCGTTCCGCAACGGGCCGCATATCTTCAACCTGGGCCACGGCATCACCCCCGAGGCCAACCCCGACAACGTCAGCCTGATGGTCGAGACGATACGCAACGGCTAAGCCGTTGCCGGTTCCAAAACGACAAAGGGCGCCCCGCGGGGCGCCCTTTTGCATTGGTGGGCCGCTGCCGGGCCTATGCCCAGCCCTTGGGCTTTGGCTTGCCGCCCTTGCCGGGCTTGGCGGCGGTCGGTTTGGCGCCGGCCGCAGGTTTGCCGAATTTGGCCGCAGGCTTGCCCGCCTTGCCCTCGGGCTTGGCCCAGGGTTTCACAGCGGGCTTGCCCTCGGCCTCAAAGGTCTGGCCCTTGCGATAGGGTTTCTTCTCGCCATAGGGCGCGCGGGGTTTGGGCGCATCGCCCCGCCCGTCTGCACGCGGGGCGCGGGCGGGACGCGGGGCAGACTCGGCCTCAAGACCGGTCGGGGCCTTGTCCAGAACGGTTACGCCGATGCCATCTTCCAGCATCCGCTCGGGCCCGATGGCCGCCAGGAACCGTTGCGCGCAATCGGCATGCAACTGCACCAGCGTCTGTTCCTCCTGCACGCGGATCGCGCCGATATCGCGGCGCGACAGATCACCCGCGCGGCACAGCATCGGCAGCAACCAGCGCGGATCGGCCCGGCCTGTCACGCCCACCGTCAGGGCAACCCACAGGCTTTCGCCAAATTCGACCCGTGCGCGCGGCTTGGCCCCGTCGGGGCTGACCGGCACCAGATCTTCGGGGGCCGACCGCTGGGCCATGTATTGTCGCATCACTGCGGCGGCCAGCGCCTCGGCGTCATAGGTCTGCATCAGGCGGGTGACCAGCGCGGTTTCATCTTCGCTGACCGGCTGTGTCAGCACCGGGTCCGACAACAGCCGGTCCACATCACGCGCGCTGACCTCTTCGGCGCTGGGGGCGCTGCCCCATTCGGCGCTGATCCCGGCAAGCCCCAGCAGGCGCTCGGCCTTCTTGCGGGCCGAGAACGGCACGATGATCGCCGAAACGCCCTTGGAGCCTGCCCGCCCGGTGCGGCCCGAACGGTGCAGCAGCGCCTCCTTGTTCACCGGCAGATCGGCATGGACCACCAGCTCCAGCCCCGGCAGGTCAATGCCGCGGGCAGCCACATCGGTAGCGATGCAGACCCGCGCGCGCCCGTCGCGCATCGCTTGCAAGGCGTGGCTGCGCTCGGCCTGGCTCAACTCGCCCGACAGCGCCACCACCTGAAAGCCGCGGTTCAGAAATCGCGTCGTCAGATGCGTGACCATGGCGCGGGTGGAACAGAACACCAGCGTATTCCTGGCCTCGTAAAACCGCAGCACGTTGACAATGGCGTTTTCACGGTCGGCCTGATCGACCAGCAGCGCGCGATATTCGATGTCGCTGTGCTGTTCGCGGTGGGCAATGGTCGAAATCCGCTGCGCGTCACGCTGATAGCTGCCCGCCAGCCGCGCGATTTCTTTTGACACCGTAGCCGAAAACATCAGCGTGCGGCGGGTTTCGGGGGCGGCGTCGAGGATATATTCCAGATCCTCGCGAAAGCCGAGATCAAGCATCTCGTCAGCCTCGTCCAGCACTGCCACCTCAAGCGCAGACACATCCAGCGCGCCGCGCCGCATATGGTCGCAAATGCGCCCCGGCGTGCCCACCACGATATGGGCGCCGCGTTCCAGCGCGCGGCGTTCGCTGCGCGCGTCCATCCCCCCCACGCACGAAGCCAGAACGGCCCCGGTGGAGCCATACAGCCAATCCAGTTCGCGCCGGACCTGCATTGCCAATTCGCGCGTCGGCGCGATGATCAGCGCGCGGGGCGCGCCGGGCAGGCCAAGGCGGCGCTCGGCCCCCAGCAGGCCCGCGGCCATCGCCAGCCCGAAGGCCACGGTCTTGCCCGATCCGGTCTGCGCCGACACCAGCAGGTCGGCCTGGCCAAGGGCCGGGTCGATCACCGCCTCTTGCACGGGGGTCAGGCTGTCATAGCCCTTTGCAGCGAGGGCTTCGGCCAAAGCCTCATGCACGCCGTCGAACTTGGTCATCGTCTGTCTTTCCGGGAAGGCCGCGCGGGATGCGCAGGCGAACAGCGCGCGGGAAGCCGCGCGCAAGTTATCCCTGCCCTAGCGCAAAATCCCGCGCCTGTATAGCCCCGCGCCCCGGTTCAGGGCCATTTCGCGATGGGCGGCATGGTCATCAGCACCGCATTGGCATCATGTCCGGTTTCCAGCCCGAATTTTGTGCCGCGATCAATGATCAGGTTGTATTCGGCATAAAGCCCGCGGTGGACGAGCTGGGTTTCACGGTCGGCCTCGGTCCAGGGCGTGGCCTGACGACGCGCAACCAGCGGCAGAAAGGCGGGCAGAAACGCCTCGCCCACCGATTTCACAAAAGCGAAATCGGCCTCCCAGTCGCCGGTGTTCAGATCGTCAAAGAAAATGCCCCCCTCGCCCCGCGCGCGGCCCCGGTGGGGGACAAAGAAATATTCATCCGCCCAGGCCTTGAAGCGGGGGTAGTAGTCGGGCGCATGCGCGTCGCAGGCGGCCTTCATCACCGCGTGGAAATGTATCGTATCCTCGGGGTAGACGATGCAGGGGTTCAGGTCGGAGCCGCCGCCGAACCACCATGCGCCGGGCGTCCAGAACATGCGGGTGTTCATGTGAACGGCCGGGCAATGCGGGTTTTGCATATGCGCCACAAGGCTGATCCCCGACGCCCAGAACCGCGGGTCTTGGGCCATGCCCGGCACCCCGCGCGCCGCCATCGCCGCCTGCGCCCGCGGGTTCAGCGTGCCGTGGACGGCAGACACCGCAACCCCCATCTTTTCAAACACCTTGCCGCCGCGCAGCACGCTCATCAGGCCGCCACCCGCGTCGCTGCCATCGGGGGCAGTGCGCCTTGTGGGGGTGCTTTCAAACCGCGCATCGCTGTCGGCGGCGTCTTCCAGCGCCTCGCAGGCGGTCACGATCCGGTCGCGAAGCGTGCGGAACCACGCGGCGGCGGTTTCCTTCTTTCCGGTGAAATCCTCGGTCATCGCGGCTCCCTTTCGCGTCCCTGACATCTCCCGCCTCTGTCCTAACAGCACCGGGCGAGCACCGGAATTGCCTTTTGCCCCCGCCGGGTCCATTCTGGCCGTAACCAGACCGGAGTCCGCCATGCGTCGCCTCTTTGCCCCCCTTGTCCTGCTGGCCCTTCTGGCCGCCTGCGGCACGCCGCAGGAACGCTGCATCTACCGCGCCACCAAGGAATTGCGCACGGTCGAAAGCCTGTTGGCCGAGGTGCAGCAAAATCTGGCCCGCGGCTATGCGCTGGAGGAGTATGAGGTCACGCGTAGCCGCTGGGTGCGCTGTGAACCGCGCTATCCGATGCGGCCGGGGCCTGATGGCAAGCCGCTGCCGCCACCGCCGCCGCGGATGTGCCTTGAGGATTACACCGAAACCTATACCCGCCGCGTCGCAATCGACCCGGCATCCGAACGGCGCAAGCGCGACGGGCTGATCGCCAAGCGGCGCGAACTGGCGAGCGCCGCCGAGGCCGAGATTCGCATCTGCAAACAGCAGTATCCCGAATAGGGTGGGCTAGAAGATCGGCACGTTGACCGGGTCGATCAGCGTTCGGCCACCATCGACCGTCAGAATCTGGCCGGTCACAAAGCCCGAACCGTCGGCGGCCAGAAACTGCACCGCCTCGGCCAGTTCTACCGGCGCAGCAATTCGGCCCATCGGGGTGTTGGCGGTGATCTCATCGCGCCAGCCGGGGTGATCTTTCAGCGCGGCCTGCATCGAGGCGCTCATCAAGCTGCCGAAGGCCACGCCATTCACCCGGATGCCCTGCGGCGCCAGCGCCACCGCGAGCGACCGCGTCGCCTGATCCAGCCCTGCGCAGGCGATGGAATAGGCCATCAACTCGGGCTGCGCGAGCCGCGCCGCGATCGACGAGATGTTGATGATCGACCCGATCGGCTGGCCGGTGCGGCCGTCTTTCTCGGCCTGCGAGATCATTCGCCTTGCGGTCATCTGGCTGAGCCGAAGACTGGCCATCAGGTTCTGGCGCAGCATGTCACTGATCACATCGTCATCAATGCTCAGCGGATCGGCGCGCGCGACCGAACGCGAGGCATTCACCAGAATGTCGATCCTCTCAAAGGCGTCGATTGTGGCCGACAGCAGGTTTTGCGCGGTCAGCTTCTGGCACAGATCGCCCGCGAAATGGCGCTGGCGCCCGTCATGCGCGGCATCGTCAACCTCGGCGGCCAGCTTGGCCTCGTCAATGTCGGCAAACATCACATTGGCGCCGCGGTCCACGAAGTGGCGGGCGATGGCCAGCCCGATGCCATTGGCCGCGCCGGTCACGATAGCGGTCTTGCCCGAGATGGAAAGCGTCATGGTAGCCCTTGGATGTTGTTGGACGGAAAGCGAAACTCAGCGCTGGGGCGGCGCCGCGCGGGACGCGGCCCCCACAATCGGACGGGCAGCGCGGAACAGCTTGAAGCCGGGATCGGCGCCGATCTCCTCGATCTCGTGAAACAGCCCGCGCAAGACGGGCTTATAGGGCAAATGCCGGTTGGCCACCATCCACAGCGTGCCCGACAGCGACAGCATTCCCGCTGCGGCGCGGATGAAAGCGGCGCCAAGGCCAGGATCGGCGGCGCGCGCTACATGGAAAGGCGGGTTCATCACCACCGCGCCAAAGCGCGCCTCGGGCACAAACTGCGTGGCATCAGCCCAGTGAAACTGCGCGCGCGGGTCGGTGACGTTGCGGCGCGCGCAGGCCAGCGCGGTATGATCGGCCTCGATCAGATGCAGGTGTTCAACGCCCGCGCGGGTCAAGATCTGGGCGGCAAGCCAGCCCCAGCCTGCGCCCAGATCGGCCACGCGGCCCGGCAGCTTGGCAGGCAGCGCCGCCGCCAGCAGCGCCGAGCCACGATCAACCGCATCCGCGGAAAACACCCCCGGCAGCGTCGTAAATCCCGGCGCAGGGGTCAGGGGCGCGGCCTGCCAGTCGGCAAAGACCGCAGGCCCCGGATTGGGCAGGCAAAAGATTTTGCCATGCGCCTTGGCAATCGGCTCGCCCACCTGACCCCGCTTGCGCAGGTCTTTCAGGACAGAATCGATCCCGTCGGTTTTCGCCCCGTCCACCCAGATCGGCCCGCCGGGCGCGACCCGCACGGCGGCCTCGGCCAGCAGCGCGTGGGCCTGCGCCTTGGCGCGGGGCAGAAAGACGATGGCGGCGGCATAGTCGCCCTGCGCCTCGGGGGCCACGGCATAGCCGCGCGCAGCCCATGCGTCATGATCGGGGCGAAAGCCCTGCACCAGATGCAGCCTGTCTTTCGGCAGTGCTGACAGGTCGGCCCCGGAGGTCGGGTTGAACAGCACGATCCGACCTTCGGCGGGCAGGGCGCCGGGAATTTCCAGCGCAAGCGTGATACGGCTATCGGTCATGGCAAAGGGCGTGCAGCCCTATTCCTTTTCCATCGTGCATTGCAACGGGTGCTGGTGGCGGCGGGCAAAATCCATCACCTGCGCAACCTTGGTTTCCGCAACCTCAAAGGAAAACACACCAACGACCGCCAACCCCTTTTTGTGCACCGTCAGCATGATTTCAAATGCCTGCGCGTGGTTCATCCCGAAGAACCGCTCAAGAATATGCACGACGAATTCCATCGGCGTGTAATCATCGTTCAGCAGCAAGACCTTGTACAGCGGCGGGCGTTGGGTCTTGGGGCGCGTCTTGGTGGCGACGCCCGCATCGCCCTCGGGCGCGTCCTTGCGGTCGGCCATCATTTGCGGGCGTTGGGTCACGGGTTCTCCTGCAAGATTCGCGCAAGGTTGGGGGTTAGGGGCAATATAGACCCATTCGCCGCCGAGAAAAGGGGCAGCAATGCACCCCGCCGCCGCGGTCCGAAGGCGCGCCCGTTGCAGGGCTGCGGCAAAGACGGCACAAGAGGCGAAAGGGGGCCACGATGACCACACTGACCACGCTGGGCTTTGATGCCGATGACACGCTTTGGCACAACGAACGGTTTTTCCAGATGACGCAGGCACGCTTTGCCACTCTGCTGGCCGATCACGCCGCCCCTGACCATCTGGCCGAACGCCTGCTGGCGGCCGAACGGCGCAATATCGGGCGCTATGGTTTCGGGGTGAAGGGCTTTGTGCTGTCGATGATCGAAACCGCCATCGAGGTGACAGATCAGCGCGTTCCCGCAGCCGTGATCGCCGAACTGATCGCCGCCGGGCAAGAGATGCTGGCCCATCCGATCGAACTGTTGCCCCATGCCGCCGAAACCGTGACGGCGCTGGCGGGGCGGTATCGGCTGGTGCTGATCACCAAGGGCGACCTGCTGGATCAGGAACGCAAGCTGGCGCAATCGGGGCTGGGCGACATGTTCGACGCCGTGGAAATCGTGTCGGACAAGCAGCCCCAGACCTATGCCACGATCTTTGCCCGCCACGGCACGGGCGCAGCCCAGGCGATGATGGTGGGCAATTCGCTGCGGTCGGATGTGGTGCCGATGCTGGCAGCGGGGGGCTGGGGCGTGCATGTGCCCCACGGCCTGACCTGGGCGCTGGAACATGACGAGGAACCGGTGGGCCATGCCCGCTTTGCCAGCCTGCCCGATCTGGGGGATCTGCCGCATCTGCTGGCCCGGCTGACCGGCTGACCGGCTGACCGGCTATCTGGGGGGGGGCCGCGACACCGCCCACCAAATCTTGTCGTTGCGCGAAAGTCGCACCGAAAGCCTTTGAAACAAGGAGGTTTTCAGTGCCGGTTTTGCGTGCTACGCTGCCCAAGAGCAATGAAGCCCCACCAAAAACCGGGGCACCTGAGGCAGTAAAAGGGGCAAGACCGTGACCACGCTTGGGCGCTGGGTCCGTTACGGGCTGTTTTGTATCCTTCTGGCAATCGCGCCCGTGTCCGCGCTGGCCGCGCCCTATGCGGCGCTGGTGATGGATGCGCGCACTGGAGAGGTGCTGTATTCCACCAACGCCGATACGCGGCTGCACCCCGCCTCACTGACCAAGATGATGACGCTCTACATCGCCTTCGAGGCGATCGAGCGTGGCGAGATCAGCCTTGATACCAAGGTCACCGTCTCGGCACATGCCGCGAACGAGCCGCCCTCGCGGCTGGGCCTGCGCGCCGGGCAAAAGATCGCGCTGCGCTATTTGATTCGTGGCGCGGCGATCAAATCGGCCAACGATGCCGCCACCGCAATCGGCGAGGCGATCAGCGGATCAGAGGCTGAATTTGCCAAGCGCATGAACCGCACCGCCCGCGCGCTGGGGATGCGGAATTCCACCTTTCAAAACGCCAACGGGCTGACGCGCAAGGGCCACCTTTCCACGGCGCGCGACATGACCATCATGGGGCGGCGTCTGTTTTACGACTTTCCGCAGTATTACAGCCTCTTCTCACGCCGGACGGCCGATGCCGGCATTGCGCAAGTGGCCAACACGAACCGCCGCTTTCTGGACGCCTACGAAGGCGCCGACGGGATCAAGACCGGCTTCACCAACCCTGCGGGGTTCAACCTGACCGCTTCCGCGCAGCGCGGCAACAAGCGCATCATCGCCACGGTGTTCGGCGGCACCTCGACCGCACAGCGCAACGCCAAGGTGGCCGAGCTGCTGGATCTGGGCTTTGGCAAGGCGCCGGGCCGGGTGAAGGAAACCAAACCCGCTGCCCCGCAATATCTGGCCGAGGCCGACACCGCCCCCGAGGATCGCGAAGGCGGCGCAGGCAAGACGATCCGGTTGGTGGCCGCCGTGGTGAAAAGCCCGCGCCCGCCGGTTCGGCCGGCGCCTGCCGCGGTTGAACCTGACCCCGCCGCAGATGCGCTGGCCGCCGCCGTAGCCGAAGCCGTCGCAGAAAGCATGGCTGCTGCCATGACGCCCACGGCAGAGACGCCCGCCCCGGCAGAGCCGGTGGCACTGGCCCAGGCGATCACGCCCCCAGCCGAGAAACCCATCACCGAAGTTCCGGCGCCGGAAGCCAAACCCGAAAGCCTGCTGCTGGCCGAGGCGCCCCGCCCCGTCGCCAGCCCCGGCCGCGACGCGGTCAGTCTGGAGGCGCGCGCCGAACCGGCAGCGCCGCAAGCACCGGCAGAGCCGCCGGTCGAGATTGCCGCCGAAATGGCCCCCGAACCCGCCGAGCCCGTCACCGGCTTTGCACAGGTCAGCACACCGCAACCGGAAACGGTGCAACTGGCGGCGGCACCGACGCCGGGCTTTCGCCAGGCCACACCGGCGCAGCCCGAAACCCTGGCCATGGCGCTTGCCCCGGCGCCGACCCCCGAGGCGAAGCCGGCCGCGAAACCGTGGCAGAGCGGTATCATTCTGGCCGCGCTGACGCCCGAGGCGGCCCCGGCGCGGGCCGAACCCGAGGTGATCGCCCGCGTGTCATCGTCGGGCGGGCGGCATTGGGGGATCAGTCTGGGGAAATATGCCTCCAGCTATCAGGCCGAACGGCTGCTGTTGCAGACAGCGCTGATGGAAAGCGACACGCTGGGCGATGCGCTGCGCAAGGTCGCCAACCGCAAGGGCGGATTCGAGGCGAACTTTGTGGGCCTGTCGAAAGAGGGTGCCGAGCTTGCCTGCCGCAGGCTGGCCGCGCGCGCCACCGACTGCACCGTGATCGGCCCCTGACGCGGCCCCTGGGCCAGACCTCAGGGCTTGGGGTGATCGTCCCATTCCTTGGACAGGATGCGTTCGGCATCGCCCTTGGGGTCTTCGTATTGCTTGCCCCTCAGTGCCCAGAAAAAGGCGGCAAGCCCGACGGCCCCCAGAAAGATCGAGATCGGGATCGAATAGCTCAAGGCTTCCATCGGCGCCTCACTTCAGCCGGAGAGAATTGAGCGATACCGTGATCGACGAGATCGACATCGCCAGCGCCGCAGCCAGCGGCGTGGCCAGACCGACCAGCGCCAAGGGCACCGCCACCACGTTATAGCCGAACGAAATGGCAAAGTTTTCCTTGATCCGGCGCCGGGCTTTTGCAGCCATTCGCACGGCCTCGGCCACGGGGGCCAGATCCTGGCCCAGCAGCACGATATCCGACGCGGTGCGCGCCGCATCCAACGCCGAGGCGGGCGAGATCGAGACATGCGCCCCCGCCAGCGCCGCGGTATCGTTCAACCCGTCACCCACCATCAGAACCTTGCGGCCCTGCGCGGTCAGGTCGGCCACAAGCGCCGCCTTTTCGGCAGGCAGCGCGCCGGCGTGCCAGTTGGCAATCTCCAGCCGCCCGGCCAGCGCACCCACCGCGCCCGGCACATCGCCCGACAGCAGATGCACCGCCAGGCCCTGCCGCTGGAACGCTGCCACCGCCTCGGCGGCGCCGGGGCGCAGACGGTCGGCAAAGGTGATGGATCGCGGCACCGCGGTGCCGATGCGCAGATGCGTCGCCGTCACCTCGCCCGGCGCGGCGCCGATCCAGTCGGCGCGGCCCAGCCGCACAGGCTGACGCTGCCACTGCCCCTCGATGCCATAGCCCGGCACCTCGCGCAGATCGGTGACGGCCGCGGGCATAATGCCAAGGCCGCGCGCCGCCTCGGCCAACGCCACCGCCAGCGGATGCGACGAGGCGCCCGCCAGCGCCGCCGCCACGGCCAGATCATCGGCAGGCAGGTCGTGCAGATTCGCGGCCTCGGGCGTGCCCATGGTCAGGGTTCCGGTCTTGTCGAAAATCACGGTATCGACCTCGGCCAGACGTTCCAGCGCGGTGCCGTCCTTTACCAGCAGGCCAGCGCGAAACAGCTTGCCGCTGGCCGCCGTCACCACCGCAGGCACCGCAAGGCCCAGTGCGCAGGGACAGGTGATGATCAGCACCGCCGCCGCGATGTTGACCGCCAGCCGCACATCGCCGCCCGACAGATAAAGCCACGTCAGAAACGAGCCGAACGCCAACAGATGCACGCCGGGCGAATAGAGCCGCGCCGCCCGTTCAGCCAGCGAGGTGTAACGGTTCCTGGCGCTTTCGGCGGTGGCCACCAGATCGGCCATGCGGTGCAGCGAACTGTCTTGCCCCGCCGCCGTCACCCGCAGCGTCAGCGGGCCGGTCAGGTTGACCTCGCCCGCGCTCAGCACGGTTTCCGGCCCCGCGTAAACCGGCAGGCTTTCCCCCGTCAGCAGCGAACGGTCGATTTCAGACGTGCCCTCGACCACCACCCCGTCCGCCGGAATGCGGCCACCGGGGCGCGCCCGGATCAGATCGCCGGGCACCAGATCGCCCACCGGCACCACCACCTCGGCCCCGTCGCGCAGCACGGTCGCGCGCGGCACCTCCAGCGCCGCCAGTTCCTCGGCGGCCGAGCGCGCCACGGCGCGGGTGCGGTAATCCAGATAGCGCCCGACCAGCAGGAAAAAGGTCAGCATCACGGCGGCGTCGAAATAGGCGTGGTGGCCCGAATGCATCGTCTCGTAGACCGAGATCGACGATGCAAGGATGATCGCCAGCGAGATTGGCACATCCATCCCCAGCCGCCGCGCCTTGAGCGAATTCCACGCACTGGCAAAGAACGGCTGGCCCGCAAAGGCCACGGTCGGCAGGGCGATGGCCGCCGAAATCCAGTGGAACAGATCGCGCGTTGCGGCCTCGGCCCCCGACCAGACCGCGATCGACAACAGCATGATGTTCATCATCGCAAAACCGGCAACGCCGATCCGCATCAGAATATCGCGACCGCGGCGGTCGGCCTCGGTCGAGGTCAGCAAGCCGGGGTCAAGTTCGTGCGCCTCATAGCCGATGGCCTTGAGCCGTGCGATCAGATCGGCCGCCTCAATGCCCGCATCGGCCTCAATTGCCACGCGGCGCAGCGTCAGGTTGACCCGCGCCGCCCGCACCCCGGAATGGCGGGCCAGTTCACGTTCCACATCGGTGATGCAGACGGCGCAATGCGCCGTAGGCAGCGACAGGGTCAGCCGCGCGCCCTTGAGATCGCCCGCCAGACTTTCGGCTGCCGGCGCGGCAAGGCAGGCGGGGCAAGCCGAGGCCGAGGGACCGGAGGCGGGCGCAACGGTCATGCGCTAACCCTTGACCACAAAATCAAGCCGCTGGCGAAACCGGGTGCCATCTGCGGCGCGGGCATCCAGATGGATCAGCCAGTTGCCGGGGGCCAGCGTCACCGGCGCGCTGAACATGCCCCCCTCATAGCTCAGTTTTGGGCGCTGATCCTCGCGCACATGGGTCACGCGGCCCACCAACACGTCAAGCGCGGCAACGCGGGCGGGCAGGCCCGCCTTGTCGCGGATGATCAGGCTCAGCGTGCCCTCGCTGTATTCGGGCGTCACGGTCCAGCCCAACCCCTCTTGCGCGGTCCGGTCGGCGTCAAAGGTCTGCGAGGCGACGTAGGAATTTTTCACCTCAAGGCCAGGGAAGGTGCTGACTGCCTGAAAGGCCATCACCAGATTCACCGCGATGATGACACCAAAAGCCGACAGCGTGATGAACAGAACCTTGCGCCCGGTCAGCGACTTGCCCATGCCTCAGCCTCCTTTTCCGTTAAAGATCGTCTCGGCCGACACTTTGTCTGATGTCGCCATATCCTCCACCCAGATCGAGATGTCGGTGCGGGCGGCGGTGGCCATCGGGCTGCCCGCCGGGGCCACAACATAGATGCGCTGGGTCAGGGTTTCGTCGGCGGGCACCTCGACAGTGTCACCGATCTGGCCCTCCAGCGTCAGCGTCAGCCCGCCCGCCACCGCCGGATCGTCCGAGGTCAGCGAAATGCGGAATGGCGCGGCCTCGCCCTGCTTGTTGCGCAGCCGCATTTCATAGGTGTTGCGGATCGCCCCGTCGGAAAGGGTCACATAGATCGGGTTACGCACCGGCGAGATGTTGAAGTCGATCGGCGAGCGCAGCAAAAGCGCCGCGATCAGGGCCACGCCGATACCGGCCCAAAGCGTGAAATAGACCATTGTGCGCGGCCGGAAGACATGGCGCCAGATCTGGGTGGGGTGGGCGCCCGCGCGCTCGGCGGCCTCATCCTTCAGGGCCATATAGTCTATCAGGCCGCGCGGCTTGCCGATCTTGTCCATCACCTCGTCGCAGGCGTCGATGCACAGCGCGCAGGTGATGCACTCCAGTTGCTGGCCGTCGCGGATGTCGATCCCCATCGGGCAGACATTGACGCAGGCCATACAGTCGATGCAGTCGCCCTGATGCGTGGCATCGGGCGACTGTTCGCCCTTTAGCAACTTGCCTCGCGGCTCGCCGCGCCACTCGCGGTAGGCGATGGTGATCGTATCTTCGTCCATCATCGCGGCCTGAATGCGGGGCCAGGGGCAGGCGTAGACGCAGATCTGTTCGCGCGCGAACCCGGCAAAGGCAAAGGTCGTCGCCGTCAGAACCGCCACGGTGATATAGGCCACCGGCAGCGCTTGACCGGTCAGCAAATCCTTCAGCAGCGTCGGCGCGTCAGCAAAATAGAACACCCACGCCCCACCGGTGCCCAGCGCGATCAGCAGCCACAGCGTCCATTTGACCAGCCGCAGGCGGATCTTCTGCAAGGTCCAGCCCTGGCGCCACAGCCGCAACCGGTTGTTTCGGTCGCCTTCGACCCAGCGTTCAACCAGCATGAACAGATCGGTCCAGACCGTCTGCGGGCAGGTATAGCCGCACCAGACCCGCCCCAGCGCCGAGGTGAACAGGAACAGCCCCAAACCCGCCATGATCAACAGGCCCGCGACAAAATAGAATTCGTGCGGCCATATCTCGATCGAGAAGAAGAAGAACCGCCGCCCGCCCAGATCCAGCAGCACCGCCTGATCGGGCATTCCGGGGCCACGATCCCAGCGGGCCCAAGGAAGGATGTAGTAAATGCCCAGCGTGATCGCGAGGATGATCCATTTCAGGTTGCGGAAACGACCTGACACGCGGCGCGGAAAGATCGGCTCGCGGGCGGCATAAAGCTGGCTGGGTTCGGTAGAACTCACGGCATACTCCGTTGGCTGAGTCCTGGTCTCATCAGTCCTGACGGGGCCGGGGCGCGGTGCTTTGACATGCGTCAAAAATACAGATTTCTAATAGAACAATTCCGCCCAGAGACAATCCCTGGACGGTCTGGACATTGATTCGACACTGCGTCGGGCAGACATTTTTGCGTCATCTCTCTGTGTGCCTGCCCCGCGGTGCAATGGCAAAGCGGGACCGTGGCACCGGGCGCAAGAGGGGCCGGAAGGCCCCCCTTGATCAGTCACTCGCCACCGCCAAGGCTGTGGACATACAGTGCAACTGCCCGCACCTCGGCCTCGGTCAGACGACCGAATTCCCCGCCCCAGTTCGGCATCACGCCAAAACGGGCATTGGTGACGGTCTCGGTCAGCGTCGCAACATCGCCGCCATAAAGCCAGATCGCATCGGTCAGGTTCGGCGCGCCCTGCGTGCGGTCGCCGGTGCCGTCTTCCATGTGGCACGAGGCGCAGTTTTCCTCGAAGACCACGGCACCATCGGCGGCAAGCGCCGCGTCATGCTCTTGCCCCGAAATCGCGCGCACATGCTGCACGACTTGGGCGATCTGCGCAGGCTCCAGCAACTCGTCACGGCCAAAGGCCGGCATCGCGGAATAGCGCGCGTCGGGGTCGTCGGTGTTGCGGATGCCATGGGTGATCGTGGTGTGGATCGTCTCGACATCGCCGCCCCACAGCCAGTCGTTATCCAGCAGGTTGGGATAACCGCCGGGGTTGCCCGCAGCCCCCGAACCGTGGCACTGCACGCACCATGTGCGGAACACCGCCGCACCCGCGTTGCGGGTGTAGTTGATCAGCTCCGGGTCGTTGGCGATCTCGGTCAGTTCGGTCGAAACCAGCTTTTCGACGATCGGGGCATTGGCAGCCTCGAACCGGGCGATATCGGCCGCCACATCGGCGCGGGTCGAATGGCCCAGCAGGCCGGGCGTTGCGCCGTTGATCAGCGGCCAGGCCGGATAGAGCACCGAATAGCCCACACCCCAGATCACGCAGATGTAGAACGTCCACAGCCACCAGCGCGGCAGCGGATTGTTATACTCTTCGATCCCGTCCCAGGAATGGCCCGTGGTCTGGACCTCTTTTTTTGGCGACTTCACAGGTTTCTTGCTCATTTCCAGGCCTCCTTGGCCATGGCGCCGTCCTTCCCGCGACCGCCGGGGCCGTCGCCAGAACAGGCGGGTTTGTCTTCGTGCCGGAAGGGGATATTGGCGCTGTCATCGTGCATCTTGCGGCTTCCGGGCCGCCAGGCCCAGAAAACGACGCCGATGAACATTGCAAACAGCGCCAGCATGGCCCAACTGTCGGCGAATTCCCGCATCAGGGAATAGGTGTCCATCCCTGCCCCCTTACCGGCTTGCCAAGGGCTCGAAGGTCGAGAAGTCAACCATCGTGCCCAGCACCTGCAAATAGGCGATCAACGCGTCCATCTCGGTGATTTCGGGCTGACCGTCAAAGTTGCGCACCTGCGCCTTGGGATAGCGGGCGAGCATCTCTTCGTAATCGCCATCCGGTTCGACCTGCACGGCAAAGTCGGCCTTGGCCAACTCGATCATCTCAGAGGTGTAGGGAACACCCACCATCGCGTCGGTCTTCAGGCGGTCTTCGATGTATCCGGCGTCGATCACCCGGTTCATCAGGAACCCGTATTTCGGCATCACCGATTCCGGCACCACCGATTGCGGGTTGATCAGGTGCTGGACGTGCCATTCATCCGAATAGCGCCCGCCCACACGCGCCAGATCGGGCCCGGTGCGCTTTGACCCCCACTGGAACGGATGATCATACATCGATTCCGCCGCAAGGCTGTAGTGGCCATAGCGCTCCACCTCGTCGCGCATCGGGCGTATCATCTGGCTGTGGCACAGATAGCATCCCTCGCGGATGTAGACATCACGCCCGGTCAGTTCCAGCGGGGTGTAGGGGCGAACCCCCTCCACCTTTTCAATCGTGCTTTCAAGGTAGAACAGCGGGGCGATTTCAACGATGCCGCCCACCGTCACCACAAGGAACGAACAGATCAGCAGAACCGTCGCGTTGCGTTCGATGATATAGTGCTTGTCGATCAGAGCCATTTGCCTGCCCTCCTCATTCAGCCGGAACGGCGGCAACCGAAGCGCTGGCAACACGCGGTTGCTTGGCGACGGTGGCCCACAGGTTGTAGCACATGATCAGCCCGCCGGTGAGGTAGAGCACCCCGCCCAGAGCCCGCGTCAGATACATCGGATGCATCGCTGAAACGGTGTCGGCAAAGGCGTTGACCAGGAAGCCCTGATCGTCAACCTCGCGCCACATCAGGCCCTGCATGATCCCCGACACCCACATCGCCGAGATGTAGAGCACGATCCCGATGGTGGCGAGCCAGAAGTGCCAGGACACCAGCGTCAGGCTATACAGCCGTTCCCGCGCCCAAAGCCGCGGCACCAGGAAGTAAAGCGCGCCAAAGGTGATCATCCCGTTCCAGCCCAAGGCGCCGGAATGGACGTGACCAATGGTCCAGTCGGTGTAGTGCGAGAGCGAGTTGACCGCCTTGATCGCCATCATCGGGCCTTCAAAGGTCGACATGCCGTAAAAGCCCACAGACACAACCATCATCCGGATCACCGGGTCGGTGCGCAGCTTGTCCCAAGCGCCCGACAGCGTCATCAGGCCGTTGATCATGCCGCCCCAAGAGGGCATCCACAGCGCAATCGACATCACCATGCCCAGCGTCGAGGCCCAGTCGGGCAGCGCGGTGTAATGAAGGTGGTGCGGACCGGCCCAGATATAGAGGAAGATCAGCGCCCAGAAATGAACGATCGACAGTTTGTAGCTGTAGACGGGGCGTTCGGCCTGTTTGGGCACGAAGTAATACATCATGCCGAGGAAACCCGCGGTCAGGAAGAAGCCCACCGCGTTGTGGCCATACCACCATTGCGTCATCGCATCCTGCACACCGGCGAAAAGCTGCACCGATTTCGAGCCGAAGAACGACACCGGAACCGACAGGTTGTTGACGATATGCAGCATCGCGATGGTCACGATGAACGACAGGTAGAACCAGTTGGCCACATAGATATGAGGCTCGCGCCGCTTCATGATCGTGCCGAGGAAGACGACCAGATACAGCACCCAGATGAACGTCAGCCACCAGTCAACGTGCCATTCCGGTTCCGCATATTCCTTGGATTGCGTTGCGCCCAGAATGTAGCCGGTCGCGGCCAGCACGATGAACAACTGATAGCCCCAGAACACGAACCAGGCGAGGTTGCCACCGAACAGGCGCGCCGCCGACGTGCGTTGCACGACATAGAACGAGGTCGCCAGCAGAGCGTTGCCACCAAAGGCGAAAATCACCGCCGAGGTGTGAAGGGGCCGCAGCTTGCCAAAGTTCAGATAACCCTGCGCCCATTCGGGGTTCAGCCAGGGAAATGCCAACTGAAAGGCGATCGTGGTGCCGACCAGAAAGCCGACGATGGCCCAGCCCGCAGTTGCGATCACGCCAGCCCGGATCACGCCGTCATTGTATTCCAGTGGCGAGGCGGACACCGATTGACCCCGCGCCCGCAGCATCCAGGCAAACGCAATGCCCGCCGCCAGCATCACGGTTGCCGCGTTCACCATATAGGCCAGATCGCGCGCCTGCGTGGCGGCATAGGCGGCCAGAACCGCCACAGCGCCAAGCACGACCAGCTTGATAACATCCCACATTTTCGCGTCCCTTCGTCTCGTCGCGGCCCCGACTCAAGACAGGCGGGGACATATTGACTTATGCCGTTATGTCGCAGGCCGTGGCAATATGTCTTGATCTGTATCAATTCTACGTTACCGGGCCGCCGCCGGTCTTTTTGGTCGCAGTCGGCGGCCTTGATCCCGGTCAAGGTCGTTCCCGTTCTATGCAGTTAATGTTTTGAAATGCGACTCGAGGCGACAGGAAGGCGGCACAGCCGCTACGCCCGGTCGCAGTCGAGGGATCAGACAGGGAATATGCGCATGTCATACAAATCCATCCTCACCATTGTCACCGATCCAGCGGCATCCGAGGTCCAACTGGAGACCGCGATTGCCATGGCCAGGCGGGAGGACGCCCATCTCGACGTGCTTTGCCTTGGCGTGGACCGCACCCAGACGGGCTACTATTACGCCGGAGCCTCGGCCTATGTGCATCAGGAAACGATCGAGCGGGCGCAGGCCGAAGCCGCGGCAGCCGAGTTGCAGGTGCGCAACCTGCTGGATGCACAAGATATTCGCTGGGCAGTCGAGGGTGTTGTGGCGCAGATGGGCGCGATCAGCACCATCGTAGGGCTGCGCGCCCGCTTTGCCGATCTGGTGGTGCAGGCCCGACCCTATGGAAAAAGCCGCACCCAGGATGCCGAAACTGTTGTGGAGGCGGCGATGTTCGACGGCCACGCACCGGTTCTGATCGTGCCCGATCAGGACAGCCCGCTGCCTGCGCCGCGCCGCGTCATCGTGGCCTGGAACCAAAGCACCGAGGCGCTGACCGCGATCCGCCGGGCGCTGCCGATCCTGAAGGCCGCCGATCTGGTGGACATCACCATCATCGACCCGCCCGCCCACGGCCCGGAACGGTCGGACCCCGGCGGGCAACTCAGCCAGATGCTGGCCCGCCACGGCGTTCATGCCGAGGTGTCGGTTCTGGCCAAGACGATGCCGCGCGTGTCCGACGTGATCAACCGTCACGTTCGAGACACCAGTGCCAACATGGTGGTGATGGGGGCCTATGGCCACTCGCGGTTCCGCGAGGCGATCCTGGGCGGCGCCACGCGCTATATGCTGGAAATGGCCGAAGTGCCGGTGTTCATGGCGCACTGACGGGGTACGGCTATCACGGTTGACAGGGTGGGCAGAGTGCCCACCCGACCCCCAAAAAGGTCAGACCAGAAACCCGCCGTCGCTGTCGTCGCCCGCTTCGCACAGAAGGCGGTCGAAATCGGGCACGGTGACATGCCGCTTGCCTTCAAGCTCGATCACCCCGTCGCGCTTCAGCGCAGAAATCTGGCGGCTGACCGTTTCCAGCGTGAGGCCCAGATAATCGGCCATCGCCTCGCGCGTCAGCGGAAGATCAAAGGCCAGTTGCCCCTGCGCCACACGCAGTTGGATCGCCGCATCGCGGCGCGCCACGATGGCCAGCAGGCTTGCGATTTTTTCGCGCGCGGTCTTGCGGCCCAACAGCAGCATCCATTCGCGCGCGGCATCCAGCTCGTCCAGCGTCATTTCCAGCAGCCGCTGGCCGATGTGCGGGGTGCGCAGCATCAGCTCCTCAAACGGTTTCTTGCGGAAACAGCACATCACGATGTCAGTGGTGGCGGTGATGTTGTAGGCCGCCGAATCACGCCCCGGCCGCCCCACGAAATCGGACGGCAGCAGCAGCCCCACCATCTGGGTGCGACCATCCTCCAGCGTCTGGGTCAGCGTGGCGATACCCGACACGACCGAGGCCACAAAATCCATCTTGTCGCCCGACCAGATGACCGTCTGACCCGCCTCGAAACTGCGATAATACTTGATTTCCTCAAGCCGGTCGAGTTCTGTGCTTTCGCAACGGGCGCAGACCGCTCGGTGCCGGATCGGGCAGTCACTGCAATGCAGCGACAATTGCTGGATGTCCTCGGCAGGCATCGGTCTCTTTGATTTGGGTCAAGGTTCTGTTGCGCGTCGTCCCTTAATGATACCCGCATGGAACAGGAATCGCAACTCACCCGGCTCGGTCTTTTTGATGCGCGGGTGCCCCGCTACACCAGCTACCCGACAGCGCCGCATTTTTCGGAAGCGGTGGGTCCGGCCCAGTTCTCCGACTGGATCGAGGCCATTCCCGCAGGGTCGGCTATTTCGCTTTACATGCATGTGCCGTTCTGTCGGCGCCTGTGTTGGTTCTGCGCCTGCCGCACGCAGGGTACGCAATCGGATAACCCGGTGCGCGCCTATGCCGAGGTGTTGCTGGCGGAACTGAAAATGCTCAAGGACCGGCTGGCGCCTGGGGTCACGCTGTCGCGCCTGCACTGGGGTGGCGGCACGCCGACCATGCTTCCGCCTGACATGATGCGCCGTCTGGCCGATGCCGTGTTCGAGGTCGTGCCGATGGGCGAAGGCGCCGAATTTTCGGTGGAAATCGACCCGATGGAATGCGACGCGGCCCGGCTGGACGCGCTGGCGCAATCGGGGATGAACCGCGCGTCGATCGGGGTGCAGGATTTCGACCCCGAGATTCAGCAGATCATCGGCCGCGAGCAAAGCTATGAGGATACCAAGCGCGCGGTCGAAATGATCCGCGAGCGGGGAATCACCTCGCTGAATGCCGACATCCTGTATGGCTTGCCGAACCAGACCAATGCCCGCATCTCGGAAACCGTGCAAAAACTGCTGTCGCTGTCGCCCGACCGGGTCGCGCTGTATGGCTATGCGCATGTCCCGTGGATGGCGCGTCGCCAGACCATGATCCCCACCGATCAACTGCCCACCCCGCAGCAACGCCTGGGGCTTTATGATACGGCGCGCAAGCTGTTCGTCTGGGATGGTTACGACGAAATCGGCATCGACCATTTTGCCCGGCCGCATGACGGTCTGTCGGTCGCGCTCAAGGCGGGCAAGCTGAAGCGCAACTTCCAAGGCTATACTGACGATCAGGCACCGGTTCTGGTGGGGCTTGGGGCCTCGTCGGTGTCAAAGTTCCCGCAGGGCTTTGCGCAGCACGTCTCGGGCACGTCCGACTATACCCGCGCGGTCCGCGATGGGCGCTTCCCGACGCATCGGGGCCATGTCTTCACCGCCGAAGACAAGCTGCGTTCGCGGATGATCGAGCAGTTGATGTGCGAATTCCGCATCGACGCGGCCGAAATGGTGCAAAGCTTTGATGTCACGCCGACCCGACTGGCGCAGATGTTCGATGATGCTGCCAAGGTGTTCGGCGACATGGTCGAGATCACGCCCGAGGGGCTGTATGTGCCCGAAAAGGGCCGCCCGCTGACCCGGATGATCGCGCGTATCTTTGATGCCTACGACCTGTCGAAGGCGGGCCATTCCTCGGCGATCTGATCGCGGGGCAGAACAGGAAACCGGCGCCGCAAGGCGCCGGTTTTTTCATGCGCCCAGTGCTGCGGCCATCAGCGCGCGGGTATAGGCGGTCTGCGGCGCGGCAAAGACCTGCGCGGCGGGGCCGGCCTCGACCACATCGCCCGATTTCATCACGATCACCTTGTGCGCCATCGCCCGCACCACGCGCAGGTCATGGCTGATGAACAGATAGGCCAGCCCATAGCGCCGTTGCAGATCGCGCAGCAGATCCACGATCTGCACCTGCACCGTCATGTCCAGCGCCGAGGTCGGCTCATCCAGCACCACGACCTTTGGGCGCAGGATCATTGCGCGCGCAATGGCGATGCGCTGGCGCTGGCCGCCGGAAAATTCGTGCGGATAGCGCGCCATCGTGGCGGGGTCCAACCCCACCTCGGCCATGATCCCGGCCACCATGTCGCGCCGGTCATGGCCGGGGTCCACGCCATGAACCGTCAGCCCCTCGGAGATGATCTGTTCAACCGTCATCCGGGGCGACAGGCTGCCGAACGGGTCTTGAAACACAATCTGCATGTCGCGGCGCAGCCTGCGCAATTCGCGCGGGGTCCAGCGTGAAATGTCTTGCCCGGCATAGACGATCGGCCCGTCAGACCCGATCAGCCGCATGATCGCCAGCGCCAGCGTGGTCTTGCCCGACCCCGACTCGCCCACGATCCCCAGCGTTTCACCGGCCCGAACCGACAGGCTGGCGCCGTTGACGGCCTTGACATGACCCACCGTCTTGCGCAGCAGCCCCCGCTGGATCGGGAACCAGACACGCAGGTTTTCGGTGCGCACCAGTTCGGGCGCATCGCCCGCCACCGGATCGGCCAGGCCCTTGGGTTCGGCGGCCAGCAGCTTGCGGGTATAGGGGTGCTGCGGGTTGGCGAAAAGCTCGGCCACCGGCCCCTGTTCGACAATCTCGCCCCCCTGCATCACGCAGACCCGGTCGGCAATGCGCCGCACGATGCCCAGATCGTGGCTGATGAACAAAAGGCTCATGCCTTCGGCGCGCTTCAGATCGGCCAACAGATCAAGGATCTGCGCCTGAATGGTCACATCCAGCGCGGTGGTCGGCTCATCGGCGATCAGCAGGTCCGGCCCGTTCGCCAGCGCCATGGCGATCATCACCCGCTGGCGCTGCCCACCCGACAACTGGTGCGGGTAATCGGCCAGCCGCCGCTCGGGGTTGTCGATACCGACCTTGGTCAGCAATTCGACGATCCGCGCCCGCGCCGCCTCGCCCCGCAGGCCCTGATGCAGTGCCAGACTTTCGCCGATCTGCTTTTCCAGCGTGTGCAGCGGGTTCAGCGATGTCATCGGCTCTTGAAAGATAAAGCTGATGTCGTTGCCGCGCACCGCGCGCAACTGCGCCTCGGGGGCGCCCACCATCTGCCGCCCCTCATATCGGATCGAGCCTGACACCTCGGCGCTGCCACCCAGCAGCCCTACCGTGGATAGCGCCGTCACCGACTTGCCCGAGCCACTTTCGCCCACCAGAGCGACGGTTTCCCCCCGCCCCACTGCAAAGCTGACCCCCCGCACTGCCAGCGTTCGCTGCCCATCCTGCCGAAACGCGACCGACAGGTTTTCCACTTCAAGAACGCCGGTCATCGAAAGGTCTTTCGCGGGTCAAAGGCGTCGCGGACGCCCTCAAAGACAAACACCAGAAGCGAGAGCATGATCGCAAAGGTGAAGAACGCCGAAAAGCCCAGCCAGGGCGCCTGAAGGTTCTGCTTTGCCTGCAACGCCAATTCGCCCAGTGAGGGCGCCGACGACGGCAAGCCGTAACCCAGATAATCAAGACTGGCGAGCGAAGCGATGGTCCCGGTGACGACAAAGGGCAGCAGCGTCAGCGTGGCCACCATGGCGTTGGGCAGGATATGGCGGAACATGATCACCGGGTCCGACACGCCCAGCGCGCGGGCGGCGCGGACATATTCAAAGTTGCGCGCACGCAGAAACTCGGCCCGCACCACACCCACCAGCGCAGGCCAGCCGAACAGGATCGACACCACCACCAGCAACTCGAAACTGCGACCCAGAATGGCGAACAAGATGATGATGACGTAAAGCGAGGGTGTCGATCCCCAGATTTCCAGCGCGCGCTGAAAGATCAGATCGGTCCGTCCACCGAAATAGCCCTGCACCGCCCCCGCCGCGATGCCGATCACCGAGGCGACCGAGGTCACGATCAGCGTGAACAGGATCGAGGTGCGAAAGCCATAGATCACCCGTGCCAGCACGTCGCGCGCGGTATCGTCGGTGCCCAACCAATGCGCGGCATCCGGTGCCGAGGGGGCAGACCCCACGTTGTTGATGGATCGGTAGTGGTAGGGGATCGGCGGCCAGATCATCCAGCCTTTTTCGATCGCGTCACCCGCCACGGTGCCGGCCTTTGCCTCGGCCATAACGCCATCGGGGTCATCCCAGCATTCCTGCCGGCCCCCGGTGACGATCAGGCATTGCACCGCCTCATCTTTATAGATCGCCTCGGTGCGGAAATCGCCGCCGAAGGTGGTTTCGGGGTAAAAGCGGTAGGCCGGAAAATACAGATCGCCCCGATAGCTGACCACCACCGGCTTGTCATTGGCGATCACCTCGGCAAACAGCGAAGCCACGAACAGGCCCAGAAACACCCACAGCGACAGATAGGCCCGGCGGTTGGCCTTGAAGTTGCGCCAGCGGCGCTGGTTCAGAGGCGACAGCATCAGCCAGCCCTCCGCTCGAAATCAATCCGCGGATCGACGAAAACATACATCAGGTCTGACAGGATGCCGACGACAAGGCCCATCAGCCCAAACACATAAAGCGTGCCGAAGATCACCGGATAATCGCGCGCCACCGCCGCCTCAAACCCGAGCCGACCCAGACCGTCCAGCGAAAAGATCGTTTCGATCAGGATCGAGGCACCAAAGAACACGCCCAGAAACAGCGACGGGAACCCCGCGATCACGATCAGCATGGCGTTGCGGAACACATGGCCATACAGCACCGCGCGTTCCGTCAGGCCCTTGGCGCGGGCGGTCATCACATATTGCTTGTTGATCTCGTCGAGAAAGCTGTTTTTCGTCAACAGCGTCAGCGTGGCAAAGCTGGAAATGGTCGAGGCTATCACCGGCAAGGTGATGTGCCACAGATAGTCGATCACCTTGCCCCAAAGCGTCAATTCTTCCCAGTTGTCACTGGTCAGGCCCCGCAGCGGAAAGATCTTCCAATAGCTGCCGCCCGAAAACAGCACCATCAACAGCACCGCAAACAGAAAGCCGGGGATCGCATAGCCGATGATGATGGCCCCGCTTGTCCATGTATCGAACGGCGTTCCATCCTTCACCGCCTTGCGAATGCCCAGCGGGATCGAGATGAGGTAGGCCAACAGCGTGGACCACAGACCCAGCGTGATCGACACCGGCATCTTTTCCAGCACCAGATCAATCACCGAAACCGACCGGAAGAAGCTTTCGCCAAAATCAAAGCGCAGATAGTTGCCCAGCATGATCACGAACCGTTCCCATGCGGGGATGGCTTGCTTCATGCAATCGGGCGATTTCAGCGATGGCTCGCCCATGAAACCTTCGGTGCAGACGATCCGGGCAAAGCCCATCTGCACCTCCAGCGCATCCAGCATTTCGGGGGGCAGGCCGCGCGCACCCATGTAGCGGTCTTCCCCGCCCGCACCTGCGGCCCCTTGCGCCCCGGCATCGCCCCCGCCCGAGATGTTGCGGAATACGTCGCCCTCGCCCTCGACCTGCGCGATGATCTGTTCGATCGGCCCGCCGGGCACGAATTGCGTCAGCGCAAAGTTGATCAGCATGATCCCGACCAGTGTCGGGATGATCAACAAGAACCGCCTGAAAATATAGGCGCCCATACCCCCCTGCCCCTGCCACCTAGAACGCGCCGGCGGCCTTCAGTTTTTCGGCCTTTTCGGCGTTGTACCACCAGAAGTCCAGTTCGCCCAGCGCATAGGGCGGCAGCGCCTCGGGGTGTTCATACATGTCGTAATAGGCGACGGTGTGTTCTGCCTTGTGCCATTGCGGCACCCAGAACCGCAGCGCGCGCAGAACCCGGTCCAGCGCGCGCACCGCGGTTGTCATCTCGTCGCGGGTATGGGCCGCCTCGACCTGCGCGATCAGCGCATCCACCGCCGGATGCGCCAGCCCCATCGAGTTGAACACATCCCCCACCGAGCCAGAGCCGAAATACTGCTGCAACCCCGATCCGGGGATGTAATCCTGCCCCAACTGGTCGGTGATCATGTCAAAGTCGTGACTGCGCTCGCGGTTGGTGAATTGCGCGTCGTCCACACGGGTATGCACAGCATCCACACCCAGCGCGCGCAGGTTTTCGACATAGGGGTTGATGACCCGGTCAAAGGTCTGGCTGTCGTTCAGGATTTCCACCCGCAGCGTCTGGCCTTGCGGGTTGCGGCGCATCCCGTCATCGGCCACCGGCCAGCCCGCGGCATCCAGCAGCGCGGCAGCCTTGCGCAGGTTGCCGCGGTCCAACTGGCGCGGGCCCGAGGTCGGCGCCACCACCGCCGGATCGGTCAGAACGCCGGGGGGAAGCTGGTCGGCCAAAGGCTCCAGCAGCGCCAGCTCATCGGGGCCGGGGGTGCCGGTGGCGGCCAGTTCGCTGTTGTCCCAGAACGAATTGGTGCGGGTGTAAAGCCCGTAGAACAGCGTTTCATTGGCCCATTCAAAGTTGAACATCAGCCCCAGCGCCTCGCGCACGCGGGGGTCTTGAAACCGGTCGCGGCGCAGGTTGATGGAAAACGCCTGCCCCGTGCCGATCTGGCCGTTGGGCAGGGTGCGTTTCACCACCCAGCCCTTGTCCAGCGCGGGGAAGTTGTAGCGCGTGGCCCAGATCAGCGACGAGGCCTCGGTGCGGAAGGTATAGGCCCCGGCCTTGAACCCCTCGAAAGCTGCCTCATAGTCGCCGAAATATTCAACCCTGATCCTGTCGAAATTACTGCGGCCCCGGTTGATCGGCAGATCGGCCCCCCAATAGTCGGGGTTGCGGCGCCAGACCACACGGCGCCCCATATCGGCAGTGTCAAAGACATAAGGCCCCGAGCCAAGAAACGGTGTGTCAGAGCTGTTTTCCAGATCGCGGCCCTTGGCGATATAGTCGGCCTTGGAAAACACCGGCAGACCGCCCACCGACTGGATCACGTCGCGGCGCGGATAGTCTGGGGTAAAGGTGAATTTGATGCGCCGCGCATCCAGCACCTCGGCGCCCGCCACCTGCTGCGTCAGAACCGCGCGAAAGCTGATCAGACCCTTGTCGCGCATGGTTTCGTAGGAAAACAGCACATCCTCGGCGGTCACCGGGCTGCCATCGGAAAACGTGGCCTCGGGCCGCAGGGTAAAGATCACCCAATCCCGGCTTTCGGGATATTCAAGGCTTTCGGCCAGCAGCCCATAGGCCGCCCCGATCTCATCGGCGGTGCTGGTCAGCAGCGATTCATGCACAACGCTTGCCAACGCGGCAGCCCGGCCTTTCAGCGTATAGGGGTTGAAGCTGTCAAACCCTCCCGCCGTCCAGACCGATATTTCGCCACCCTTCGGCGCCTCCGGGTTCACATAGTCCAGATGCGGGAAATCAGCGGCGTATTTCAGATCGCCAAAGGTCGAGATGCCGTGCGACACAATGGTATTCTGGGCCTGCACCGGGGCACCGGCCCAAAGGGCTGTCGCGAGCCCGATTGCCGCTACCGCCCGTATCGCCCGCTGCCCGATCATCATGCATCACCCTCCCCGTTTCTGATCAGGCTAGGTAATGATGCGCAGGCTCAGGCTTCAAGCCGCGATTTCGTGAACGCGCCAAAGCAAAGAGCCGCAACCAAAGGCTGCGGCCTGTGCCGTGACGTCGCGCAGCCAGTGAGAGCCGCGCTTATTCCTCGGCCTCGGCGGCGGGCACCGGGCGCGGCTTGGTGTTGCTGTTCTGATACATGTTGTTGGCAACCAGACTGATGGCCAGGAACAGAACAAGTGGCCCGGCCAGCCCGATCAAGACCTTGGTGAAGACGTCGGCGCCTTTGAACACTTCGAAAATCGACATGGCACTCCCCGGTTTGCCCTGCTGTTGCGTGGATGTATCCGCTTCCCCTGCGTCGGATCAAGGTATAGTTAGCCGCAGCACCGCGCACAGCAAGCTTCGGAGACCGTTACCGATGACCGCCCACAAAACCGGCCGTATCGCCTTTCAGGGGGAACCCGGCGCCTATTCGCATCAGGCTTGCCGCGAGGCGCGCCCCGACCTTGAGGCGCTTCCTTGCCGCACCTTTGAAGATGCGATCGAGGCTGTGCGCAAAGGCGAAGCCGATCTTGCGATGCTGCCGGTCGAGAACTCTACCTATGGCCGGGTGGCGGATATTCACCACCTGCTGCCCGAAAGCGGGCTGCACATTGTCGGCGAAGCCTTCGTGCGGGTTCACATCAACCTGCTGGCCCTGCCCGGAACGCGGCTGGATCAAGTGGAAGCGGCAATGAGTCACACCGTGCTGCTGGGCCAGTGCCGCGGCTTTCTGCGCCAGCATGGCCTGCGGTCGGTGACTGGCGCCGATACCGCCGGCTCGGCGCAGATCGTGGCACAGAAGGGCGACCCGAAACTGGCTGCCCTGGCCTCGGAGCTGGCGGGCGAGATTTACGGGCTGGACGTGCTGGCACGCCACATCGAGGACAAAAGCAACAACACCACCCGGTTTCTGGTGATGTCGCCCGCGCCCGACGAAACGCGCCGCGCTGATCGCATGATGACGACCTTTGTGTTCCGCGTGCGCAACATTCCGGCCGCGCTTTACAAGGCGATGGGCGGATTCGCCACCAATGGCGTCAACATGACCAAGCTGGAAAGCTATATGGTGGACGGCAATTTCACCGCGACCCAGTTCTATGCCGACATCGAGGGTCACCCCGAGGATGCCAACGTCAAGCTGGCACTGGAAGAGTTGCGCTATTTCACCTCGACGATGTCGATTCTGGGGGTTTATCCGGCCGACCCGCGCCGCCCCTGATCGGTTTCAGTGACCGCCGCGGCTGTAGCGGTCTTCCAGTTCCAGCCCGAACAGGCGCATCCGGTCGGCATAGCGGCGATCAAGCGTCGCCTTGCCAAAGCGCGCCGATTGCAACATCACCCGGCCAGCCAGCGTGCGCGGGCGCACTTCCATCGCGACCGACAGGCGCGTGCGGTGCCTGGCCAGTGCCAACAGCGAAAATTCGGCCGAAATCTCGAAATTCGAGGATTCTCCGGTGAAGGCCAGCGTTTCGGGCGGCTCGATGGTTGCAATGGTGACCACGACGCGCCGCATCTTGCCCCGCATCCGAAAGCGGAGATCCCAGGACATGCCACGGCGGGGGTCAAGGGCGCCTTCGTCCAACCTGTGCACCTCGACCCCGCTGCGCATCGCGGCGCGCTCCAGCGCGGCAACATCGGTCAACGCGGCAAAGACAAAGCTGATCGGCGCCTCGATATCAACACGGGTGGAAAATTTCATCGCCGGGCCCCCCAAGGCAAGCTGGCGCCCCTTCTGGCGTGATTACAGCCGATCCGCAAGCCAGCGGCGCATCAGACCATGCGCAATCGCGCCAACCCGCGGTGCGCGGATCGTGGCGTGGTGCCCGGCAAAGACCTGGGCCAGATCTTCACGCGTGATCCAGCAGGCATCCTCGATCTCGGCCGGGTCCGGCGTGATGGCGGTGGTTTCGGCGCGGCCATGGCAACCCAGCATCAACGAGGCGGGGAATGGCCAGGGCTGGCTGCCGACCTGGCACACCGACCCCACCTGCACACCGGTTTCCTCGGCCACCTCGCGGCGCACGGCGGCTTCGACGGTTTCGCCCGGCTCTATGTAACCCGCAAGGCAGGAATACATCCCGTCGGGCCAGCCGGGGCTGCGGCCGATCAGCGTGGCATTGCCATGAGTGACCAGCATGATCACCACCGGATCGGTGCGTGGGAAGTGGGCGGCCCCGCAGGCCGGGCACAGCCGCTGCCAACCGGCCTCCGCAGGCAGGCAGGCTGCGCCGCAGGCCGCGCAAAAGCGGTGGCTGGCGTGCCAGCCGGTCAGCGCCCGCGCCATCGCCGCCAGTTCCGCCGCGCGCGGGCTTAGGAGGCCCATCACCCCGCGCAGATCGGCAAAGCGGAAGGTTTCCGGCAGCGCCGGGTGCCCCGGCTCGAACGGGTCAAGAAAACCGGGTGCGGGCGCAGACCCCGCTGTAGGCTGCCAAGGCGCAATGTCCTGGGCAAAACGCGCAGCCCCCGCCTCCAGCCCCAGCAGCATCGGCGCCGCCGCAGCCCCGGCCAGAACCGGATGGCCCGCGGACAGCCAACCCAGCCGCGCGCCCTCTTCGACCAGAAGCCTCCCCTGCCAGACCGGCAGCACCCGCGCACCCGGCGCGGCCAAGGCGGCGGCCAGCGCCACAGGATCGGCGCGCAGCCCCGTCGCCCGGTCCAGCCCCGACCCCGCAAACGCCCATCCTGGTTCCTGTTTCATCGCCTGTCCCGTCTGCCGTTCCCACGGTCCTGCCCAGATTTCAGCGCATAAGCCAACTTCGCGCAAACGCAAGATGGCAGAGGCAATGCACTTTATGGGTGTATCGCCCCCGTCCGCCGATTACACTGCTGGCACAGCTTTGGCGTTGTGGCGCGCGCGGGGCCGGGCCAACCACTCCCGCGCCCGATAAGGGTGCGGCCTGATACGAGGATCGGCATTGCCAGGAACTCACCCCTTTGCGGCCGGGGCCAAGGCGAAGCAGGCCCATCTGCGGATCATGGAAACCACCGATCTGCACGGCCATCTGCTGCCTTATGACTATCACGCCGACCGACCGCTGCCGACCGCGGGCCTGTCGCGCACCGCCAGCCTGATCGCCGCCGCCCGCGCCGAGGCGCCCAATACGCTGCTGTTCGACAATGGCGATGTGTTGCAGGGCAGCGCGCTGGCCGATCATCTGGCGGCCAGCGGGGCGGCGGCGCGGCACCCGATCATCGCCGCCATGAACCTGCTGGGCTATGATGCGGCCACCGTGGGCAATCACGACTTCAACCATGGCCTGCCCTATCTGCGGCGCGTTCTGTCGGAGGCGGCGTTTCCTGTCGTCTGCGCCAATCTGCTGGCTGCGGACGGGGCACAGGCGGGTCAGCCCCTGTTCCCGCCTTATGTGTTGCTGGATCGGGTGCTGACCGATGGCGCGGGGCACCGTGCCCCGATCCGGATCGGGGTGATCGGCCTGCTGCCGCCGCAGACCCTGATCTGGGACCATGCGCATCTGGCCGGCCGGGCGATTACCCGCGACATCACCGAAACCGCCGCCGCCTGTCTGCCCGGCCTGCGTGCCGCGGGCGCCGATCTGGTGATTGCGCTGGCTCATACCGGGATCGGCGCGCCCGACCACCAGCCGGGGCAGGAAGACGCCGCCCTGCCGCTGGCCCGCCTGCGCGGCATCGACGTGCTGCTGCTGGGCCACCGGCATCGGGTTTTTCCCGGCCCCGATTTTCCACCCGGCGAAGGTGTCGATCCGCAGCGCGGCACGCTGTATGGCAAGCCTGCGGTGATGGCGGGGTTTGCAGGCTCGCATCTGGGGCTGATCGACCTCGTGCTGGATCGTCGCGACGGGCGCTGGCAGATCGCTGCCGCCCAGCCCGAGGCGCGGCCTATTTTCCGCCGCGGGGCCGAGCATTGCATCCGCCCGACGGTGGCCGATGCGCCCGGCGTTCTGGCGCTGGCCGCGCCTGCCCATGCCGCAGCGCTGGCCGATATCCGCCGCCCGGTGGGGCGTTGCGCGGTCACGCTGCACAGCTATTTCGCGCCGCTGGCCCCGGCCCCGGGGGTGAGCCTTGTGGCTGAGGTGCAACGCGCCCACGTTGCGCGGCTTCTGGCGCGAGGGCCGCTGGCGGGGCTACCGGTTCTGGCGGCGACGGCACCGTTTCGTTGCGGCGGGCGCTCCGGGTCCGAGGCGTTCACCGACATTCCCGCAGGCTCGGTCCTGCGCCGCCATCTGGCCGATCTCAGCCCGTTCCCCAATACGATTCAGGCGCTGCGGCTGACCGGGGCCGAACTGGCCGACTGGCTGGAACGTGCCGCGGGCCTGTTTGCCCGCATCACCCCCGGCCAGCCCGACCAGCCGCTGATCCTCCGCGATTTCCCGATCTACAATTTCGACATGATCAGCGATGCCAGCTTTGCCATCGACCTGTCGCAACCGGCCCGGTTCGGCCCCGCGGGTGAACTGGCCGAACCGGGCGCGCATCGCATCCGCGACCTGCGCGTTCTGGGCCGCCCGCTTGACCCGCTGGCCGAGGTGATCATCGCCACCAACAGCTACCGCGCCGCCGGGGGTGGGCAATTTGCGGGCACCGGACCAGACCGGATCGTGGCCGATGCCGGGCTGGGCATCGAAGCCGCCCTGATCGCCCATTTCGCCGCCACCGATTGCGTGACCACACCGGCCCAGCCCGGCTGGCGGTTCTGCCCGATGCCCGGCACCTCGGTTCTGTTCGACACCGGCCCCGGTGCGCGCGACCACCTGCACGATGTGGCCGGGCTGAACCTGTCGCCCCTTGCCCTTGGCCTGACTGCCGAGGGCTTCCTGCGTTATCGCCTGACGCTTTAGCCCCGATTCCCGCCGCTCCGCGCAGATTTGGCCAGCCCGCTTCTGCCCGGTTTCAAGGCGCAGGCTTATCACCTGCCCATTTCGCAGGCAGTCTTTTGCATAAGGCGTGATGTGGCGCCGAAGGCCCCTGCCCCGGCGCGATGGTCTGGCGCAGCATGTCGGACAAGTTCAACCTTCTGGAGGCCACATGTTCCATCGCACCTTCACCGCTCTTGCGGCCACGCTGGCGCTGGCGCTGCCCGCGGCTGCCGAAACCGCCATGCCCTTCGCGCTCGACTGGAAGTTCGAAGGCCCCGCCGCGCCCTATTTCGTGGCGGTGGACAAGGGCCATTTCGCCGCTGAAGGTCTGGCGGTCGAGATCAGCGAAGGCGCCGGGTCGCTGGATGCAATCCCGAAGGTGGCGACCGGCGCCTATCCGGTGGGTTTTGCCGATATCAACAGCCTGATGAAATTTCTTGACCAGAACCCCGGCGCGCCGGTCACTGGGGTAATGATGGTCTATGACAAGCCGCCCTTTGCCGTGGTGGGGCGCAAGTCGCTGGGCGTGACCGCGCCCGCCGATCTGCCCGGCAAGGTGCTGGGCGCGCCGCCACCCGATGGCGCCTGGGCGCAGTTTCCGATCTTTGCCGCCGAAAACGGGCTGGACATGGCTACGATCACCGTCGAACCCGTGGGCTTTCCGGTGCGCGAGCCGATGCTGGCCGAGGGCAAGGTGGCCTCGGTCACGGGCTTCAGCTTTTCGTCGGTGCTGAACCTCAAGCGGCTGGGCGTTCCGGTCGAGGATATCTCGGTGATCCTGATGGCCGATCATGGCGTGGCGCTCTATGGCAACGTGGTGATCGTCAACACCGATTTCGCCAAGGCCAACCCGGCGGCGGTGACGGGCTTTATCCGCGCCGTGGCCAAGGGGTGGAAGGATGCCGTGGCCGACCCCGGCGCCGCTGTGGATGCGCTGATCAAGCGCAACCCCGCCGCTGACAAGACGCTGGAAACCGAGCGGCTGGAAATGGCCATCGCCGACAATGTGCTGACCGACTGGGTCAAGGCCAACGGCATGGGCGGCATCGATGCCGAACGCATGGCGCGGGCGATCGAGCAGACGAAATCGGTCTACACCTTCCAAAGCGAACCCGACGCGAGCCTCTACTTCGATGCCAGCTACCTGCCCACAGACGGCAGCCTGACCATAGACTGAACGCCCACCAGAGGCAGAACCTATCGAGCAACCATGACGAATCTGATCGAGATCCGGGGCGTGACCCATGCCTACCGCACCAAGACCGGGCCGCTTCAGGTTCTGGATGACCTGACGATTTCGGTGCCCGAGGGCGAATTCTGCGCCGTCGTCGGCCCCTCGGGCTGCGGAAAGTCAACGCTGACGCGGCTGGTGGCGGGGCTGATGAAACCCGACACCGGCGCAGTGTGGCTGCATGGCGAACGCGTCACCAGCCCGCGCAAGACGGTGGGTATGGCTTTCCAGAACCCCGTGATGCTGGAATGGCGCACCATCCTTGAAAACGTGATGCTGCCCTTGGAAATCGTGGCCCCCCGGATGCCGCGGGCAGACCGTGAGGCGCGCGCGCTGCATCTGCTGGAAATGGTGGGCCTCATGGGCTTTGAGGGCAAGCGCCCCAGCCAGTTGTCGGGCGGGATGCGGCAGCGCGCCAGCCTGTGCCGCGCCATCGTGCACAAGCCCGATGTTCTGATCATGGATGAACCCTTCGGCGCGCTGGATGCCTTTACCCGCGAAGACCTGTGGCAGACCATGCGCGATCTGCGCGCGGCCGAACCCTTTACCTGCGTGCTTATCACGCATGATCTGCGCGAAAGCGTGTTTCTGGGCGATCAGGTGATCGTGCTGTCGGGGCGGCCCGCGCGGCTGCAATATGTGTTGAACGTCGATCTGCCCGCAGACCGCAGCATCGACGTGCTGTTCACCCCCGAAGCCACCGACATGCTGCACCTGCTGCGCGACCAGATCCGCATCGCCCAGGGCAGGGAGGCGCATTAGATGAGCCGGACACAGCAAATTCTGGTGCCCTTTGCCGCCATTCTGGCCTTTCTTGGTCTGTGGGAAATTATCGTCTGGGTCAACGGCTGGCCGAATTACAAGATGGCCTCGCCATCAGACCTGGGGCCGGCGTTCTGGAAATACCGGGCGATGTTTTTGGAAATGGGCTGGCAGACGCTGTGGCGGACGGTGGCGGGGCTGGCGCTGGCGGTGGCCTTCGGCACGTTTCTGGGCATGTTGATGGGGTTTTCGGCACTGGCTCGCGCAGCACTCTATCCGCTTCTGGTGGGTTTCAACGCGATCCCCAAGGCAACGCTGGTGCCGGTGATCGCGCTTTTGTTCATCGGCCAGCACGATTTCAACACGGTGCTGATGGCGTTTCTGATCAGCTTTTTCCCCATCGCGGTGTCGGTCGGCATCGGGCTGTCAACGCTGGAACCCGAATACCGCGATATCCTGCGTGCACTGGGGGCAAGCCGTCTGACAATCTTCCGCAAGATCGCGCTGCCCAAGACCTTGCCCGAATTTTTTGGGGCACTGAAGGTTTCGGTCACGCTGGCCTTCATTGGCACCAACCTGGTGGAAATCGTCTCACCGCACGGGCGGGGCCTTGGGGCGCTGTTCAAATCGGGCGAAACGAATGGGGATTATCCATTGATGTTCGGGGTTCTGATCGCCTTGGCCTTTCTGGGCATCGTTCTTTACTATGGCGTTGTGGTGCTGGAGCGGGTCTTTGCCGGATGGGCCGAACGCCCCCAGCACTAGGGGGGCGCCATGCAGATCATCGGGGTCGATTTCACCTCTGCGCCGGGGCGGCACAAGCCGATCACGGCGGCCTTTTGTGGGCTGGAGAATGACCGACTGCAGTTTCAGCGGCTGGAGCGACTGACAGATCTGGCCGCCTTTGAGGCGCTGTTGGCCCGCCCCGGCCCTTGGGTCGCGGGGTTTGATTTTCCCTTTGGCCAGCCCCGGCGGCTGATCGAAACCATCGGCTGGCCGACCGATTGGGTGGGCTATGTGGACCATGTCGCAACCCTTGGCCGCAAGGGCTTTGCCGCGGCGCTGGCGGCCTACAAGGCCGACCGCCCCGCAGGCGACCGGCAGCATTTTCGTGCCGCAGACCGGGCCTGCGGGGCGGCCAGCCCGCAGACCCTTCACTATACCCCCGTGGGGCTGATGTTTGCCGAGGGCGCACCGCGATTGCGGGCGGCGGGTGTCAGCCTGCCGGGCCTTGCGGCAGGCGATCCGGCGCGGGTGGCCCTGGAGGCCTATCCCGGGGCTGCGGCGCGCAGGCTGATCGGCAAGGACAGCTACAAGACCGACGACCGCCGCAAGCAAAGCCCGGCGCAGGCGCAGGCGCGCCTTCGGCTTCTGGCCGCACTGTGCGGCCCGCAGGGGGCCGCGCACTATGGGCTGCGCGTCGAGGCGCCCGAGACGCTGGCCGATGACCCCACGGGTGATGCACTCGATGCGCTGATCTGCGCCGCGCAGGCGGCCTGGGCACACCGCGCAGGGCTAACCCGGCCCGAAGGCCCCGCCGGCGCCGACCCGCTGGAAGGCTGGATCGCAGACCCTGCCGCTCTTGCCGCGCAGGCCCCCGCCCCCGCCGATGCCGCCCGGCGCCGGGCCGTTCACCCCGTGATCTGCTATCCGGTCGAAACCCTGCCGCAGCCCGACATGGGCCTGCTGGCCAGCGCCCGCGCCACCCTGCGCCCGGTGAGGCAGGTGATCGTGCCCGCGCGCGACGCCGCCTGTTTCCGTGTGCCCGCGGGGCATTTCTTCCGCATCCATTCGGTCGAAGGGCCGCAGGTCGGCGATCTGAACCTGTGGAACGCGCACGACCTGCGCGAACGCTTCTATTCTGGCAAAACCCGCGCCTTGCACGGCACACATCTGACGACCGCGCACCGGATGTGGTCAGCCTTCCCCTTTCTGCGACCGATGGCGACCCTGACCCACGACACGCTGGGCTGGTATGGCAAAGATGCCTTCGGCGGGTCCGTCCATGACGTGATCGGCACCCGCTGCGACCCCTACACCCACAATCTTCTGTCAGGCGGGCACACCTATCACCACTGTTGCCATTCCAACCTGACCCGCGCACTGGCCCGCGAAACCGGCCTGCCTCTGGCCGAGGCCGAGGGCCATGTGCATGACGTTCTCAACGTCTTCATGTGCACCGGCTTTACCCGCGACACCGGGCAATATTTCATGAAGGCCAGCCCGGTGCGGCCCGGCGATTACCTTGAATTCTTTGCCGAGATCGACCTGCTGGGCGCGCTGTCGGCCTGCCCCGGCGGAGATTGTTCGGCGGAACATTCGTCCGATGCCGCCGCCTGCCATCCCCTGCGGGTGGAAATCCTGGCCCCCGATCCGCAAACGCTTCGGGGCTGGGTTTCCCCGGCCCCGAACGGCTATGACCGCAGCCACGGCGCCTAAGCGCTACATCATTCCCAGCAGACGTGGCAGGAACAACGAAATGTCGGGGATATAGGTCACCAGCATCAGGAAGATCAGCGCCGTCAACAGCCAGGGCCAGGTCGCCTTGGTCACATCGGTCAACCCCAGTTTCGACAGCGACGAGGCCACATACAGGTTCAGCCCCACAGGTGGCGTGCACAGCCCCACCTCCATGTTGACCACCAGCATGATGCCAAAATGCACCGGATCGACGCCCAACTTCATCGCCACCGGAAACAGGATCGGCGCCATGATCAGGATGATCGCCGAAGGTTCCATCACCATGCCGATCACCAGCAAGATGATGTTCACCGCCATCAGGAAGCCGATCTTGCCCAGCCCCATGTCCACGATCCAGGCGCTGACCGCCTGCGGGATCTGTTCCGAGGTCAGGATGAAGGCGAACATCACCGCGTTGGTGATGATGTAGAGCAGCATCGCGCTCATCGCGGCCGAGGTCAGCAGCACCTTGGGCACCTCGCGCAGGCGGATGTCCTTGTAGACCCAGACCGCGATCACGAAGGCATAGACAGCCGAAACCGCTGCCGCCTCGGTCGGCGTGAAGATACCGCCATAGATGCCGCCCATGATGATCACGATCAGCATCAAGCCCCATACGCTTTCGCGGAAGGCCCGCCAGCGTTCGCGCCAGCTTGCCCGCGGCATGCGCGGATAGTCGTTCTTCCACGCGCGGTAGGTGGTCGTGGCGCCCAGCATCGTAGCCAGCATCAACCCTGGAATCACACCTGCCATGAACAAGGTGCCGATTGAGGCCGACATTATCGGCCCGCCGTCAGGCCCTGTCACCACCATGCCGGAGGTGGCCACCGCATACATCACCATCACGATCGATGGCGGAATAAGGATGCCCAGCCCCCCCGATGTGGCAATGACCCCGGTGCCGAATTTCACCGGATAGCCCTGCGCCACCATCGCCGGAATGAGGATGGAGCCCACCGCCATCACCGTGGCGGGCGACGAGCCGGAAATGGCTGCGAACATGGCGCAGGCCACCACCGCAGCCAGCCCCATGCCGCCATACCAATGGCCAATCATCGAGGTGACAAAGCGGATGATCCGCCGCGCCACGCCGCCATGCGTCAGGAAATTCCCGGCGAGGATGAAGAACGGGATCGCCATGATCTCGAACTTTTCGATGCCGGTAAACAGCTTCAGCGCGATGGAATCGAGCGGGATGTCGGTCATGGCGAACAGGAAACTGAACACCGTCAGCCCCAGGGCGATCGACACGGGCATCCCCGTCAGCAGCAGAACCGCCAGAATGGCAAAGATGACAAGCGCGGTCATGCGTGGCCACCCCTGGCAAGGTCTTCGGCTTCTTCCTCAAGCCCATCGACGCGGCTGTGGTCATGGTGCGCGATGAAGCCGGTGGTGGCATAAAGCCAGGTCGCCTGCATGAAGCGGAAACACATCAGCGCCGACCCGACAGGAACCGCCAGATAGACGATCCACATCTGCACCTCGAGGTCGGGCGAGGTCTGGCCGTTCACCTTCACATGCCAGACGAAATCGGCGCCGATCCAGGCCACGATGGCGGTGAACAGGACACAGGCGCCAAAGGCCAGCAGAGTTATCGGGCGCCGGGTGGCGGGCGACAGTCGTTCAACCAGAATGTCCACACCCACGTGGATACCCAACCGCACGCCATAGGCGGCGCCGAACTTGGCCATCCAGACGAACATGTAAATGCACAACTCCTGCGCCCAGGTCAGCTTGAAGCCGTTGACCCATTTGAAGGCACTGCGCGCCATCGCCTGCAATTCGGGGTAATCGTTGGCACGGGCCCAGCCGACAAGATCGGCTGCAAAGCCGATGGAGAAACGGTGAACGACCGCCACGAAGATCAGCACAACGGCTGCAGCCATCAGCGCCGAGATCAGGATTTCTTCGAGGCGGTCGAGGATGCGCAGAACCATGTCACGCCCTCGGATGCAGGAGAAAGGAAACCGCCGCGGGCACACAAGGGCGGCCCGCGACGCAAGGAACGGGCGGCGGGCGACCCCGCCGCGCCGTTCAGTTCGTGATGCCCAGTTCGGTGTAGACCTGCGCGATCAGATCGGCGCCCACACGGTCGGCCATCTGCTGATGCACCGGGCGCAGGGTGGCTGCCCATTCGGCGCGCTCTTCCTCGGTCAGGTCATGAAACTCGGTGGTCCCGGCGGCCTTCATCGCCTCAAGCGCTTTTTCGTTTTCTTCCTTGGCGATGGAGTTTGCATAGACGGTGGCCTCGGCCATCGCCTTGTCCAGCCCGGCGCGCACGTCTTCGGGCAGGCCGTCCCAGAACGCCTTGTTGACGATCACCGCATAGCCCAGATAGCCGTGGTTTGACACGGTGGCGTGTTTCTGCACCTCGTGCATCTTCTGGGTATACATGTTTGACGGCGGGTTTTCGGTGCCATCGACAACCCCGGTCTGAAGCCCTTGATACACCTCGGAGAACGCCATCACCTGCGGCACTGCGTTCAGCGCCTGCATCTGCGCCTCCAGGATCTTGGACGACTGGATGCGCATCTTCAGACCCAGAAAATCATCGGGGGTATGCAGCGGGCTGTTGGCCGACATCACCTTGAAGCCATTATCCCAGAACGCCAGCCCCGTGATGCCCTTGTCCTCCAGCCGCGCCATCAGGCCCGCGCCCACCGCGCCGTCGGTGATCTTGCGCAGGTCATCATAGCCGTTCATCAGGAAGGGCAGGTCAAAGATTTCGAACTGCTGCACACCCAGCGGGCCGAATTTGGCCAGCGAGGGGGCCAGCATCTGCACCGCGCCCAATTGCAGCGCCTCAAGCTCTTCCTTGTCTTTGTAAAGCTGGCTGTTGGGGTAAACCTCAACATCCACCGCGCCATTGGTATAGGCTTCGGCAAGTTCCTCGAATTTGGCCGCGCCTTTGCCCTTGGGGGTATCGGGGGCGACGACATGGCTGAACTTGATCACGATCGGGTCGGCGGCCTGCGCGGGCAGCCCGAACGACAGCGCCAAGGCGCAAGTGCCGGCCAGAGCGGCCAGAGAACGACGGGTAAGCATGATATCCTCCTCAAATATCCGCTGCCCCTGCGGGGCGGACTGTGCCGTTCTTGTCATGTCGTGGCTTGCCTTGCTATTGTGGAAAACCGCAATGGCGGGCGCAACGAGGGATGGCGAAACGGTGGATCGCAACGAAGCCTGGGCCGCCGAAGCCGCCGCGCGAGGGCGGATCGACCTGCTGTCGGTGATCCCCCTTGTGGCAATCGTGGCGCTGGTCGGTCTGGTCGGCGCGCTGGCCTGGATCGTGGAGGGGCGCGAAGCGGCGCAGGTGCGGGCGCAACTGGCCACCGATGCGCTGTGGGTGGAACAGACACTGCGGTTCCAGTTGTCACGCGACGAAGACATGCTGGCCCGTCTGGCGCTGGACGAGGCGGGCGGCGTGGCGCCTGCGACGCTGGATCAGCGCGCGCGGCTGCATATCGTCACCAACCCCGAAGTGCTGTCGCTTGTGTGGCAAGACGCTGGGGGGGGGCCGCTGCGCGCCGTGCCGCGCGATGCCGTCTCCGCCGATGTGGCGCTGCGCGCGCTGGCCGCCGCGCCCTCGTCGCGGCCAGTCTATGGCGATGTGATCCGCCGCGATGACGGGTCTGCCATCGTCGCGTTGGGGCTGCGCAGCGGCAGCGGGCAGGGGCTGATCGTTGCCACAGTCTCGCTCTCGCTTTTGCTGGAACGGCACATTCCGTGGTGGATCGCCGAACAATACGCCGTCGAACTCGTCGATGCCGGGGGCGCGGCGCTGGTGGCGCGGTCGCGTACCGAAAGCCGGGCCGACACGCCCAGCCATACGATCAGCTTTGATCCGCCATTGCGCGGCATCCTGCTGCGCATTCGCCCGCATCAACACAGCGGAACCGGCGCCAATACCCTGCTGCTGGCGGGGATCGCGGCGATTTCGGCCTTTGCGGTGCTGGCGTTGGGTATGCTTTACCGCAACACCGACCGCCGCCGCCGGGCCGAGGCGCGGCTGCGCGGCGAGATGGCCTTTCGCCGCTCGATGGAGGAAAGCCTGACCGTGGGCCTGCGCGCCAAGGACCATCAGGGCCGGGTGCTCTATGTCAACACCGCCTTTTGTCAGTTGGTCGGCTGGCCTGCCGCCGATCTGGTGGGCAAGCGCCCGCCGATGCCCTACTGGTCCGAGGATCATCTGCACGAAACGCTGGCCCGCCAGCGCAGTCTGGCTGAAGGCGGCGCCCGATCGCAAAGCTTTGAAACCCGGTTTCGCCACCGCGACGGGCGGCTGATTGACGTGCAGGTCTATGAGGCCCCGCTGATCGACGCGCAGGGCCAGCATCGCGGCTGGATGGGGTCGATCATCGACACCACTGAGGCCCGCCGCGCCGCCCGACTGGCCCGCGCGCAGGAAGAAAGCCTTGGGCGCACCGCCCGGCTGGTCACGCTGGGCGAAATGGCCTCGACGCTGGCGCATGAGCTGAACCAGCCGCTGGCCGCAATCGCAAGCTACGCCGCAGGGGCGCAAAACCTGCTGGCACGCGGGCAGGCCGACCCTGCGCAACTGGGCCCGGCGCTGGAAAAGCTGTCGCATCAGGCGGGGCGGGCCGGGCAGATCATCCGCCGGATCAAGGATCTGGTGAACAAGCGCGAGCCGAACTTCAGCCGCCTGTCGCTGGCAGAGGTGGTGACCGATACGGTGGGCTTTCTGGCCGCCGATGCGCGCGAACGCAGGCTGCGCCTTGCCACCCGGATCGAGCCGGCCCCCGCCGTCGATGCCGACCGCATCCTGATGGAACAGGTGCTGATCAACCTGATCCGCAACGGGATGGAGGCCATGCCACCCGGTCGCCGCAGCGGCGACGTGCTGACGGTGTCGCTGCGCGCCCTGCCGGGCGGCTGCGAGATTGCGGTGGCCGATCAGGGCCAGGGGGTGGAGCCTGCCATCTCCGACACGCTGTTTGACGCCTTCGCAAGCACCAAGACCGACGGCATGGGCATGGGGCTGAAAATCTGCCGCACCATTGCCGAACTGCACCGCGGCCATCTGGTCTTTCACCCCAACCACGGCGGTGGCACGGTCTTTGTCCTGACCCTGCCCGCCGCCGCAAACACCGAGGCCGCATGACCCCGTTCGACCTAGGCTCTGCCGTCGTGCATATCGTCGATGACGACCCGGCGATCCGCGATGCACTGTCGTGGCTGTTTTCATCGCGCGGAATCGGCGCACGGGAATGGGACAGCGCCGAGGCGTTTTTGGCCGCGCTTCCGCTGCCCGCCTGTTCCTGCGTCTTGCTGGATGTACGGATGACCGGGCTTTCCGGCCCCGAAGCGTTCGAACGGCTGCGCGCGGCGGGCTGCGACGCGCCGGTGATCTTTCTGACCGGCCATGCCAATGTGCCGGTGGCGGTGCAGGCGCTCAAGACCGGAGCCTTCGACTTCGTCGAAAAGCCGTTCAACGACAACCAGATCGTCGATCTGGCGCTGGCGGCGCTGGCCAAGCACGCTGATGGCCGCGCCGAGAGGCGCGAGCGGCACGAGATGATCGCGCGGCGCGACGCGCTCAGCCCGCGCGAACGCGAGGTGTTGACCCTGATGCTTCAGGGCCTGATGAACAAGGAAATCGCTGACCGTCTGGAGATTGCGATGCGCACGGTCGAGGTGCACCGGGCACGCGTGCTGACCAAGATGAACGCGCGCAACGCCATCGACCTTGCCGCCCAGTTCGCCGCCGCGCGCATCGCCCCCGATCCGCCAACCACGCTGAACCCCGCCCCCTAGCAGGCCGCTGAAGAAGTTGGCGCTTGGCCTGATTTGAGGAACATGATTCACCGTCCGCAGGCTTTGGGGGGTGAGAATGCGCGGGGCGGACGAGACGAGCGGGTCGCTGTTCAGCTATGTCGATCTTGAGGGGCGCATCCCTGCGCGCCATCCGCTGCGCAAGATCCGGCAGGTGGTGAACGAGGCCCTGGCCAGTCTCGATGCCGAGTTCGAGGCGCTCTACAGCGATTTCGGTCGCTCCTCGATCCCGCCGGAACGGCTGATCCGGGCGAGCCTGATCCAGATCCTGTTCTCCATCCGCTCCGAGCGGCAGTTGATGGAGCAGATGGAATACAACCTCTTGTTCCGCTGGTTCGTGGGCCTTGGCATTGACGACCCGGTCTGGGTCCC
>NZ_PZKF01000008.1 GCF_003034995.1 Phaeovulum veldkampii DSM 11550 | reverse complement strand
CCCCCGCCCATCGCCGCCAGCGTGGGCAGCGCCGCGCCCATCATCTGCGGCTTGACCGCGATCAGCACCACCGCCGGGCGCGCGGGCAGGTCGGCGTTCAGATGCACGCCCTGCGCAACCAGCCAGTCGCTTGGATGCGGGTCAAGCACCCAGACCGCGCCGGGTGCAAGCCCCTGCCGCAGCCAGCCACCCAGCATCGCAGAACCCATCTTGCCGCACCCCAGAAGCACCAGCCCCCGCGCGGCGATCATGTTGAAATCCATTGCCTTCCCCCATTCTGTCGGGGAAAGATTAGGCCCGCCCGTAGGCCTCGGCAATGGCCACCTGCATTGCGGCCTCGGGGTCTTCGTCCCCCCATGCGGTCAGTTGGAAGGCCGGGTAGAACCGTTCGGCAGCACTCACCGCCGCGCCGATCAGACGGTCGATCTGCTCGGGCGCAGCGATCTGCCCGCCCGCCAGCACCAGCCCGTGGCGCCAGACCATCAGCCGCTGTTCAACCCAATAGGTAAAGGCGCCGGTCCAGACCTGATCGTTGACGCGGTTCAGCAGGTCGTAAAGCGCGCCCAGCCGGTGCGAGGGCGGGTCCATCTCGAAGGTCGAGATCAGCCGCAGCGTCTCATCCCCTGCCGACCATGCCAGCGTGATCGAATAGGTCCGCCACTGCCCCTCGACCACCATGGCGATCTGGTCATCGGTGACGCGGTCAAATTCCCAGTCGCGGGTTTCGGCCAGGGTTTCGACCAAGTCGATCGGATGCAGATCGTCCGAGGTCAGGAAGTCCTCGCTCAGCGCCATGTCCGCCTCCTGCCTGTTGCCGCCATCGGGTCGCACCCAACAGCTTGGCGTGCTTACAACGAGCGGCGGTTACCTCGCCTGCCCATACGAAATATGGTGCGGGCAAAGCGGCGGCCTGTAAAGCGATTCCCCAAAGCAAGATGGGGATAAGGTTCACAAAGCTGGGGAGAACCCGCGCAGCACACGGCAGGCGTCAGTTCGGGCGCGGGTCTTCGGGCGGGCGCGGGCTGTCATCCTCCTCCGACACGTCGCCGGGGATGACGTAAGAGCCTTTCAGCCAGCGCCCAAGGTCGATGTCGGCACAGCGGCGCGAACAGAAGGGGCGATAGTTCGGATCGGCGGGCTTGCCGCAGATGGGGCAGCTCATGGCGCGCGCTCCAGCAGATGCGCCAGCGGCAGCCGGTCGCGCTTGCGGCTCAGTTCGTAATTGCCCAGCGGCGTCCAGCCGGCAAGGCTGGTTTCGGCGGCCTCACCCTTGAAGGCCGCGCGCAATTGCTGTTCCAGCGCGGCACGGTCCTTTTTCGCCATCGGCGCGAAATCGACAATGATCTGGCCCCCCAGACCCCGCAGCCGCAACTGCCGCGGCAGGTCGCGGGCGGCCGCGATATTGGCCTTGAGCCCCGCCGCAGGCGAGGTGTCGGGGCCGGTGTTCACATCGACCGCCACCAGCGCCCGGGTGGGTTCGATCATCATGTGCCCACCGCCGGGCAGCGCCACGCGCGGGCCCAGCAAGGTCGCCAGCGCCTCCTCGACCCCATGCGCCAGCATCGCCTCGGGGCCATCCTCGACCGCGTCGGGCGCGGGTTCGGCCCAATCGCGCCAGGCCTCCTCATGCGGGGTCGGCGCATCGACCAGCAGTTCCGGCCCGCCCGCCGCATCAGCCAGCACCGCGGCGGCCAGATCGCGCATCGCGGTGATGTCTTCGGCGATCTCGTCATCCTCGGCCAGAACGCAGGCCGACCGCAGGATCAGCCCCATCCCGGCCCCCGCCATCACGCGTTCGGCCAGCGTTTCCAGCGCGGTGCGGGTCTCGGCGTCGCGGATGCGGCGCGAGACGTTCAGCCCCGGCGCGCCGGGGGTGACGATCGCATAGCGGCTTTTGAACAGCAGCCGGGTTGTGACCGGCAGCGCCTTGCCGGGTTCGGCCCCGGCGGCGACCTGCACCAGCACCGACTGGCCGGGTGCCAACCCGCCGGTATCGCGCAGAAACCCGTTGCCTTCGGGCAGCCGGACAAAGACCCCGCCCTGCCCCTTCACCGGTCGGTCCACCACCGCGCGGCAGATCGCGCCGGGGGCAAGCGTGTCTTCGGGCGCGGCAAGGATCAGATCCTCCAGTCGGCCATCGACCATCAGCGCCGCCGCCTCGCGGCCGCGCAACTGGCCCAGCACAACGACCCGCCCCTTCATTCCGCCTCCACCGGGTAGCCCGCGGCGCGCAAGAGCGTGGCGGTTTCGGCCAAGGGCAGGCCCACGACCCCGGTGAACGAGCCTTGAAGCCACGGAATGAAGGCCCCGGCGCGGCCCTGGATGGCATAGCCGCCCGCCTTGCCCTGCCACTCGCCCGAGGCAAGATAGCCGTTCACCTCGGGGTTGGAGAGCGGCCTGAATTTCACGATCGTATCGACCAGCCGTTCGCGCAGATGCGCGCCGCGCTTGACCGCGACGGCGGTCAGCACATGATGCCGCCGCCCCGACAGTGCCCACAGGAATTCGGCCGCCTCGCCCGCATCGCGCGGCTTGCCCAGAATCCGGCGGCCCACGGTCACCGTGGTATCGGCGCAGATCACGATCTCATCCTCGGCGCAGCGCACGGCCGCGGCCTTTTCGCGCGCGATCCGGGTGACATAGTCACGCGGCGATTCGCCCTTTTTCGGATCTTCGTCGATTTCAGGCGCGCGCACACAATCGGGCACGATACCCAGTTGCCCCAGCAACTCCAGCCGTCGCGGGCTGGCCGATCCCAGGATCAGCTTCACTTGAAGCGGTAGTTGATGCGGCCCTTGCTCAGGTCGTAGGTGTTCATTTCCACCTGAACCTTGTCGCCCGCCAGAACCCGGATACGGTTCTTGCGCATCTTTCCTGCCATATGCGCGATGATTTCATGGCCGTTTTCCAGCTCGACCCGAAACGTCGCATTCGGCAGGAGTTCCTTCACGACGCCGGGGAATTCGAGCATTTCTTCCTTGGCCATGGTCACTCCGTCTTGATGCCGCCCGCCTGAGTCCGCGAGCGCGGCTTAAATGCGCCCATCGGCGGCGATTTTCAAGGACAATGTCGCTTTTCCGACCGGAGGGTCAGAATGAACACGCAACCCGGCGGGCCGGGGCCTGCCGGAGGAAGTGGTCGGGGCGATAGGATTCGAACCTACGACATCCTGCTCCCAAAGCAGGCGCGCTACCAGACTGCGCTACGCCCCGACACCGCCTACCTAGCCCGGCGCGGGCCGAAGGAAAAGGGTCAGTTGCAGGGAAAAGCGGCGCCATCTTGCGACAGTTGCGGATGGGCCAGTTCGGCGCCGGGGCCAATGCCCAGCCGGCGCGCCATACCGCCGTTGATTTCCAGCACCATCAGCACCGCATCGCCGCCAAGGATCGGGGTTTCATCAAAGGGGCGGGCGTTCTCATGCACCCGCACCACCCGGCCCGCGGCGTCGAAAAAAATCATGTCGAGCGGCAGCGGCGTGTTCTTCATCCAGAAAGCCACAGGCTGCGCGCGATCATAGATGAACAGCATCCCGGCGCCCTTGGGCAGGCTTTCGCGCCCCATCAGACCCTGCGCGCGTTCGGCCGGGTCGTCGGCGACCTCAACCGCAAGGCGCACCTGCCGTTCACCGGCCCGGATCAATGCCAGATCGTCCTGGCACTCGCCCGCCCCGGCGCCCGTTGCCGCAACCAGCAGCGCGAAAACCGCCGCCCGCATCAGCGCAGTTCGCGCAGCGCGACTTCCCACGACAGAACCTGCGCCGCCATCCGGCCACGCTTGCCGTCGATCACCCGCAGGCAAACCGCCTCGCCGGGGGCCAAATCGGCAAAGCCCGACCGGCGCAGCACCTCGATATGCACGAACACATCCTCGGACTGGCCAAAAACATTGGCAAAGCCAAATCCCTTGATCTTGTCGAACCACTTGACCCGCGCGGGTTCCAGCGGCAGCGCCGCGATTTCCTCGGGGTCGCTGTCGCCCAGATCTTCCATCTGGCCGAACCGCTCGATTTCCGGGGGCGAGATTTCCAGCACCTCGACCGCCTGCGCGCCGCGCGCCGTCAATTGAACTGAAACCACGATCCCGGCGCCATCGGCCACAGAGCCTTGCCCGAAATTGCGCAGAACATTGGCGTGCAGCAAAATGTCGGGGCCATTTTCGGCGTCAAGAATAAAGCCGAAGCCCTTCGCAGGATCGAACCACTTCACCCGCCCCGAAACGCGGCGGAGTTCCGTCTGGAGGTCGTTCATATGGCTCAGTTCCCGTGACAATCCTTATCCAAACCGCGCATTGTCACAGACAAAGGGGGCAAGCAACCCCAAAAGTATGGTATTCCTTACCTGCCGCATTTCACGAAGCGTGAGTTTCAAGGGTTCAGGCGGGTAATCGCCCAATTCGTCCCTGGGTTGTCGCGGACCCAGCGAAAGCGGTCATGCAGACGGAACGGGCCATCCGCCCAGAATTCAATCTCCAGTGGAACCAATCTGATACCGCCCCAGAACGGGGGGCGCTTGGGGTTGGGGCCATGACTTGCCGTCACCCGCGCCACCTCGCCCACCAGTGCCATGCGCGAGGACAGCGGCTCACTTTGCCGCGAGGCCCAGGCTCCAAGCCGGCTTTTCAGGCTGCGCGAGGCAAAATAGGCATCGGCCTGCGGCCCCTCTTCGCGTTCGGTCAGGCCGCGCACACGAATCTGCCGACGCAGCGATTTCCAGTGCATCACGAAGGCCGCCTTGCCATTGGCCTCGATCTCGCGCGCCTTGGCCGACCCGTAATTGGTGTAGAACACAAAGGCGCCGTCGCCTGCAGCCTGGCTGCCCTCGATCTCTTTCAGCAGCACCATACGCACATTGGGCAAACCCGCCGCATCCACCGTGGCCAGCGCGATGGCGTTGGGATCGTTGACCTCGGTCCCCTCGGCCTCGGTGAGCCAGTCGCGCGCGAGTTGAAACGGGTCGTCGCCCGCAAAAATGCCGCCCCTGTCGATCATGCCGCGCCTCCTCGTGACAACCGCAGTTCCCCCGCAGCCGTGCCTTGATGCCCCTACCGCTTTGGCCTAAAGCGGTGCAATTACCTTGGAAGCGTGGGGAGTGCGGATGTCAAGCAATCTGATGACGGGCAAGCGCGGGCTGATCATGGGGCTCGCCAATGACAAGTCGATCGCCTGGGGCATCGCCAAGGCCTGCGCCGATGCGGGCGCGGAACTGGCGTTTTCCTATCAGGGCGACGCGCTGAAAAAGCGGGTCGAACCGCTGGCCGCCTCGATCGGCACACCGCGCCTGTTCGAATGCGACGTGGCCAGCGAAGAAAGCCTCGATGCGCTGTTTTCCTGGCTGGAATCGGAATGGGGCACGGTGGATTTCGTCGTCCATGCCATCGGCTTTTCCGACAAGAACGAACTGCGCGGGCGCTATGTCGAAACCTCGCGCGCCAACTTCCTGATGTCGATGGACATCTCGGTCTATTCCTTTACCGCAGTTTGCCAGCGCGCGGCCCGGCTGATGCCCAAGGGCGGCAGCCTGCTGACGCTGACCTATTACGGTGCCGAAAAGGTGATGCCGCATTACAACGTGATGGGCCTGTGCAAGGCCGCGCTAGAGGCTTCGGTCAAATACATCGCCGAAGACCTGGGCAAGGATGGCATCCGCGTGAACGCCATCAGCGCGGGCCCGATCAAGACGCTGGCGGCCAGCGGCATCGGCGATTTCCGCTATATCATGAAGTGGAACGAACTGAACTCACCCCTGCGCCGCAACGTGACGCAGGAAGAGGTCGGCAAGGCTGCGCTGTATCTGCTCTCCGATCTCGGCTCCGGCACCACCGGCGAAAACCTGCATGTCGATGCGGGCTATCATGTCGTCGGCATGAAGGCGGTTGATGCCCCCGATATCGACGTGGTGACGGGCCGCAACGGCGGATAAGCCGATCTTGGACCTCGCACCCTATCTGGTGATGATCTCGACGCTGTCCCTGGCGATTCTCTCGCCGGGGCCGGCGATCATCGCAGCCACGCAAACCGCCTTTGCCCATGGCCGTGACCGCGCCCTGCCCTATGGGCTTGGGCTGGCCGTGGGCGCATCGTTGTGGTGCCTGTTCGCGCTGATGGGGCTGGCGGTGCTGTTCCGGCTGCACCCGGCGCTGTTCACCGGCATGAAGGTTCTGGGCGGGGTGTATCTGCTCTGGATGTCCTGGGGGCTGTGGCGCGCGGCAACGATGCCCTTGCCGGACGCCGCCGACGGCCGCTTCGGGCGCAGCTTCTGGGGGGGGATCGTGCTGAACCTGTCGAACCCCAAGCCCGCGCTATTCTATTCGGCGCTGATCCTGTCGGTCTTTCCAGAGCCGCTGGGCCTGCTGCGGCAGATCGGGGTCTATGCCGCCTGCCTTGCGACCGAACTGTTCTGGTATGCCGTCGTCGTTCTCGCCATGTCCACGGCGCTGATGCGCACGCGCTACTTTTCTGCCAAATCCTGGATCGACCGGGGCGCCGCAATCGCCCTGTTTGCGCTCGGCCTCGTGCTGATCCTCAAGCCCTGAAAGGACATTTCCCATGGTTGACCGGTTACCTCATGAAAAGGGCTTTCACGTCCACTGGGACCAGTTGCACCGCGACGCGCGCGCGCTGGCCTGGCGGCTGGATGGCAAAGGCCCCGACAATGGCGCATGGCGCGCGGTGGTGGGCATCACCCGCGGCGGCCTGGTGCCCGCGATGATCGTCAGCCGCGAACTGGATATCCGCGTGGTCGATACGATCAGCGTCAAAAGCTACAGCCATCAGGATCAGCGCGAAGCATTGGTCACCAAATCACCCCAGGCCGAGTTGATGGGCGATGGCACCGGCATCCTGATCGTCGATGATCTGGTCGATACCGGCAAGACGCTGGAACTGGTGCGAAAGCTTTACCCCAAGGCGCATTTCGCCACGGTTTACGCCAAACCCAAGGGCAAACCGCTGGTGGACACCTATATCACCGAGGTCAGCCAGGACACCTGGATCTTCTTCCCCTGGGACATGGCGCTGCAATACGTGCAACCCTTCCGCGGCGCGGACTAAAATCAAAAAAGGGGGGCTGTCTGCCCCCTCTTGGCCTGCGGCCAATTCACCCCCGAGGATATTTCGGCAACGGGAAAGCCCGCAAGCAAGAGGGTCCGGCCCCGGCGGGAGACCAGGTCAAGCCGCCGGGCGCCTTCCCGTTGACGGTCATCGGCGTCCCCGCCTGTCCCGCAAACCAAGCCTGCCTCGACCTCGTAAAAATCCGGTTAACCGCTTCCCGTTGCCGAAATATCCTCGGGGGGTGAGGCCCCGCAGGGGACGAGGGGGGCAGACAGCCCCCCTTCTGCCGCGCCGGGGCTTGCATCCCGGCGGCGGGAATGGTCCCCTAGCGCGTCGATCTGCCGGAGCCGTGCCGATGCCCCACCCGCTTAACCCAGCCCTTGGTCAGACCTTCGTCCCTCCGGTGATGGAGGCGCGGCGCTGGCTGGAAGGGGTGGCGTTCCCGCCCGAGCGGCCGCTGATCAACGTCAGCCAGGCGGCCCCCGTCGATCCGCCGCCCGAGGCGCTGCGCCGGGCGATTGCCGAGGCCGCGCTAAACGACCCCGCGGCACATCTTTACGGCCCGGTTCTGGGCCTGCCCGAACTGCGCGCCGAGGTCGCTGTGCAGTGGCGGGCGGCCTATGGCGGGCAGATCGCGGCAGCCCAGGTCGCAATTACCCAAGGTTGCAATCAGGCTTTCTGCGCCGTGATGGCAACACTGGCCGGTGCGGGGGACGAGGTGATCCTGCCCGCGCCGTGGTATTTCAATCACAAGATGTGGCTCGACATGTCGGGGGTGAAGGCCGTGCCGCTGGCCACCGGCCCCGGCCTGATCCCCGAGGCCGCCGCGGCGGCGCGGCTGATCGGTCCGCGCACCCGGGCCATCGTGCTGGTCAGCCCGAACAACCCCGGCGGTGCCGAATACCCCGCCGAGACGCTGGCGGCCTTTCGCGATCTGGCCCGCGCGCAGGGGCTTGCGCTGATCGTCGATGAAACCTATCGCGATTTCGACAGCCGCAGCGGCGCGCCGCATGATCTGTTCGTCGATCCCGACTGGGACGAGGTTCTGATCCAGCTTTACTCGTTCTCGAAAGCCTATCGGCTGACCGGGCACCGCGTCGGCGCGATCGTGGCCAGCCCCGCGCGTCTGGCCGAGGTCGAGAAATTTCTAGACACCGTGGCGATCTGCCCCAACCAGTTGGGCCAGATCGCGGCGCTGTGGGGGATGCGCAACCTGCGTGACTGGGTGGCGGCGGAACGAGCCGAAATTCTGGCACGCCGGACCGCGATGCAGGCGGGGCTGGCCGCCCTGCCGGGCTGGAACATGCTCGGCTGCGGCGCCTATTTCGCCTATGTCACCCACCCCTCGCCGCTGCCCGCGCCCGAGTTTGCCCGCGCGCTGGTTCGCACGGCAGGTGTGCTGGCGCTGCCCGGCACCATGTTCATGCCAACGGGCGACCAGGCCGGCGCGCGCCAGATGCGCATCGCCTTTGCCAATATCGACGCGGCTGGCATCGGCGCGCTGATGGAGCGTCTGCGCACACTGCCGATCTGAGCCTTGCCGCCGCAGGGCGAACCGCCTAAACACGCCAGGAAGGCCAATTTCCGGGCCATTTCGAGGAGGGTCAGCCATGTCGAACGCGCTGCGCACCAAGGGCAAGAACACCGTGGTCTGGGTGCTGATGATCCTGTTGATCTTTGGTCTGGGCGGCTTTGGCGTGACCAGTTTTTCGGGCGGGCAGCGCAGCATCGGCAGGGTGGGCGGCAGCGAGATCGGCCTGAACGACTATGCCCGCGCCCTGCGTCAGGAAATGTCGGCGCTGTCGGCGCAGACCGGCAAGCCGGTCAGCATGACGGACGCGGTTGCGATGGGGCTGGATCGCGCGGTGCAGGCGCGGCTGTTTTCCGATGCTGCGCTGGATGAACAGGCCCGCCGCATCGGCATTTCGGTGGGCGACGGGGCGGTGCGCGATCAGATCCTGTCGGCGCGCGGATTTCAGGGGATGACCGGCGGCTTTGACCGGGAAGTCTACAAGATGGTGCTGCGCGACCAAGGGCTGACCGAGGCCGAATTCGAGGCCAAACTGCGCGCCGAAAGCGCACGGCTGATCCTGCAAGGTGCGGTGGTGGGCGGCGTCACGACGCCCAAGGCGCTGTCTGACAGCTTTACCGCCTTCATCACCGAAACCCGGTCGATCGCCTATGCCGAACTGACCGAGGCCGATGTGACCGGCCCGCTGGCCGAACCGACCGAGGCCGATCTGCGCACCCATCACACCGCACATGGCGCCGATTTCACCCGCCCCGAAACGCGCCAGATCAGCTATGTCTGGCTTTCGCCCGAGGCGCTGCTGCCCGAAGTCAAGCTGGATGAGACCGCCCTGCGCGCAGCCTATGAGGCCCGGATCGACGAATTCGTAACGCCCGAACGGCGGCTGGTCGAACGGCTGGTCTACCCGTCCGAGGCCGACGCCACCGAAGCCAAGGCCCGGCTGGATGCGGGCAAGGCCAGTTTTGCCGATCTGGCCGCCGAACGCGGGCTTTCGCTGGCCGATATCGACATGGGTGAGGTCAGCCGCGATGCGCTGGGTGCCGCCGCAGAGGCTGTCTTTGCGCTGGAGGAACCGGGCGTCGTTGGCCCCCTGCCCTCGGACCTTGGGCCTGCGCTTTATGCGATGAACGGCATTCTGGATGCGCAAGAGATCAGCTTTGAGGCCGCGCGTGAGGAACTGTCATCCGAGGCGGGGCTGGATCAGGCGCGGCGGATGATCCTTGACCGGTCTGCGGGACTGGAAGACCTGCTGGCAGGCGGCGCGACGCTGGAACAGGTGGCGGCCGAAACCGAAATGGAGGCGGGCAGCATCGCCTTTACGGCCCAAAGCCGTGACGGCATCGCCGCCTATCCGGCCTTCCGCGCGGCTGCGGCGGCGGCCACGCCCGAAGATTTCCCCGAACTGATCGAACTGGATGATGGCGGGGTTTTTGCGCTGCGTCTGGATGCGGTCGAAGCACCCCAACTGATCCCGTTCGAAGATGTGGCCGATCAGGTCGAGGCGTCGTGGAAGCAGGCGCAGTTGCGCGACTGGTTGCAGGACCGGGCCGAAGAAATTGCGGCTTCGGTGGACAATGGTGCGATGCTGTCGGCGCAGGGGCTGGTGACCACGGTCGTCGGCCGTCTGCCGCGCGGCGGCTATATGGAGGGGGTGCCGCCACTGGTGGGCGACACCGCCTTGCGCACCGCGCCCGGCAAGGCCGCTGCGGTCGAGGCCGATGGCCGCGTCTTTGTTGTCGTGGTCGATGAAATCCACGCCTCCGACCCGAACGACACGGATGTGGCGGCGGTGCGCGCCTCGGTCGAGGACCAACTGGCGCAATCGCTGGCGCAGGATCTGTTCGACCTCTACGCCCGCGCCGTGCAGAGCGAGGCGGGGATCACGCTTGACACCCAGGCCATTGCCGCTGTTCAGGCCCAATTGCAGTAATCAGGAGGGCCCCGTGGCCGCGCTGTCGCCATCGTTCGAGGATTTCGAGGCCGGCTGGAATGCCGGGAAAAACCAGCTTGTCTATGCCCGGCTGGCGGCCGATCTGGATACGCCGGTGTCGCTGATGCTCAAGCTGGCCGATGCCGCACCCAATTCGTTCATGCTGGAAAGCGTGACCGGGGGCGAGGTGCGGGGCCGCTATTCGGTGGTGGGGATGAAGCCCGACCTGATCTGGGACTGCCGGGGGCAGGCCGCGCGGATCAACCGAAACGCCCGGTTCGAAGACGCGTTCGAGGCCTGCGCCGGTCATCCGCTGGACAGTCTGCGCGCGCTGATCGCCGAAAGCCGGATCGACCTGCCCGAGGGCCTGCCCGCGATTTCGGCGGGCCTGTTCGGCTATCTGGGATATGACATGATCCGGCTGGTGGAACACCTGCCCAACGTCAACCCCGACCCGCTGGGCGTGCCCGATGCGGTGCTGATGCGGCCCTCGGTCGTGGCGGTGCTGGATGGGGTCAAGGGCGAGGTCACGCTCTGCGCCCCGGCATGGTCCGCCTCGGGGCTGAGCGCGCGCGCGGCCTATGCGCAGGCCGCCGAACGGGTGATGGACGCGCTGCGCGATCTGGACCGCGCGCCCTCGGTCGCCGCGCGCGATCTGGGCGAGGCGGCGCCGGTCGGCGCGGCGGTGTCGAACTTCACCAAGGACGGCTACAAGGCTGCGGTGGAAAAGGCCAAGGATTACATCCGCGCGGGCGACATCTTTCAGGTCGTGCCCAGTCAGCGCTGGGTGCAGGAATTTCGCCTGCCGCCGTTTGCGCTGTATCGCAGCCTGCGCCGCACCAACCCGTCGCCGTTTCTGTTCTTTCTGAACTTCGGGGGGTTTCAGATCGTCGGGGCCAGCCCCGAAATCCTGGTGCGGCTGCGCGGCGGCGAGGTGACGATCCGCCCGATCGCGGGCACCCGCGTCCGTGGCGCCACCCCCGAGGAGGACCGCGCACTGGAGGCCGACCTGCTGGCCGACCAGAAGGAACGCGCCGAGCATCTGATGCTGCTGGATCTTGGCCGCAACGATGTGGGGCGGGTGTCAAAGATCGGCACCGTGCGCCCGACCGAACAATTCATCATCGAACGCTACAGCCATGTGATGCATATCGTGTCGAACGTGGTGGGCGAGATTGCGCCGGGCGAAGATGCGCTGTCGGCGCTGCTGGCGGGGCTGCCTGCGGGCACCGTATCGGGCGCGCCCAAGGTGCGCGCGATGGAGATCATCGACGAGCTGGAACCCGAAAAGCGCGGTATTTATGGCGGCGGCGTGGGCTATTTCGCCGCCAATGGCGAGATGGACATGTGCATCGCCCTGCGCACCGCGGTGGTGAAGGATGGCAAGCTCTACATTCAGGCGGGCGGCGGCGTGGTCTATGACAGCGACCCCGAAGCCGAATGGCAGGAAACGGTGAACAAGTCGCGCGCGCTGCGCAAGGCGGCCGAGGATGCGGGCCTGTTCGCCCGCCGCAGCAACAGCTAAGGCGGGGCGGGTCAGGCGTCTGCCTCAGCCGCCGTCAGGCCGCATCAGCGCGGAAACCGGCGCGGGCTGTGCCCCCGCGCCCGAGGTGTCGGCCCAATCGGCCAGCGCGGCAACCGAACCGGGCCGCGTGTACAGCATCACCGCAACCTGCCGGTCGCGCCCCGCCTCAAAGGCCGCCCGATCCAGCGCACGCGCAATATCGGCCGGGCTTTCGCTGCCAGCGTCCAGCACCCGCCAGACCCGAGCCTGCGGCAGCCCCGCGCTCTCGGCCAGTTGCGCGGCCGGGTTCAGGCCGCGGTCCTGGGTGACAAGGGCCAGCCCCTCGCGCGCAAGAATCGCCGTCAGTTGCTGCGACAGGGGGCGGTTCGCCTGAATCACAGGCTCGGGCGGTTCGACCACCGCCACCGCCTCGGGAACCGCGGCGCGCCAGGCCTGAAGCGCCACCTCAAGATCAGAGGGCGTGGCGCGCGGCGGCAAGGCAGCGGCCAGAATCGCCACCTCGAAGCCCGCCGCCCGATAGGCCGCGGCGGCACGGCTGGCATCGGCGCGCAGCGGGTCGATGGCGATGGTCATCGGCAGATCCGAGGCCGTCAGCCCGCCCTGATCCAGCGCCTCGGGCAACTGCCCGTCATAAATCATCACCACCGAAACCAGCGCCTTGCCAGGGATCGGCAGGAAATCCTGTGCGTGGCGTTGCAGCGCCCCGCGGGGGGCGATCAGGCCCGTCATATCCGGGCTGGCGGCGGGGGTATCGGCGGGGGTGTCGGCCGTGGCGGGGGCGGCCCCGATCACCGGCAGCCGGTTGACCCGCACCCCCGGCACATTGCCAAAGCCGGGTGAGGGCGGGGTGCTGCGGGGAGCAGGTTCGGGGAGGTCTGTCGGCAGATCAGCGACCGGGGCCACAGGCTGCGGTTCAGAAACAGCCTCGGGTGCGACCGTTTCGGACGGCAGGCTGGCCCCCGGCCCGGTGATAACCGGCGGCAGAATGGTCAGCGGCGGCAGCGCCGAGGCGGGCGGCGCCGTCACAAGCGGCGGCAGCGGCGCCAGCGGCGGCAATGGCGCGGGCGCGGAAGGCACGGCCAGGGCTGCGGGCGCCGGGGCTGCGCCCTCCACAGGTGCGGCGGCGACCGGGACGGATGCAGCGGAGGCTGGAGCCTCCGGCTGCGCCGCAGGCAGCGACACCTCTGTCAGGCGATCGCCGGGCGGGGGCGCCATCAGCGACACCGCCGCCAATGCCAGAACCGACACCATTACCCCTGCCACAACGCCAGACCCGATGCCCTGTGCCATGTTCCCCCCAAACGTCCGTCTTCACCTGCACCCAAGCGCCGCAAACGAGGCACGACCATTGCCCTTGACCCCGGCGCCCTGCTCTGGGCATCTATACCCCGACATCAAGCCAGGTTCACCCCCCCAAAAGCCCGGCCCCTTGCAGGAATTGCAAACCCATGCTGCTTCTGATCGATAACTACGACAGCTTTACCTACAATCTCGTGCATTATTTCGGCGAATTGGGTGCCGATGTGGTGGTGCGCCGCAATGACGCGCTGAACGTGCAAGACGCCATGGGCATGGGCGCGCAGGCCATCGTGCTGTCGCCCGGCCCCTGCGACCCGGAACAGGCGGGCATCTGCCTGCCGCTGACGCTCGCCGCCGCCGAGGCGGGGCTGCCGCTGTTCGGCGTCTGCCTTGGGCACCAGACCATCGGTCAGGCCTTTGGCGGCGATGTGGTGCGCGCGGGCCAGATCGTGCATGGCAAGATGGGCCAGATCCACCACTCGGGCCAGGGCGTGTTCGCGGGCCTGCCGTCGCCGTTTCTGGCCACGCGGTATCACAGCCTGATCGTGGACCGTGCCACCCTGCCCGCCTGCCTTGAGGTCACGGCATGGCTGGAGGATGGCACGATCATGGGCCTGCGCCACCGTGACAAGCCGATTGAGGGGGTGCAGTTCCACCCGGAATCGATTGCATCGGAACATGGCCACCAGATCATCCGCAATTTCCTGACCCATGCCGGGATCGCACCGAAAGGGGCCGCCGCATGACCGATATCCGCCCGCTGATCGGCATCGCCGCCGAACGCCCGCTGACCCGCGCCGAGGCCGAGGCGGCCTTTTCGGCGCTGTTCGAGGGGGCGGCCACCCCCAGCCAGATGGGCGGCCTGCTGATGGCGCTGCGTGTGCGCGGCGAAACGGTGGAGGAAATCGCCGCTGCCGCCCGCGTGATGCGCGCCAATTGCAACCCCGTCGTGGCGCCCGAGGGCGCGATGGATATCGTCGGCACAGGCGGAGACGGCAAGGGCACGCTGAACATCTCGACCGCGGCGGCCTTTGTGGTGGCGGGCGCGGGCGTGGTGGTGGCCAAGCACGGCAACCGCAACCTGTCGTCGAAATCCGGCGCGGCGGATGCGCTGACGGCGCTGGGGCTGAATGTGATGCAGCCGCCCGAGGTGGCCGAACGCGCGTTGCGCGAGGCCGGGATCGGCTTCATGATGGCGCCGATGCACCACCCCGCGATCCGGCATGTGATGCCCACGCGGATGGAACTGGGCACCCGCACCATCTTCAACCTGCTGGGGCCTCTGACCAACCCCGCCGGGGTCAAGCGGCAGTTGAGCGGGGCGTTTTCCCGGCACTGGCTGCGCCCGATGGCCGAGGTGCTGGGCGCGCTCGGGTCAGATCGGGCGTGGCTGGTGCATGGCTCGGACGGCACGGATGAGCTGTCGATCGCGGGCCTGTCGTGGGTGGCCGCGTTGGAGGGAGGCGCGGTGCGCGAATTCGAGCTTCACCCCGAGGATGCGGGCCTGCCCGTGCATCCGTTCGAGGCGATCGTGGGCGGCGAGCCGGCAGAGAATGCGGCAGCCTTCCGCGCGCTGCTGGAGGGGGCGCAGGGCGCCTACCGCGATGCGGTGCTGCTGAACGCCGCCGCAGCGCTGGTGGTGGCCGAGGCGGCGGGCGATCTGAAGGCGGGCGTCGCGCTGGCGCGCGAGAGCATCGACAGCGGCGCCGCCAAGGCCAAGCTGGCGGCACTGGCGCAGGTGACCGGCTGATGAACATTCTCGACCGCATCAAGGCCTACAAGCTGGACGAAATCGCCGCCGCCAAGGCCGCACGCCCGCTGTCTGCGCTGGAGTCCGAGGCCCGCGCCGCCGCCCCGGTGCGCGGCTTTGCCGCCGCGCTGGCACACAAGGTCGCCGACACCGGCTATGGTCTGATCGCCGAGATCAAGAAGGCCAGCCCCTCGAAAGGCTTGATCCGCCCCGATTTCGACCCGCCCACCCTGGCCCGTGCCTATCAGGCCGGCGGCGCGGCCTGCCTGTCGGTGCTGACCGACGGCCCCAGCTTTCAGGGCGCGCCCGACTACCTGACCGCCGCGCGCGCCGCCTGCACCCTGCCCGCGCTGCGCAAGGATTTCCTCTATGATACATATCAGGTCGCCGAGGCCCGCGCATGGGGCGCCGACTGCATCCTGATCATCATGGCCTCGGTCGAGGACGGCCTTGCCGCCGAACTGGAAGACGCCGCGACGGGCTGGGGCATGGATGTGCTGATCGAGGTGCACGACCGCGCGGAACTGGAGCGCGCGCTTCGGCTGCGGTCTCCGTTGATCGGGGTGAACAATCGCAATCTCAAGACCTTCGATGTCACACTTGATGTGACGCGCGAACTTGCGCCGCACCTGCCCGCAGGCCGCGATCTGGTCTGCGAAAGCGGTCTTTTCACCCCCGCCGATCTGGCTGCCATGGCCGAGGTCGGCGCCCGCCGCTTCCTGATCGGCGAGGCCCTGATGCGGCAGGCCGATGTGACCGCCGCCACAGCCGCGATCCTGGCCCGGCCATGACCCTGACGCATTTCGACGAGGCGGGCCGCGCGCAGATGGTCGATGTTTCGGCCAAGGCCGCCACGACCCGCATCGCCGTGGCCGAAGGCTGTGTGGTGATGGCGCCCGAAACGCTGGCGCTGGTAACGGCCGGCACGGCGCAAAAGGGCGATGTGATGGGGGTTGCGCGGCTGGCGGGCATCATGGGGGCCAAGCGCACCGCCGATCTGATCCCGCTGTGTCACCCGCTGGCGCTGTCGAAGGTCGCGCTGGACCTGACGCCCGACCCCGCCCTGCCCGGCCTGCGCATCACCGCCACCGTCGCCACCACCGGCCCCACCGGCGTCGAGATGGAGGCACTGACCGCTGTCAGCCTGGCCGCGCTGACGGTGTATGACATGCTGAAAGCCGCGGAAAAATCCATGCGGATCGAGGGGATACGCCTTTTGCGCAAAGAGGGCGGCAAATCGGGCACCTATGAGGCGGCGCCGTGATTTCCGTCGATCAGGCGCTGGCGCAGGTGCTGGCCCTCGCCCGCCCCACGGGGCCGGAAACGGTTGATCTGCGCGCCGCCCTTGGCCGGGTTCTGGCTGCGCCCGCGGTGGCCGCGCTGACCCAGCCGCCGTTCGACGCCGCCGCGATGGATGGCTATGCGATCTGCGCCGATGACAACCGCCCCGGCGCGATGCTGACCGTGGTGGGCGAGGCCGCCGCCGGGCGCGGCCACGCGGGCGCGCTGACCCCAGGACAGGCGCTGCGCATCTTTACCGGCGCCCCGGTGCCTGCGGGCGCGGGCGTGGTGGTGCTGCAAGAACATGTCACGCGCACCGGCGCCACCATCACCCTGCCGCCCATACCCGAGGCGCACAGCAACATCCGCCCCGCCGGGCAGGATTTTCGGCTGGGCGAGACGCTTGCCCCGCCTTTGCGTCTGACCGCCCGGCACTTGGGCCTGCTGGCCGCGATGAACGTGCCGCAGGTGACCGTGGCGCGTCGCCCGGTGGTGGCGCTTCTGGCCACCGGGGATGAGTTGGTGATGCCCGGTGAGGTGCCGGGGCCGGGGCAGATTGTCAGCTCCAACAGCTTTCTGCTGGCCGCCATGGCCGAGGAGGCGGGCGCCGATGTGCGGATGCTGCCCATCGCACGCGACACTGACGCCAGCCTGCGCTTTGCGCTGGGGTTGGCCGAAGGCGCCGATCTGATCGTGACATCGGGCGGGGCGTCTGTGGGCGAGCATGATCTGGTGGCCAGGATCGCGGCGCAGATGGGGCTTGATCTGGCCTTCCATCGCATCGCCATGCGCCCCGGCAAGCCACTGATGGCCGGGCGCATGGGGTCTGCGGCATTTCTGGGTCTGCCGGGCAACCCGGTTTCGGCCTTTGCCTGCGCGCATCTGTTTCTGCGCCCGATGCTGGCGGCAATGCAGGGCCTGCCGGACGCCAGCCCGACCCTTCGTGCCGAACTGGCTGAGGCGGTCGGGCCCACCGGGCCGCGGCGCAGCTTTCTGCGCGCGCAACTGGCCCCCGGCGCCGCGCTGCCGCGCATCACGCCTTGCCGCAATCAGGATTCGGCGCTGGTTTCCGTGCTGGCCACGGCTGACGCCCTGCTGATCCGCCCCGAGGGCGACGGGCCGCGCGCGGCGGGCGAGATCGTGGATTATCTGTTGATCTGAGCCGAATCCGTTGACACGAAACGGGAACGCTGGCAGAACTTAAGGCGAACACGCACCTGATCCGGGCCGGAGATTGCCACATGCTGACGCGCAAACAGTTGGAGTTGCTGGATTTCATCCAGAAACGGGTGGCACGGGATGGGGTTCCTCCGTCTTTTGACGAAATGAAGGATGCGCTGGACCTGCGGTCGAAATCTGGCATCCACCGGCTGATCACGGCGCTGGAAGAACGCGGTTTCATCCGGCGTCTGGCGCACCGCGCCCGCGCCATCGAGATTGTGAAACTGCCCGAGGCGATGGACCGCGCCGGGTTTTCACCCAAGGTAATTGCGGGCGACCGCAAAGATCCGCCGCACAGCGCCCGCCCGGTCGAGGTGGCGGCAATGGAACTGCCGGTGATGGGGCGTATTGCCGCGGGTGTGCCGATCGAGGCGATTTCCGAAATTTCGCACCATGTCGCGGTGCCGGGCAGCATGCTGTCGGGGCGCGGTCAGCATTACGCGCTGGAGGTGCGGGGCGATTCGATGATCGAGGCGGGGATCAACGATGGCGATATCGTGGTGATCCGCGAACAGGACAGCGCCGACAATGGCGACATCGTCGTGGCCCTTGTCGAGGGGCAGGAGGCGACGCTGAAACGCTTTCGTCGCAAGGGCGGCATGATCGCGCTGGAGGCCGCCAACCCGGCCTATGAAACCCGCCTGCTGCGCGAAGATCAGGTGAAGGTGCAGGGCCGTCTGGTGGGGCTGATCCGCAGCTATTGACCGGCAGGCACTGCCCGGCGCCCCTTTGGCCCCGCGCCAGACCAAAGCCTGGTGCCGGCCACCTCTGCCGCGCGGGTGATCACAAGCGCCCCTGTCGCATCGGCATCGATGGCCAGCGCCCCGGTCTGACGCAATATGGTCTGGTCAACCCAAAGGCAATCCTCCGGCGGCTTTGGCGCGGCGGCAGCCAGCACCACCACCGCACCCTCCCGGCAGGCGTCAGGCGCTTTTTCTGCGGCGGCCTTGCCCGTCAGATGCAGCAGCCTGCGGCCCGCCAACTCTGCCTCCCGCCCCCCCCGTTGGCCGGAAAACCCGGCCCGCGCCGCAGCCGTTTCGGGGCGGGCGGTGTCGCCGTCCGCCTCCAGCCAGCTTTCGGCGACAAAGCCCGCCCCGGTCTTTGACAGGGCGCGGCCCGCGGGCGTCATCAGCCCGACCAATTCGCCCTCGGGCGCGATCAGCAGCGCGGGCCGCGCGGCACCGACCCAAAGCGCCGCCGCCAGTGCCAGCATCAGCCCGCCCGCGCTGCGCGCAACCCCGCGCCCAAGCGTCGCCACCGACGCCCCCCCGGCCAACAGTGGCAGCACGGCAGCGGGCGGGGCGGGCACGGCCAGAACCGCCCCCTCCAGCGCCGCGACCTGCTCGGCCACAAGGATCATCCAGGCAGTGCCTTGCTGCATCACCCACAGCGCAGGCGCCGCCAGCCCGAAGGGCGACAGCAGCGCCGCGATCACCCCGGCGGGCATCACCAGCATGCCCATCACCGGCACCGCCAGCAGATTGGCCAGCAAGCCATATTCCGGCATCCGGTTGAAATGCGCGGCGGCAATCGGCGCCGTCACCAACCCCGCCGCCAGCGAGGTGACCAACAGCATCGCCACCGGCTTCAACAGCACTGGCAGGCGGTGTTCGACGGCACTCCAGGGTCCATAGATCAGGATCAGCGCGACGGTCGCGCCGAACGACATCTGAAACCCCGGCTCGGTCAGGCTTTCGGGTTCTGCGACCAGCAGGATCAGCGCGGCCAGCGCCACCGTGCGCAAGCTGATCGCGCGGCGGTCCACCAGCACCGCCAACAGCATCACCGCGGCCATCACATAGGCGCGTTCGGTCGCCACATTTGGCCCGGCCAGCCAGAGATAGACAGTGGCCGCGACCAGAGCGGCAGCGGCGGCGATCTTTTTCACGGGCCAGCGCAGCGCCAGATTGCCCGTCGCCGCCAGCCCATAACGCAGCGCGGCAAAGACAAACCCCGCCAGCATCCCCATATGCAGCCCCGAAATCGAGATGATGTGATAGAGATTTGAGGCCCGCATCGCCTCATTGGTGGCCTCGGCAATGCCCGATCGGTCCCCCGTCATCAGCGCCGCGGCGACTGCGCCGGGCTGGCCGGGGATGCGCGTCTGAATCGCCGCCGAGAGCCGCATCCGCGCCCGATGCCCCGCCAGCGCCCAGTCGTCGGGGTCGGGCGGGGCCAGCACCATCACCGGCGCGCGGGCATAGCCCACCGCCCCCAACCCGGAAAACCACGCCTGGCGGCGAAAATCATAGGCCCCCGGCGCGGCTGGCCCGGCGGGCGGCGCCAGATGCCCGGTCAGCATCACCCGCAGCCCCGGTTCGGGCAAGAGGTGGCTTTGGTCGCCATGCAGCGCCACGCGCACCGTCTTGGGGGTGCGCGCGGGTACCATCCGTTCCAGCACGACCTGATCGAGCGTCAGGCGAATCCGGTCGGTGCCGGATCGATCGATCGAGATGATGCGCCCCTCCACCGGGCCGTAATAGCGAAAGCCGAGCACCGGGGCCGCCACCTGATGCGCCCGCGCCCCCGCCAGCAACAGCCCCGCCGCCACCACCGCCACCGCGGCGGCAGGCAGTTGCACCACCTCGGGGCCGCGCGACCACAGCACCGCCCCGATCAGCACCAGCGCCGCAGCCCCGGCATAGACCGCCGGCCCCGGTTCGGTGAGCCGCGCGAAATAACCGCCGATCCCCAGCGCCAGCAGCACCGGTAGCCACAGAAACAGATCACCCCGCGCCCGCGCCAGCGCGCCCAACGGGTCGGCCAGCCCGTCAAACGGCGCCCGCAGCCAACCGGGCCACCGGGATTGTGCGAGCGTCGGGGGCTGCGCGGCGCCTGCCACTTCTTGTTTCTCCGCCCGTTCCTGCCTATGGATCGCGCCAAAGCCTATGCGGCTGATGGTTTCCAAAAGGTTAACATGCCATGACCCAAGCCCCCGTCGTCACCCGTTTCGCGCCCTCGCCCACCGGCTATCTGCACATCGGCGGCGCGCGCACGGCGCTGTTCAACTGGCTTTATGCCCGCGGCCGGGGTGGCAAGTTCCTGCTGCGGATCGAGGATACAGACCGCGAACGTTCCACCCCGGAGGCGACGGCGGCGATCCTGAAGGGACTGACCTGGCTGGGGCTGGACTGGGACGGCGAGGCGGTGAGCCAGTTTGCCGGACGCGCCCGCCATGCCGAGGTGGCGCATCAGATGCTGGCCCGCGGCAACGCCTACAAATGCTTTGCCACCCAAGAGGAGATCGCGGCGTTCCGGGCCACAGCCGAGGCCGCAAAGCGCTCGACCCTCTATCAAAGCCCGTGGCGCGAGGCCGACCCGGCCAGCCAGCCCGATGCGCCCTTTGTGATCCGCCTGAAGGCGCCGCGCACCGGCGCCACGGTGATCGCGGATGAGGTGCAAGGCGAGGTGCGCTTTGGCAACGACCAACTGGATGACATGGTGCTGCTGCGGTCGGACGGCACCCCCACATACATGCTGGCGGTTGTGGTCGATGACCATGACATGGGGGTGACCCATGTGATCCGCGGCGACGACCATCTGACCAATGCCGCGCGGCAGGTGCAGATCTATCACGCGATGGGTTGGGATGTGCCGGTGTTCGCGCATATCCCGCTGATCCACGGCCCTGACGGCAAGAAGCTGTCCAAGCGCCACGGCGCGGTCGGGCTGGAGGAATATCAGGCGATGGGCTATCCCGCTGCCGGGATGCGCAACTATCTGGCGCGTCTGGGCTGGAGCCATGGCGACGACGAGTTCTTTACCGATGCGCAGGCGCGCGAGTGGTTCGACCTGTCGGGAATCGGGCGGGCGCCTGCGCGGCTGGATTTCAAGAAGCTGGAAAACCTCTGCGGCCAGCATATCGCAGTGTCCGAGGACGCCGCGCTTTTGCCTGAAATTGAGGCATATCTTGAGGCCGCCCAGAAGCCCGCACTGACCGATGCACAACGCGCGGGCCTTGCGCGCGGGCTTTATTGCCTGAAAGAACGCGCCAAGACATTCCCGGAGCTTATTGAAAAGGCGCACTTTATTCTGACCGATCGACCGCTTGCGCTGGAGCCGAAGGCCGAGGCCGTGCTGGATACTGTATCCCGTGGTATACTGCGTGAATTGACGCCGCATCTGCAAAATGTTAGCTGGACGCGTGAGGACCTTGAGGCAACGGTCGCCACCACCGCCGAGGCGCATGGCATCGGGCTTGGCAAGATCGCCGGGCCGTTGCGCGCGGCTCTGGCGGGGCGAACGGTCACCCCCAGCGTCTTCGACATGATGCTGACGCTTGGGCGCGAGGAAACGCTGGCCCGGCTTGCCGATCAGGCGGGCTGACCTGCGGGCCATCGCCCGCCCCCGCCGTCACAACCCCGGTGCGGCCCCGCATCGGGTTCAGGGAAAGGGACATCGAATGGCCACAAAACACACCACCGCCACGCTGACGATTGACGGCAAAAGCCTTGATCTGCCGGTTCTGCACCCGACGATCGGGCCGGATGTCGTTGACATCCGCAAGCTTTATGCCGAAGGCGACGTGTTCACCTTCGACCCCGGCTTTACCTCGACGGCGGCCTGTGAATCGGCCATCACCTATATCGACGGCGACAAGGGCGACCTGCTCTATCGTGGCTATCCGATCGAACAACTGGCCGAGAAATCACACTACCTTGAGGTCTGCTATCTGCTGATGAACGGCGAACTGCCGAGCCGCCTGCAGATGGAGGATTTCGAGCGCCGCATCACCCGCCACACGATGCTGCACGAACAGATCCACTACTTCTTCCGCGGGTTCCGCCGTGACAGCCACCCGATGGCCACGATGGTGGGCGTGGTGGGCGCGATGTCTGCATTCTACCACGACAGCCTTGACATCAACGACCCGAGCCAGCGTGAAATCGCCGCGATGCGGATGATCGCCAAACTGCCGACGATTGCGGCGATGGCCTATAAATATTCGCTGGGCCAGCCCTTCGTCTATCCGCGCAATGATCTGGATTACGCCGCAAACTTCCTGCACATGTGCTTTTCGGTTCCGGCAGAGCCGTATCATGTCGATCCGATCCTGGCGCGGGCGATGGATCTGATCTTTACCCTGCATGCCGACCACGAACAGAACGCCTCCACTTCGACGGTGCGTCTGGCGGGATCTTCGGGCGCGAACCCGTTTGCCTGTATCGCGGCCGGGATCGCCTGCCTCTGGGGGCCGGCGCATGGCGGCGCCAACCAGGCCTGTCTGGAAATGCTGCGCGAAATCGGCACCGTGGACCGAATCCCCGAATATATCGCCCGCGCCAAGGACAAGACCGACCCATTCCGCCTGATGGGCTTTGGCCATCGCGTCTACAAAAACTTCGACCCGCGCGCCAAAGTGCTGAAAAAGGCCGCGGACGACGTTCTGGGGCTGTTGGGGATCGGCGACAACGAAACGCTGAAAGTCGCGAAGGAGCTGGAGCGGATCGCGCTGGAAGACCCGTATTTCGTGGACAAGAAACTGTACCCGAACGTCGATTTCTACTCGGGCATCATTCTTGAGGCGATGGGCTTCCCGACCGCGATGTTCACGCCGATCTTTGCTCTGTCGCGTACCGTGGGCTGGATTTCGCAGTGGCGAGAGATGCTGAACGACAAGAACCAGAAGATCGGTCGCCCGCGGCAATTGTATATCGGCGCGCCGATGCGCGACTATGTCCCGGTCGAGGCGCGCTGAGGCCTGACCAGACCGCAAAAGGGCCGGAGGGAAACCCCCGGCCCTTTTGCGTGCCCGGTTTGCATGTCGGCGGGCGAGCATGGAAAAACCGGGGCCAAGACCCCGGTTTTTGCTAGATCAGACGTGAACGGTCGTGATCAGCGACGCGCCAGCGTCGCCCAGGCACCCGACACCACCATCGCCGCGATCACCGATTTCACCATGTCGCCCGCGAGGAAGGGCAGCATCCCCTTTTCGATCGCGCCGGTCATGCTCAGGCCCGTCACCGCATCCAGCCACAGAACGCCGGGCACATACAACACCAGCGACGCGACCACAGCACCCGCCAGCGCGGGCACAAAGCGGCGCGCGCCGAAATCGGCGGCCAGCCCGACCAGCGCCACCATCGGCAGGAAGCCCAGCACAAAGCCCATGGTCGGCCCGCCGAACACCGAACCCGGCGCCAGCACCGGCAGACCCGCCGCCGCCTGCGCAATATAAAGCGCAACCGCCGCCATCCCCGCGCGCGCGCCCATCGTCAGCCCCACCATCAGAACAGCGAGCGTCGTCAGCGTCATCGGAACCGGGAACATCGGCACCGAAACCTTGGCGGCGATGGCGATAACGGCACTTGCGCCCAGAACCAGCGCCGCGCGGGCAGCCAGCGAACGGGTCGGCATCAGAGCCTTGGAAAGCGTCATGTCAGGGCCTTTCGAGAGGGGGTCACATTGCTGTGCAATTTCGCCGCGCAGGGGGCAGATGTCAACGCTTCCCCTTGCAGCACGGCTGCCAGAGTGCAAAACGACGCGCATGAGCGATGAACAGACCCCCCCGAAGAAGATTGCCCTTGTCACCGGCGCCTCGCGCGGGCTGGGCACCGCCATGGCCGAGGCGCTGGCCGAAGCCGGATGGCATGTGATGGCCGTCGCCCGGACCACGGGCGGGCTGGAAGACCTTGACGACCGCATTCAGGCCAAGGGTGGCAGCGCCTCGCTGGCGCCGATGGATATCACCGACAAGGGCGCGATGCAGCATCTGGCGGCCTCGGTCGGCGCGCGCTGGGGCGGTGTGCAGCTTTGGGTGCATACCGCGATCTTTGCCTGTCAGTTGACCCCCGCGGGCCATATCGACGACGAAGACATGGAGAAATCCATCACCACCAACATCACCGCCACCGCGCATCTGATCGGGCTGATCGAACCCTTGCTGAAGGCCGGCAACGGCACCGCCATGTTCTTTGACGACGACCGCGCCGGGCAGAAATTCTTTGGCGCCTATGGCGCGACCAAGGCTGCGCAGATAGCGCTCGCGCGCAGCTGGCAGGCCGAAAACGTCAAGATCGGCCCGCGCGTCATCATCGAGCGCCCGGCCCCGATGCCCACCGCCACCCGCGCCCGGTTTTTCCCCGGCGAAGATCGCAAGGTCTTGGTCAGCCCGCATGACGAGGCGGCGCGGATCATCGCGGGGCTTGCCCTCTGACGCCAGCCGGGGCTTGCCTCTGGCGCAGGTTTGACTTTTAAAGGCCCGGTTCAGACTGGGCCTTTCTCATGACCATAGCCGACGCCCTGCCCCGCCGCCCGACTCGCATCGACCTTGTGGCACTGTGCCTTGCTGCGTTGTCGGCGCTGATCCTCGGGCGGCAGCTCGGGCTTGACTATCTGGTCGGGGGCGATGCCTTCCGTCAGGGTGACTGGCTGATCCACGCCGATGCAGGCCCGGTGCGGCGGGGGCTGTTCGGCTCGGCGCTGCTGCGGGTCGCCGATGCGCTGGGGCTGGACCCGCTGGCTGCGGTGGTGGCGTTGCAGGGGCTGCTGCTGGGTGTAATCGCACTGGCGCTGGCGCCCGTGGTCTGGCGGCTGACGCGGGCGCCAGAGTGGTGGCTGCTGTTTCTCTCGCCCGCTTTCATCCCGCTGTTCTGGGGCGCCGACCCGATCGGAAGCCTGCGCAAAGAGGTTATCGCCTTTGCCGCTTTTGCGCTGTTGCTGCCCGGATTTCTGGCCTCGGTGGGCGCGCGCGGCCTGATTGCGCTTTCGGTGCTGCTGTTCGCGCTTGCGCTGACCGGGCATGAGGCGCTGATCCTGCTGAGCCCGGCCTATGCGGGGCTGTTGTGGCTGGCATCAGGCCACGCCGGGCTGTCGCGCGGCCTGCGGCTGGGGCTGATCGCTACCCTTGCGCTCGCCGGGATGGCAGCCGCCGGCTACACCGTCGCCTTTGCTCAGGCCGAGCCGGGGGCGATCTGTGCGGCGCTTCTTGAGCGGGGACTGGGCGCGCAGTTCTGCGGGGGCGCGATCGGGTATCTGGAACATACCGGCGCCGAGGCCGCCCCAGAGATGTCGGCGCAGCTTGCGGGCAGCGGCGCCCTGATGAGCCTTGTTGCCTGGGCGTTGGCCGCAGCGCCGGTGCTGTATCTGGTCTCGCGCCATAGCGGCGCGGGGTGGGTGGTGGCGCTGTTTGCGCTGACGGTCCTGTCGGTCGCGCCGCTGTTCGCCGTCGCGGCAGACTGGGGGCGCTGGGTCCAGTTGCAGATGGTCAGCTTTGGCTGCCTGCTTGCCGGGCTTGCACTGTCGGGCCGGATCGTGCCGGTGCGGCAGGCCAGCCCGCGGCTGATCCTGATCGTTCTTGTGCTTGGCGCACTCTGGTCGCCGCGGCATCATTCGGGCATCGAGGAAGGCGGGCTTGCCAAGCAGCTTGTCTATGCGGCGACTGAGGCGCGCTGAGCCTATTGCAGGAACGGCATCGGATCGACGCTTTCAAAGCCCTCGCGAACCTCGAAATGCAGGAAACCCGGATCACCCGCGCGCACCTTGGCAATGGCATCGCCGCGGCCGACGCGGGCGCCCTTGGCCACAGTGATCGCGTCGATGTTGGCGTAAACCGTCAGCAAGTTGTTGTCGTGCCGGATCACGAGGATCGGCACCTGTTCGGTATCCTTGGTAATCGCTGCAACAGTGCCCGCGGCGGCGGCCTTGACCACGGTTCCGGGCTTGGCGGAGATGTCGATCCCGTCGTTTTTCTTTTTCACATAGGGCCGGATGATCGGCCCCGAAACCGGCATCTGCATCCGCGCGGTGTTGGTGGCCGCGGTGCGGTTGGCGCCCATGTCCGCGGCAGGCGGCGTCTTGACGGCGGCGGCCGCGGGGGGCGGGGTTTCGGCGGGCAGCGGCTTGGCGGCCGAGGGCGGCGTCGGCGTGGGCGAGCCCTGCCCCGGCGCGGTGGTGACGGGGGCGGTGCTGCCGGGGGCCGCGGCGGTCCGGGTCGTCTCGGCCACCGGGATCATCAGGAACTGACCTTCGCGCACGCTCAGATCGGCGGGCAGGCCGTTCCAGTCGGCCAGGGCGCGCGGGCTGACGTTGTAATAGCGCGCGATGGAATAGGCGGTTTCGCCGCGGGCGACCTTGTGGCGGATCGGCTCGGCGGCCTTGGGCGCCACGGGCGCGGCGGCAGCAGTGGCCGCGGGCTTGGCACCGGCCTGCGCCCGGTCGATCGCGCCTGATGCCAACGTGGTCACGTCGATCCGCTCGCCGCCCACGGCGGCACTGGGCGGGGCCACCGGTTCAGACACGCGGCGCGGCAGCGCGAGGATTTCGCCCTTGCCCAGCCGGGTGTCGGGCGACAGCGCGTTATAGCGCGCCACCTCGCCGGGATTGGCGCCGACCCGCGTTGCCACGGTTGCGACCGTATCGCCCGCCTGCGCCACCGCGACCTGATAATTGGGGTATGAAATCACACCCCGCGCATCGGGCGCGGGCCGGGCCGCCGTGGCCTGACGTGCCGCAGCGGCAGTATCAAAGCCGATGCCCGAATAGCCGCGCAGATCGGCATCGAAATTTCCATTGCCGATGCAGCCAGACAAAGCCAGCGCCGAAGCCCCCAAGAGCAGCACCGGACGCAGGGAAGACATGGAAAAAGACATCATCAGCTCGAATCCTCATCTGTGGCAGGCCCTGTTGACCGGACCCTTGGGGGGCGGGGCTAGTCGTCGCTCAACCCCTCGACCAGCGGCACAAAGCGCACCGGCCGCAATTCGTCATAGTCATAGCCGCCCTCGTGGCGGGTCACGCGGATCAGGCTTTGCACCGTGTCGGACTGGCCGACCGGAAGAACCATGATACCGCCGATCTTCAACTGCGCCAATAGGGGGCCGGGCGGGTCTTCGGCGGCGGCTGTCACGACGATCCGGTCAAAGGGCGCGTGATCGGGCAGGCCAAAGCTGCCATCGGCGGCAAAGGCAGTGATGTTTGACAAACCCAGTGCAGAAAACACCGCCTCCGCCTCGCGCACCAGCCGCCGGTGCCGGTCTACCGAATAAACGCGCCGCGCAAGACAGGCCAGAACCGCCGCCTGATAACCCGAGCCGGTGCCCACCTCGAGCACCTTGTCGCGCGGCCCGACCTGGGCGGCCTGCGTCATCAGCCCCACCACCGAGGGCTGCGAAATGGTCTGGCCGCAGGCGATGGGCAAAGGCATGTCCTCATAGGCGCGTTCGGCAAACAGGCCGCGCACGAACAGGCCGCGGTCGATCCGCTCCATTACCGACAGCACGCGCGCATCGGTCACGCCTTTGGACCGCAGGGCAAAGAGAAACCGCATCTTGCGTTCGGCAATACCGCCCTCGCCCGGCCCGTCGGTCATGCCAGACGCGCCTCCAGATCGGCCAGAACATCATGCGCGGTCAGATCGGCGCGCATCGGCGTGATCGAGATATAACCCTCAAGGTTTGCGGCCGCATCGGTGCCCGGCGCCGTGGGCGCATGCTGCGGCCCGCCAGTGATCCACAAAAACTTGCGCCCCGAGGGCGAGATATGGGGTTCCACGCCAAAGAAGGTGTCGGTGCGATAGCCCTGCGCCACCGCCTTCATGCCCTTGACATTGGCCGCGGCCACGGGCGGAAAATTGACGTTGTAAAACAGTCGGTAATCGCCCCCGTCCCAGCGCCCGCGGTCCAGCAGCGCGCGCACCACCGCCACCCCGTGATGGCGCGCGGCCTCGAACGGGTCGGCCAGATCGTCGGTTTCGGGGCCAAGGAACTGGCTCAGCGCAATCGCCGGCACGCCCTGAAGGGCGGCCTCCATCGCGCCGCCCACGGTGCCGGAATACAGCGCATTCTCGGCCGAGTTGTTGCCCCGGTTCACCCCCGACAGCACCAGATCCGGCCGCGCGCCCTGCAACACGTCATAAATGCCCGCCAGCACGCAATCGGCCGGGCTGCCCTCGGCGGCATAGCGGCGCGGTTCCAGCCGCGCAATCATCATCGGGTGAGTGTAGCTGATGCAATGGCCCACACCCGATTGTTCAAAGGCGGGCGCCACCGTCCAGACCTCGCCGCTTTCGCCCGCGATGGCGTGGGCGATGGCGGTCAGCACCTCCAGCCCCGGCGCGTTGATCCCATCGTCGTTCGTTATCAGAATGCGCACGTCACGTCCCTTTCCCGCTTCTTCCCTGCTTAGCCCGCTGCCCCCAAACCGTAAAGCGATTGCGCGCCCGCAAACAAAGATCAAAGCTCCGCAGTGCAAGGCTGCGCCGGTTTCCCCTTGACCTTGCCCCCGCGCCTGTCAAAACCAGTGCCATGGCTACTGCATCGCTTCGTATCGACCTTGACGCTATCGCCGCCAACTGGCGCGATCTTGACGCCCTCAGCGCACCGGGCTGTGAAACCGGCGCGGTCGTGAAGGCTGATTCCTACGGCCTGGGGGCCGCGCGTGTGGCGCGCAGGCTGGCGCAGGCCGGCGCGCGCAAATTCTTTGTCGCCGCCGCCGAAGAGGGCGCCGCCGTCCGGCAGGCGCTGGGCGAAGGGCCTGAAATATTTGTGTTTTCTGGCCATATGGCGGGCGATACAGACATGATTGCCGATCTGGCCCTGATCCCGATGCTGAATTCGCTGGATCAGGTCACGCGGCATTTCGAAACCCTGCCCGGCGCGCCCTTTGGCGTGCAACTGGATACCGGCATGAACCGGCTCGGCATGGAGGCGGGCGAGTGGGAGGCGGCGGCGCCGATCATGCTGGGCGCAGGGCCGCGCGTGCTGATGAGCCATCTGGCCTGCGCCGACGCGCCCGATGACCCGATGAACGCCGCCCAACTGGCCGAATTCCGGCGGATGACCGACGGGCTGGGGGTGGCGCGCTCGCTCTCGGCGACGGGGGGCATACTGCTGGGGCGCGACTATCACTTTGACATCACCCGCCCCGGAATCGGCCTGTATGGCGGCGCGCCCCATGCGGCGGCGCGGCCCGTGGTGCGGCTGTCGCTGCCGGTGGTGCAGTGCCGCGAGGTGGCGGCGGGCGAAACCGTGGGCTATTCCTGCGGCTTCACCGCCCGGCGCGACAGCCTGATTGCCACCGTGGCCGCGGGCTATGCCGACGGGTTGTCGCGCGCGCTGTCGGGCAAGGCCACGCTGTATGCGGGCGCCACGCCCTGCCCGCTGGTCGGGCGGGTGTCGATGGACCTGATCACTGTCGATGTCACCGATCTGGGCGAGGCGCCGCAGGATCTGGATATTCTGTGCCCCGAACAGGGCGTGGATGCGCTGGCCGCCGTGGCGGGCACCATCGGCTATGAAATTCTCACCGCGCTGGGCGCGCGCTATCAGCGCCACTATGTCGGGGGCGGCGCGTGAGCCTGACCGCCCCGCTGGCGCATCTGGGCGCCATGGTGCTGGCGGCACTGGCCGCTACCGGGCGGCTGGCGCTGTTTGCCGGGCGCACGCTGGGCCATCTGCTGACCCCGCCGTTCTATCTGCGCGAGTTTCTGCACGCCTGCCTGCAAATCGGCTGGCTGTCGCTGCCGGTGGTGGGCCTGACGGCGATCTTCACCGGCGCCGCGCTGGCCTTGCAGATCTATGCCGGCGGCGCGCGTTTCTCGGCCGAGGCGGTGGTGCCCCAGATCGTCGCCATCGGCATGACGCGCGAGTTGGGGCCGGTGCTGGGCGGACTGATGGTGGCCGCACGGGTGGCCAGTTCGATCGCCGCCGAAATCGGCACGATGAAAGTGACCGAACAGATCGACGCGCTGGTCACGCTGTCAACCAACCCGATGAAATACCTGACCGTTCCGCGGGTGCTGGCGGCGACGCTGACGGTGCCGCTGCTGGTGGCGGTGGGCGATGCGATCGGGGTCATGGGCGGCTGGCTGGTGGGCACCGAGCGGCTGGGCTTCAACTCGGCCACCTATATGAAGAACACGATCGAGTTTCTGGAATTCTGGGATATCGGCTCGGGTCTGGTGAAGGGGGCGGTGTTCGGCTTTATCGTCGCGCTGATGGGCTGCTATTATGGCATGAACTCGGGCCGTGGCGCGCAGGGTGTAGGGCGGGCCACGAAATCGGCGGTGGTTGCCGCATCGGTCGCCATTCTGGCCTCGAACTATGTGCTGACGGAGGTGTTCTTCTCAGCATGATCCAGATTGAGGGCGTGCACAAGGCGTTCGGCGCCAATCAGGTTTTGCGCGGGGTCAATCTGACGGTTGGCCGGGGCGAAAGCATGGTGATCATCGGCGGTTCGGGCACGGGCAAGTCGGTGCTGCTGAAATGCATCCTCGGGCTGGTGCGGCCTGATGCGGGCATGATCCGGGTGGCGGGCGAAGATGTGACCCGCGTCAGCCGCGACGCTTTTCTGGCGCGCTTCGGGATGCTGTTTCAGGGCGGCGCGCTGTTCGATTCGATGACCGTCTGGCAGAACGTGGCATTCCGCCTGATGCGCGGCAAGGGTCGCCTGCCCAAAGATCAGGCGCGCGAGGTGGCGATTGAAAAACTCCGCCGCGTCGGGCTGAAGCCCGAGGTGGCCGACCTGTTCCCCGCCGAGTTGTCCGGCGGCATGCAAAAGCGCGTGGGCCTTGCCCGCGCCATTGCCGCCCAGCCCGAAATCATCTTTTTCGACGAGCCGACGACCGGCCTCGACCCGATCATGGCGGGCGTCATCAACGAGCTGATCCGCGAAATCGTGGTGGAAATGGGCGCAACCGCCGTGACCATCACGCATGACATGACCAGTGTGCGCGCCATCGCCGACCATGTCGCAATGATCCATCGCGGCAAGGTGCGCTGGACCGGGCCTGTCGCGGAAATGGACGCAACACCGGACCCTTATGTACAACAATTCATCCATGGCCGGGCCGAAGGGCCGATTGAATCGGTGCGCTGAACCGGGACCGGGGGGCGATGATGCTGAAATGGGCCAATCTGGCGCTGCTGATCCTGTTCCCCGTCGCATGGTTCGCGCCGCTGCTGCGCGCGGGGCTGCTGCCTTTTTTCGATCTTGACGAAATCAGCGTCGTTACCGGGCTTCAGGCCCTTTGGGAAAAAGACATTCCGCTGGCGCTGCTGGTCAGCTTTCTGGCGCTGTTTGCGCCCTATCTGAAGGTTCTGGGGCTGGCACTGGTGCAGTTCAACCTCGCCTCGGTGCGGCTGGTGCCGGTGCTGCACGCGCTGGGGCGACTGGCGATGGCCGACATCTTTCTGATCGCGCTTTATATCGTGCTGGCCAAGGGGGTGGGTGTCGGGCGGGTTGAAACCGGCTGGGGGCTATACCTGTTCACCGGCTGCGTTCTGGCCAGCCTTGCAGTCTCGATCACAGCCGAGCGGCGGGCGGGGCCGCAACCGCGGCCCCGGCCCTGATCAGCGCAGCGCGCGGATCTGTTCGGAGTGGATCTGCCCCAGCCAGGTTTCGGTCAACGGCGCGCCATCCTTGGCCAGATAGGCGCGCAGGTCCACAGTCTGGGTGGCCTCGGGCGCCTTCAGGTCAAAGAACATCCGCCAGCGATCAGACCCCACCACCGGCACGACGAAGGGATTGATGACCTCGACCCCCTCGGGGGCCGACACCTCGGCGGTCACACCCTCGCGCGTCTCCAGCCCGTCCAGCGAGGGGCCGGCAAAGTCGATCACCACCTTCACCTGATCCAGCGGACGGACCTGACCGGGATAGCCGCCCTCGCCCACGCGAGTGGCCACGGTGCGCGCCAGCGGCATATCAACCGGCGCATCGACGCCCCAGTGCAGACGATAGTCAAAGCGCATCTGCTCGCCCGCCTGCGGCTTGTGCTCGGGGTTCCAGAACGCCACGATATTGTCGAACACTTCATCCGTCGTCGGGATCTCGACCAGTTGCACAGCGCCCGCTCCCCAGGGGGTGGTGGGTTCAACCCAGACAGCGGGGCGTTTTTCATAGAACACGCCGTCATCTTGATAACTGTTGAAATCGCGGTCGCGCTGGATCAGGCCAAAGCCCTTGATGTCACGGTCGAAATAGCTCGATGTCACGACCCGGTCGGGGTTGTTCAGCGGGCGCCAGATATGTTCGCCCGTGCCCGAATGGATCATCAGCCCGTCGGTGTCATGCACCTCGGGGCGCCAGTCGAACGACTGAAAGCGGTTGCTTTCGGAAAACCAGAACATCGAGGTCAGCGGCGCGATGCCCAGCCGTTCCACCGGCGCGCGGAAGAACAGACGGGTCTGCACATCCATCACCTGCCCCTGCCCGTCGGTGTTTTTCAGCGCAATGCGGTAGGCGCCGGTCACGCTTGGCCCGTCCATCAGCGCGTTCACGATCACATCGGAAGACCCATCCACCGATGGCTCGATGTAGAATTCGGTGAACCGCGGGAATTCTTCGGGTATCGCCATGCCGGTATTCAGCGCGATACCGCGCGCCGACAGGCCATACTGGCGCAGCGCACCATCCGAGCGGAAATAGGCCCCGCCCAGGAAGGATATCCAGTCCGATTTCATGTCAGGCCGCATGATGCGCAGGCCGGCAAAGCCCGCATCGGCGGGCATCGCACGGGCGGGGCTGTCTTCGGGCATCTCGAACCAGTCGGGCGCATAGACCGCCTCGCGGGCCTGCCCGCCATCCACCACAAACATTTTCACGGGCTGGCGGAAATAGGTGCCAAGGTGAAAGAACTGCACCGGCATCTGGCCGACCGTGACCGAGGCCTCGGGGCGAAAGCGGATCTTCCAGTGTTCGGAATAGTCGATCTGTTCCAGCACATCATCGCCGCGCACCGGCGTGGGCACATAGGGCGCTTCGGCCAGAGCCGCGGCGCGGGCGGCGAGGATGTCAAAGCTGAACGGCGCAGGTTGACCGAAGGCCGGGGTAAAGGTCGCCACGGTGGCAGCGGGCGTATCGGCCGACGCCACCACGGGGGCCTGCACACAGGCCAGCGCAAGGGCGCAGACGGTCAGGGCCTTGCCGGGGTGCAGGGCAAGATTGCAAAACGGCGTCAGGAACAAGATGATCTCTCCGGTTGTCGTGCCCGAGGGGGGACGGTATGGCGCAGCGATTGCGACCGGAACCGGCCAAAATCAAGAGGATTCGGCAGATTTGCGCCGACCATGGCTTTGTCGCCGCATCTGCGCAAAACCCGGCAAAGGCTTGATGCCGCCCCCGCCTTGAGGCAGGAAGGGGCATGGCCAAAGCACCCGCCTCTTTCACCTGCACCGCCTGCGGCGCCGTCCACCGCAAATGGTCGGGCAAATGCGACGCCTGCGGGGCGTGGAACACGATCATCGAAGAGGCGCCGCTGTCGTCGGGGCCTGTCGGGCGCAGCCTTGGCGCGGCCAAGGGGCGCGTGATCGCGCTGACGACGCTGGCCACCGAAGAAACCCCGCCGCCGCGCACCCTCTCGGGCATGGACGAGATGGACCGGGTTCTGGGCGGCGGGCTGGTGCCCGCCTCGGCGATCCTTGTGGGCGGCGATCCGGGGATCGGCAAATCGACGCTGCTGTTGCAGGCGGCCGCCAGTTTTGCGCGCAAGGGGCTGAAATGCCTTTATATCTCGGGCGAGGAAGCCTCGGCCCAGGTGCGGATGCGGGCACAGCGGCTGGGGCTGGCCGACGCGCCGGTGCACTTGGGCGCCGAAACCAACCTGCGCGATATTCTGACCACGCTTGACGCCGAACGCCCCGATCTGGCGATCATTGATTCGATTCAGACGATGTGGACCGACACGGTCGAAAGCGCGCCCGGCTCGGTCGCGCAGGTGCGCGCGGCCAGCCACGAGCTGGTGACCTTTGCCAAGCGGCGCGGCACCTCGGTCATTCTGGTGGGCCATGTCACCAAGGAAGGCCAGATCGCGGGACCGCGCGTGGTCGAACACATGGTCGATACGGTGCTGTATTTCGAGGGCGAGCGGGGCCATCAGTTCCGCATTCTGCGCGCGGTGAAAAACCGCTTTGGCCCGGCCGATGAAATCGGCGTGTTCGAGATGACGGGCGGCGGCCTTTCCGAGGTCGCCAACCCCTCGGCGCTGTTTTTATCCGAACGCGGACAGGCAGCGCCCGGATCTGCGGTTTTTGCGGGCATCGAGGGCACGCGTCCGGTGCTGACCGAAATTCAGGCGCTGGTCGCGCCCTCGTCGCTTGCCAGCCCGCGGCGCACGGTTGTGGGGCTGGATGCGGGGCGCGTGTCTACCATCCTTGCGGTGCTGGAAAGCCGCTGCGGCATCCCCTTTGCGGGGCTGGATGTGTTCCTGAACGTGGCGGGCGGGCTGAAGGTGACCGAGCCCGCCGCCGATCTGGCGCTGGCGGCGGCGCTGTTGTCGGCGCGCGAAGATGTGGCTTTGCCGCCCGATCTGGTGATTTTTGGCGAAATCAGCCTGTCGGGGGCGCTGCGGCCCGTGGGGCAGGCTGAAAACAGGTTGAAAGAGGCCCGGAAACTTGGTTTCACACAGGCCGTTGCGCCCGAGCGAACAAAGGCAGAGGGCGGCGAGGGCATGGCGTTGCGCAAGCTGCCGGACCTTGTGACATTCACGGGCGAGATGTTTGGCGCCGGTTAGGGCAAAGGAAAGCGGTTCATGGACGGGTTCACCATCATTGATGCGATCGTGGCGGGGGTCATCATCCTGTCGGCGATCCTGGCCTACAGCCGCGGTTTCGTGCGCGAGGGGTTGTCGATTGCGGGCTGGATCGCGGCGGCGGTGCTGGCCTATATGTTCGCCGATGCGGCGCGCCCGCTGATCGCGCAGATCCCGGTGCTGAACGAGTTTCTGGCCGACAGTTGCGAATTGTCGATGATCGCAGGCTTTGCCGCGATCTTTGCGCTGGCGCTGGTGGTGTTCTCGATCATCACGCCGCTGTTTTCCTCGGTGGTGCAGGGCTCGGCGCTGGGCGGGGTCGATCAGGCGCTGGGCTTTCTGTTCGGGGTCGCGCGCGGCGTCGTTCTGGTCGCGGTGGCTTTTGTCGTGTTCGACCGCGTGGCGGTGGACGGCAGCTTTCCGATTGTGGATGCGTCGCGCTCGGCCAAGGTGTTTTCCAGCGTTCAGGGCAACATGAACGCGCAGATCCCCGAAGATGCGCCGGGCTGGATCGTCAGCCGCTATGAGAATCTGGTCAGCAAATGCGCCACCCCCGCGGCGGCTCCGCTGGCGGCCCCCGCGAACTGACACGCGCAATCGTGACGCATGGATGACGGTTTGGCCGCGCGGGGGCGTGACAGCCCCCGCGTTTGGCGTTAAACGGGCGCCAACCCCCCGAACCCGGAGCCTCGCCCATGCGCCCCTTTCTCAGCCATCCTTTCGACGACGACAAGCTGAAGGAAGAATGCGGGGTCTTTGGCGTGATCGGCGTGGCCGATGCGGCCAATTTCGTGGCGCTGGGAATGCACGCGCTGCAACACCGCGGGCAAGAGGCGGGCGGCATCGTCAGCTATGACGCCAGGGAGGGTTTCAACTCGGCCCGCCGCTTTGGCTATGTGCGCGACAACTTCACCAAGGCAAGCCTGATGGAAACCCTGCCCGGCGATCTGGCGATCGGGCATGTGCGCTATTCCACCGCAGGGGCCAAGGGGGCGGTGATCCGCGATGTTCAGCCCTTTTTCGGCGAGTTTTCTATGGGCGGCTGCGCGATTGCCCACAACGGCAACCTGACCAATGCCGCCAGCCTGCGGCGCGAACTGATCGAGCGCGGCTCGATCTTTCAGTCGGGATCGGACTCGGAATGCATCATCCATCTGATGGCGCGGTCGATCCAGAAGAACCTGTCCGAACGGATCAAGGACGCGCTGCGCCGGGTGGAGGGCGCCTTTTCCATCGTGGCCATGACCCGCACCAAGCTGATCGGCGTGCGCGACGCGCTGGGGGTGCGGCCGCTGGTGTTGGGCCGGATCGGGGAAAAGGGCTATGCCCTGTCATCGGAAACCTGCGGGCTTGACATCATCGGCGCCGAATTCGTGCGCGAGATCGAGCCGGGCGAGATGGTGGTGATTTCCGACGGGGTGATCGAAAGCACCCGCCCCTTCGGCGCGCCGCAAAGCCGGTTCTGCATCTTTGAGCATGTCTATTTCTCGCGCCCTGACAGCATCATCAACGGCCGCTCGGTCTATCAGACGCGGCATCAGATCGGGGTGGAACTGGCACGCGAGGCGCCGGTGGAGGCCGATCTGGTCTGCCCGGTGCCCGACAGCGGCACCCCCGCGGCCATTGGCTTTTCCGAACAATCGGGTATCCCCTTTGCCTTCGGCATCGTGCGCAATCAATATGTCGGCCGCACCTTCATCGAGCCGACCGAACAGATCCGCAACATGGGCGTGCGGCTGAAACTGAACGTCAACCGCGCCCTGATCAAGGGCAAGCGGGTGGTTCTGGTCGACGACTCGGTGGTGCGTGGCACCACCAGCCGCAAGATCAAGGACATGATCCTGGATGCCGGAGCCGCCGAGGTGCATTTCCGCATCGCCTCGCCCCCCACCGCCTGGCCCTGTTTTTACGGCGTCGATACGCCCGAGCGCAGCAAGCTGCTGGCTGCCAACATGACGGTCGAGGAAATGCGCGACTGGATCGGTGTGGACAGCCTCAACTTCGTCTCGCTCGACGGGCTGTATCGCGCCGCGGGCGAGGCGACGGGACGCAACGCCGCCTGCCCGCAGTTCTGCGACGCCTGCTTTTCGGGCAGCTACCCGGTGGCCCCCTCTGACCAGATCGAAAACGGCTTTCAGATGAAGGCGGCGGAATAGGCAAACCGCCGGGCCGGTCGCGGGGCTGTCAGGCCCCGCGTCGCTCGGCGAGTTTTTCCTCGACCCGGTCGGCCAGCGCCTCGGTGCGCGCGGCGATTTCGGCCAGTGTATCGGTAATGCTGGCCGGAATCACCGGCACCTCGACCCGGTCGGGGTTGGCGCGGGCCTCAGCCAGCGCCGCCTCGGCCGCCTCGGCGCGGGCCAGCGCCTCGCGCAGCCGGTCTTCCAGCCCCGCGGTCTTGTCGGCCAGCAACAACCCCGCCATCAGCAGCATCCGCGCCTCGGGCAGCCGCCCGATCTGCGCCAAAAGGGGCGTGGCCTCGGCATCCAGCAGCGCCGCGGCGCTGCGCAGGAAATGTTCCTCGCCGCTTTGGCAGGCCACGTCAAAGCTGCGCCCGCCGATGGTGACCTTGACTTCAGGCATCCTGCCCCTCCGCCGTCTGTTCCGGTTCTGCCGCCAACAGCGCATCCAGCCCGGCAAGGATCGCGTCCAGCTCGGCCCGGTCGGCGGCGCGTTCGGCGCGCAGGCTGTCCAGTTCGGCGCGCAATGCGGCATCGGCCAGCGCGGCATCGGGCGCCGCCTCCAGCAGCGCGCGGTTGGCCTCGGCCAGATCCGCATTGGCGCGTTTGAATTGCGCCATGTCGTGGGCCATCTGCTCCAGCTCGCGGGTGGCGACGGCAAACTTGCGTTCCAGCGCGCCCAGCGTTGTGTCCTGCTTGTCGCGGATCGCGCGGACGCGCTCCGACAACTGAGCATTGGCCGCGCGTTCTGCCGCCAGCGCCTCGCGCAAGGCCATTGTTTCGGCAGCCTCGCCCACGGCATCGGCAACACTGGGCGCGGGACGTGCCAGCACCTCCAGCCCGCGACCGATCCGGTCCAGCGCGGTGCTGATGCGATATTCAAATTCGATCGTCTCGGTCATCCTGCCTCCGGTCCGTCCGGTTGCCCCTGCGGGCGAATCGGCACCGCCCTGCGGTCTGATGATCTTACCGCAAAGTTCTGCCCGATGACCCCCCTTTTGCATCAAGGGCTTGGACGGCGCGCTTGATCTTGCGCATCGCGCTGGTATCAGCACATTTCCCACCCGAACCGCAAGCCGCGAGTCCGATGATCCAGCCCCCGACCCACCGTGACCGCAGGCTTGGCATCACGCTGGTGCTGGGCGCGATCTTTCTGTTCACCGCGATGGATGCGCTGGCCAAACACCTGTCGGCCAGCTACCCGCCGTTGCAGGTGGTCTGGGCGCGCTATGCGGGCCAGATGGTGCTGGTTCTGGTGCTGCTGGCGCCGCGGCTGGGTCGGGTGATGCGCACGCGCCATCCGGTGCTGCAAACCCTCCGCTCGGCCTTGCAATTTGGCGCTACGGCGATGTTCTTTCTGGCGCTGCCGCATATCGGGCTGGCCGAGGCCACCGCGATCATGGACATCAACCCGGTGCTGATCACGCTGGGCGCCGCGCTGTTTCTGGGCGAGCGGATCGGGCCGCACCGCGCCGCGGGCATCGGCGTGGCGCTTGTGGGCGCGCTGATCGTGATCCGACCCGGCGCGGGGGTGTTTTCGCCTTGGGCGCTGCTGCCCTTTGCGGGCGCCTTCTGCTATGCGGGGTTCGCGCTGATGACCCGGCGCATCAGCCAAAGCGACGGCATCTGGACCTCGATGCTCTATGCCGCACTGATCGGTACGCTGATTTCGTCGGCGCTGATGCCGCTGGTCTGGGTGCCGGTGGCCATGACCGATCTGTGGGGCTTTGCGCTGATCGGCGCGCTGGGGGCGGCCGCGCAGCTTTGCCTGATCGCGGGCTTCAGCCGGGCCGAGGCGGGCACGCTGGCGCCCTTTGGCTATGTCGGGCTGGTGTTCGCCGCGGGCTGGGGCTGGCTGATCTTTGACCAGTTTCCCGATGTCTGGACGGTGGTCGGTGCGCTTGTGATCGTGGGCGCCGGGCTTTATGTCTGGGGCCGGGAAAGCGCCGCCGCACGGGGTGTGCGCTGACGGAACAACCGATGGCCCAGACGACACAGACCAAGGCCCCCACCCTGCGCGACCGGCTTGGCAACGGCGCCTTCCGGGCAGTGATGGCGCTGGCGCTGGCGCTGCCCTACCGCTGGCGGGTGCCGCTGACGGGCTGGGCCGTGGCGTATCTGGTGGCACCGCTGGCAGGCTACCGCGACCGGGTGCGCGACAACCTCGCCCAGATCCGCCCCGACCTGCCCCGCGCCGAGGTTGAACGGCTGGCCCGCGCGGTGCCCGACAATGTGGGCCGGACCATTGCCGAGATCTATTCGGGCGAAGAATTCATCGACCGTGTGCGCAGCATCCCGCTGGAGGGCCCCGGCGCACCCGCGCTGCAGGCGGCGCAGGCGGCGGGGCGGCCGGTGATCCTGGCCACCGGGCATTTCGGCAATTATGACGTGGCCCGCGCCGCGCTGATCGCGCGCGGGTACCGGGTCGGCGGGCTTTACAAGCCGATGGCAAACCCGCTGTTTGATGCGCATTACGTTCAGGCCATCTCGCGCATCGGCACGCCGCTGTTTCCGCGCGGCCCCAAGGGGCTGGCAGAAATGGTGCGGTTCCTGAAATCGGGCGGCATGCTGGGGATCGTGGTTGATCAGCACATGGGCCACGGCGCGCCTTTGACGTTTTTCGGGGTGCGGGCCCAGACCGCCACCTCGGCGGCAGAACTGGCGCTGCGCTATGATGCGGCGCTGATCCCGATCTATGGCATCCGCCAGCCGAACGGGCTGGATTTCCGCATCCATGTAGAAGCCCCGATCCCCCCCGGCGCCCCCGAAACGATGACACAGGCGCTGAACGACAGCCTCGAGTCGCTGGTGCGCGCGCATATGGATCAATGGTTCTGGATACACCGCCGCTGGAAGGCCGCACGCCGCTGACGAGACGGGGGGCGGCGCCGGTTACTCGACCCGCGCGGCGGCCAGAATGGGGCCGGGCAGCGGAGCACGGTGGCCCGAGATCGCCTCTTGCACGATCACGACGGCAGGCTCGGCCCCTTCGATCGCGGTCGTCAGGCTAAGCGGTCCCCGCCCGTCCCAATCCGCGACCGCCACCCAGCTTGTCACCACATTGGCCATGTCAACCGATCGGCCGGCGTTTTCGCCCTGCCCGATGGTCATCGCCACATGCGGCAGATAGCGCACCAGTTGCACCACCGCGCCGGTGCGCAAGGGTGTCGCGGCCCGCGCCTCGACCGTCAACCGCGTGCCGTCGCGCCGCACCGACAGTTGCACCAGGTCGCCGGTGGCAGCATGGCGGGCGATCAGTGCCGCCAGATCGGCAGCGCGCGGGGCCTCCAGCAGGTCGTGTCCGGCCACGATCATCTGCGGGGTGTAGACCGACTGCTGCGCCGCGGCGCGGGCATAGGCCTTTTGCCGGGCGGTAAAGGCGGGCTGCGCGAACGGATCGCCCCACCCCAGATAATCCCAGTAATCGACATGCAGGGCGAGCGCGATCACATCATCCCGGCGGGCGACATCAGCCAACAGCGCGTCGGCGGGCGGGCAGGCCGTGCAGCCCTGAGATGTGTAAAGCTCTACCACCACAGGCCCCGCCGTGGCGGCACGTCCGGCGTCGGCGGGGTCAGGCATCGCCTGCGCACAGGCCGCAGCCGACAGTCCCAGCCAACCCCAGCAAGCGATCCCGACGATTGCGCGATTCATCTGTGCCCATTCCCCCCGTGCCTCTTCTTGCTATCGGGCTGGTGGGGCCTTTGCCAATCAAGGTTTTGCGAGAGAGGCGTGCGTGCGCCGCCTGTCTGCGACTTTTTGTGCACAATGGTATACAAATTGCGGCCTCCCCCCTTGATCGGGCGGCGCCGATGCGGCAAGAAACCCCCAGCAAGACCCTATCGCCCAAGGGAGGCCATTTCCATGCCCATCGTTACCGGCAAAGACACCGCAGGCACGCGCCGTACTCTGAATGTGGCGGGCCAAAGCCTGGCCTATTACTCGATCCCGGCGGCTCAGGCCGCAGGCTTGGGCGATTTTACCCGCCTGCCCGCCAGCCTCAAGGTGGTGCTGGAAAACATGCTGCGGTTCGAGGATGGCGGCTTCACCGTGTCGGTCGATGATATCCGCGCCTTTGCCGAATGGGGCGCCAACGGCGGCAATAACCCGCGCGAGATCGCCTATCGCCCCGCGCGCGTGCTGATGCAGGATTTCACCGGCGTTCCGGCGGTGGTGGACCTTGCCGCGATGCGCGACGGGATCAAGGGGCTGGGCGGTGACGCGCAAAAGATCAACCCGCTGGTGCCGGTCGATCTGGTCATCGACCATTCGGTGATGATCGACGAATTCGGCAATGCCCGCGCCTTCCAGAAAAACGTGGAGCTGGAATACGAACGCAACATCGAACGCTACAAGTTCCTGAAATGGGGCCAGAACGCGTTTCAGAACTTTCGCGTGGTGCCGCCGGGCACCGGCATCTGCCATCAGGTCAACCTTGAATATCTGGCGCAAACCGTCTGGACCGACACCGACCAGACCGGCGCAGAGGTGGCCTATCCCGACACCCTGGTGGGCACCGACAGCCACACCACTATGGTCAACGGTCTGGGCGTTCTGGGCTGGGGTGTGGGCGGGATCGAGGCCGAGGCGGCGATGCTGGGCCAGCCCGTCTCGATGCTGATCCCCGAGGTGATCGGCTTCCGCCTGACCGGCCGCATGGTGGAAGGCACCACCGCTACCGATCTTGTGCTGAAGGTCGTGCAGATGCTGCGCAAAAAGGGCGTGGTGGGCAAGTTCGTCGAATTCTACGGCGAGGGGCTGGACCATCTGCCGCTGGCCGACCGTGCCACCATCGCCAACATGGCGCCCGAATACGGCGCGACCTGCGGTTTCTTCCCGGTCGATGGCGAAACCATCCGCTACCTGCGCCAGACCGGCCGCGACGAGGCCCGCGTGGCGCTGGTCGAGGAATATGCCAAGGAAAACGGCATGTGGCGCGGCCCGGACTATGACCCGATCTATACCGACACTCTGCATCTGGACATGTCAGAGGTGGTGCCCGCGGTGTCGGGCCCCAAACGCCCACAAGACCACACCCCGCTGACCCAGTCGGCCGAATCCTTTTACAAGGTGGTCAGCGAATATCGCGGCGTAGACATGTCGGCCGCCGCCAAGGACATGGCCTATGAAGGCGATACGCAGGTTTCGGCCAATGACGTGCGCAAATCGGGCGCGGTCGCGGGGGCCGATTACCGGCTGCGCGACGGCTCGGTTGTGATCGCCTCGATCACGTCGTGCACCAACACCTCGAACCCCTATGTGATGATCGGCGCCGGGCTGGTGGCGCGCAAGGCGCGCGCGCTGGGTCTGACCCGCAAGCCTTGGGTGAAAACCTCGCTCGCACCCGGCTCGCAGGTGGTGTCGAAATATCTGGAGGCCGCGGGCCTGCAAGACGATCTGGACGCGATCGGCTTCAACCTTGTGGGGTATGGCTGCGCGACCTGCATCGGCAACTCTGGCCCGCTGGCGCCCGAAATCTCGAAAACGATCCATGACAACGACCTGATCGCGGTGTCGGTGCTGTCGGGCAACCGCAACTTCGAGGGCCGCATCAGCCCCGACGTGCGCGCCAACTATCTGGCCAGCCCGCCGCTGGTGGTGGCCTATGCGATCGCGGGCGACATGAACATCGACCTGACCCATGACCCGATCGGCCAAGACCTTGATGGGAACGATGTGTTTCTCAAGGACATCTGGCCCACCAATGCCGAAATCGCCGATCTGGTCCATGCCACAGTCACCCGCGACGCGTTCCGCGCCAAATACGCCGATGTGTTCAAGGGCGATGCCAAATGGCAGGCGGTCGAAACCGTGGATTCGGAAACCTACGACTGGCCCGCGACCTCGACCTATATCCAGAACCCGCCCTATTTCCGCGGCATGTCGAAAGAGGCTGGCACGATTTCCAACCTGCACGGCGCGCGCATTCTGGCGCTGTTGGGCGACATGATCACCACCGATCACATCAGCCCCGCCGGCTCGTTCAAACCCACCACGCCCGCCGGAAAATACCTGACCGAGCGGCAGGTGGCGCCCAAGGATTTCAACTCCTACGGGTCGCGCCGCGGCAACCATGAGGTGATGATGCGCGGCACATTCGCCAACATCCGCATCAAGAACGAGATGCTGGACGGTGTCGAAGGCGGCTATACGCTGGGGCCTGACGGGGCGCAGACCTCGATCTACGACGCCTCGATGGCCTATCAGGCAGCGGGCGTGCCGCTGGTGATCTTTGGCGGCATCGAATACGGCGCGGGATCAAGCCGCGACTGGGCGGCCAAGGGCACCAACCTGCTGGGCGTCAAGGCCGTGATCGCCGAAAGCTTCGAGCGTATCCACCGCTCCAACCTGATCGGCATGGGGGTCATTCCGTTCGAGTTCACCGAAGGCATGACGCGCAAGTCGCTGGGCCTGACCGGCGACGAGACGGTGACGATCGAAGGTCTGGAGGGCGAGATCAAGCCGCTGAGCCTGGTGCCCTGCACGATCCGACGCGCCGATGGCCGCGAAACCGTGATCACGCTGCGCGCGCGCATCGACACCGAGGTGGAGATCGAATATCTGCGCAACGGTGGCGTTCTGCATTACGTTCTGCGCAACCTGGCCAAGGCCTGACGGTGCCGCAGACAGAAAAGGCCCCGGCTTTCGCCGGGGCCTTTTGCTATGCACCGGGGGGTTCGTGGCGCAACGCCCTCACTTGGCCTTGGTCAGGAACGGGCGCAGGTGCTTTTCAATGACATCGGGCGTCACCGGCCCGGCAAAGCGGAACAAAATCCGCCCATCGCCATCGACCACAAAGGTTTCGGGCACGCCATAGACGCCCCAGTTCACCGCGGTATCCATACCCGAGGCATCGGCGCCGATGGCGGCATAGGGGTTGCCCATATCGGCCAGAAATTGCGCCGCATTTTCGGGCTTGTCCTTGTAGTTGATGCCATAGATCGGCACCCCCTCGGCGGCAAGTCCGGTCAGATAGGGATGCTCGATCCGGCAGGGCGCGCACCAGCTCGCCCAGAAATTCACCAGCTTCACCCGCCCGTCGCGCAGGGCTGCGTCAGTCAGCGCGGGGCCTGCGCCCAGCGCCGCGAGCACCAGAGGCGGCGCCGTCTTTTCGGCCAGCGCGGTCGGCAACTGGCGCGGGTTGTCGCGGTTCATCCCCCAGACGAACATCCCCGCCAGCGCCGCAAACAGCACCGGCGGCAGCACCATCAGCGGCGAGATTTTAGCCATCCCCTTGCCCCATCCGTGCTTCTTGTGCGGCCAGCGCGCGTTTCACCTTGGCAGACCGCCACAGCGTGACCGCCACCAACCCCAGCAACAGCGCAATCGTGACCGCATAAGATCCCAGAACGGCCCCGGCATATTTCCCCAGATCGGGTATCATCAGGCCATCCTTTCGCGGGTTTCCAGCGCCTGCAAACGGCGCGCCCGAATTTCGGTGCGGGTGCGGATCAGCACCAGCGCCAGGAACAACAGCACAAAGCCGGTGATGCTGACCACCAGCGGATACCAGAACACATCGGCCACGTTCTCCTCCTTGTCGAGCGAGAGCGAGGCGCCCTGATGCAGGCCCTGGTTCCAGAAGTTCACCGCATAGCGCGACAGGATCGCAAAGACCGAGCCGACAAGGCACAGAACCCCGGTCAGATCGGCGGCGGTATCAGGGTTATCAATCGCCCCCCAGAGCGCGATATAACCCAGATAGAACAGGAACAGGATCAGGAACGAGGTCAGCCGCGGGTCCCATTCCCACCAGGTGCCCCACATCGGCTGCCCCCAGATCGCCCCGGTGATCAGCGCGATCAGCGTCATCACCATGCCGACCGGTGCCGCCGCCTTGGCCGCCAGCGCCGATACATGGTGCCGCCGGATCAGCCAGATCAGCGAGGTGACCAGCATCATCGCCCAGACGTTGATCGCCATCATCGCGGCGGGAACGTGGATGTAGATGATCTTGACGGTCGAGCCTTGCTTGTAATCGTCGGGCGTGAAGAAAAAGCCCCAGACCAGCCCGCCGATCAGCGTCACCAGCGTCAGCCCCGCAACCCAGGGCAGGGCCCAGGCCGAGGTCTGCATGAACTTCTTTGGATTGGCGTATTCCCAGATCGACATGGAGTTGTGCTACTTTCCTGTTGTCGTGTGCTCAAATCACACTCATGTCATGGCCTAGCGCAGATTGACGCGGATCGCCGCCGCCGAGGCAAAGGGGACCAGCGCCACAGTGGCCGCGGTGATGCCCGCCAGCATCAGCAGCGGCGTTGTCGTCTCCATTCCGGCGACGCCGCGGCGCACCAGTTCGGCGCCAAAGATCAGCGTGGGCACATAGAGCGGCAGCACCAGCAACGACAGCAACAACCCGCCGCGTTTCAGCCCCACCGTCAGCGCCGCGCCGAATGTGCCCAGCACCGACAGCGCCGGCGTGCCCAGCGCCAACGATGCCGTCAGCCAGAAGAACCCCGCCCCCTCCAGGTGCAGCAGGATGCCGAAAACCGGCGCCGCCGCCACCAGGGGCAGGCCCGTCGTGATCCAGTGCGCAGCAGCCTTGATCGTCACCACCCCTTCCAGCGGGATCGGTGCGGTCGCCAGCAGATCCAACGAGCCATCCTCATAATCCAGCGCGAAAATACGGTCGAGCGACAGCAGACAGGCCAGAAGTGCCCCCAGCCACAGAATGCCCGGCGCGATCCGGGCCAGAACGCCACCCTCAGGGCCAACCCCGAACGGAACCAGCGTGACCACGATCAGAAAGAACGCCAGCCCCAGCCCAAAGCCACCGCCCGCGCGCACCGCCAGCGCCAGATCGCGGGCCAACAGCGCGATCATGCAAAGGCCTCGTCAAAGCTGCCGCGAATACCCCCCGCCTCGGGCGGGCGGGCGCGGAACGGGGTGAGGTCCAGCACGCGGGCCTCGTGCAGGCCAAGGTCGATATGGGTGGCGATCAGAGCCGCGCCGCCGCCCGCCAGATGGGCGCGCACCGCGGTCGCAAACAGCGCAACCGACGCCGCATCCAGCGACACGGTGGGTTCATCCAGCACCCAGACCGGGCGGCCAGTGACCAGCAGCCGCGCCAGCCCAAGGCGCCGTTTCTGCCCCGCCGACAGGCTGTGCGCGGGGCGGTCGCGCAACGCGGACAGGTTCATCGCGTTCAGTGCCGGGTCAATGCTGCCGGTGCCATAGACGGCCGCCCAGAAACGCAGGTTTTCGGTTACGCTCAGCGTCGCCTTCAGGCCATCGGCATGGGCGGCATAGGCCACCGCCTCGGGCAGGGCCGACAGCGTACCCGCCAGCGGCGGCTGCAACCCCGCCAGCGTGCGCAAGAGCGTTGTCTTGCCGATACCGTTCGGCCCGCGCAGGATCAGCGCCGCGCCTCGGCTGACGACAAAGTCGATGCCTTCCAGCACCGCCAGCCCGCCGCGCGCCACCGCCAGCCCCGCCACCGACACCAGCGGCGGCTCAGACATCGCCCACCCCCGGCATCGGCAGCAGCGCGGCGGCTACCCGGCGGTTTTCGGTCAGCAGCAGGTTGTAGCTGCGCGCGGCGGCAGGTGTGGCCATCGCCTCGACCATCAGCCCCGCCCCTTCCAGCCGCTGCACCAGCGCCTTGGGGGCAAAGGAAATGTCGGCGCCGGTACCGATGAACACCAGATCGACCGAACCCGCCAGCGCCAGAACCGGCGCCAGATCGTCATAGCCCGCCCAATCCGCCACCGCCCCGGCCCCGATCACCAACCCGCCGGGCCGCACCGCGCCTGCGACCCGGAAATAGCCGGGGCCAAAGGCGTCAATCGGCAGGCCGGTGCCAAAGCTGGTGTCGATGATCGGCATCAGGGTTGTTCCGCCCCCGGAAACGGTGTTTCGGCGGGTTTCGACCAGTCGCGTTTCACGCCCAGCCACAGCACGATGTTTTTCGCCACAAAGACCGACGACCAGGTGCCCACCACCACCCCGAAGGTCATGGCAAAGACAAAGCCGCGGATCACGTCGCCGCCCAGCACCAGAAGGGCGATCAGCGCAATCAGCGTGGTGCCCGAGGTCATCACCGTGCGCGACAGCGTTTCGTTGACCGACAGGTTCATCACATCGCGCAGCGGCGTGGTCTTGAACTTCATCAGGTTTTCGCGCAGCCGGTCAAAGACCACCACGGTATCGTTGATCGAATAGCCCAGAATGGTCAGCAGCGCGGCGATGATGGTCAGGTCGAACTTGAGCTGGAACAGCGCGAATACCCCGATTGTCACCACCACGTCATGCACCAGCGCCGCCACCGCGCCCACGGCAAACTGCCATTCGAACCGCATCCAGATATAGATCAGAATGCCCGTCGCCGCCGCCAGAACCGCCAGAATGGCCGATTGCAGCAACTCGCCCGACACCTTGGGGCCGACGGATTCCACCGCGGCAAAGACAACCGCCGGGTCGGCGCCCTTCAGCGCCGCCTCGACCGCAAGGATCGCCTCGGGGGTCAGGCTTTCGGCCCCCTGCTGCGCCTGAATGCGGATCTGCGCCACCTGTTTGTCGGGGCCAAAGGTTGGGTCGAACACCTGCGTGATCGACACATCCCCCAGATCAAGCGGGGACAGCGCCGCGCGATAGGCGCCCACATCCAGCGGCTGGCTCGATTCGGTGCGGATCGTGGTGCCGCCCTTGAAGTCGATGCCGAAGTTCAGCCCCATCACGATCACAAGGACCACCGAGGCAGCCACCATAAGGGCGGAAACGCCAAAGGTGGCCCATTGCCAGCGGAAAAAGTCGATCGAGGTCTTTTCGGGGACCAGTTTCAGACGGAAAGCCATGGCTGCCCCTTACACGGTAATGGTTTTCGGGCGGCGGCGGTCATACCAGACAACCACAAGAAGCCGCGTCACCCAGATCGCGGTAAAGACCGAGGTGACGATCCCGATCATCAGCGTCACCGCAAAGCCCCGCACCGGGCCAGAGCCCAGAAAGAACAGGATCGCCGCTGTCAGGAAGGTGGTTATATTGGCATCCACAATCGCCGACATCGCCCGTTCATAGCCCAGCCCGATGGCGCGCGCAGGGCCCTTGGCGGTTTTCAGTTCTTCGCGGATACGTTCGAACACCAGCACGTTGGCATCTACCGCCATGCCGATGGTCAGCACGATCCCGGCAATGCCGGGCAGCGTCAGGGTGCCACCGATCGCCGACAGGATGCCAAAGATCATGGCAATGTTGACCATCAGCGCCACGCTGGCAAACACCCCGAACAGCCCGTAGCTGAGGATCATGAAGACCACGACCGCGGCCAGACCGACCACCGAGGCGATGCGCCCGGCCTCGATGCTGTCGGCGCCCAGTTCGGGGCCGATGGTGCGCTCTTCCAGAAATGTCATGCCCGCGGGCAAGGCGCCTGCGCGCAACAGCACCGCCAGATTGGTCGATTCCTCGACCGTGAAACTGCCGGTGATGATACCAGACCCGCCCGGAATATGGCTCTGGATCACCGGGGCCGAGATCACCTCGCCATCCAGAACGATGGCAAAGGGCTGACCGATATTGGCGGCGGTATAGTCGCCGAACTTGCGCGCCCCGGTCGGGTTGAAACGGAACGAAACGGCGGGCCGGCCGTTCTGGTCGAAATCGGGCCGCGCATCCACCAGCTCGTCCCCCGAGACAACGGGGCTGGCATCCAGAGTGTAGAACAGCCCGCGCTCGTCTACCGAAGGATAGACCACGCGGCCCAGCCCCGGCGCCGGATCGGGTTCGGAACTGCGGCCCAGAACCGGGTGGAAGGTCAGCTTGGCGGTGGTTCCGATCAGCGCCTTCAACTCGGCCGCCGAACCAAGGCCCGGCACCTGAATCAGGATGCGATCGGCGCCCTGACGCTGAATCGTGGGTTCGCGTGTGCCGACCTCGTCCACACGGCGACGAATGATCTCAAGGCTTTGCTGAATTGTGCGGTCGTCGGTCGCGGCACGTTCTGCCTCGGACAGGCGCACAATCAGAATATCGCCTTCGGCGGTCACATCCAGATCGCTTTCGCCCACCCCGGTCAGGGTGACCACCGGGTTTGCCAGATCGCGCACCGCCGCCACCGCCTCGGCCATCGCTGCGGGGGTGCCGATCTGGATGCGCAATTCGCCATCGGGGGCGGGCGCGCGGCGCACCGCGCCGATGGTGGCGCGTTTGCCGGCCAGCGCGCGCCGCGCCTCGGGCCAAAGCGCCTCCATTCGGGCCTTGTAGACATCGGCCACATGCACCTCGGCCAAAAGATGCGCGCCGCCGCGCAGATCCAGCCCGAGGTTCACCAGCCCAGAGGGCAGAAAATCAGGCCAGCCGCCCCGTGCCACGGCCTGTTCGGGCGTTTCGAACCCGACCCTTTCGGCCGCAACGATCGCGTCGTTATGCGCCTCGACCCGGCCATAGAACAGGTTCGGAACAGCGAAAGCGATCCCGCTCAGGACGAGCGCAAGGATCACGATCCGCTTCCACAGGGGGATCTGCAACATGTTGTAAACTCAGTTGGAGTTGGCCGCAGCCGGTTCGGTCTTGGACAGCACCTGCGCGATGGTGGATTTGATCACCCGCACCTTCACGCCCGGTGCGATCTCGATCTCGACCTCGCCATCCTCGCGCACATGCACGACCTTGCCGATGATGCCGCCCGCGGTCACAACGCTGTCGCCGCGGCGCAGGGCATCGACCATGGCCTTGTGCTCTTTCAGCTTTTTCTGCTGCGGACGGATCAGCAAGAAATACATGATCACAAAGATCAGGACCAGCGGCACGAATTGCGAAAAAGCGGCGGCGCCGGACATGTCACCGGCGGCCTGGGCATAGGCGGGGGTTGCGAACATCTGTCGTCCTCGTCTGGTTGGGGCGCAGGCGCCCGATGGATCGCGCGCACCCTATCTGTGGGGGGCCGCGATGGCAAGGCAAGGCGCCGTCACGCCCGATCACGACACAAGGCCCGCCGCCGCCATCAGCCGCGCCGCCATCTCGGCCTCCAGCCGGGCGCGGCCCGCGCCCTCCACCGGCACCCGGCCCGCCTCCAGCAGCAGCGGCGCAGCCAGCGGCGGCACCGTCTCCAGCCGCATCAGGTCGATGCGCCCGGCGGTGCGGGCCAGCATCTCCTCCAGGCGCGCGAAATCGACAAGGCCGCGCATCGCCTCGTCGCGGGTGGCGCGCAGCATCAGGTGGCCGGGGTCGTGGCGGCGCAGCGTATCATAAAGGATATCGGTCGAAAACGTGGCCTGCCGCCCGCTTTTGCGTGCACCCGGCACGTTGCGCTGGATCAGCCCTGCGATGGTGGCGACGGTGCGAAAGGCGCGCTTCATCACGGCATTGGCCGCCAGCCATCCCTCCAGCCCGTCGCGCAGGCCCTGCGCATCCAGCAGCGCGGCGGGGTCTGTGACTGCCTCCAGCCCCCAGATCGCCACCGCGTAATCCGACGCGACAAAGCCCAGCGGCGCCAGCCCGGCCTGGTCCATCGCCCGCGTCATCAACAGACCCAGCGTCTGCATCGCGTTGCGCCCGGCAAAGCCCCAGATCACGCAATAGGCCCGCCCCTCATGCGGAAAGGTTTCAACCAGCAGCCGCCCCGGCACGGGCAGCTGCGACCGGGCGGCCTGCAACGCCACCCAGTCGCGCGCACTGTCGGGCAGCGCCGCGGGGCGGTGCAACAGCCGCAGGATGCGCGCCGAAAGCTGGGTCGATGTGGCGAATTTGGTGCCCGAAAACACCGCCACCTTGGGCTCTCGCCCGCGGCCGGGGCTGACCTCGACGGTCAGTTCCCGCAACCCCTCATAGCGCACCACCTGCCCGCCGATCAGGAAGGTGTCGCCGGGGGTCAGGCTCGCCGCAAAGGCCTCCTCCACCTCGCCCAAGGGCGCGCCGCCACGGATCAGGCGCACCTTGAGCAGGTCGGTATCGACGATGGTGCCAATGTTCATGCGCAGATCGCGCGCCGCGCGCGGGTCGCGCAACTGCCACAGGCCATCGCGCTGCATCAACCGGCGCCAGCGGTCATAGGCGCGTAAAGCATAGCCCCCCGTCGCGCAAAACTCCAGGCAGGCGTCGAAATCGCCCCGCGGCAGGTCGGCGTAGGGGCCAGCCCGGCGGGCTTGCGCAAACAGGTCATCGGCGGCAAACGGCCCCGCGCAGGCGGTCAGCAGGATGTGCTGGCAGAGCACATCCAAAGGCCCCGGCCCGCGCGGCTCGCCATCCAGATCATGGTCCGCCACCGCCTCCAGCGCCGCTGCGCATTCGATCTCCTCGAACCGGTTGGCAGGCACCAGCCGTGCCTTCGACGGCGCGTTGTAGCGATGGTTCGCCCGCCCGATCCGCTGAACAAGCCGCTTGACGTTTTTGGGCGCGCCGATCTGGATCACCAGGTCCACATCGCCCCAGTCGATGCCCAGATCGAGGCTGCCGGTAGCCACCACCCCGCGCAGGCTGCCCGCCACCATCGCGGCCTCGACCCGTTCGCGCGCCTCTTTCGACAGGCTGCCGTGGTGGATGCCGATCGGCAGATCGTCGGTATTGGCCAGCCACAGGTCATGAAAGAACAGCTCCGCCTGCGCGCGGGTGTTGTGAAAGATGATCGTGGTGCGATGCGCCGCCACCGCCGCCAGCACCGCGGGGATCGCATGGCGCCCGCCCGCCCCGGCCCAGGGCGCGCGCGGGCACCCCTCCAGCAGGGCAATGTCGGGCGCGGGGCCGGGGTCGGCCAGCAGCACCGCGCACCCCTCGGGCGCCAGAAACCGCGCCAGCGCGGCGGGATCTTCGACCGTGGCCGACAGACCCACCCGGCGCAGCCCCGGCGCCAGCGCCTGCAACCGCGCCAGGCACAGCATCAACTGATCGCCCCGGCGGCTTTCGGCCAGCGCGTGAACCTCATCCACTATCACACGGGAAAGGCTTGAAAAAATTTGCGGCGCGTCGGGGTAGGACAGCAGCAGCGCCAGGCTTTCGGGCGTGGTCAGCAGAATATGCGGCGGGTCGGCGCGCTGGCGGCGGCGCTGGGTGGCGCCGGTATCGCCGGTGCGGTCCTCGATGCGGACGCCCAGCCCCATCTCGGCGACCGGCCCGGTCAGGTTGCGCCGGATATCGGCCGCCAACGCCTTCAGCGGCGAGACGTAAAGCGTATGCAGCCCCGCCCGCGGAGCGCGCGCCAGATCGGCCAGCGTCGGCAAGAACCCCGCCAGCGTCTTGCCCCCGCCGGTGGGCGCGATCAGCAGCACCGCCGGATCGCCGGCGCGCGCCAGCATCTGCGCCTGATGCGGGTGCAGCGCCCAGCCGCGGGCGGCAAACCAATGTGCAATGGGGGCGGGCAGGTCGGGCATGGGCGCACTCTAACCCCGCCCGATGGCACCGCAAGGCCCGCCAACCCTTGCCCGCCCCGGACGGATCGCTATCATGGCGCGCAGCCGGGCCATGCAGCCCCACCCCTTCCAGACCCGAGGCCAAGATGACCCTGCCCGCGCCCGAGACCAAAACCGTCACCACCTGGAAAGTCGCCTGCGACGGCGGCGAGGGCGCGCTTGGCCATCCGCGGGTCTGGCTGGTGATCCCCGAGGATACCGGCTTTGTCGATTGCCCCTATTGCGATGCGCGATATGTGATCGACCGCGACCACGCCCATTCCGACCACTGACCCAGCGGACGGCCCCGCCCGTCCGGGGTGCCAACCCCGAGGGAGGGGACCATGACCTTTGGCAACGGCTGCCATCTGCATCTGATCGACGGCTCGGCCTTCATCTTCCGCGCCTATCACGCCCTGCCTCCGCTGACGCGCAAGTCAGACGGGCTGCCGGTGGGCGCGGTGGCAGGCTTTGCCAACATGATCTTCAAATATATCGAGGATGCCAAGGGCACCGATGCCCCGACCCATGCTGCGGTGATTTTCGACCACAGCTCCAAGACCTTCCGCAACGATATTTACCCGGCCTACAAGGCCAACCGCCCCGAATTGCCCGAAGACCTGCGCCCGCAATTCCCGCTGACGCGCGAGGCGACACGGGCCTTCAACCTCGCCTGTATCGAGGTCAAGGATTACGAGGCTGACGACATCATCGCCACCCTGGCGCGGCAAGCGCGCGAGGCGGGCGGGCGCGTCACCATCATCTCGTCCGACAAGGATCTGATGCAGCTTGTGGGTGGCGGGGTCGAGATGCTGGATGCGATGAAGGGCCTGCGCATCGGCCCCGACGAGGTGGCCGAGAAATTCGGCGTCGGCCCCGACCGGGTGGTGGACGTGCAGGCGCTGGCGGGCGATTCGGTCGATAACGTGCCCGGCGCCCCCGGCATCGGCATCAAGACCGCTGCACTGTTGATCAACGAATATGGCGACCTTGACAGCCTGTTGGCGCGGGCCGACGAAATCAGGCAGCCCAAGCGGCGTCAGGTGCTGCTGGACAATGCCGATCTGATCCGCATCTCGAAGCGCCTCGTGACGCTGGATGCCAACACGCCGCTGGAGTTCGGGCTGGACGATCTGGAGGTCAAAGACCCAGACCCCGCCGCGCTGATGGATTTCCTGTCGCAGATGGAGTTTCGCACCCTGACCCGCCGCGTGGCGGAAAAGTTCGGAACTGCCGTTCCGGCCCCGATCGAGGCCGCCGCGCCGACGGCGGCAGGCACACCCGAGGCGCCTGCCGCCTCCGCGACCCTGCCCTTTCGTCCTGACGACTACACCTGCATCCGCGATGCACAGACGCTGACGCGCTGGCTGGATCAGGCCCGCGCGCGGGGCTGGGTGGCGGTCGATACCGAAACCACCAGTCTGGACGAGATGCAGGCCGATCTGGTGGGCGTGTCGCTGTGCATCGAGCCGGGGCGCGCGGCCTATATTCCGCTGGGCCACAAGGCGGGAGGCGATGATCTGTTCGGCTCCTCCAGCCTCGCTCCCGGCCAGATGCCGATGGATCAGGCGCTGGCGCTGCTGAAGCCGGTGCTGGAGGATGACAGCATCCTCAAGATCGGGCAGAACATGAAGTATGACTTCAAGATTTTTGCCCGCCACAGCATCCGCGTGGCCCCGATTGACGACACCATGCTGCTGTCTTACGCGATGCATGCGGGGCTGCACGGGCATGGCATGGACCATCTGTCGGACCGCTACCTGAACCACAGCCCGATCCCGATCAAGTCGCTGCTGGGTGGCGGCAAGGCCGCCATCACCTTTGACCGGGTGCCGGTGGACGAGGCGGTGAAATACGCCGCCGAAGATGCCGATGTGACGCTGCGGTTGTGGCACCTGTTCAAGCCGCAGCTTGCCCACGCCCGCGTGACCACGGTCTACGAGACGATGGAGCGCCCATTGGTGCCGGTGCTGGCCGACATGGAAATGGCCGGTGTGCGGATCGACCCGACCGCACTTGCGCGCATGTCGAATGCCTTTGCGCAAAAGATGGCGGGGCTGGAGGCCGAGATCGCGGCGCTGGCGGGCCAGCCCTTCAACGTGGGCAGCCCCAAGCAGTTGGGCGAAATCCTGTTCGACACGATGGGCGTGCCCGGCGGCCAAAAGGGCAAGACCGGCGCCTATGCCACCGGTGCCGAGGTGCTGGAGGATGTGGCCGCGCTGGAAGATCACCCCAAGGCCGCCGAACTGGCTGCCCGCGTGCTGGACTGGCGCCAGATTTCCAAGCTGAAATCAACCTATACCGACGCGCTTCAGAGCCACCAGAACCCGGAAACGGGGCGGGTTCATACCTCTTACGTCATCTCTGGGGCGGCGACGGGGCGGCTGTCCTCGACCGACCCGAACCTGCAAAACATACCCGTGCGCAGTGACGAGGGCCGCCGCATCCGCGAGGCGTTCGTGGCCGGCCCCGGCATGACCCTGGTCAGCCTTGACTACAGCCAGATCGAGTTGCGCATTCTGGCCCATGTGGCCGACATCCCCGAACTGAAAGAGGCGTTCCGCAAGGGCATCGACATTCACGCGATGACCGCCTCGGAAATGTTCAACGTGCCGCTGGACCAGATGACCCCCGACATCCGGCGGCAGGCCAAGGCGATCAACTTTGGCGTGATCTATGGCATCTCGGGCTTTGGGCTGGCGCGCAACTTGCGCATTCCGCGCGCCGACGCGCAGGGCTTCATCGACCGCTATTTCGAACGCTTCCCCGGAATCCGCCGCTACATGGACGACACCGTGGCCTTTGCAAAGGACAATGGCTTCGTGCAAACGATCTTTGGCCGCAAGATACACACGCCCGAGATCAACGCCAAAGGCCCCGGTGCGGGCTTTGCCAAGCGCGCGGCGATCAACGCGCCGATCCAGGGCGCGGCCGCCGACATCATCCGCCGCGCCATGGTGCGGATGCCCGCGGCCATCGCCGATCTGCCCGCAAAGATGCTGTTGCAGGTGCATGACGAGCTGATCTTCGAGGTCGAGACAGGGGCCGCCGATGCGCTGACCGCGATCGCCCGCCGGGTGATGGAGGGCGCTGCCAATCCGGTGGTGCATCTGTCGGTGCCGCTGGTCGTCGATGCGGGCCGTGGCGCAAGCTGGGCCGAGGCGCATTGACCGGCCACGCCTTCAACCTGAACGGCACGGCGCTGATCGCGCGGGGGGCGGGCACGCTGTGGCTGGCCGCCGAACGGGCGCTGATCGTGTCTGACCTGCATTTTGGCAAAGCAGCCCGCCTTGCGCGGCGCGGCACCCTGCTGCCGCCCTATGACACCGCCGAAACGCTCGCGCGGCTGGATGCCGAGATCGCGGCGACAGCCCCCGCGCAGGTGATCTGCCTGGGCGACAGTTTCGACGATCTGGCTGCTGCCGACCTGCCCGAACCCGAGGCGCTGTGGCTGACCCGCCTGATGGCCGGGCGGCGCTGGGTCTGGATCGCGGGCAACCACGATCCGGGGCCGGTGGCCCTGGGCGGCAGCCATCTGGCCGAACTGCGGCTGGGGCCGCTGACCTTGCGCCATATCGCGCAGCCGGGAACGTCAGGCGAAGTGTCGGGCCATTATCACCCCAAGGCGCGGATCGGGCGCGGCCCCGCGCGCCCGGCCTTTCTGATCGACGCGGCGCGGGTGATCCTGCCCGCCTTTGGCGCCTATACCGGCGGGTTGCTGTCGTCTGATCCGGCGCTGGCGCGGCTGATGCGCCCCGAGGCGCTGGCGGTGCTGACCGGGCCGCGCGCGCTGGCGCTACCGATGCCGCGCTGAGCCGGCGTCAGCAGGCCACGCTCGATCAGGTCGGGCTGATAGGGCCGCGACACCGGCACCGCGCTGCCGTCGCACAGCCGCACCTGCACCTTGCCTGCGCGCCGCTCGGCTCTGCTCACCGCATCCAGCGCAACCCAGTGCGACCGATGCACCCGCAGCCCGCAGACCCCGTCAAGTTCAGCCAGCGCGTCCGCAAAGCGCATCAACAGGCTGGCCTGCCCGGCGCCTGTCACCACATCAACATAGTGATCCCGCACCGACAGCCGGATCAGCGGCGCCCGCAAAGCCGGATCAAGCCGTGCCATCAGCCGCGGCGCGGCGCTGTGCGGGGCCACCTCCGCGGGCGCCGGGCTGGCGGGCGTCGGGTTGGCCGCCGCCCCCCGCGGCTGCTGCGCCAGCGCATAACGCATCGCGCTGACGCTGATCGAGCACAAAAACACCAGCCCACCAAGTTCGACCCAATGCAGCCGCATCGCCTGCGACTCAGGCAAGAACTGGACCGTTGCTGCGTAAAGCGGTGGCGTCATGACCACCGCGGCCAGCACTGCCAGAACCGGCGCGCCGACCAGATCGCCGCGCAAGCCAAACACCTCGACCACCATCACTCGCAGCCCGGCGCACAAGACAATGCCCGCCCCGATGACCACGGGCCAGAACAGCAGCCGCTGCGGACCCGAAAGCCCCTCCAACGTGCCAAAAGGGCCAGCGACAATGCCCAGAAGCGAGAACACCGCCCAACTGACAGGCACTGCCGGAGCCTGCAGCAGGGCCAGCCATCGCACAACAAATCGTGACATAAGCACCGACATCGTCATTGAAATACGACGGTTTGATACGCGTTTGCGACTGTCGGCGCAATGATCTTGCCAACATTACATCGCCGCGAGCAAAATCGTTGCAAAGGAGACCCGCATGACACCGACCAGCGCCGACCGCATCACGAACAGCTTTGCTCAACAATCCCTGATGCAGACATTCGGCGCCGCAATCACGCGGATCGAGCCGGGCCTGTGCGAGATCGCAGCCCCGATCCTGCCGCTGGCACGCCAGCAGCATGGCATGGGCCATGCCGGGCTGACATTTGCGCTGGGTGACACCGCGGCGGGCTATGCCGCGCTGACGCTGATGGCGCCGGGGGCCGAGGTGATGACGGCCGAGATGAAGATCAACCTTCTGGCACCTGCCGCGGGGGGCCGGCTGATCGCGCGGGGCCGCGTGGTCAAGGCCGGGCGGCGGCTGAGCGTGGTCACCGCCGAGGTCGAGGCCGAGGCACCAGACGGCGCGCGCAAGCTGATCGCGGTGTTGCAGGGCACCATGGTGCCGGTCGATCCCGGCCCCCTGGCCTAGCAGGGGCGGCGGATCAGGCCGTCAGCCCTTCGGGTTCTGCCAGGCCATGCGCGCGGCAGGCAGCGGTGACGGTATTGGCCAGCAGGCAGGCGATGGTCATCGGCCCCACCCCGCCCGGCACCGGGGTGATTGCCCCCGCCACGCCCACCGCGCTGGCGAAATCGACATCGCCCACCAGCCGCATCTTGCCATCGCGTTCGACCCGGTTGATGCCCACGTCGATCACCGTGGCGCCCGGCTTGATCCAGTCGCCGGTGATCATTTCGGGGCGGCCCACGGCGGCCACCAGAATGTCGGCGCGCCGGCACACCGCCTCGATTGTCCGGGTCCGCGAATGGGCAATGGTCACGGTGCAGCTCTCGCCCAGCAGCAATTGGGCCATCGGTTTGCCCACGATGTTGGACCGGCCCACGACCACCGCCTCCAGCCCCGACAGGCTGCCCAGATGGTCGCGCAGCAGCATCAGGCAGCCCAGCGGGGTACAGGGCACCATCGCCTTTTGCCCGGTGCCCAACAGCCCCACATTCGAGATGTGGAACCCGTCCACATCCTTGGCCGGGTCAATGGCGTTGATCACCAGTTCGGCGTTCAGATGCGCGGGCAGCGGCAGTTGCACCAGAATGCCATGCACCGCAGGCGCCGCATTCAGCCGCGCGATCAGCGCCAGCAAATCGGCCTCGGTCGTGTCGGCGGGCAGCTTGTGCTCGAAACTGGCCATGCCGGTTTCCTGCGTCTGCTTGCCCTTGTTGCGCACATAGACCTGGCTGGCCGGGTCTTCGCCCACCAGCACCACGGCCAGACCGGGGGTCAGGCCGTGGCCGTCCTTCAGCCGGGTCACATGGGCAGCCACGCGGCCGCGCAGCCGTTCGGCAAAGGCCTTGCCGTCAATGATCGTGGCACTCATGCGCCCTCTCCCTTTCCCAGAACCGCCTCTTCGCGCTTGATCGACCAGTCGATGATCTGCCGCCACAGCGTTTCAACCAGATCCGCCTCCAGCCCTTCGGCCATGGCCCGCGCGCGCACCTTGGCAACCACGTCTTCCACCCGTGCGTCAATGCGGGCAGGCAGGCCCTCAGCCGGTTTCAGCGCAATCGCCCGGTCGATCAGACGCGCGCGCGCGGCAAGGCCCGCAACCAGCCGCGCATCCAGCGCGTCGATCTCGGCGCGCAGTTCGGCCATCGAGGAAATACCGTCGAGTTCCCGCATCAACGCCCCCTTTTAGTTGGCGCGCTTGTGCCCGGTTTCGGCGGCAATCTCAACCCTGTCGATCAGAACAGCCCGACGACGTTTCCGGCCTGATCCAGCCCGATGCTTTCGGCGGCGGGCACCCGTGGCAGGCCCGGCATGGTCATGATCTCACCGCAGATCGCGACCACAAAGCCCGCGCCTGCGGCCAGCCGCACCTCGCGCACCGGCACCACATGCCCCGAGGGCGCCCCCCGCAACGCGGGGTCAGTGGAAAAGCTGTATTGCGTCTTTGCCATGCAGACCGGAAGAGGACCGTGGCCCGCCGCCTCGAAGGCCGCAAGCTGGGCGCGCACGGCCGGGTCGGCCGCCACCTCGCCCGCGTGATAGATCCGCCGTGCGATCGTCTCGATCTTGTCCCACAGGGGCAGATCGTCGGGGTAAAGCGGGGCAAAACGCGCACCCGCTTCGGCCAGCGCCACAACGCGGCGGGCCAGATCCTCTGCGCCAGCGCCGCCCCTTGCCCAGTGATCGCACAAGATCGCCTCGGCGCCCTGCCCGGCCACATAGGCCTGAAGCGCGGCGATCTCGGCCGGGGTGTCGGCGGCGAAATGGTTGATCGCCACCACCACCGGCACGCCAAAGCCGCGCACATTCTCGATATGGCGACCAAGGTTGGCACAGCCCACCCGCAGCGCCGCCACATCTTCGCGCGCCAGATCGGCCCGCGCCACACCGCCATGCATCTTCAGCGCCCGCACCGTGGCCACGATCACCGCCGCCGCGGGCTTCAGCCCGGCCTTGCGACACTTGATGTCAAAGAATTTCTCGGCCCCCAGATCAGCACCAAAACCCGCCTCGGTCACCACATAATCGGCCAGTTTCAGCGCCGTGCCCGTGGCCATGACCGAATTGCAGCCATGCGCGATATTGGCAAACGGCCCACCATGAACAAAGGCCGGGGTGTTTTCCAGCGTCTGCACCAGATTGGGCTGCAACGCCTCGCGCAACAACACCGTCATCGCGCCATCGGCCTTGAGGTCGCGGCAAGTGACCGCGGTCTTGTCGCGCCGATAGCCCACCACGATCCGGCCCAGCCGGTCTTGCAGATCGTCCAGATCGCGCGCGAGACACAAGATCGCCATCACCTCTGACGCCACGGTGATGTCAAAACCCGTCTCGCGCGCATAGCCGTTGGCCGGGCCACCAAGCCCCACCACGATGTCGCGCAGCGCGCGGTCGTTCATGTCCATCACCCGCCGCCAGGTGATCCGCCGCGGGTCCAGGTCAAGCGCGTTGCCCCAGTGGATATGATTGTCGATCATCGCCGCCAGCAGATTATGCGCCGCCGTAATCGCGTGGAAATCGCCGGTGAAGTGAAGGTTCATCTCCTCCATCGGCACGATCTGTGACAGCCCGCCCCCCGCAGCGCCCCCCTTCATGCCGAAGTTGGGGCCAAGGCTTGCCTCGCGGATGCAGATCGCCGTGCGCTTGCCGATCCGCGCCAACGCGTCGCCCAGGCCCACGGTGGTGGTGGTCTTGCCCTCGCCCGCGGGCGTCGGGCTGACCGCGGTGACCAGGATCAGCCGCCCCTCGGCCCGGTCGTCCAGCCCTGCAATGAAACTGCGGTCAACCTTGGCCTTGTCGCGCCCGTAGGGGATCAGCGCCGCCTCGGGGATGCCCAGTTTCGCGCCGATCTCGGCAATCGGGCGTTTTTTCGCGGCGCGCGCGATTTCGATGTCTGTCAGCAAAATTCCGGCTCTCCCTCGTCCTGCGCCGCCCGATCAGACCGTCAGCGTGAAGAACAGACGGCGGAAGGGGAACAGCACACCGCCATCCTGTTCCACCGGATAGGCCGCTGCAAGCGCCGCGTCATAGCGCGCGGCAAAGGTGGCCGCCTCGGCCTCGGTCATCTTGTCGAGAAACGGTCGCATCGCGGTCGCCTCGGTAAAGCGGCGCACCGGATGGCCCGCCGCGCTCGCCTCCAGCCGCTGAACATAATCGGTCTGCCAGACATCGACCGCCCCCAGCGGCGCCAGCATGCGGTGATAATCGGCCGGCATCGCCACCGGCGGTTGCCAATGGCTGAAATCAAAACGGTCCGGGAACATTTCAGCGGCGAAATCGCGCAGGAAACGATGGCTGGGGGCGCTGTGCTGGCGTGGCATCTGCACTGCCAGCACACCGCCCGGCACCAGCAGCCCGGCCAGCCGGTGCAGCAGCGCGGCATGGTCAGGCAACCAGTGCAGCAGCGCGTTGGAAAAGATCAGCGCGGGCGGGGTTTCGGGTTGCCAGCCCGCCACATCGCCCCCGGTCAGCGCGTCATAGGCGCCGGTTGCCGCCGCCGCCTCCAGCATCGCGGGCGAGGCGTCGATGCCCACCAGCCGCCGCCCGGCAAAGCGCGCGCGCAGCGCCGGCCCCACCGCCCCATTGCCACAACCCAGATCGACCAGATCCCCCGGCGGCAGCGCCCCGATCCGGGCGATCAGGTCCAGCGCGGGGCGCAAACGCAAGCCCCGAAACCGGGAGTAGGTTTCGGGGCTCCAGTCGCTCATGGCTGTGGCCGATCAGACGGTGGGTTCGGGGGCCGCATCGCCCTTGGGCGCTGCGGGCTTGGTCCGCGGAATCGCCGTGACCGAGGGGATCGAGCCCGTGGGCGTCGAGCCGGCATCGTCACCACCCAGCGTCTCGCCGCGGGTAACGCGGCGGATTTCCTCGCCGGTCAGGGTTTCATATTCCAGCAGGCCCTTGGCCAGACGCTCGAATTCCTCGGATTTCTCGATCAGTAACTTGCGGGCCAGAACATAGCCCTCCTCGATCAGGTCTTTAACCTCCTGTTCGATCAGTTCCTTGGTATGGGCCGACACCGAAAAGCCCGCAGTATTGCCGGAATAGCCCTCGTGTGCCTCGGCGTAATCGACCGAGCCCACCTTGTCGGACATGCCCCAGCGCATCACCATGGCGCGCGCCAGCGCGCTGGCCTGCTGGATGTCGCCCGCAGGCCCGTTCGACACGCCTTCTTCGCCATACTTGATGATCTCGGCGGCCTTGCCGGCCATGGTCATGGCGATGCGCTGCTTGGCCTCGTCCTTGTGCATGTTCAGCCGGTCCATCTCGGGCAGGCTGACGACCATGCCCAGCGCGCCGCCGCGCGGGATGATCGTAGCCTTGTAGACCGGGTCGCATTTCGGCAGCGCCATGCCGACGATGGCGTGACCTGCTTCGTGATAGGCGGTCTTTTCCTTCTGCTCGGGCGTCAGCACCATGCTGCGGCGTTCAACGCCCAGCATGACCTTGTCCTTGGCATTCTCGAAATCTTCCATGGTCACAAAGCGGCGACCGATGCGGGCCGCCAAAAGAGCGGCCTCGTTCACCAGATTGGCCAGATCGGCGCCCGAAAAGCCCGGCGTGCCGCGCGCAATCAGGCGCAGGTCCACATCGGGGCCTTGCGGCACCTTGCGGGCATGCACGGTCAGGATCTTTTCGCGGCCCTTGATGTCGGGGTTCGGCACATGGATCTGGCGGTCAAACCGGCCCGGACGCAGCAGCGCGGGGTCAAGCACGTCGCGGCGGTTGGTGGCGGCCACGATAATGATGCCCTCATTCGCCTCGAACCCGTCCATTTCGACCAGAAGCTGGTTCAGCGTCTGTTCGCGTTCGTCATTGCCGCCGCCGATGCCCACGCCGCGCGACCGGCCCACGGCGTCGATCTCGTCGATAAAGACGATGCAGGGGGCGTTCTTTTTCGCCTGTTCGAACATGTCGCGCACACGCGATGCGCCAACACCAACGAACATTTCCACGAAATCCGACCCCGAGATGGTGAAGAACGGCACGCCCGCCTCGCCCGCAATCGCGCGCGCCAGCAGCGTTTTACCGGTGCCCGGAGGGCCGACCAGCAGAGCGCCCTTCGGGATCTTGCCGCCAAGGCGGCTGAATTTCTGCGGGTTGCGCAGGAATTCGACGATTTCTTCAAGCTCTTCCTTGGCCTCGTCGATGCCCGCAACATCGTCAAACGTCACGCGGCCATGCTTTTCGGTCAGCAGCTTGGCGCGGCTTTTGCCAAAGCCCATTGCCCCGCCTTTGCCACCGCCCTGCATCCGGTTCATGAAGAAGATCCAGATCCCGATCAGCACAAGGAACGGCAGCCACACGCCGATCACCGACATGATGCCCGACTGTTCCTGACGCTCGACCTTGACCTCGACCTTGTTGTCGATCAGCCGGGCTGTAATGTCATCGGTCTGCGGCTTGACCGTGGAATATTGCACCCCGTCATTGCCGCGGAACACGACCTGTTCGCCATCAAGCGTGACGCTTGCCACCTCGCCACTGTCCACGCGGCCGATGAAATCGGAATAGCTGACCGAGCGGGCGTTCATCGTGCCCTGCCCGCCGCTGAACAGGTTGAACAGCGCCAGAATCAGCAGGAACAGCACGACCCAGAAGGCGATATTGCGCGCGTTACCCAAAGGTTGTCCTCCAACAGTCCTACGGCGCCGGGGTGTGCCCTGCGCCTTTGGACTGAAAATAGGGATAAAGCGCAAAGGTTCAATGCGAGAAAAGCGATGAGGGAAAATCGCGCGCAAGTTCAACCTGCCAGCCCAGCGCCAGACCGGCCAGCGGCGCAGCCGCCAGATGCCCCGCCCGCCACACCGCCGGATCGGCGCTCAGCGCCAGCCGGGGCCGACCGCTGGCGCGCCAGTCGGGGCACTGGGCAAGGCCAGCCTCGCCCAGCGCCGCGATCTGGCAGCCTTCGGCGGTGGCGGGGCCGGTCAGGCGCCAGCGCCCGTCCCACAGATCGCCGGGTCGCGCCGTGACGCCCGCAACGGCAGCCGGTTCGCGGCAAAGCCGCAGGTTTGCGCCCTCGGGGCGGGCCAGACACCCGTGCAGCGCGGCGCCCTGCCCGGCCTCGACCGCCCGCATCAGCCGCGCCAGATCGGCCCCGCGCGGGGTATAATCAGACGTGGCGATCCAGCGCAGCGCGGCGGCCAGCAGGCGACGGCGGATTTCAACGGGAAGCGCCGCCAGCCCGGCCCGGTCGATCACCAGATCGCCCGCCTCGGCCCGCGTCAGGGCCTGCGCCGCGGCGTGGGTCTGCGCGTCCAGCGCCGCGCGCACCTCACGCAGATGTGCACTGACCTCGGCCAGAACCGGCACGCCCAGCCCCAGCGGCTCCAGCGCGGCCAGCGCCGCGCGGGCGCGGATGCGGGCATAGGCCGGGTCGGCATTGGTCGGGTCATCGGCCCAACCCACACCGCGCGCGCGCAGGGCCGCGCGCAGATCGGCCCGACGCGCGGCCAGCAGCGGGCGCAGCCACAAAATGCCCTGCGCGCGACGTTCGGGCGCCATCGCCGACAGCCCGTCTACCCCTGCGCCACGGGCCAGCCGCATCATAAAGGTTTCGGCCTGATCGTCGGCGGTATGGCCCAGCGCCACCGCCGCGATGCCCTGCGCCCGCGCCCAGTCAGCCATCAGCCCATAGCGCGCGCGCCGCGCCGCGTCGGGCAGGTTGCCGCGCCCATCCCAACCGCGCCAGCGCAGCACCTGGTGGGGCAGGCCCAGCCCCGCCGCCACCCGCGCCACCATCGCGGCCTCGTCGGCGGCCTCGGGGCGCAGGCCATGATCAACCGTCACCACCGCCAACGCCGTGCCCGCGGCCCCCGTCCTCGCCGCGGCCCGGTCGGCCAGCAGATGCAGCAGCGCCAGCGAATCGCTGCCCCCCGAAACGGCAACGCCCAGCCGGGGGAACCGGCCGGGCGGCAGCGCCGCGGCGATCATCGCCGCCAGCGGGCAGGCAGTGCCGGTCACGGGCAGGACGCCGGTCACGGGCAGGACAGGCCCTGCCGCACGCTGGCCGCCTGCGCCGCAGCGGGCGAGGCGGGAAAGCGGAACCCGACCTCGGCCAGCGTCGCGCAGGCCTCGGAGCGCTGGCCCAGATCGCCCAGCGACTGCCCCAGCGCCAAAAGGTTGTCGGCCGCGCGCGGCCCGTCAGGCGCGGCCGAGAACGCCTCTAGCCAGGCACGCGCCGCGCCTGCGGTGTCGCCCGCCTGCGCCAAAGCCTGCCCGCGCAGATACATCGCCTCTCCGGTCAGCGGACCGCCCGTGTAGGTTTGGGCAAAGGCCGCAAAGAGGTCAGCGGCGCCGCGAAAGTCACCTTGACCGAGCACCTCCCGGGCCCGGTCAAAATCGGCCTGTTCGTTCATCGCAAACGACCCGGTGGCCGCAGGGGCCGCGGGGGCGGCCAGTTGCGCGCCCGACCCGCCCAAAGGCGCCGCCGCCCCCAGCGCGCCGATGTCACAGCCAGGCTCGATCTCGCACAGCCGGAACTCCAGATCGCCAAGGCGGTTGGTGCCATCGGCGACGACCCGGTTGACCCGGTTTTCCAGCGCCTCGGCCTGCGCCGTCAGCCGCGACAGCGCGGCCTCCATCGTGTTCATCCGCTCCAGCGCGCTGGCGCCGCCCGCCGCCGCCAACCCCGACTGCCCCGAGGCCAGCAGTTCAGACCGCAAGCCCTGGATCTGCGCCGACAACTGGCCCAGTTCGGCCCGGATGTCGGCCAGCGTCTGCGCGCTGGCCTGCGCCAGCCCCGCCTGCGGCAGCGCCAGCGTCAGGCCAAGCGCCAGCGCCGCCTTAAGCCCGAATGCCCGCATCATGCGCCCCTCAGCTGCCCGCGCCCTGCGAAAGGACCGTGACCGCGCGGCGGTTCTTGGCATAGCAATCCTCGGTCGAGCAGACCTCCAACGGGCGCTCCTTGCCGTAGGAAACGGTGCGCAAGCGGTTCGCGGCAACGCCTTGCGAAATCAGGTATTCCTGCACCGAGCTGGCGCGGCGCGCGCCCAGTGCAAGGTTGTATTCACGGGTGCCCTGTTCGTCGGCATGGCCCTCGATGATGGCCGAATACTGGGTATTGTTGCCCAGCCACTGCGCCTGCCCCGACAGGACTGTGCGCGCCTCGGGCGACAGGGTGGACTGATCGACCGCAAACAGAACCTTGTCGCCGACGGTCTGGCTGAAATAGGCCGGGCTGCGCGGATCGTTCACGCCGCCCAGGCTGGATTGGTCGATGCCACCGGCACCGCCCGCGCCACCCGCACCGCCCGCGCCGAAACGGTCGGGGTTGTTGCAGGCCGCAAGCGCCAGCGCGCTGACAAGAAGAAGGGCTTTGGGAAGAAGGGTCATCGGGTTACCGCCTTTGTTTGTGGCTCGATTGCCAGCAGTCTAACATGTTGTCGGGGCCTTGGGAATCGGCCGCCATCACCCGGATCAGGGCAACAGCGGCGACCAGGCCGGGTCTGACGCGGCGCCCGCGGTGGGCACCGGTTTCAGGTTGCGCCCGGAAATATCGACCGAATACAGCCGCGGCTCGCCGCCTGCCCCTGCAGTTTCGCGCGTGAACATGATGACGCGTCCATTCGGGGCCCAGGTCGGCCCCTCGTCAAGGAACGAGGCTGTGAGCAGTCGCTCTTCGCTGCCATCGGTGCGCATCACGCCAATATGGAAGCGGCCCGCGTTCTGTTTGGTAAAGGCCACCAGATCGCCGCGCGGCGACCAGACCGGGGTGCCATAGCGCCCTTCACCAAAGGAAATCCGCGTGGCCTCGCCGCCGCTTGCGGGCATGATGTAAAGCTGTTGCGTGCCTGATCGGTCGGATTCGAACACGATCCGCGACCCGTCGGGCGAGAACGAGGGCGCAGTTTCGATCGCCGGGGTATTGGTCAGCCGGCTGGCCGAGCCAGAACCGATGTCCATCACCCAGATGTCGGTGTTGCCGCCCTGCTCCAGCGAATAGACCACGCGGCTGCCATCGGGCGAAAACCGCGGCGCAAAGGTCATGGTGCCGGGCTGTTCAGCCAGGAACCGGCCCGTGACCGAGGCCACGTCGATCATCTTGATCCGCGGAAAGCCGGTTTCGAACGTGGTATACAGCACCCGGTCGCCGCTGGGCGAGAACCGCGGCGCCAGCACGATCGTGCTGCTGTCGGTCAGATACTGCACATTGGCGCCGTCGTAATCCATGATGCCCAGCCGCTTTTGCCGGGCATTCTTGGCGCCCGCCTCGGCGACAAAGACCACGCGGCTGTCGAAATAGCCGCCCTCGCCGGTGATCCGGCTATAGGCGGCATCGGCCACCTTGTGCGCAAGCCGCCGCCAGCTCGCGGTCGAGGCGGCAAATTGCAGCCCGTCGCCCAGTTCGGCGCCCGAGAACACATCGTAAAGCCGAAACTTGACCGACACGCGCCCGCCCGACACCGCCACCGCCCCGGTGATCAGCGCCTGCGCGTTGATCGCCTTCCAGTCGGCATAGCTGACCGGCGCCTCGAAACTGGACACGCGCGAGATATGGGCATTTTCGGGAATTTCGCGGAACAGCCCGGTGCCCGCCAGATCGGCGGCGATCACGCGTGTGATGTCGGCTGCGAATTGCGCGGCCTCGCCATTTTCGGCCACGAAGGTCGGCGCGGCAAAGGGCAACGGCTCGATCACACCTTCGGTGATCTCGATGCGCAGCGGGCCTTGCTGCGCCAGCGCAGCAGGCGCCGGAGCGAGTGCGGTCAGCGACAGGGCAAGAACAGGAAGCGTCAGGAAACGAAACATCGGGGCAATCCCTCGGAACGGGTTGAAGCGGACAGGGCGGGGGCGGCAGGGGCGATCACTTCATCCTCATCTTTTCGGGGTTGAAGACAATCTCGACCTGCGCCCATTGATCGAATTTTTCGGGCGGCAGCGGAAAGCCGTTGGCGCCGCAGCGCAGGATCGCACGGCGACCGGCCTCATAGGCCTGCGCGGCGGCGGTCTCATTGCCGCCCTCGTAGGACAGGCGGCGGATCGAGGCGCCGACGGGGCGGCCATCGGGGGTCATGTCAAAGCCCACCGTGACCACCGTGCGCAGCGCGTCCGACGACAGCGCGCCGACGTTCCAGCAGGCCTTGACCGCAATCACCAGCGCATCCTTTTCGCCCGAGGTCAGCGGCGGGCCAGACGCGGCGCGGCCCACCCCGCCGGTGCCTTCGGTCGCGGCCCCGGCCAGAGCCTCGGCCAGCGCATCGGCCACGGCATCGGTGCGCGTCTGGGCGGTTTGCGTTGGCGCGGGTGCGGCGGGTTTGGCCGGTTGCGCAGGCTTGGCGGGCCGGGTTTTCGGCCGGGACGATGTCAGCGGCACTGAAGATTGCGCCTTTTGCTCGGTTTCGGTGGCCTCGGTCACGATCTGCGTCGTGGCCTCGGGCGGGGCCGCGTTTTCCTTGGGCGGCTCCACCACCTCTTCGGGTTCGGCAGTATCTTCGGGGCGGGTTTGCTCGACCGCGGTATCGGCGACCTGCGCATCGGGTTCGGGCGCCTCGGCGGGCGTAGGAGCAACCCGCGGCGCGGGCTTGGGTTTCGGGCGCGGGCTGACCTCGGTCAGCATCTCCGACGGCACCTCGACCGGCGGGACCGGCAGGGGCGGCGGCAGGTCGGCCACCTCGGGTTCGGGGTCTGGCTCGGGTTCCGGCGTGGGTTCAGGTGCAGGCTCAGGCTCCGGCTCGGGTGCGGGGGTCGGTTCGGGCTCGGGCGGCTCGGGCCGGGCGGCGGGGCGCGGCGCCTCGGGCTCGGACACGGGCCGGTCCGACGGCTTCGGCGCCGCAGCGACCAGCGCAGCAAACTCGGCCTCCGACATCACGGCGACTTCGGTCATTTCGATCGCCTGCGGCGGCTTGGGGCGGAACAGCCAGTCGCCAAAGGCGACCCAGACGATCAGCCCCAGATGGAGCGCCGCCGAAAGGCCAATGCCGATCCTGTCTGTCCGGTTCATGGGCATCCCGTTTGCCCGCCTCAGTTCCCCGGCTCCGGCGTCCCGGTCAAGGCGGGGCCGCCGGTGTCGGTCACCAGAACGATGTTGGAAAACCCGCCCGCATTCAGCGCGCCCATCACCTGCACGACCTTTTCATACGGGATAGCCCCGTCGGCGCGCAGGAACAGCTTGTCGCTCTCGCGCTCGGTGGCGATGGCCTTGAGCCGGTCCACCAGACCGTCAGCCGGAACCTCGGTGTTCATCACCATGATCTGACCCTCGACCGTCAGCGAGATGGTCAGCGGCTCTTCAGCCTCGGTCGGCACCGATTTGGCGGCGGTCTTGGGCAGTTCCAGCGGCACGCCCACCGTCATCAGGGGCGCTGCCACCATGAAGATGATCAGCAGCACCAGCATCACGTCCACAAAGGGCGTGACGTTGATCTCGCTCATCGCGGCGTGCTTGCCGCGGGCCGACCGGCGGCGGCGCCCGCCGCCACCCGCCTTCTTCATCACCCCGGCGCCCATCGCTCAGGCGTCCAGCTGGCGCGACAGGATCGTCGCGAATTCGTCGGCAAAGGCTTCATATCCCGCGATAATGCGGTCGCTGTCCGACGACAGCTTGTTGTAAAAGATCACCGCCGGAATGGCAGCCAGCAGGCCAAGCCCGGTGGCCAGCAGCGCCTCGGCGATGCCCGGCGCCACTACGGCAAGGCTGGTGTTTTGCGAAATTGCGATTTCCTCGAAGGCGACCTTGATGCCCCAGACGGTGCCGAACAGGCCCACGAAGGGCGCGGTCGAACCGACGGTGGCCAGAAACGGCAGGCCCGCGTTGATCTGTTCGCTTTCCTTGGCGATTGCCACATCCATCGACCGATCGATCCGCGCCTGCGCGCCGGTGATCAGCCCGCCATCCTGCCGGTGGCTGCGCCGCCATTCCTGCATACCGGCGGCAAAGATCTTTTCCGAGGCGCCGGTGGGCGCGGGGCCGATTGCGTCGAACAGCTCGTCCAGCGGCTCGCCCGACCAGAAGGCGCGATCGAACACCGCCGCCTCGCGCCGGGCGATGCGATAGGCCAGGAATTTGCGGATGATGATCGACCACGACCAGAAACTGGCCGCCATCAGCAACAGCATTACCAGCTTTACGGTCAGGGAGGCGCGGGCAAAAAGCGCCAGCAAGGAGAAGTCGATCTCCTGCGCCATCGCAAGGGTCTGAGGTTCCATGTCTCTGCTCGCCGGTTGGGCCGCATTGGCGCGGCTCTTTGGGCTTGCAATACCACGGTCAAACGCACGGGGCCATAACTCTCACGCCGGATTTACGCCGCAACTGCACAATCAATGCAGGCTGGGCGCAAGTTTGCGGCGAATTTCCGCCGAAAGCCGCGCCGGTGCCCCGGTTTCGGTCAGACAGACAATCGTGACCGTGGCCGCAAACAGCCGCTCGGTGCCGCGCAACACCTCCTGTTCAAGAACAAAGCGCGCCCCGGTCACCGCCAGCGCGCGGGTGGTCACAGTCAATTCGTCATCGAATTTGGCGGGGCGCAGGTAATCGGCCTCCACCCGGCGGACGGCAAAGACGACGCCCTGATCCCGCTTCAGCGCGACCTGATCGACCCCCAGACCCCGCACCCATTCACTGCGGCCACGCTCGATGAACTTCAGGTAATTGGCATAATAGACGATACCGGCAAGGTCGGTATCCTCGTAATAGACGCGGACCGGAAAGCTGTGGGTCATGACACCTCCGTAAGGCGCGGACCATCTCGGGGCCGGGCCAGAAATTTTCCTTGCGCACACGCCCCGTCTCTCAGGCCGCGGCGGCGATCCGGGCGGCCAGCCGCAGGGCGTGGGTGGCGTCGCGCGCGCAGCCCGGCAGAACCGGATCATAGGCGGCACGGATCACCGCCGCCACCTCGGGGCGCAGCACCGCCTGCCCCTGCACCTCGGCCAATGCACCACGCGGCCCAAAGGCGCCCTCGCCCCAGGTCAGGATCATGGCCACCGCCTGCGCCAGCGCCAGCGCGTCGGCGGGCTGCGCGGCCAGGGCGTCATCGATCCGCACAAAGGACAGGCAAGCGCGGATCGCCCCGTCCGCCTCGAACCGGAACAGCCGATACTGGTTGGCCCCCGCCGCCTTGATCTGCGCAACCCGATCGGGCAGGTTGTCGGCCAGCCGGTCCAGATCGGGCAAGGCCAGCAATTCGTCCCAGTCGCGAAAGAAGAACAGCATCAGGTTGGCGCCCATCTCGGGGTCAGTTTCGGCCATCTTGTGACCTGCCAGTGCCACCACCGCCTCGACCGCGCCCTTGACGACAGCCAGCGTTTCCATCTCAAGCCCGAACACCACCGGCACGATCGGGCGCGCCCAGCGGGCGCAAAGATAGGCGCCCGACGGGCCGGTGAACAGCGTCTGAATATCGCTTGCCTGCATCATCACGCCCGCCGCCTGCGCCGTCACAACGCCACGCCCCGCCGCCCGGCAAGATCAGTAAAGAACTGCCACGCCACCCGCCCCGACCGCGCGCCGCGCGTGGCCTGCCATTCGATCGCCTCGGCGCGCAACTGATCGGGCGGCACCGCAAGACCCCAGGCCGCGCAATAGCCCTCGATCATCGCCAGATAGTCGTCTTGCCCGCAGGGGTGGAAGCCCAGCCACAGCCCGAAGCGGTCTGACAGCGACACCTTTTCCTCGACTGCCTCGGAGGGGTTGATCGCGGTCGATCGCTCGTTCTCGATCATGTCGCGCGGCATCAGGTGGCGCCGGTTCGATGTGGCATAGAACAGCACATTGGCCGGGCGCCCCTCGATCCCGCCATCCAGCACTGCCTTGAGGCTTTTGTAATGCTGATCGTCATGGCTGAACGACAAATCGTCGCAAAACAGCACAAAGCGCCGGTCGGGCGCCGCGCGCAGATGCGCCAGCAGGCGCGTGACCGAGGGCAGATCCTCGCGCGACAGTTCCACCAGCGTCAGCGCCAGCCCCTCGGCCCGCACCGCGGCGTGAACCGCCTTGACCAGCGAAGATTTGCCCATCCCCCGCGCGCCCCACAGCAGCGCATTGTTGGCCGCAGCCCCGCGCGCAAATTGCAGCGTGTTGGCCAGCAGCGTGTCGCGCGCCCGGTCGATGCCCTGCAAAAGGCCGAGATCGACGCGGGCCACCTGCGCCACGGGTTCCAGCCGGTCAGGCGCGGTGTGCCAGACAAAGGCATCAGCGGCGGCGAAATCGGGCGCATGCAGGGGCGCCGGCGCCAACCGCTCCAGCGCCTGAGCGATCCGTTCCAGCGGATCGGTCACTTCGGCGCCTCTTTGGTGTCGGGCGTATCGGCCTCGTCCTCGAACCACAGCCCCTCGGCGCGCAATTGCGCCTCGCGCTTCTTTTCGATCCGGCGAACAAGGAAGATCGACACTTCGTAAAGCCCGTAGACCACGGTAAACAGAACCAGTTGCGACACGACATCCGGCGGCGTCACCAGCGCAGCTACCACCAGAATGGCCACGACAGCATATTTGCGCACGCCGCCCAGCCCCGCCGAACTGACCAGCCCGGCCTTGCCCATCAGCGTCAGCAGCACGGGAAGCTGAAAGCACATGCCAAAGGCTACGATGAACTTGATCGTCAGCCCCAGATATTCCTGCACCGAGCCTTGAAAGATCACCCCCGCCTGCGCCAGCGCCGCGCCGGGTTCGGTGGCCGGATCAACCGCGACCTGCGCCGCATCGACAGCCTCGGGTGTCAGCGGCCCCTGCTGGAAGCCCAGAAAGAACTCGAACGCCAGCGGCAGGATGACGTAATAGGCGAACGACGCCCCCAGAATGAACATGATGGGCGAGGCCAGCATGAACGGCAAGAACGCGTTCTTTTCCGATTTATAAAGCCCCGGCGCCACGAACCGCCACAACTGGTAGCCGATGATCGGGAAGGCCAGCACAAAACCGCCAAGGAACGAGATGTTCACGGCGACGAAAAAACCTTCCTGCAGCTTGATCAGCACCAGACCGCAGTCCTGACCGCGCGTATCCAGCGCGGCGCAGATCGGCTGCGTCAGAAAGTTGAAGATCGGGTTCCAGACGGTGAAACAGATCACCATCGCGGCGACAAAGGCCAGCGCCGACCAGATCAGCCGGGTCCGCAACTCGGCCAGATGTTCGATCAGCGGGGCGGCGGTTTCGTCGATCGTGTCGTCGCGGCTCATGCCTCACCCTTGCTGGTGGTGTCGGGGGTTGCCAACGCGGTCGGTGTCGGCGCGGAGGGAGCGGCAGGCGTGCCCGCGACAGGGCTTGCGGCGTCGGAACCCGCGGCGCCGGAGCGGCCCGGCTCCCATTTCTCGAATTTGCTGGCGGCTTCCTCCAGCGCATCAAGGCCCAGCGCCTTTTTCGACGCCAGCCCCTTGAGATCCTTCAGATCGCCCGCCGCGTCCTTCAGCCCCGACTGGTCGGCAGCATCTTCCATGGCGCGCGAAAATTCCCGCGCCATGCTGCGCGCGCGGGCGGTGAACCGGCCCAGCGTGCGGAACATCACGGGCAAATCCTTCGGCCCCACCACGATCAGCGCAACGACGCCGATCAGCAGAAGCTCGCTCCAGCCGATATCAAACATGATCGCACGGACCCCCGGTCAGACCTGCGGAATGGGCGAGTTCAGCCCCTGTTCAGACCTTGTCCTTGTCGGCGGCAGCGGGCGTCACGTCGCGCGCGGCATCCGCCGTGGTTTTCTCGATTTCGGCGGTTTCTTCCTTGACGCCCTTCTTGAAGGCGGTGATGCCCTTGCCGACCTCGCCCATCAGCGACGAAATCTTGCCGCGACCGAACAGCACCAACACCACGACCGCAATCAGAAGAAGCCCCGGAAGGCCGATATTGTTGAGCATGACACACTCCCTGTCAGGCGCGGCCCCGCCGCGCCGAAAACCGTCTTATCCATTTATGGCCAAGGCAACGGCAATCAAAGCCCCATTCCGTCGCATCCGGCGGTTTTTTTCCGATCCGGCACCGCCCGAGGCACTGGCCGAGACCGCAGGCCACGGCTAATCTGCCCGCCGGAGGGACCAATGGACAGCGCCACCTACATCACCGCCTTTGTCACGCTGTTCGTGGTCGTGGACCCGATCGGGCTGGCGCCCTTGTTCATCGCGCTGACGCAGGGCATGACGGCGCGGGCGCGGCTGAGGGTCGGTGGCAGGGCGCTGCTGATCTCGGCCGCGCTGATGACGCTGTTTGGCCTGCTGGGCGACCGGCTGCTGGGGGCGGTGGGCATTTCGATGCCCGCCTTTCGCATCGCGGGCGGGGTGCTGTTGTTTCTGACCGCGCTCGACATGCTGTTTGAACGCCGCACCCAGCGCCGCGAGGGTCAGCAGGCCGAGCCGGAGCACGACCCCTCGGTGTTTCCGCTGGCCACGCCGCTGATCGCGGGGCCGGGCGCGCTGGCCACGATGATCCTGCTGGCGGGGCAATCGGATGGCTGGGCGCATCTGGCGGCGGTGCATCTGGTGATGGCGGCAGTTCTGGCCTGTGTTTTCGTGCTGTTTCTGCTGGCCTCGCCGATCGAACGGGCGCTGGGGCGCACCGGAACGATGGTGGTGACGCGGCTTTTGGGGATGCTGCTGGCGGCGCTGTCGATCCAGTTCATTCTCGACGGGTTGCGCGGCGCGGGGTTTTTCGCGGCGTGACCCGGTGACAGGGCGCCCCCCGGCCCCTACATCGCATCCAAGGAGGCGCCATGGATCAGGATATGTTCGCCCGGCTGGCCTATCTGGCGCTGCTGCTGGTCGCAGTTGGCGGCTGGCTGATCATTGACCTGCGCCGCAATCCGGGCCGCAGCCTGCAACAGGCGGCGATCTGGGTGCTGATCTTTCTGGGCGTGGTTGCGGCGGTGGGCCTGTGGGGTGACATTCGCCGCGACATCGCCCCGCGTCAGGCGGTGATGGAGGGCGGGCGGGTTGAATTGCCGGTGGCCGCCGACGGCCATTTCTACCTGCTGGCCGAGGTGAACGGGGTCACGGTGCGCTTTGTCGTGGACACAGGCGCATCAGATATCGTGCTGACGCGGCGCGATGCGGCGCGGGTCGGGCTGGACCCGGACGGGCTGTCTTATTTCGGGCAGGCCAATACCGCCAATGGCCGGGTCGTGACCGCGCCGGTGCGGATCGCGGAATTCGCGCTGGGCGGCATCGTGGACCGTGACCTGCGCGCGGTGGTCAACGGTGGCGAGATGGACGGCTCGCTTCTGGGCATGGCCTATCTGAACCGCTTTTCGAGGCTGGAACTCAGCCGTGACCGGATGGTGCTGGAACGCTGAACGCCTGACCGGGCGCGGCCATGAGACGGCGGCTACAAAGCGGCGGCGCGTTCCGATTTCATCTGCCAGCGACCGCTTTCCTCGCTCCAGTATTGCGCGGCAAGGCCCGCGCCGGTCAGCGTCTTCCATTGCGCGCGGGCATGATCGACCGCCGCCGGGTCGGCACCGTCGAACAGCAGCCAGACCCGGTCCCGCGCGGCCACCTCGTCGGCGCCGACCGGGGCGCCATCGACCGACATCAGCGCCTGCGGGACATTGCCCGCCGCCTCGCCCGGCAGGGTCAGCAACACAGGTTGCAGCCGGTCATTCGGCCCGCCCGCAATGCCATGCGGCAAGAACCCATCCTCGGCCCCCAGCCACAGCCGCGCATCCAGCGCCGCGCGACGCTCGGCGTCGGGGCTGCGCAATTCCACCCGCCAGCCCGCGGCCAGCGCGCGCTCCAGAAGGCTCGCGGCCACGGCTTCGGCGGGCGAGCGGGTCAGGTGATAGAACAGCGCGGCCCCCACCGCGCTCAGTCCGCCTCGAACCGGTCGCGGACCAGACGGTCCAGCGTCATCACGCCCCAACCGCTGGCCCCCTTGGGCGCCAGATCGGTTTCTGACGGCGGCAACGCCACACCGGCAATGTCGATATGCGCCCAAGCCATGCCCTCGGGCACGAATCGCGCCAGAAACCGCGCCGCGGTGATCGCGCCTGCGGGCCGACCGCCGGTGTTCTTGACATCGGCGATGCGCGATTTGATCTGCCCGTCATACGCGGCCTGCAACGGCATCCGCCACGCGCCCTCGCCCTCGGCGGCAGCAGCTTTCAGAATGCCCTCGGCCAGCGTGTCGTCATTGGCAAAGACGCCCGCGTTTTCGTGGCCCAGCCCGATGATGATGGCCCCGGTCAGGGTGGCAAGGTCGATCATCGCGGCGGGTTTGAAGCGATCTTGGGCATACCACAGCACATCGGCCAGAACGAGGCGCCCCTCGGCGTCGGTGTTGATCACCTCGATCGTGTCGCCCTTCATCGAGCGCACCACATCACCCGGCCGCTGTGCGCGCCCGTCGGGCATGTTTTCCACCAGCCCGACGACGCCCACCACATTGGCCCTGGCCCCGCGCAGGGCCAGCGTGCGCATGACCCCCGCCACCACGCCCGCGCCGCCCATGTCCATCGTCATCTCTTCCATGCCCGCCGCGGGCTTGATCGAGATACCGCCGGTGTCGAACACCACGCCCTTGCCGATCAGCGCCAGCGGCGGTTCATCCGCCGCGCCGCCCTTCCACTGCATCACGACGACCTTGGAGGGGCTGTCCGACCCCTGCCCCACCGCCAGCAGCGCATTCATGCCCAGCGCCTGCAACTCGGCCTCGTCAAGGATTTCGACCTCAAGGCCCAGTTCGTGCATCGCGGCCAGACGCGCGGCGAAATCGTCTGTGGTCAGCACGTTGGCCGGTTCGTTCACCAGATCGCGGGTGAAGAACACGCCCTCGGCCAGCGCGGCCAGCGGGCGGGCGCGAGCGGCCACGGCCTCGGGTTCGGCCACCATGAAATCGACTGCGCCAAAGGTTTTCGCCTCGCCGGTCTTGTGCGCGCCAAAGTCATAGGCCCGCAGCGCCAGCCCAAAGGAAATGTCGGCCGCCATCGGGTGACGTTCGGCCAGCACAACGGCGCCCGCAGCCCCCAGCGCCTTGCCGATCACGGCGCCGGCCTTGCGCGCCTGATCGACCGGGCAGCGGCGCGGCAGCGCCACGACTTGCACCGCCTCGGCCACCAGCCCCGCAGGCCAGGCCAGATCAAGCGACTCGCCCGGTTTCAGCCGGGCGAACGCCGGGCTTTCGACCGCGCGTGCCAGCGCGCCGCGCATCGCCTTGTCCAGCCGCCGGGCCGCGGGCGACAGCTTGCCCCCCGGCTCGTGGAGCAGCGCGATCCGGCCCGGCACGGCGGCCAGCGCCTCAAGGTCGGTTTCGCGGAAATGGATAGCGACGGGATGGGGCATTGCAGTCTCCGGGCGTGTGCAGGGGCTATTCAGGTCTGGGCACCGGGCGGCCGCCCGGCAGATCGGCAAAGCCTAGCCGGGGCCGGTGGAAATGAAAAGCCGCGCTGCCCGGCGGGCCTTTTCGCGCGAGCCGGGGCAGGCTAAGGAAGGGGAACCGCATCCGGGGGAACCGCGCCTTGTCCAGACTGGACCGATATATTCTGTCGCAACTGATGGCGCTGTTCGGGTTTTTCGCCCTTGTTCTGGTGTCGGTCTATTGGGTCAACCGGGCGGTGCGGCTGTTCGATCAGCTGATCTCGGACGGTCAGACCGCCTGGGTGGTGCTGGAATTCACCGCGCTGACGCTGCCCTATGTCATCCGCATCGTGCTGCCGGTGGCGGCTTTTGTGGCGACTGTCTACACTATCAACCGGCTGATGACCGAAAGCGAGATGGTGGTGATGCAGGCCACCGGCGCCTCGCCCTGGCGGCTGGCGCGCCCGGTGGCAGTGTTCGGGCTGATCGTGGCGCTGATGATGGCGGTGCTGGTGCATGTGCTGGTGCCCGCCGCGCGCGAAAAGCTGGCCGACCGGCAGGCGCAGGTGGCGCAAAACATCACCGCGCGGTTCCTGACCGAGGGCAGTTTTCTGCACCCGGCCCACGGGGTAACGCTTTACATCCGTGAAATCACCGCCCGCGGCGAGTTGCTGGACCTGTTCCTGTCGGACACCCGCACCCCCGACCTGCACACCGCCTACAGCGCGGAAAAGGCGCTGATCGTGCGCGCTGAAGTCGGGCCAAAGCTGGTGATGCTGGATGGCATGGCGCAAAGCCTGCGCAGCGCCGACGGGCGGCTTGCCGTCACGCGGTTTTCCAATTTCACCTATGATATCGGCGCGCTGGTGCCGATGGATGCCGCCCGCCGCCGCGTGCTGGAGGAATTTTCAACCGCGCATCTGATCACCGCGCCCGAGGCCGCCGAACTGGCCACTGGCGCCACGCCCGCACGGGTGCGGCTGGAGCTGCACGAACGCCTGACCCAGCCGCTGCTGGCGCCGGTGGTGGCGCTGCTGGGCTTTGCCGCGCTGATGATCGGCGGGTTCAGCCGGTTTGGTATCTGGCGCCAGATCGGGCTGGCCGTGGTGCTGATCATCGGGGTTCAGTTCCTGTCGAACCTGATGGCCGACATGGCCGCGCGGCCCCCGGCGCATTGGGGGCTGTTCTATCTGCCCGCAGGCGCGGGGTTGGCGGTGGCTGCGGCGCTGTTGGTCTGGGCCGGGCGCCCGCGCCGGGTGCGGCGCCCCGTTTCCGGCCCCGACCTTGTGACGGAGCCCGCACCATGACGCTTTCGATCTATCTGGCGCGGCGCTTTCTGCGGGCCTTCGGCATGGTGCTGGGGGTATTTCTGGGCATTCTCTATCTGATCGACATGGTCGAGCAGGTGCGCCGCTTTGGCGGGGCAAGCCTGAGCTTTGGCGATCTGGCGGTGCTGTCGGCGCTGAACGTGCCCGGCGCGCTTTATACCATTTTGCCGCTGATCATGGTGCTTTCCGGAGTGACGCTGTTTCTGGGGCTGGCGCGGACCTCAGAACTGGTGGTGATCCGCGCCGCGGGTCGCTCGGCGCTGCGGATGCTGGCGGCGCCGGTGCTGGTGGCGCTGGTTCTGGGCGCGGTCGCCGTGGGCTTTGGCAACCCGATCGTCGCCGCCACCCAGAAACGCTATGAAACGCTGTCGGACAATTTCAGCCGCGGCGGCGCGCAAGCGGTGTCGATCGGGCGCGAGGGGGTCTGGCTGCGACAGGGCAACCCCGAGCGGGGCGATGCCACCGGCATCGGCCAGACCGTGATCCACGCCGGCCGCGCCAATCTGGATGCGACCACGCTTTATGACGTGCGCTTTCTGATCTTTGCCCCAGAGGCGGGGCCGATGCGCCGGATCGACGCCGCTGAGGCGCGGCTGATGAACGGCCAGTGGCATTTGCGCGCGGCCAAGGACTGGCCGCTGACCGGCGCCAACCCCGAACGCGCCGCGCTCTGGCATGACAGCCTGACGCTGGCATCAGACCTGACGCCCGAACGCATCCGCGACAGTTTCGGCACCCCCTCGGCGATCCCGGTCTGGGATCTGCCCAAGTTCATTGCCGGGCTGGAACGCGCGGGCTTTTCGGCGCAGCGTCATCAGGTCTGGTTGCAGATGGAACTGGCGCTGCCGCTGGTGCTGGCGGCGATGCTGTTGCTGGCGGCGGGCTTTACCATGCGCCATGTCCGCTTTGGCGGCACCGGCGTCAGGGTGCTGCTGGCGCTGGCCGCGGGGCTGGGGATTTTCTTTTTGCGCAACTTCGCGCAGGTTCTGGGGGATAATGGCCAGATCCCGGTCGCCTTGGCCGCCTGGGCCCCGCCTGCGGTGGCGCTGATGCTGGCGCTGGCGCTTTTGCTGCATCTGGAGGATGGCTGATGGCCCCGCGCCGCCCCTGCCTGCCGCTGTCGCGCCTCTCGGCCCTTGTTCTGGCCGCGCTGCCGCTTGCGGCACTGGCGCCCGCCCCGTTGCCCGCCCAAGAGGCGGCCCCACGCAGCGCGGCGCGCAGCGATGCCGCCACGGTGCTGGCAGACCGGGTTTATCTGAGCGGCGACAACCGGCTGACCGCCGAGGGCGCGGTCGAGGTGTGGTATCGCGGCAACCGGCTGACTGCATCGCGCATCGTCTATGACCAGACCACCGACCGGCTGACGCTTGACGGCCCGATCCGGCTGACCGAACCGGGTGCAGCCGGAACCGTTCTGGTGGCCGACAGCGCCAATCTGTCGGCCGATCTGCGCGATGGCGTGCTGCGCGGCGCGCGGCTGGTGCTGGCGCGCGAATTGCAACTGGCCGCCGACACGATCACCCGCGTTTCGGGGCGCCATACCACGCTCGAACGGGTGGTGGCCTCATCGTGCCAGATCTGCGCCGACGACCCCACGCCCTTGTGGGAGATCCGCGCCCGGCGGGTGACGCATGACACCGAAACGCGGCAACTGACCTTTGACGGCGCGCAGTTCCGCGCGATGGGCCTGCCGATCGCCTATCTGCCCCGGCTGCGGATGCCCGACCCCACCGTCGAACGGATGAGCGGCTTTTTGCGGCCGACCCTGCGCAGCACCTCGGGGCTGGGCACCGGGATCAAGCTGCCCTATTTTCTGGCACTGGGCGACAGCCGCGATCTGACCATCACGCCCTATATCTCGACCAACGCCACCCGCACTCTGGAGGCGCGCTATCGGCAGGCCTTTGGCTTTGGCGATCTTGAGGTCAGCGGCGCGGTTTCGGACGACGATATCCTTGAGGAGGAAACCCGCGGCTATCTGTTCGCGGATGGCGATTTCAACCTGCCCGGCGATTTCCGGCTGGGGGTCGATCTGCGGCTGACCACCGACGATGCCTATCTGCTGGATTACGACGTTTCCGACGACGACCGTCTGTGGAGCGGGGTAACGCTGGAACGGGTGCGCACCGATCAGCTGATCTGGGCGCGGCTGGGCAATACCCATTCGCTGCGCGAGAGCGAGTCGAACTCGACCGAGCCGATGCTGGCGGGCGATGCCAACCTTGTGCAGGTCTGGCGCCCCGCAACGATCGGCGGCGAACTGGTGCTGGACTGGCAGTTGCACGGCCACCGCCGCGCCTCGGATCTGGATGGCGATCCGGGGCGCGACATCGGCCGCGCCTCGGTCAGCGCGGAATGGCGGCGCAACTGGCTGTTGCCGCAGGGGGTGCTGGCCTCGGGCATCGCCGGGCTGGCGGCCGATCTGCACAACATCTCGCAAGACAGCAATTTCGACCCGACAGTCACCAACATCCTGCCCGCCGTGGCGGTCGAATTGCGCTGGCCCTGGGTCAAGACCTCGGGGCGGGCGGCCCATGTGATCGAGCCGGTGGCGCAACTGATCTGGAGCCGTGACAGCCTGAACGACCTGCCCAACGAAGACAGCCTGCTGGTCGAATTTGACGAGGGCAATCTGTTTTCACTGTCACGCTTTCCGGGGGCCGATGCGCGCGAACGCGGGCTGCGCGCCAATCTGGGCGTCGGCTGGACCCGGCATGACGCTGCGGGCTGGTCGCTGGGGATGACCGCGGGGCGGGTGCTGCGCGCCGACGATCTGGGGCAGTTCGGCACCGGGTCGGGGCTGTCGGGCACCCGGTCCGACTGGCTTTTGGCCACGCATTTTTCCACGCGCGGGGTGACACTGTCGAACCGGGCGCTGTTTGATGACGACTTTTCCTTTACCCGCGACGAATTGCGGCTGGTCTGGGCGGGCACCCGCCAGACGCTGGGCGCGGCCTATATCTGGATGGAGCCCGACCCGACCGAAGGCCGCGATGCGGCGACGTCGGAACTGACGCTGGATACCGGCTGGCGCTGGGACAGCGGCTGGAGCGGGCGCTTTGAAACCCGCTACGATTTCACCGCCGACCGCGCCGCCCGCGCCGGATTGGGGATCGAATACCGCAACGAATGCGTCACCGTCGATCTTTCCCTCTCGCGTCGTTTCACGTCCTCGACTAGTGTAAGGCCCGAAACCGGGTTTGGCCTTTCGGTCGAGTTGGCAGGATTTGGCGCTGGCGGTGGCGGGCCGCGCCGGGTCTGCGCGCGCTAGGCCGCACCAGCGGCCCGTGCAACCGGAACAGACAGGTCACCGGCCCGCCGGTGACCCCAGACACAGAGCGGACGGACGAACGGAATGATGCGCGCATATCTTCTTACGGCAGCCCTGATCGCGGCGCTTGGCGCGGGTGATCCGGCGCAGGCGCAATCGGGGATGTTTGCCCCGGTGATCCAGGTCAACGATTCCGGCATCACCGGCTATGAGATCGAACAGCGCACACGATTTCTGACGCTGCTGGGCGCGCCCGGCGATGTGCGTGCCGCCGCTGAAAAGGCGCTGATCGAAGACCGGCTGCGGTTGCAGGCTGCCAAAAGCCTGGGCGTCACTGCCACCGATCAGGCGGTGATGGCGGGGATGACCGAATTTGCCGCCCGCGCCAATTTGAGCGCCGAACAGTTCATCGAGGCGCTGGGGCAGAACGGGGTAGACCCGCAAACCTTCCGCGCCTTTGTCGAGGCCGGGATCATCTGGCGCGATGTGGTGCGGGCCAAATTCGGCCCCTCGATCACCGTCACCGATGCCGAGATTGACCGCGCCCTTGCCGAACCGCAGCCCGAGGGCCGCGGCGCGCGGCTGCTGATGTCGGAAATCATCCTGCCCGCAGGCCCCGGCAAAGAGGCCGACGCCGCCGAAACCGCCCGCAAGATTTCGGCGATCACGACCGAGGCCGAGTTTGGCGCAGCCGCGCGGCGCTGGTCGTCGGCCAACTCGCGCACCGACAGCGGCAAGCTGAAATGGCTGGCCGAGGAAGCCCTGCCCGAGGATGTGCGCGCCGTGGTTCTGGCGCTGAAGCCGGGGCAGATTTCGCGGCCGATCCGGCAAGAGGGCGCGATCCTGTTTTTCATGATGCACGAGATCGAACCCGCAGCCGGCCCGGCCCAGGGCGGCGCGCTGGTTGATTTCGCGCGCCTGCTGATCCCCGGTGGCCGGTCCGAGGCGGCGCTGGCCGAGGCGGCGCGGCTGCGCGGACGCATCAACACCTGCAACGATCTGTATGGCGAGGCGCGCAACCTGCCGCCCGAACAGATGCTGCGCGATGTGATGCCCGCTTCGCAGGTGCCTGCCAATATCGCCGCCGAACTGGCGCGGCTTGATCCGGGCGAGGTGTCAACGGCGCTGACCTCGGGCGATGCGCTGGTGTTTCTGATGCTGTGCTCTCGCAACACGGTGCGCGAGGTCGATGCGCAGGCCCCCGACCGCGCCGCGGTGACAAACCGTCTGCGCAATGCGCGGCTGGCGGCGCTTGCCGATGGCTGGCTGGCCGATCTGATGGCCGAAGCAATCATCCGCCGCCCCTGAAATGACCGCCGCACCGGTTCTGATCAGTTGCGGAGAGCCTGCGGGCATCGGGGCCGAACTGGCACTGAAGGCGCGGGCAGAACTGGGCGCCAGCCTGCCCTTTGTCTGGATCGGCGATCCGGCGCATCTGCCGCCTGGCAGCCCGCTGGCGGTGATCGACCACCCGTCCGAGGGGGGGCGCGTGGCGCCTCACCTGCTGCCGGTGCTGGCCCATCCCTTCCCCGCACCGGCCATTCCCGGCCAGCCCGACCCGGCCAATGCCGCGGCAGTGATCGACGTGATCGCGCGCGCCGTGGCGCTGGTGCAATCGGGCGCGGGGTCGGCGCTGTGCACCGCGCCCATCCACAAGAAGGCCTTGCAGGATGGCGCGGGCTTTGGCTTTCCGGGGCATACCGAATTTCTGGCGCATCTGGCGGGCGATGTGCCCGTGGTGATGATGCTGGCCTGCGACGCGCTGCGCGTCGTGCCCGCCACCATCCATATCGCGCTGGCCGAGGTGCCGCGCGCGCTGACACCCGATCTGCTGGCGCAGACGATCCGGCTGACCCATGCCGGGCTGATCCGCGATTTCGGCCTGCCCGTGCCGCGGCTGGCGGTGGCTGGGCTGAACCCGCACGCCGGCGAAGGCGGCGCGATGGGGCGCGAGGAAATCGACTGGATCGCCCCGCTGCTGGACCGACTGCGCGCCGAAGGTCTGGCGATCGCGGGCCCCCTGCCCGCCGACACGATGTTTCACCCCGCCGCGCGGGCGCGCTATGATGCGGCGATCTGCATGTATCACGATCAGGCGCTGATCCCGATCAAGACGCTGGATTTTGCGGGTGGCGTGAACGTGACGCTGGGCCTGCCCTTTGTGCGCACCTCGCCCGACCACGGCACCGCCTTCGACATCGCAGGCCGCGGCATCGCCGACCCGTCGAGCCTGATCGCCGCACTGCGGATGGCGCAAACCATGGCACAGGGGCGCGGCGCCAGCCCGGCTATGTTTACCGCGCATTAGTAAAATTCCCTTACGTCTATTGGCTGGTCCACGGGGCCATGTAGCCGTAATATCCGTTCTGTGGGGTGAAAGGGGCAGCTATGGCGACGGTCAATCTTATACTGCGCGGCGATCAACTGGGCACCTACACGGCGTTGTCAGGAACCGGTAACAATGCTGATCGCGTTACCACCCTGACCGGGGTGCAGGCGCTGGGCACCTCTGATCAGTTCTATATCGCTGTGGTCGAACAGATAAACGACGGCGTGACCGAGTTTCAGAACGGCCAGTACATCACGATCTATGCCGCGGTCAAGGATGCCAACGGCAATTGGGTGCCGGGCACGACGCAGGTAATGCCGCGCACCGGCGTCCAGCCAGACGAAGAACAGGGGATGGCCGGTGGCGACGAACACCTGATCATCACCGGCACCAAGTTTCTGATCGACCTTGGCGGTGTGCCCGCGACGCCCACGACCGTGACCTATTCACAGGCCGATCAGGTCAGCGCCCCTGACACGGGCGACAATGACGGCAATCTTGATTTCACTGATTTCCCCTGCCTCGCCGCAGGCACGCTGGTGCAGGCGAAGACCGGCCCGGTTCCGGTGGAAACGCTGCGCCCCGGCGATCTGCTGCGCTGCGCGGGCGGCGCGCTGCGCGAAGTGCGCTGGGTCGGCCAGCGCACCCTGACGTTTGACGATGACGATGACCGGCACAAACCGATCTGCCTGCGCGCGGCCAGTCTTGGCGCGTCATATCCGACCCGCGATCTGATCGTGTCGCCCCAGCACCGGATCGCCGTCAGCGGCCGCCTGGTCACCGAGATGTTCGAGACCGACACCGTTCTGGCCCCCGCGCGCGGGCTGGTGCCGCTGGCCGGGGTGCGGATGATGCGGGGTCGCAAATCGGTGACCTATGTGTCGGTCCTGCTGGATCGTCACGCCGTGATGCTGGCCGAAGGCGCGCCGGTGGAAAGTTTCTACCCCGGCCCCGAGGGGATGCGAACGCTTGGCCCAAAGCTAGCTGCCGAAGTCTGCGCGGCGGTGCCGGGGCTGGCCAAGGCCGGGGTTTTTGCGGCCTATGGCGCGCCTGCGTGGCCGGTGATTTCGGTCTCCGAGGCGCGGCTTTTGGCACAGCGCATGTTGAACGCCCGCCGGATCGTGACGGGGGCAGGCCGCCTTGGGCTGATGTCGGGGGCGGCTGGGCTTGATACCGCGCCAGCGCGTGGCGCCGCCGCCGCCTGATCGGTCGCTTTCCACCCTTGCGCCCGCCACCGTCTGCGGCACTCTGACCGCAGGGGGGGGGCCATGTTTCTTAGCGTATTTGATCTGTTCAAGATCGGCGTCGGGCCATCGTCGTCGCATACCATGGGGCCGATGGTGGCGGCGGGGCGGTTTCTGACGCTGCTGCGCAGTTCACCCTTCCATGCGCACGGTCTGCGCGCCAGCCTGCACGGCAGCCTGGCCTTTACCGGCAAGGGCCATGCGACGGATCGGGCAACGATTCTGGGGCTTGCCGGGTTTTTGCCCGACAGCTACGACCATGCGGCCGCCGAGGCGGTGCTGGACGCCAACCGCAACAGCCGGACGCTGACCACGCCGGGGCTGGGGACGCTGCGCTTTGACCCCGAACAGGATCTGGTCTTTGATTATGGCCACCCCCTGCCCGGTCATGCCAACGGCATGATCCTGTCGGCGACCGATGCGCAGGGCGACGTGATCCTGAAGGAAACCTATTATTCGATCGGCGGTGGCTTTGTGCAGACGGCGGCTGAACAGGCGGCCCTGGACGACCGGGCGCTGAACGCGCGCCCGCCGGTGCCTTACCCGTTCCGCAACGCCGCCGAAATGCTGGCGATGGCGCGCAGCGCTGGCCTGAGCATCGCGCAAATGAAACGCGCGAACGAGCGGGTGTTCCTGCCTGACGCCGCGATTGATGAGGGGTTGAACCGCATCTGGGCCACGATGAACGCCTGTATCGAACGCGGCCTCGCCGCCGAGGGCATCCTGCCCGGCGGGCTGAAGGTCAGGCGGCGCGCCCGCGCAATCCACCAAAGCCTGCTGGCCGAACGCGGGCTGAACCTGACCGCGCCGCATGTGATCAACGACTGGATGAGCACCTATGCAATGGCGGTGAACGAGGAAAACGCCGCTGGCGGGCAGGTGGTAACGGCACCGACGAACGGCGCGGCGGGCGTGCTGCCCGCAGTACTGCGCTATTGGCTGGACCATGTGCCGGGGGCCAGCCCCGCGCGGGTGGGCGAATTTTTGTTGACCGCCGCCGCGGTGGGCGGGCTGATCAAGATCAACGCCTCGATCTCGGGCGCGGAATGCGGCTGTCAGGCCGAGGTGGGCAGCGCCGCCGCGATGGCCGCCGCCGGGCTGGCCGCAGTGCTGGGCGGCAGCCCCGAGCAGATCGAGAACGCCGCCGAAATTGCGCTGGAGCATCATCTGGGCATGACCTGCGACCCGGTGAAGGGGCTGGTGCAGGTGCCCTGCATCGAGCGCAACGGGCTGGGCGCGATCAAGGCGGTTTCGGCGGCCTCGCTGTCGCTGCGCGGCGACGGGCAGCATTTCGTGCCGCTTGATGCCGCGATCGAGACGATGCGGCAGACCGGGCGCGACATGCACGACCATTACAAGGAAACCTCGCTGGGCGGGCTGGCGGTGAACGTGCCGAACTGCTGAGGGCAAAAAATCCCGTCCCGCTCTGGCATTGGGGCGCGATCCGGGGCAGGATCGCCCACCTTTGCAATCGCCATGGGGGCTGCCTGACCGATGATCCGCTTTCGCACCATGACCCGCCTTGATCTGGACACGGTTCTGCACTGGGCCGAGGCCGAGGGCTGGGCACCGGGGCTTGACGATGCCCGCGCCTTTCTGGCGGCCGATCCGGCGGGGTTCGTTCTGGCGCAATCGGATGCCGAGGGGCCGGTGGCGGCGCTGGCGGTGGTCAACCACAGCGCCGGCTTTGCGACCGTAGGCCTGCATCTGTGCCGCCCCGAATGGCGTGGCCGGGGCATCGGGCTGGCGCTGTGGCGCCATGCGCTGCCCCATGCGGGCGGGCGCAGCCTTGGGCTGATCGCACCCGCACCGCTGGAGCAGGTCTATGCCCGGTCTGGGTTCGAGACGGTGGGCGGCACGCTGCGGCTGTCGGGCATGCTGGAGGCGCGCGACGACCCCGCGATCCGCCCGGCGGGGCCTGCCGATCAGGCATCGCTGGTGATGCTGGATGCGCAGGCCATTGGCTATGCCAGGCCCGGCTTTCTGGGGGCGTGGCTGGCCGGGGCAGAGGGACGGCACACCGTGGTGCTGGGTCCGCCGGGCCAGCCCTCGGGCTTTGCCACGATCCGCGTCAGCCGCAGCGGCGCCCGGATCGGCCCGGTGGTGGCGCCGGGTGCGGGGGCGGCACTGCGGCTGATCCGCGCCGCCTGCGCCCGGATGCCGGGGGTGCCGGTCAGCCTCGATCTGCCGCAAACCAGCCGCGCCCTGGCCGAGGCGTTGACGGATGCGGGGCTGGAACCGGGCGCAAAGGCCGTGCAGATGATCAAGGGCCGGGCGCCGCTGGCCACGGCCATGCAGCAGGCGATTGCAACGCCCGAACTGGGCTGAGGGCAAAACCGGGCCGAGGGCGGTGGCGCCCCGCCTCAGGCGGTGCCCGCGCCGCCGGTCACGTCGTGGTCATAGACCCAGTCGTATTGTGCCAGCAACCGCCCCGGCGCCACCAGCCCCAGCCCGCGCAGGCCCAGATGCGCCACCACACGCGCCGCCCCCGACAGGTGATAATTGCGCGCATTGCGGTTGGCCGCCTCGACGATCTGGCGGCAGCGCGGCGCGCGGGCGGCCTGATAGGCCGCCAGCGCCGCCGTGTCGCTGTCATGCCGGGCCAGGCTTTCGGCCAGCACCCAGGCGTCCTCGATCGCCATCACCGCGCCCTGCGCCAGAAACGGCAGCGTCGGATGCGCGGCATCGCCCAGAATCACCGCGCCGTCGCCCTGCCAGCGCGCCGCGACCGCATGCCGGAACAGGCCCCACAGCCACGGCTGTTCGACCTGCGCCAACCAGCCCTGAACCTGCGGGCAGAACCCCTCGAAAGCGGCGCGCAGCGCGCGCGGGTCATCGCGCAGCGACCAGCTTTCCTCGACCCAGCGGCGGCGTTCCTCGACGGCGACGATGTTGCGCAGGCCCCCCTGCAACGGATAGCTGACCAGGTGCCGACCCGGCGCGACGAACACCTGCGCCACAGGCCGTGCCCCCGGCTCTGCCGGGATCAGCGCGCGCCAGGCGACCTGATGGGTGAACATCGGCGCCTGCGGCCCGTTCAGCGCCGCCCGCACCCTGGAATGCAGACCATCCGCGCCCACCAGCAGATCGGTTTCGATCTCGGCCCCCTGTTCGGTCACCAACCGCGGCGGATGCGCGCCAAGGCTGACCGAGGCCACCTTTTGCAACAGGCTGATCTGGACCCCGGCCGCGCGCGCCCCCTCGGCCAGAAACGCGATCAGCCGGGCGCGGTGCAGAAACCGGAACTCGCCCTTGCGCGCCAGATCGAGCCGCGCCAGGCGGCTGCCGGTCAGCCCGTCGTGCATCTCGACCGCATCGCCGCGCAGCCCGGCCTCGGCCAGCGCATCGCCCAGCCCCAGCGCCCGCAGCACCCGCACGCCATTGGGCGAAATCTGAAGCCCGGCGCCCACTTCGCGGATCTCGGGCGCCTGTTCCAGCACCGTCACCTCGGCCCCGCGCAGCGCCAGCGCGCGGGCCACCGTCAACCCGGCCACACCCGCGCCCAGAACTGTCACCTTGCGTCCGATCAGCACGCACCGCCCCCTTCAAAGCAAACCACCGGAAGCCTGGGCCTCCGGTGGCGGAAAGTCACCCCCCTTGACGCCCGTTTCCGGGCGCGCTCAATCGTCGCGGTGAACGCGCTCGCGGCGTTCGTGCTTTTCCTGCGCCTCAAGCGTCATCGTGGCGATCGGGCGGGCATCCAGCCGTTTCAGGCTGATCGGCTCGCCGGTCATTTCGCAATAGCCATATTCGCCATTCTCGATCCGGCGCAGGGCGGCGTCGATCTTGGCCACCAGCTTGCGCTGCCGGTCGCGGGTGCGCAGTTCCAGCGCGCGGTCGGTTTCCTCGCTGGCGCGGTCGGCCAGATCGGGCACATTGCGCCCCGATTCCGCCAGACCTTCCAGCGTCTCGGCGGATTGTTCGAGCAACTCGTGTTTCCAGGCAATCAGCTTGCGGCGGAAATACTCCAGATGCCGGTCGTTCATGAACGGCTCGTCTTCGGCGGGGCGGTAATCTTCGGGAAGAAACACTTCGGGCTTCATCACTCATCCCTTTTGATGGCCGGGCGGCACGCATCCTGAACAGACTCGACCGGCTTGGCTTCGGCGCCCGCATACCCGATGCGCGACGCGATGTCACTCCCCCGATTGCGCCCAAAGCCGCGTGGCGCGCGGCTTGTGGCGGGGGGCGCACGCCGCTAGTCTCGCCCCGCAGCAACCATGGGGAAGATGGCGGGCATGAAGTTTCACTCGACCCAAAGCTATGTCGCGCCCGAGGATCTGACGCAGGCGGTCAATGCCGCCGTGCGACTGGAACGCCCGCTGCTGGTGAAGGGCGAACCGGGCACCGGCAAGACCGAACTGGCCCGTCAGGTCGCAGCCAGCCTTGGCCTGCCAATCGTGGAATGGGTGGTGAAATCGACCACCCGCGCGCAGCAGGGGCTTTATGATTACGACGCGGTGTCACGCCTGCGCGACAGCCAGTTGGGCGACCCACGGGTGAATGATGTGCGCAACTACATCCGCAAGGGCAAGCTGTGGCAGGCGTTCGAGGCCGACACCAAGGTGGTGCTGCTGATCGACGAAATCGACAAGGCCGATATCGAGTTTCCCAACGACCTGTTGCAGGAACTCGACCGGATGGAATTTCACGTCTACGAGACCGGCGAAACGATCCGCGCGCGCCACCGCCCGGTGATCGTGATCACCTCGAACAATGAAAAAGACCTTCCCGACGCGTTCTTGCGGCGTTGTTTCTTTCACTTCATCCGCTTTCCCGATGCCGACACGATGCGCGCCATCGTCGATGTGCATTTCCCCGGCATCAAGCAGGGGCTGGTGGCCGCCGCGCTGGCTGAATTCTATGGGCTGCGCGAGGTGTCGGGGCTGCGCAAGAAGCCCTCGACCTCGGAGATGCTGGACTGGCTCAAGCTGTTGCTGGCCGAGGATGCCGCGCCGGGCAGCCTGCGTGCCGAGGGCGCGGCGCTGCCGCGGCTGCATGGCGCGCTGCTCAAGAACGAACAGGACGTGGCGCTGATCGAACGCGCCGCGATGATGGCGCGCGGGCGCCGCTAGGCCCAAAGGCCTGTGACGACCGATTTTCGCCCCGCCCTTTCCGCGCCCCGCCGCAGCCAGCGGGTGAAACGACGGTTTGGGCATTGCCCTTGGCCGCATCGGCCCTAGAACGGAAGCGGTCAGCCGACAGGAGCCCCCATGACCCAGGACGCGCTTGTGATCTTTACCCCCTCGGGCAAACGGGGGCGCGTGGCGCTCGGCACCCCGGTTCTGACCGCCGCGCGGCAGTTGGGCGTCGATCTTGATTCGGTCTGCGGCGGGCGCGGCATCTGCTCGAAATGTCAGGTGGCGCCGCAATTTGGCGATTTCGCCAAGCACGGGCTGAGCGTGGCCCCCGATGCCCTCAGCCCGGTGAACGCGGTCGAAGAGCGCTATGACCGCATCCGCGGGCTGGCCGCCGGGCGACGGCTGGGGTGTCAGGCCTGCATCATGGGCGATGTGGTGATCGACGTGCCCGCCGAAAGCCAGTTGCACCGCCAGGTGATCCGCAAATCCGCCACCGAGCGGGTGATGGAGATGGACCCCGCCACCCGCGCCTTTTACGTCGAGGTGGCGCAGCCCGACATGCACGCCCCCGAGGGCGATTTTCAACGGCTGGCCGCTGCGCTTGAATTTCAATTCCAGATCAAGGGTCTGGCTGTCGATCTTGAGGTCATGCGTCACCTTCAGCCGACCTTGCGCAAGGGCGACTGGGCCGTCACCGCCGCGGTGTATCAGGGCGGCGGTGCGCCGCGTCTGGTCGGCCTCTGGCCCGGCCTGCGCGAGGCGCCACTTTACGGGCTGGCCATCGACCTGGGTTCGACCACCATCGCCGGGCATCTGGTGGAATTGACCGACGGGCGCGTTCTGGCCTCGTCAGGATTGATGAACCCGCAAATCCGCTTTGGCGAAGACCTGATGAGCCGCGTCAGCTATGTCATGATGAACCCCGGCGGCGCCGCCGAAATGACTCGCGCCGTGCAGCAGGGGCTGGCGCAACTGGCCACGGCGCTGGCTGATGAGGCGGGTGTGCCGCTGGCCGATGTGGTCGAGGCGGTGCTGGTCTGCAACCCGGTGATGCATCACCTGATGCTGGGCATCGACCCGGTGGAACTGGGTCAGGCACCGTTTGCGCTGGCATCGTCCGACAGTCTTGATCTGCGGGCGTCCGATCTGGGGATCGCGGGGCTTGCTCCCGGCGCGCGGGCCTATGTGCTGCCGCTGATCGCGGGCCATGTAGGCGCCGATGCCGCAGCCGTGGCCCTTTCCGAGGCGCCCGAGATGCGGCCGGATCTGACGCTGATTGTCGATGTCGGCACCAATGCCGAAATCATTCTGGGCAACAGCAACCGCGTTCTGGCCTGTTCCTCGCCCACCGGCCCGGCCTTTGAGGGGGCGCAGATCAGCGCGGGACAGCGCGCCGCGCCGGGCGCGATCGAACGGGTGGAAATCGACCCCGCCACGAAAGAGCCGCGCTTCAAGGTGATCGGCTGCGATCTGTGGTCGACCGAGCCGGGCTTTGCCGCGGCCACGGCGGCCACCGGCATCACCGGCATCTGCGGGTCGGGCATCATCGAGGCGGTGGCCGAGATGCGGATGGCGGGTATCGTCGATGCCTCGGGGCTGATCGGCAGCGCCGAACAGGTGGGCAGTTCGCGCAGCGAGCCGCAGGGCCGGACCCATGCCTATCTGCTGCACGACGCCACCGCGACCGGCGGGCCGCGCATTGCGGTCACGCAGGGCGATATCCGGGCGATCCAGCTTGCAAAATCGGCGCTTTATGCAGGCGCGCGGCTGTTGATGGACGAAATGGGGGTGGATGCGGTGGACCGGGTGGTGCTGGCCGGGGCCTTTGGCGCCCATATCAGCCCGAAACACGCGATGGTTCTGGGCATGATCCCCGATTGTCCGCTGGAGCATGTCACCTCGGCGGGCAATGCCGCGGGAACGGGCGCGCGGATGGCGCTGTGTTCGGTATCCGCGCGCCGCGCGATCGAGGCGCAGGTGCGGCGCATCGCAAAGATCGAAACCGCGATCGAGCCGCGCTTTCAGGAGCATTTCGTCGCCGCCAACGCCCTGCCCCACGCCACCGCCCCCTTCCCGCATCTGGCAAGCGTCGTCACCCTGCCCGATGTGGCCTTCAATACCGGCGGCGGCGATGGCGGCCGCCCGCGCCGCCGCCGCGGCTGACGGCGGGCGGCAAGTTAAGGACAAACAGTTCCGGCCCCCCGCATCGACCATCAGCCCCCCTTGCGCGGTGCGTATCGGCAAGGCTAGGCTGCGGCATATCAACCAACAGGCGTTTCATGCTGATCGGCATCCTGCAATGCGGCCAATCCCCCGATGTGCTTCGGGCGGAGATGGGCGATTACCCCGACATGATGCGAGCCTTGCTGTCGCAGCACGATTTCACGTTCAAGACCTACCATGTCGAGGCGATGGAATTTCCCGAAACCGTGCGCGACTGTGACGGCTGGCTGCTGACCGGCTCGCGCCACGGCGCCTATGAGGATCACCCCTTCATCCCCCCGCTGGAAGCGTTCATCCGGCAGGCTGTGGCGGCGCGGGTGCCGGTGGTGGGCATCTGCTTTGGCCACCAGATCATCGCGCAGGCGCTGGGCGGCAAGGTGGAACGGTTCGTCGGCGGCTGGGCCGTTGGCCCGCAAGAATATGATTTCGATGGCGAAAAGTTGATCCTGAACGCCTGGCATCGCGATCAGGTGACGCAGCGCCCGGAGGGAGCCGAGGTGGTAGGCTGCAACGACTTTTGTGAAAACGCCGCGCTGATCTATGGTGACCGCGCCTTCAGCGTGCAGGCCCACCCCGAGTTTTCGGATGCCTTCGTCAAGGGGCTGATGGAAACCCGCGGCCCCGGCCTTGTGCCCGACCCGCTGCTGGCCGAGGCGGGCGCGCGGCTGGGCGCGCCCAATTCCTCCGCCCGACTGGCCCGGCGGATCGCCGATTTTTTCCGCCACCCCCGCGACTGACTCCGCTTTCTCTGACCCCTGAAAGGCAGATCCCATGTCCGACTGGATGGACAAACTCCCCCAAGCCGCCCGCGATTTCATCGCCGGGCGCCGTGTTGACGAGGTGGAATGCATCGTCGCCGATATCGCGGGCGTTGCCCGTGGCAAGGCGATGCCCGCATCGAAATTCGCGCATCAGGACCGTTTCTTCCTGCCCAACTCGATCTTTCTGCAAACGATCACCGGCGAATGGGCCGACAACCCCTCGGGCGCCTTCACCGAGCCCGACATGATCCTGACGCCGGATTACGCCACCGCCTCGGCCGCGCCCTGGACTGCGGATGTGACCTTGCAGGTGATCCATGACGTTCTGGACCAGCAGGGCAACCCGGTGCCGATGGCGCCGCGTAACGTGCTCAAACGTATCCTCGCCCTTTATGAGGCCGAGGGCTGGCGCCCGATCGTGGCCCCCGAGATGGAATTTTTCCTTGTCGCGCGCAACCTTGACCCGAACCAGCCGATCATCCCGCCGATGGGCCGTTCGGGCCGCCGCGCTGCTGGAAAGCAGGCCTATTCGATGAGCGCGGTCGATGAATACGGCAAGGTCATCGACGACATCTATGATTTTGCCGAGGCGCAGGGTTTCGAGATCGACGGCATCCTGCAAGAAGGCGGCGCGGGTCAGGTGGAAATCAACCTTGCCCACGGCGACCCGGTGGCGCTGGCCGATCAGATCTTTTACTTCAAGCGGCTGATCCGCGAGGCGGCGCTGCGGCACGATTGTTTCGCGACCTTCATGGCCAAGCCGATCGAGGGTGAGCCGGGCAGCGCGATGCACATCCACCAGTCGGTGATCGACATCGCCACCGGCGAAAACATCTTTTCCGACGCCGAGGGCAGCGAAACCCCGGCCTTCCTGCATTTCATCGCCGGGATGCAGGCCCACTTGCCCGCCGCGGTCGCACTGCTGGCGCCCTATGTGAACAGCTACCGCCGCTATGTTCCCGATTTCGCCGCGCCCATCAATCTGGAATGGGGCCGCGACAACCGCACCACCGGGCTGCGGGTGCCGATTTCGGGGCCTGCCGCGCGGCGGCTGGAAAACCGGCTGGCGGGGATGGATTGCAACCCCTACCTCGGGCTGGCCGCCAGCCTTGCCTGTGGCTATCTGGGGCTGAAAGAACAAAAGATGCCGCGCCCCGAATGCACCGGCGACGCCTATATGAGCGAGGACGAGTTGCCCTATAACCTGGGCGATGCGCTGGACCTGATGGCCGACAGCGCCCCGATGCGCGAAGTGCTGGGGGTCGAGTTCTGCAATGTCTACGAAGCCGTGAAGCGCAACGAATACAAGGAATTCCTGCAAGTCATCAGCCCGTGGGAACGGGAACATCTGTTGCTGAACGTATGAACCTGCTGTTCGCCAACGACCGGGCGGGGGAATACCCCACCAGCTTTTACGCCGCCACCCGCGACGCGGCGCCCGAGCGGCCCGCGCTGGCGGGGGCGTTGCGCGCCGATGTCTGCGTCGTGGGCGCGGGTTATACCGGGTTGTCGGCGGCGCTGCATCTGGCCCGCGCCGGTCGCCGCGTGGTGGTGCTGGAGGCGCACCGCGCGGGCTTTGGTGCCTCGGGGCGCAACGGCGGGCAAATCGGCTCGGGGCAGCGGCTTGAAGTCACCGACCTGGAGCGGATGGCAGGCCAGGCCACCGCGCGGCGACTGTGGAACATGGCCGAAGAGGCCAAGGCGTTGACCTATGCGCTGGCCGCCGAGGCGGGCGTGCCCACCTTTCGCGGCATCGCCCACGCCGGGCGCAGGCCGACCGAGGTGGATGATCTGCACCGGATGGCCGACCATCTGGCACGCCATTACGACTATGACCAGATCGACAGGCTGGACCGCGAGGGGCTGCGCGCGCTGATCCCCTCGCCGGTCTATGTGGGCGGCGATCTGGACCGGGGCGCGGGCCATGTGCATCCGCTGAACCTTGCGCTGGGCATCGCGCGGTTAGCCGAGGCGGCAGGGGCGGTGATCCTTGAACGCACGCCCGTGACCCGGATCGACCACGGCACCGCCACCACCCCCAGCCGCGTCGTGACCGCCACAGGCGAGGTGCTGGCCGATCACGTCATTCTGGCCGCAAACGGCTATCTGGACCGGCTGGAGCCGCAGATCGCCGCGCGGGTGATGCCGATCAACAACTATATCGTGGCCACCGAACCCCTGGGCGCGCGCGCACGCCAAGTGCTGACGGAAAACATCGCCGCGCATGATCTGAAATTCGTGGTGAATTACTGGCGCCTGCACGACGACCGGCTGATCTTTGGTGGTGGCGAGACGGTCAGCTACCGCTTTCCGCGCGACATTGCCGCCAAGGTGCGCAAGCCGCTGGAAGAGGTCTATCCGCAATTGAAGGGCGTAAAGATCACCCATGCCTGGGGCGGCACGCTGGCGATCACAGTCAACCGGATGCCCTGTTTCCGCCGCCCGGCGCCCAACTGTCTGTCTGCCTCAGGCTATTCGGGGCATGGGGTGGCTCTGGCCTGTCTTGCGGGCAGGCAGATGGCGCAGGCGATCACCGCCACCGGCGACGGGTTCGACGTGATGGCGGCGCTGGCACAACCCGCCTTCCCCGGCGGTGCCACGCTGCGCTGGCCGCTGCTGGTGGCCGGGATGACGTGGTTTTCGCTGCGCGACCGGTTGGGGCTGTAACCCCTCAGACCTCGTAATTGGTAGGCGGCTGGCCCGGAAACCACAGCCGCGCCGCTTCTATCTTGGGGCAGCGATCCTCGATCACCAACAGCCCCCGTGCGCGGGCGCGCCCGGCGGCCTGCGGGTGGCGGATGCCCAGTTGCATCCAGATCACCGCCAGTTGCGGCAGATGCACCAGCGCCTGATCCACGATGTCGGGCACCGCTTCTGACCGGCGAAAGATATCCAGCGTATCGACAGCGGTTTGTGCGGGGATCGCCGCCAGATCGGGCCAGACCTGTTCGCCCAGAATCAGCTCTCCGGCATGGCCGGGATTGACCGGCACGATCCGCGCGCCCCAGCCCTGCCAGAACTGCGCCACCTGATACGATGGCCGCGCCGGGTTGGGCGACAGCCCGACAATCGCCACCACATGCGCCCCGTCCAGCGCGCCGCGCAGGATGTTGTCGTTCGGCTCGATCACCGCGCTCGCCTCCTGCGGGTAAAAAAGCGCCCGGTCCAAAGGCCGGGCGCAAAGTGCGGAACGAGGGACAGTCGAATGAAACAGGCAGTTCCGATGCCATGCCCCAACCTTAATGTAGCAACAGACTTGCCAAATTTAAACGACAGCCCAACGTCATCTCGGGGTTGTGAACGGGATCAGGCGCTGTTCAGTCGCCGGTCTGGCGCCAAGCTGCCTGCGCGCGGGCGATCACATCAGGCTGGGCAGCCAGCCGCGCCTTCGCCTCGGCCGAACCCAGCAGATAAAGCCGTCCGTCGCGGATCACGAACAGCCGCGGATCACCCGGCGCAGGATGGCCGTCTGACACCGACACGACGCAATGCCCGCCGAACTGCGGCAGATAGGCCGCAGGGTCGGCCTCAAAGGCCGCGCGGCTTTCAGGGGTGGCAAACAGCCAGATCGCACCCCGCCATTTCAACGCATAGGCGCGCAGCCCCGGCTGCGGGACGCCTTGGGTGAAATAGGCTACCGGGTCATAGCCCGCCACGGCCCAATTCTCATGCGCAGGCGGGTCGGCGCGCAGCGGTTGGCCCGCCAGAGCAAGCGTCAGCCCCACGGCAAAGACGGCGACGGCAAGACGGGCGGGGAGCATGGCAAAAGTCATCATGGGCGCACCTTGACAGATCGGCGCGCGCAAAAAAACCCGGCGCGCGCGGATGTGATCGCCTGTTCCCTGCGGCCTATCGCGTCACCGCAGCATAAAGCGCCACCGCCGCCGCATTCGAGACGTTGAGCGAGCCAAACCCCCCCGGATAAGGGATCTTGACCAACCCGTCGCAGGTGGCGCGCGTCTTGTCGCGCAGGCCCGGACCCTCGGCCCCCAACACCAGACCCACCGGGCGCGACCCCGCCGCAGCCAGCGCCGCGCCCAGCGTCTGATCAGCCTGCCCGTCCAGCCCCAGCAGGACAAAGCCCATCGCCTGCAATTCCTCCATCGCCTCGGCCAGATTGGTGACGCGCAGATAGGGCTGGCGTTCCAGCGCGCCGCTGGCGGTTTTTGCCAACGCCCCGGTTTCAGGCGCGGCATGGCGGGCGGGCGCGATCACCGCGCGCGCCCCGAACACCTCGGCCGAACGCAGGATGGCACCCACGTTGTGCGGGTCGGTCACGCGGTCGAGCAGCACCACCAGCGGAGCACCCTGCCCAGTCAGGCAGACCTCGTCAAGGCTGCCCCAGGTGAGCGGCTTCACCTCCAGCGCGGCGCCCTGATGGACCGAGTCGGGCGCCAGAGGCACATGCGCATCGAACCTGCGCGGATCGACGATCTCAGGCTCCAGCCCGCCCGCCGCCACCGCCTCGCCCAGCCGGTCGGCGGCGTTTTTCGTCAGTACCAGCCGCAGTTTGACCCGCGCCGGGTTTTGCAGCGCATCGCGCACCGCATGCAGGCCGAACAGCCAGACCGTTTCCGCCGCCGCCGCCCGGCGCCCGCGTTCCTTGTCGACGACCCAGGACGGTTTCTTCATCTTTCGCCTTCCACAAAGCCCCGCCTGTTCCTGCGCCGCAAAGCCCCGCCTTGGCAAGCCCGCGCGGCGGCGGCGGCGCGGGATTTTCCCGCTTGACGCCCTCGGGAGGCTTCGGTATTCCCCCGCCAGCGTCGGGCGACGTGCTGCAAGGTGCGGCAGCGGACTGTAACTCCGCCGGGGAGACCCATGCCTGGTTCGATTCCAGGGTCGCCCACCATTATACCCTGAAACCATTGAGCTTTTTAGAGAATGGTAACTCTGCCTGAGGATTGCCAAAGGCAACCGATCGGGCAGCTTTGAACCGTAACAACCCAAGGTAATCCCCCGACAGTAAGGGGATGCACAAGTAGAATTTTCTCGCCAAGATGAACGGGGAGATTCTGAATGGAGACAAGCAGATAAACTGGCGCGCAGAGCCTTGCGATCCTGCGTCAGGCCGAAGGCGGGATGCCGGTGGCCGAGTTGCGCCGTGAGCATGGCATGAGCAATGCGTCATTTACAAGCGGTGGGCGAAGTCTGATCATAACCTCAGGCTATCGGGGATTTTACACCAGCTTGACAGACACGACCGCCTCAAACGAGACCTCGGCAAGCTTGACCCGATACACGAGAATGCCTAAGCCTTAGCGCACTCTGGGGCCTGTAGCTCAATGGTCAGAGCAGGGCGCTCATAACGCCTTGGTTGGGGGTTCGAGTCCCTCCGGGCCTACCAAACCCCATCTATTTATCCTTTATTTTCATTGCCTTGGATGATTTATTGGCGAACCTTTGGGGAAGGTTCACCACGGTGTGTTCCTGGTTTGGCCGGGAAAGCGGCTTGGCATGGGCAGAATCTGCAAGCCCCTCGCGCATCGCTGTAACGCTGTAACGCTGTTTCGCTGTAACGCTGCACTGTCGCCAGCGTCCTGTGACCCGTGATCAACATGATTTCATGCGCGGGTTCCACGACTGGCCGTCGCAAATTCGCCGTGCATCTGTGGCCGTTCTGACATGCAGAATTTGCAATCGGCGGATAGCACATTGCTCATGAGCATGACCACTCCGATCACGACCTCTGCTTTTGTGGTGCCGAAGACCGGACGCACACCGGATGCGCTACCCGGGGTTTCGGTCGTTGTGCCTCTCTTGAACGAGCAAGAGAGCATCCCGGGCCTCGTGGCCGAAATCCACACCGAGATGTCGAAGATCTGCACATTTGAAATCGTGCTGGTCGATGACGGATCGCGCGACCACACGCGGGCCGTATGCCTGGATCTGGCAACCCGGTTCACAGGTCTCCGCGTGATCGGTCACGCACGACCCGCCGGACAATCGGCAGCAGTGCATTCGGGTGTATTGGCGGCCCGCGGTGCGGTGATCGCCACACTGGACGGTGACGGCCAAAACCCGCCCGAAAACCTGCCGCGCCTGCTGGCGCCGTTGCTGGCGCAACCAAAAGGGCCAGGGCCGCGGTCGGGGCCTTGTCTGGGGCTGGTTGCGGGGCAGCGGGTCGGGCGCAAGGACAGCCTGTCAAAACGGCTTGCCTCGAGGCTGGCGAACCGATTGAGGATGGCCCTGCTGAGCGATAACACGCGCGATACCGGCTGTGGACTGAAGGCGTTTCGCCGCGATGCCTATCTGGCGCTGCCGTTCTTCAATCACCAACACCGCTACCTGCCGGCGCTTTTTGCGCGCGACGGTTGGGGGGTGGCGCTGATCGATGTCAGCCACGCAGCGCGGCAGCACGGCCAGTCGAAATACGGAAATCTGTCGCGGGCCCTCGTCGGCATCTCCGATCTGGCCGGGGTGGCTTGGCTGATCCGGCGGCGCAAGACCGGGCACCCGGTCGAAATACGCGATGCCCTGCCCGACCTGCCGGTGGGCGCGGGGCCTGAAAGCCTGCCTGCCAAGGAGACGATCTGATGCAGGAGTTTTTCTGGTCGGCTCTACATGTCTCCAGTTGGACCGAATTCACCTGGGTGTTGGTGGGGCTTGGGGGGCAACTTTTGTTCACCGCCCGCTTTCTGGTCCAGTGGATCGCCTCCGAGCGGCAGCAGCGATCCGTTATCCCGATCGCATTCTGGTATTTTTCAATCGCAGGTGGGGTCGTCCTGCTGAGCTATGCGCTTTGGCGGCGTGACCCTGTGTTTGTTCTGGGCCAGTCGATGGGCCTGCTGATCTACATCCGTAATTTGTGGCTGATCCATGCAGAAGGCCCCCGCACGGCAGTCGAAAACTGAGGTCTGGCCAAGCATGGATTCACCCCGTTTCACCATCTCTGGCAAAGCGCGGGATGCCGCAGGGCGTGGCCCGTTGGCACCCAGATCTGGCAGGCGCGCTGCGCTTTTTGGCCGAGCAGTTGATCGTGATCGGGCCGGCGATGGTTCCTGCCCTGCTGCTGGCGCTGGCTCGAACCAGACGGGGCACGGTGCAGGCGGAGTTTGTCGCGATGGCGGGCGTTCTGCGGCTGGCCGTTCTGGGGCAGGCGTTTGCAGCAGGCAAGGCGCTGGCGAACTGGGCCGTGGTGTCGCTGATGCCCGCGGCTGAGCTTGCGGCTGGTGTTCTTGTGACCTGGGGGCGGCTGCTGGCGCTGTCGTCGCGCTTGGCCTTGGCGGTTTCGGTCGCGCTGCCGCTGGCCAACCCAGGCTGTCTTTCCGCACATGAGGCCAAATCGTGACCGACCCCATTTATTCCCGTCTTTTGATGACCTTCCTGTTTGCCGTCATCATCGCACAGGCCAGCTTTGCCGCCTTTCCGGAGCTTGACCTTGCCGTCTCGCATGCCCTGACCGACGGGGCGGGCAGCTTCGTCGCCACACATGGACCGCTGCCGGTGCTGAATGCCGTCATGAAGTGGTCAATGGAGACGGTTGCCCTGCTGGTCGTGCTGGGCACGCTTGCGGGCTGGGTCGGCGGATGGTTGCGAGGCGCGGCCCTGCGCTGTGCGATCTTTGCGACGGTGAACGTGCTGATCGCACCGGCGCTGATCGTGAACCTGCTGCTGAAAGCCAACCTTGGCCGCGCGCGCCCGGTCAATATTACCGAATTCGGCGGCACGGCGAATTTCACCCCCGCCTGGCAGTGGGCCGACCAGTGCGCCCGAAACTGCTCGTTCACCTCGGGTGAGGTGTCGGTAACCGCCACGCTCACGCTTTGCGCGGTGGTGCTGGCTTGGCCCTGGCTGAACGGGCACAGGCGTCAGCGGGCGGTTCTGGCGGGGCTGGCGCTGGTGGTCATCGTCGCCGCAATGCGGGTATCACTGGGGCGGCATTTCCTGTCGGATTCGCTGTTCTCGGGGCTGATCTCGGCGGGGGTCGCGCTGGCAAGCTACCGGGTGCTGGCAATCGGGCGGGCACGCACGCAGATGGGCCTGTCCGACCTGCGGCCGTTGGCCCTGTGGGCGCAGTCCCTGTTGCAGACCGCTACGGACCGGGCCGAACGATGGCTGCGAGCATGACCAGTTCCATCGCCGGGCTGTCACCTGCGCGCGGGTTGATCGCGCTTGTGTTTCTGTCGCTGGCCGCTTTCCTGCCCGGATTTGCGGCCCTGCCGGTGACCGACCGCGACGAGGCGCGCTTTGCCCAGGCCGCGCGGCAAATGGTCGAAAGCGGCGACCCGATCGACATCCGCTTTGGCGACGAGGCGCGACTGAAAAAGCCTGCGGGAATTTACTGGCTTCAGGCCGGGGCGGCGTTGGCCAGCGGGCAAGGCGACAGGGCGCCGCTGTGGGTGCATCGGCTGCCATCGCTGATCGGAGCCACGGCGGCGGTGGTTCTGGTGGCGGTGGCGGGCGCGCCGCTGGTGGGCTGGTCTGCGGCGCTTTGGGCGGGCGCACTGATGGTGGTAACGCTGGTTCTGGGCGCCGAGGCGCGGATCGCCAAGACCGACGCCGCACTGCTTGCCACGGTTCTGGCGGCGCAGGCCGTGCTGATGCAGCTGCACATGGCCGGTAGCGTATCCAAAGGGCGCGGTATGGCCTATGCGTTCTGGCTGGCGGTGGCGGCGGGCGTTTTGCTGAAAGGGCCGATCGGCCCGGCCGTTTTGGCCCTGACCGCCACCACATTGGCGCTGTTGCGGCGCGAGGCGCGCTGGCTGCGCCCGCTGGCGGCACCGGGGCCGATTGTTTTGGCGCTGGCCGTGGCGCTGCCGTGGTTCGTGGCGATCACGCTACGCGACGGGGCGGACTTCTGGCAAGGCTCGGTCGGGGTGGACCTTTTGCCCAAGATCGCCGCAGGGCAAGAGGGCAAGGGCGCACCTCCGGGCAGCTACCTGCTGGCACTGTGGCTGACGTTCTGGCCCGGCAGCGTGCTGCTGGTGCTGGCCCTGCCGGGGCTTTGGCGCGAACGCCGCACGCGCCCGGTTCAGGCCCTGCTGGCTTGGGCGGTACCGTTCTGGATGGTGCTTGAGGCGGTGCCGACCAAACTTGTGCATTATCCGCTGCCGGTCTACCCGGCACTGGCGCTGGCGGCGGCGGCCTGGGGGCCTGCGGGGCTGGCCATGGCCGGGCGGGGGCTGCGACTGGCGGCGGCCCTGGCGCTGCTGCCAGGGCTTTTGCTTGGTCTGGGCGTGTTGTGGTTCGGCTTTGCTCACGGATCGGACCTGCCTGCGCTGTGGCCGTTGGTTCTTGGCTTGGCGGCAGCGACCGTTCTGTCGGGGGCGGCTGGCCTTGCGCTTGCACGGCGGCAGGTGGCGCGGATTGTTCCGCTTTCGGTGCTTGCCGGGCTGGCGCTTTATGCGGGTCTGTTTCCCGGTTTTGCGCGACTGGAAGCGCTTTGGCCCGGCCACCGCGCCGTGGCCGCAGCCCAGCGCCACGCCGAGGCCAGCGGCTGCACGGCCGCCCCGGACCTTGTCGGCTGGGGCTATAACGAACCCTCGCTGATTTGGCTTGCGGGACGCGACACGCGGAGGATTCGGGCAAATGAGGCGCTGCCCGACGCGGTGTCTGCGGGCGCGCGCTGCACCTACATCATCCGCGCCCGGCGTGACGGCCTGCCACCGCCGCCCGCAAACGCAAACTGCCCCCTGATCGGGCAGTTCGAGGGGCTGGCCATCGGGGCGGGAAAATGGGTGACACTTGATCTTTTGACATGCGAGGTAGCACGATGAAACGCGGTCGCTTGGCTCTTCTCATCGACCTCCCAACTCCGTCTGAGGACCGCCCCCCAAAGCGCAACCCGCCAAAGCCCGGCCCTGTGGCGCTGTTATTGCACGGGCAAAGCCGCGCTTCGCTGGCGGTAGCCTTCCTGATCGGGATGTTTCTGGTGGTCCTTTTTCTTGACCCGCCGGTGCATCAGCTTGCGCTTTCGCTTGACCCTGATTTGCGATCAGTGCTGCGCACATTGACCCGACTGGGCAATTCCGCCTGGCCGCTTGGATTTGGGCTTCTGGCCTTTGCGGTGCTGCGGCTGCTTTTGCCGCAGGCGCGGGGGCGCGCCAAGGTGGCGTTACGCCGGGCTCAGGCCTGCGTATTGTTGCTGATGACTGCGGTGGCGGGCAGCGGGCTGCTTGCAAGCCTGTTCAAGAACATGATCGGACGCGCCAGACCAACGATGCCCGAGGGGGGCGTGTTTGACTTCTCGGTTCTGGCTTTCCAGCCGGGCTGGGCCAGCTTTCCCTCGGGCCATGCCACCACGGCGATGGCGATGATGACCGTGCTGGCAATGATCTGGCCACGGCACGCGCTGGCACTGGTGTTCACAGGCGCCTTGATCGCGCTGACCCGCGGGCTGATCGGGGTGCACTGGCTGTCAGATGTTTTGGCGGGAATGACGTTAGGCGCGCTGGTGACACTGGCCCTGCGACAGCGGATCGACGGCCAGCGCCGACGCGCGCTGTTGTCGCCCGCGATGGCGGCGTTGGCCGCAGCGGCATTGCGCGACGGAGGGCAGAATATTTGGCATCACGGCACTGACGTTGCGCGATCACGGGGCACGTTTTGCCTGCGCGATGACGGGCCGCAACTGCTCGATAAGGCCAAGTAACAACACAGAGGTCAGGAGCTACCGCCCGAGGCCGAGCTACAGACAAATGGCGTGGCACACAGTTATGGCGATGCACTCCAGTCGATCTGTTGGCGTTTTCGGTCAAGGACGCGCTGCATCGCATCGCTGCTGAGGCCTCGGATCAGCCACGACCTGCGGCCGTGAATATCCGGCGCAAAAGCCTGGCGCCCGCGTTGATGCGTCAGCTTCGCAATGCACGCAGCGCGCTGAGAGCGGCATCCCAAAGGTCCAGCGCACGGGCGAAATAATGCTCCGGCGCGGTGAATGGCTTTGGCGCCGCACCGTCAAGTTCGGCCTGAAGCGTGTCGATCAGGCGCATCAGGCGGCGGTGATGGATGCCAAGGCGGCTTTGGACCGGATCGGCGATCACCCCGGCAAAGGCCGCGACGACCGCCCCGGTCATGACCAGCCCGATGACTGTTGCCGCAAGGGCCAGGGCGGATGCACCGGTCGGAAAGACGCCATACCACAGCCCGCCCAGGGTTTTACCCAGAGGGAAATCAGCAATCGCCGCGGTGCGCGACACGGCATCGGCCAGATCGGGTGCGAGCGAGATCATTCCCGGCGTCAGCGCCTGAAAGGCAACCGCCCCCGCGATCAGCGTGACCAGCGCGGTCGTCATCTCGGCCACGGCTGAACGGGTGCCGGAATAGTCGGCCAAGGTCACCGCGATCCGGCCTGCCAAGGCCTGCGCTTCGACAACGCTTTCGCGCTGACGGATCACATCCCGAAACTGCGGCGCAGACAGCACGGCCCGCGACAGCGCCAAAGGATCACCGGCAGTAGCGCCTTCGGGCAGCGGCACCTCCAGCAAATCGGTCACGATCAGGGTTTCGATCCGGCGCGCGACCTCGGTCCGCAGCAGGATACGGCGCCGCGCCAGCCACGCCGACAGCCGCGCCAGACCGACCCGGCGGCACAGCCATGCAAGCACACGGATCAGCACAAGCACCGGCGCAAGAGCCACATTGACCGGGGCGCGCAGGATATCGCGACCGAAGGCCACAGCATGCAGGCGCAGGGTTCCGGGCACACTGAAGTGGCGCTGCACAAAGCCATCCACCCGCGATCGCCGATCCGAAAAATATGCCGCTTGCATGCCGTGCCTCACCGTGTAGCGGGACATGGCGTCCCCTGCCCCGCGTGGCGCAACATCGCTGCCCGTCGGAAACCTCAACTTACAGATAATACCATCGGGGGCCGGTTGAAGGGGCAATAGTATCCCGATCATCGTGAAAACACCATGACGCCCGCTGTCGCGACAAACCGGGCCACGGGGCGATGCTGACGCCCCCCTCGCGCGTTCCTGCAAAGGTGATATCTTTCACGTTCCCACCAAACTCAGTTCAAAGGCAGCGTTACCAGAAGATGTCAGCGGTCCGCGCGCCATCGCGGATGGCTCGGGGCGGTCGGCTTGCGGTCAAGAGCCTGTGGCGTGCTTGGTCCACCAATCCCAGATCGCAGTTTTCCCGCCGCGGCGGGTGGGCGCGAAGTGCTACACCAATTCGGCAGCGATTTGGGTAGCGTCCGTCAATCTGGTGCAAATTTTGGGATGGCCGCTCGGGATCATCGGTCAGGCGGACTGTGCGGTTGAGCTGTGCAACTTGTGTTCAGTGCGCACAAAAGAAAAAGCGCAGTAAAAACTGCGCTTTTCCAAGTGATTACTGTAGTAAAATGTAGCTTCCAGCTTAACGCTTGGCTAACTAGCGTTTCTGTAACTTACTGTTTCTACTGCCATTTTGAAGCCAAACAACACGTTGTGAAACATGTGTTGACCCAAAAACTGCGAAAATGCAGCACTTTAGAAACAGCTACAGCAGCTACTTCGCACGCGCCATAGCCATCGCAACCGCCTTGTCTAGTTCTCCACTTTCCGCAGCAGCCTTAAACGCAGCCAGCACGTCCGCCACCTCTTGCAGCGTAGCCACCCAAACCGCGTTGCTCTTGCCGTTCAAGTGCAAAACCCGTGCACCGTATCTGCACTGCACGTACCAGCCGTTGTCCTGCTCAAAGTACCAAGCCCGTGCACGCTTTTCCGCCGCCTGCTCTACCCGTTCGCCTTCTGCGTTCGTAACCTTGCGCGTAACGCGTACCGTGTACGTCTCACCCCGCAGCGCCGCCTCAAGCACGCGCTGCTGTTCGTCAATCCCAGCAATCAGCGTAAG
>NZ_PZKF01000007.1 GCF_003034995.1 Phaeovulum veldkampii DSM 11550 | reverse complement strand
TATCACAGAAAGCCGCGCGGCGTTTGAGCGGCGCCGCGATCTGGTGGTGGCGGCGCTGAACGACTGCCCCGGCATCACCTGCCCCACCCCGGAAGGCGCGTTCTACGTCTACCCTTCGATTGCCGGGCTGATCGGCAAGACCTCGACCGCGGGCGTCACGATCACCGATGACGAAACCTTCGCCACCGCCCTGCTGGAAGAGGCGGGCGTGGCGGTGGTGTTCGGCGCGGCCTTTGGCCTCTCGCCCAACTTCCGCATCAGCTATGCCACCTCGGATGCGGCGCTGACCGCGGCCTGCGCCCGGATCAAGACCTTCTGCGAAGGTCTGCGGTAAGGCCCGGCGTCGCCGGGGGTCAGACCTCTGGCGGCACCTGCACCAGCCGCCCGCGCCAGAACCGCGCCATCAACAGGACCGAGGCGCACATCAGCCCGATCACCAGCCCCAGCCACAGCCCCTGCGGGCCAAGGCCCAACGGGAACGCCAGCACATAGCTGGTCGGTATCCCCACCAGCCAATAGCTGAACGAGGCCAGCCACATCGGCACCGTGGTATCCTGCACCCCGCGCAGCAGGCCCAGCGCCATCACCTGCATCGCGTCGAACAGCTGAAACAGCGCCGCTACCGCCAGCAGACTTGCCCCCAGCGCCACGATTCCAGGCGCCTCGGGCAGGCTCAGGTCCAGAAACAAGGCCACCATCGGCTCGGGCAGGGCCAGAAACAGCACCACCACAGCCGCCGCAACCGCAACCGACAGCCCGATCGCCACGATCGCGCCATCGCGCAACGCCTGCGCATCGCCTGCGCCATCGGCTCGGCCCGCGCGCACGGTGGCCGCATTCGACAGCCCGACATGCACCATGAACGCCAGTGCCGTGATTTCCAGCGCGATGCCATGGGCCGCCAATGCCTCGGTGCCGATCCAGCCCATCATCAGCGCGGCGGCCTGAAACAGCCCGGCCTCGGCCAGCCCCGTCAGCCCGATCGGAAAGCCGATCCGCGCGACATTGGCAAAGGCCGGCCAGTCAGGCCGCCAGAACCGCTGAAACAGATGAAACCGGCGCAGCGCGGGCAGCCAGCCCGCATAGATCGCCAGCAGCGCCGCCCCCGACGCCTGCACCGCAAGGCTGGCCAGCGCCGCGCCGCGCACACCCAGTTCCGGCGCGCCAAGATTGCCGAAGATCAGTATCCAGTTCAGCCCGATATTCAGCCCGACCCCGGCCAGCGTCACCCACAGCACGACCTGCGTGCGTTCGTTCGCCGCCAGATAGCTTTTCAACACCATGATCAGCAGCGCCGGGATCATGCCCCAGCCTGCAATGCGCAGATAGTCCTGCGCCAGCGCGGCCAGCTTGGGGTCTTGCCCCGCCGCCAGCAGGATCGGCCCCGACCACCACATGACCGGCATCACCGCCGCACCATAGAGAATCGACAGCCACATCCCCATCCGCGTGGCGCGCCGGACCTGGGTTTCATCGCCCGACCCCAGCGCACCGGCGACCATGCCCATCACCCCGATCCCGAAGCCCGAGCCGAGGATGAACACCAGAAAGAAGCCCGCCGCCCCCAGCACCACCGCCGCCAGTTCGGCCACGCCATACCAGCCCAGCATCACCGTATCGGTGACATGCAGCGCCATCTGCGCCAGATGGCTGCCGATCAGCGGCACCCCCAACGCAAGGGTGGCGCGGGCGTGGGCGGGCCAGGACAGGCGGGGATGTGTGGTCATGGCTCAGCCATAGCCCCGCCCGCGCGGGCGGGCAAGATGGGCAGGCATGGGCGCAGAGCGCGGGGCTGGCGGCTCAGGGCTTGCGTGCGACAAAGTCGATCAGCGCGGCGCGGCCGCGGTGGCCCTCGCCTTCGTCCAGATCGGCGTCGTAATCGGCCTGATGCAGCACCACCCAACGGGGAAACGCCGCGTGCAACAGGTCAAGCGTGTAAAGCTGATCCAGCTGCCCCGGCCCGCCGGTGCCATAGCCGGGCTGGCGCGTCGCAAAACCATGCACCAGCAGCAGCCCGCCGGGCCGCAGCGCCTGCGCCATGCCCGCAAAGATTGCAGCGCGCAGCGCGGGCGGTGCAAACTGGATGAACACCGCCAGAACCGCGTCATATTCCGCCTGCGGCCAGCGCCATTGCGCCAGATCGGCCAGTTCGGTGGCAATCGTCACGCCGCGCGCCGTGGCCAGATCGCGCGCCTTGGCCAGCGCCACGGCAGAGCCATCCACCGCTGTCACGCGCGCGCCCTGCCCGGCCAGACAGACCGCATTGCGCCCCTCGCCCTCGGCCACCGACAAAACCCGCGCGCCAGGCGCGATCCGCCACAGGCTGCGCGCGACGAAAGCCGCCGGTTCCGTGCCGTAATGATACTGCGCCCCGGCAAAGCGCGCGTCCCAGGCGTTGGCCATCGCTGTCTCCCCTTCATGCCCCGGCAGGATGGCGCGGCGGGGCGGCGGGGGCAAGCGCGCGCCCCCTTCCCTTCGCGCCCGCACTCCGTCAGGATGGCGGCAGGCAACGGGGAGGCTGCGATGCTGAAGGTTTACGGGCTCTATCGGTCGCGGGCCACGCGGCCGCTGTGGTTGCTGGGCGAACTGGGCGTGCCGTTTGCCCATGTGCCGGTTACTCAGGCCTACAAGCTGGCTGATCCGCTGGCCGCGGATGCACCGCTGAACACACTGTCCCCCGCGTTTCGGGCGCTGTCGCCCGCGGGCGCCATTCCGGTGATCGAGGATGCGGGCTTCGTGCTGGCGGAATCGCTCGCCATCACCCTCTATCTGGCGAAAAAGCACGGCGGGCCGCTGGCCCCGGCCGATCCGCAGGAAGAGGCGCTGATGCTGCAATGGGCACTCTATGGCACCACCGCGATCGAGGAACCCGCGCTGGAGATCTCGTTCGCCTATGCACGGGGCGAGGCGGAAACTGAGGCGGGCCGCGCCAGGATCGCCGCCGCCGAGGGAAAACTGCTGCGCCCGCTGGCGGTGCTGGAGGCGCATCTGGCCACCACCGGGCAGATCGTGGGCGACCGTTTCACCGTGGCCGACCTGAACATGGCCGAGATCGTGCGCTACGCCCAACCCGACACCGCGCTGATGGCCCGATTTCCCGGCGTGACGCGCTGGCTTGAGGCGGCGCAGGCCCGGCCTGCGTTTCAGGCGATGTGGGCGGCCCGAACCGCCGAACCGGCCTGAACGCCCCTTCGCAGCGCCGCCGAGGCGTGGCACGATCCCACCCACAGGTTGAAGCATTGGGGGGTATCATGGGGGCGTTTCTGGGCTATGGCCTGTGCTTTGCGGCAACGCTGGTTGTCATTCTGGGCGATTATTTCATCAAGCTGGCCGCCGACCGCGACCTTGCGCTGACCTCGCCGCAGTTTCTGGCGGGCTGCGCGCTTTATGCGCTATCGGCGGTGGGCTGGTATCTGGCGATGCAGCAGATTTCGTTGTCACAGGTGGGGGTGGCGTTTTCCATGTTCACACTGCTGGCGCTGTGCGCGCTGGGGGTGGTCGTCTTTGGCGAAACGCTGCGCCCGCGCGAACTGCTGGGCATCGCAATGGCGCTGGGGGCACTGGTGCTGATGGCGCGCTTTGTCTGACCGGTTGTCCGGCTTGCCCCGCCTGCCTTGCATGGGCTATCCCTGAGGGAACCAAGAACAACGAGGCAGATGCATGGCGAACGACCTTCTCTCCGGCGCGGCCGAAACCTATAACGCCTCGTCAATCGAGGTGCTTGAGGGGCTGGAGCCGGTGCGCAAGCGGCCCGGCATGTATATCGGCGGCACCGACGAACGCGCGCTGCACCATCTGGTCGCCGAGATCCTCGACAATGCGATGGACGAGGCGGTGGCAGGCCATGCCAGCCGCATCGAGGTTGAACTGACCGCCGATTACAGCGTGATCGTGCGCGACAATGGCCGCGGCATCCCGATTGACCCACACCCCAAATTCCCCGGCAAATCGGCGCTGGAGGTGATCCTTTGCACGCTGCACGCGGGCGGCAAGTTTTCGGGCGATGCGTATCAGACCTCGGGCGGGTTGCATGGCGTCGGCGCCAGCGTGGTGAACGCGCTGTCGGATACGATGGTGGTGCAGGTCGCACGCAACAAGGAACTTTATGAACAGCGGTTTTCCCGCGGGGTGCCACAAGGCCCGGTGGAAAAGATCGGCGCCGCCCCGAACCGGCGCGGCACCACCGTCACCTTCCACGCCGACGACCAGATATTCGGCCACCACCGTTTCAAACCCGCCCGCATGATGAAGATGGTGCGATCCAAGGCCTATCTGTTCTCGGGCGTGGAAATCCGCTGGAAAACCGCCATCGACGACGGCGAAACCCCGGCCGAGGCGGTGTTTCACTTTCCCGGAGGTCTGGCCGACTATCTGACCGAAACGCTGGGCAAGGCCGCGACCTATGCCGACCGTCCCTTTGCCGGAAAGGTCGGTTTTCAGGAAAAATTCGGCGTACCCGGCAGCGTGGAATGGGCGATCAACTGGACGCCTGCGCGCGACGGCTTCATTCAAAGCTATTGCAACACCGTGCCCACGCCCGAGGGCGGCACGCATGAGGCAGGTTTCTGGGCCGCGATCCTGAAGGGCATCCGCGCCTATGGCGAGTTGGTGAAAAACCGCAAGGCCGACCAGATCACCCGCGACGACCTGATCGCCGGGGGCTGTGCGCTGGTGTCCACCTTCATCCGCGAACCCGAATTCGTGGGCCAGACCAAGGACCGGCTGGCCACCACCGAGGCCGCCCGTCTGGTCGAGGGCGCGGTGCGCGACCATTTTGACAACTGGCTGGCGGCCGACAACAAATCGGCCGGGGCGATCCTTGATTTTCTGGTGCTGCGCGCCGAAGAACGGCTGAAACGCCGGGCCGAAAAGGAAACCCAGCGCAAATCGGCGACCAAGAAGCTGCGGCTTCCCGGCAAGCTGGTGGATTGTTCCGCCTCCAGCCGCGAGGGAACCGAGTTGTTCATCGTCGAGGGCGACAGCGCGGGCGGCAGCGCCAAGATGGCGCGCGAACGCACCACGCAGGGCCTGCTGCCGCTGCGCGGCAAGATCCTGAACGTGCTGGGCGCGGCCAGCGCCAAGATGGGCGCCAACGAAGAAATCAACAACCTCTGTCAGGCTCTGGGCGTGGGCATGGGCAGCAAGTTCAACATCGACGACCTGCGCTATGAAAAGGTCATCATCATGACCGACGCCGACGTGGACGGCGCCCATATCGCCAGCCTTCTGATGACCTTCTTCTTCACCCAGATGCGGCCGCTGATCGACAAGGGGCACCTCTACCTCGCCTGCCCGCCGCTCTACCGGCTGACGCAGGGCGCGCGGCGAATGTATGTGTCGGATGACGCCGAAAAGGAACTGTGGCTGCAAAAGGGCATCGGCGGCAAGGGCAAGATCGACGTGCAACGCTTCAAGGGTCTGGGCGAAATGGACGCCAAAGACCTGAAAGACACCACGATGAACCCCGCCACCCGCAAACTGATCCGCGTCAGCATCGACGAGGACGCGCCTGGCGAAACCGGCGATCTGGTGGAACGGCTGATGGGCAAGAAACCAGAGCTGCGGTTTCAGTACATCACCGAAAACGCGCGCTTCGTGGAGGAACTGGATGTGTGAGGGCGCCCGCCGTCCCCGCGCCCGCTTCCCCGACCAGCGGCGGCTGAAGCGGGGGCGCCGGGAAAGAACCGAGTGACGGGCGGCGCAGCCCCCCTACCGCTGCAACCCCTCGATATATTCCTGTAACTGCACCAGCCGCAGCGGGGTAGGCGTGGCGATGCCGTCGCCGCTGTCATACAGCACCGTATCGCCTGCCAGCAGGCCGTCGAAGGCGGGCATCTGCGGGTGGCCGGTCTGGCCCTTGGCATAGCCCCAGATCTTGGTCATCACCTCGGCACGCGGGTAGCGGCCGCCGTTACGGGCCGCAATGCGGGTCAGGTCGGCGGGGCGGGCGGTCAGCATTTCGGCACCGGCGCCGTCGCCCTTGCCACTGGTGCCATGGCAGGCCACGCAGAACGTCTCAAAATCCTGCCGGGCGGTCGGCTCGGGCTCCAGCATCGCGCAGCCCCCGATCAGGGCTGCGGCAAACGGGGCGATCAGGATCAGCCTGCGCATCGGAAAACCTCCTTCATGGGCATGACGCAAACCTCGCATGGCGGCGGGGCGGCTGCAAGGCTCAGGCCAGCCGCCCCGCTGCAAGCCGCACCACCCGGTCCATCCGCGCAGCCAGATCAAGGTTGTGGGTGGCGATCAGCGCCGACAGGCCGGTTTCGCGCACCACCTCCATCAGCATCGAAAACACCTGATCCGAAGTGCCGGGGTCAAGGTTGCCGGTGGGCTCGTCAGCCAGCATCAGTTTGGGGCCGTTGGCCAGCGCCCGGCAAAACGCCACGCGTTGCTGTTCGCCACCCGACATTTCGCTGGGCCGGTGGCGGGTGCGGTCGGCCAGCCCCACCCGCGCCAGCAGCGCCTCGGCCCGCCGCGCGGCCTCGGCACGGGCAATGCCATTGGCCAGTTGCGGCAAGATGATGTTTTCAGCCGCCGAAAACTCGGGCAGCAGATGGTGGAACTGATAGACAAAGCCCAGATCGCGGCGCCGTGCCTCGGTCCGGCGCCGGTCCGACAGACCCGTCATATCCTGCCCCGCAATCGTGACACGGCCCACGTCGGGCGTATCCAGCAACCCGGCGATATGCAGCAGCGTCGATTTGCCGGCCCCTGACGGTGCCACCAGCGCCACCACCTCGCCGCGTGCCACGCTCAGGCTGACGCCTTGCAGCACCCGCACCTCGCCCGGCTTGCCCAGCATGTAGGATTTCTCGATCCCCGTCAGGCTCAGCACATCACTCATAACGCAGCGCCTCCACCGGGTTCATCCGGGCCGCCCGCCGCGCGGGAAAGATGGTCACGATGAACGACAGCCCCAGCGACAGCCCCACCGCCTTGAGAACGTCATTCATCCGCAGATCGGCGGGCAGTTCGTAAATGCCGCGGATCGACGGATCCCACACCCCGCCACCGCCAAACCAGTTCACGAAAGCCATGATCTGGTCGATGTAGATGGCAAACAGGCAGCCCAGCGCCACCCCCGCCGCGGTGCCGATCACTCCGGTAAACGCGCCGCACAGAAAGAACACCCGCAGGATCGAGCCTTCGGTCAGCCCCATCGTGCGCAAGATGCCGATGTCGCGGCCCTTGTTCTTGACCAGCATGATCAGCCCCGAGGTGATGTTCATCGCCGCGATCAGCACCAGAATCGACAGGATCACGAACATCACGTTGTCCTCGATATCCAGCGCCCGCAAAAATCCGCCCGAGGCATCGCGCCACGACCACAACAGCGTGTTTTCGCCAGTTCCCAGCAGCGATAGCGCCCAGTCGTCCACCCGTTCGGGGTCGGCCACATAAACCTCGATCTCGTCGGCGCCACCCTCGCGGTTGAAATAGCCCTGCGCCTCGGCAAAGGGCATGTAAACGCGGGTGCGGTCGATATCCCATCGCCCGGCGCTGAAGATATAGACGACCTCATAGGCATTGATCCGGGGGCTGGTGCCAAAGGCCGTGCGCACGCCGTTGGGCGAAATCATGCGCACCTTGTCGCCCACCATCACGCCCAGTTCGCGCGCGATACCCGAGCCGATGGCGATGCCGTCGCCAAACCGCGCGATATCGCCCTGCGCCTCGGCAGAGCCTGCCACGCGGGGGATCGTCTTCAGATCCTCCAGCGCGATGCCATAGACTTCGGCCACATTCGACCGCTCGCCCATCGTCAGCATCACCTGCCCGCGCACCAGCGGAGCCGCGCGCGTCACGCCCGCAATCGCGCGGATCGCCTCGGCCCGCGCCTCGTAATCGGTCATCAGCCGCGACATCTGCCCCGTCTCGGAAATAGTGCCCGAGGTATAGACGGTGACATGCGCGTTGGAGCCGAGGATGGTATCGACAAACTCGGCCCGGAACCCGGCGCGCACGGCCAAAGTGGCAATCAGCGCCATCACCCCCAGCGTGATGCCGATCAGGCTGATCCAGGTCATCACGCTGACCCCGCCCTCGGCGCGCCGCGCGCGCAGGTAGCGCCAGGCGATCATGAATTCGAAACGCGAAAACGGGGGGGTGCGGCTGGCCATCTGGTCCTTCCCTGAAAGCGCGCGCACCGTGGCGGGGCGCGCGCAAAAGGTCAAGGGCACCAAAGACACCGTCCACCAGCGACCGCCGCGCATCCGCCCGGCTGCGGACCCAGCCCCACCTGCGGAAGCCTCCGGCGGGGATATTTGAGCCAAGATGAAAGCGTGTTCTCTCATCTTGGAAAAAATATCCCGGGGGGTGAGGCGCGGCACGCGCCGAGGGGGGGCAGCGCCCCCCGGTGTCACTGTTCAACTAGTCTGTCCATAACAGGTCAGAAGGTTTGACCACAGCCGATGAATATCGGGAATATCTGGTGACAGCCGATATCAGCCGGTTGAGGGAAGCGACTTCTTGCCCCTTCGGTGCCACCAACGGTGGATACTGGACGTTGTGACGCGGCGTTCCGGGGGGGAAGTTCGCGGCGACTTGGGCGGCGACCTCGGGGAAGGTCAGGGTCAGGCAGCGGGCGCGGATGAAGGCTTGCAACTCGGGGTCTTGTTCGATCTTGCCGCGCTGGTGGGTGCGGATGGCCGCGTTTGGAAGGGCGTTGAACACCCCGTTAAACGGCCCTTCAAGCCCCTCCTGAATGATGCCTTCAAGGGCTTCCACGGCCCGGTTCAAGCCGTCCAGCGCGTCGGCCCCGGCGCGGGCTTGCGCGCGGATTTGCGCGAGGACGGCAAGGGCGGTTCCGGGCTGGTCTGTCATAGGGCGTCGGCATCTTCGGGAGTTGCGCCGTTCAAGGCGAGGGTCAGCCCTTCCCAAAGCAAGGGGAACATGTGCCGGTCTTCGGGCGAGGCCTCTGCCTCAAGGGCTTCCATAGCGGCTTCCGGGTCGGGGTGCGAAGCGGCCTGATTGATCAGGGCGCGGGCGCGGTCAAATACGTCGCTCATCCCTTCCTGTCCCTCAGCATGTTGCGAACCGATGTGTCTGATACCCGCAAGGTGCGGGCGATATGGGCGGTGGAATGGCCCTGCCAATGCAGCATGGCGGCAAGCCATGCCTTTGCCAAGGGGACGCGCCTTCCGGCCCCGCATGTTCCCGGCGGGAAGCAGGTGCACCCATTCGGGGGCCGTGCCACCGGGCGGCAGGGCGTTGTCACAGGTGGCGAGGGTCAGGCCGGACATGGGCGCGCCTTACAGGTAGGGGGTGACGATCAGTTGGGCGGTGCCCTTCCAGATGCCCAACGAAACCGGCGCGGACGCGCATATGGCGCTTCTCTAGGTTCTCTGTTACCTTCATGTCATCAACTATTTTCCACCCTTTAAGGTGGATATTGGCGCCTAATACGGTGGTCATCAATGGCTAAATCATTCGTAGCGACAGACCTCGCCGCGCGCCTTCGGACGTTGCAAGGCTCGCAAGATTGGACTGTTCAAGAGATGGCTGCGCTTGCAGGATTACCCAAGCGATCACTCGAAAACTACATGCGCAAGACTGGCCCGCAGATACCCAGTGCCGAAGTTCTAGCTAAGATGGCCGAAGCCTACGGCGTTCCTGTGGACTGGCTCCTATTCGGCGCTGAATCTGTCGCTCTGAATCAGGCTCGGCTTGTGCGCTTGTGTGCGCGTTCGGCATCTGTCGTCTTCACTGAAGCCTTTCAACGTGCGGCAGAAAGCCTATGCGCGGACCCAGCCAATGCATCGCTGTTAATGCCTGAGGGCAAGCTTCTCGGTATGACCCCTGAGGAATGGGCCATGGAAATTGCAACCGAAGCTGGAAAGCGGGCAGAGGGCATTGTCTCTATGCCCAACTTTATGAACCATCTTAAAGTCGGTGAGAGAGTGGTCAACGACCAAGCTGCGGTGATGAAAAAGCCACTGGCGCAGTCTTCCAAACCGCAAAGCGACCTGTAGCGTGTAGCGGAAAATCGCTATACCTCCAGATTTTGGCCTTTGATTTCATTAGATAATTTTTAGGCCATCGACCACTCCGGGCCAAATCCCCGCAAATGTGGTCAAACCATCTGAACAGCACCCACCGATAACCCTTTGAAAACGCTAGACTCGCCGCTCGTTGCGTGGTCAAACCTTTTGAGCCGCCTCACGCGCCGAGAGGGGGCAGCGCCCCCTCGCTACCCCCGAGCCAGCCGCTCGGCCCGCGGGTAAAGCGTGGCCATGGTCAGGCCGCGGGTGGCATTCAGCACCATCAGCGCGGCCCACAGCCCGTGATTGCCGAAGGCGGGCAGCAACAGCCAAAGCGCCGCGGCATAGACCGCGACCGAGATCAGCATGGCGTTGCGCATCTCACGCGTCAGTGTGGCGCCGATGAAAATGCCGTCGAACATCCAGCTTGCCACCCCGATCAGCGGCGCCGCCACCAGCCAGGGGAGGTAGTCGCGCGCGGTGGCGCGCACTTCCGGGGCGGTGCTCATCAGGTCGATGATCGCAGGGCCCGCCAGCGCGAAGATAAAGGCCAGCGCAACCGCACCGCCCGCGCCCCATTGCCCGGTCACCACCGCCGCGCGGCGCACCGCGGCCCGGTTACGCGCACCCACCGCCTGCCCCACCAGCGCCTCGGCGGCAAAGGCGAAACCGTCCAGCGCATAGGCGGTGATCTCCAGAAACTGCAACAACACCTGATTGGCCGCCAGCCGCACATCGCCCTGCCCGGCGCCCAGAAACAGGAATGTGGTGAAACAGGCCTGCAAAAGCACCGACCGGATCATGATGTCGCCATTCACCCGCGCCATCCGCAGCAGCGGCGCGCGGGCAAACACCCGCGCCCGGTCGCGCCAGTAGCCGCCCGCGAACGCGTCGCGCGCCAGCCAAAGGCCCAGCACCAGGCCCGTGGCCTCGGCGATCAGCGTGGCCGCCGCCACCCCCGGCACGCCCCAGCCCAGGCCCAGAACGAACCACAGATCAAGCCCGATGTTCAGCCCGTTCATCCACAGTTGCAGCAGCAGAACGCCCCGCGTGCGTTCCATCGCAATCAGCCATCCGGTCAGCGCGAAAAGCCCGATGGTGGCGGGCGCGCCCCAGATGCGGATCGACAGATAGGCGCGCGCCATCGCCTCGACCTCGACCGAGGCCGGGGCGATGAGGAACGCCGCCGCGATCAGCGGCGCTTGCGCCATGATCAGCCCCAGCCCCGCCGCAGCCGCCACCATCAGCGCGCGCATCAGATGCGCCGAAACCTCGGCTGCGTCGCCCGCACCACGCGCCTGCGCCACCATCCCCGAGGTGCCCATCCGCAGAAAGCCGAATACCCAATAAAGCGTGGCCAGCACGATTGCCCCGATCCCCACCGCCCCGATCGGCGCGGCGGCCCCCATCTGGCCCACCACGCCGGTATCGACCGCGCCCAGGATCGGCACCGTGGCGTTCGACAGAACGATCGGCCCCGCGATCTTGAGAACGCGGGCGTTGCTGATCCTAGTCATCAGTGCCGGGCGGCGGCGGCATCAGGAAATGGCCCGTGGCCTGCGCAAACAGGCGCGTGCGATTGTCTTGCCAGGCCTCGACGTGAACGCTGGCATAGCGCCGCCCCGACCGGTTCACCCGTGCCCGCGCATAGGCATCGCGCGGCAGACCTGATCGCAGGTAATCCACGGTGAAATCAATGGTCTTTGGCAGACGCGGCAGGTGCAGCGGATCAAGCGTGGCCAGATCAATCCGCCCCGCTTCCATATCTTCCCACAGCAGGCTCCATGACAGTTCGATGATCGCCGTCACCTCAAGAAACGCCGCCGTCACGCCGCCGTGGATCGCGGGCAAGAGCGGGTTGCCGATCAGCTTGTCATCAAACGGCAGCACCGCGGTCAGTTCATCGCCGCGGCGGTCAAATTCGATACCCAGAAACTGGATATAGGGCACCCCCGACACCAGCGCGCGCAGCGCGGCATCGCGGCGGGTTTTCACGACCTGAACGGGTTCCAGCGGCTTGCGCATCAGACCTGCCCCCCCTTCGGGCGTTCCACGGTGAAGGCGCCGGTCGCAGTGGCCACCGGGCGGGCGGTGTCGTCGTCATGGGCGGTGGCGCGCAGAAAGGCCACGGTGCGGGTGATGTGATAGACCTCGGCCCGCGCCACGATCCGCTGGCCGGGCGTGGCGGCACGCATGTAGTCGATGCGCAGGTCGATGGTGGCGGTGCCCGCAGCCGAGCCGGGATGGCTCATCACCGCGGCCCCACAGCAGGTATCCATCAGCGCCGACACCGCGCCGCCATGAATGACCCCGGTGCGCGGATCGCCCACCAGCCGCAGGTCATAGGGCATCGAGATTTCGGCGGCCCCTTCGCCCAGCGCATCAAGCCGCATTCCCAGTGCGCGCGAATGCGGGATCGCCTCGATGAATTGGCGGGCAAGCTGCAATTTGGCGTCAGGGTCGGTCATCGGCACCTCCATCGGGCTGGGCTGACTATCGGGCCAAGCCCCGCCCCCCGCAAGCCCCCCACCCAGTCGAGCCAAGCTGTTAAGCCAACCCCGTTGAGATTGCGCGGGCCGCGCGCTAGCCTGCGCCATGCGAAGGGGGCTGGGATGACCGAACGGCTGAGTTTCAAGGATATGTGCGCGCGGTTTGACGTCACACCGCGGACGCTGCGCTATTATGAATACATCGAACTTCTCAGCCCGATGAAAGACGGTCGCGCGCGCTATTACGGCCCGCGCGAACTGGCGCGAATGAAACTGATCCTGCGCGGTCGCCGCTTTGGCTTCAGCCTTGAGGAAATCCGCCAATGGCTTTTGCTGTATGACCAGAAAGGCACGCGCGAGCAGTATCAGGTCTGGGTCGATATGGCCGACCGCCAGCTTGAGGTGTTGGCCCGCCAGCGCGTCGAACTGGACGCCTCGATCGCCGATCTGCGCGCCCTGCGTGACGAAACCGCCGAGTCGCTGCGCCACGGCAGCCTGCCCGACACGGACTGATCGCCCCGCTTTTGTCACCGCTGGGCCGTGCCTCCGCGTCACGATGTTGCGCTGACGCTGCGGCAGGCTTTTTGGACATTACGTCACCATTTTCGTGACGCCACGTCACACTGACGCCCGCGTCAACTTGGCTTGTATGTTGAACTCAGCGGTTCGATTTGCCTGTGCATGACGCAACGACAGGCACTCGAAAGGCTGACGATGAGTGACGAGATGATGACCATCCGCGAGATGTGCGAAGCGTTCGATGTGACGCCCCGCACCCTGCGGTTCTACGAGGCGAAAGAGCTATTGTTCCCGATCCGTCGGGGCCAGAAGCGGCTGTTTACCCGGCGTGATCGCGCCCGGCTGAAGCTGATCCTGCGCGGCAAGCGCTTTGGTTTCAGTCTGGAAAGCATCCGCCAGTTGCTGGACCTGTACGACATGGCCGGCCAGCAGCATCTGCAACTGCCGCGCACGCTGGACGTGGCGCGCGAGCGGCTGGCCGAGATGACGCGCCAGCGTGATGATCTGGCGCAGGCGATTGCCGAGCTTGCCGAACAGATTGCCCAGGGCGAGAGGGAGCTTGCCCAGGCCGAGACGACCGAAGGGGAGAGGGTGCAATCCGCCGCCTGATCCCGCAACCACCGGGGGAGAACCATGCCTGCCTATACCGCGCCGATCCGTGACATGCAGTTCCTGCTGCACGAGGTTCTGAACATCGCCACCGCCGGGGTGCCCGGCTATGACGAGCTTGAACCCGATTTCACCGGCGCGGTGCTGGAGGCCGCAGGCAAGGTCGCCTCCGAGGTGCTGGCGCCGCTGAACCGCAGCGGCGATGCCGAAGGCTGCCGGCTGGAAAACGGCATCGTGCGCACGCCCAAAGGCTTCAAGGCGGCCTTTGCGGCGATGAAAGAGGGCGGCTGGACGGCACTGGACAGCGACCCCGAGTTTGGCGGTCAGGGCATGCCCTATCTGATGGGCACGGCGGTGGGCGAAATCTTTGTGTCCGCCAACATGGCCTTCAACATGTATCAGGGCCTGACCCATGGCGCGGTGTCGGCGATCGAGGCGCACGGCAGCCCCGAGCAGAAGGCCACCTACCTGCCCCCGATGATCGCCTGCGACTGGACCGGCACCATGAACCTGACCGAGCCGCATTGCGGCACCGATCTGGGGCTGATGCGCACCCGGGCCGAGCCGCAGCCCGATGGCAGCTATCGCATCACGGGCGAAAAGATCTTCATCTCGGCGGGCGAGCATGATCTGGCCGAAAACATCATCCATCTGGTTTTGGCCAAGGCACCGGGCGGGGGCGAGGGCACCAGGGGCGTGTCGCTGTTCATCGTGCCGAAGTTTCTGGTCAACCCCGACGGCAGCCTTGGCCCACGCAACGCGGTCAGCGCGGGCAAGATCGAACACAAGATGGGCATTCATGGCAATGCCACCTGCGTGATGAACTATGACGGCGCGACGGGCTATCTGCTGGGCGATCTGCACAAGGGCATGCGCGCCATGTTCACCATGATGAACGAGGCACGGCTGGGCGTGGGCCTGCAAGGCTATGCCGTGGCCGAGGCCGCCTATCAGAACGCGGTGATCTATGCCAAGGACCGGCTTCAGGGCCGCGCGGTGACCGGTGCGGCCAACCCCACCGGCCCCGCCGATCCGCTGATCGTGCATCCCGACATCCGCCGCACGCTGATGGACCAGAAAAGTTTTGTCGAGGGGGCGCGCGCCTTCACCTTCTGGGGCGCCAGCCTGATCGACCGCTCGCGCCGCCAGGGCGATGCCGGGGCCGAGGCGCTGATCAGCCTGCTGACCCCGGTGCTGAAAGGGTTTCTGACCGACAAGGGCTTTGAAACGGCGGTTTCGGCGCAGCAGGTCTGGGGCGGGCACGGCTATATCGAAGACAACGGCATGGCGCAGTTTGTGCGCGATGCACGCATCGCCATGATCTACGAAGGCGCCAACGGCGTGCAGGCGCTGGATCTGGTCGGGCGCAAGCTGGCGGCCGATGGCGGCAAGCCGGTGATGGCCTTCTTCGATCTGGTCAAGAGCTTTGTGAAGGAACACGAGGCCGACGCGGGCCTGAAGGCCGAGTTCCTCGGCCCGCTGAAGGCCGCCTCGAAAGACCTGCAAGCCGCCGCCATGATCTTTCTGGAGAAAGCCGCGACCGACCCCAACGGCGCGTTGTCGGGGGCCAGCGATTTCCTGCACATGTTCGGCCACACCTGCCTGGGCCTGATGTGGGCGCAGATGGCGGTGGCCGCGCAAACGGCGCTGACCGAGGGGCGCGGCGACCCGGCCTTTCTGAACGCCAAGATCGTGACGGGGCGGCATTACATGGCCCGCCACCTGCCCGCCACCGCGCTGCATCTGGCGCGCATCCAGGCGGGCGGCGACACCGTGATGGCGCTGGCGCCCGAGGCGTTCTAACCTTCTGCCCACAGGGATCGAAGGAGAACAGAATGCCCAAACGCCTGCGCCTGACGCGCCGCTTTCCCGTTGCGATGACGAACGATGCCCACCGCCGCCTCACCGGCTTTGCCGATGAGGCGGGGATCAGCGTCGATGAGGCGCTGACCTTCATCTTCGAGAATTTCACCTCGGTGATGAACCACGACAATCTGGCGCATCGGCTGCGACTGTTCCGCGCCGAGCTTGAGGATCGCAAGGCATGAAACCGCGGCTCTACTGCTTCCCGGAATCGGGCAATGCCTACAAGGCCGCGCTGACCATGCAGCTTGCGGGCTACGACTATGACCCCGTCTTCGTCGATTTCTTTGGCGGCGGCACACGCGCACCCGCCTTTCTAGCGCTGAACCCGATGGGCGAGGTTCCGCTGCTGGTCGAGGGCACGCGCCACCTCAGCCAGTCGGGCGCGATTCAGGTGCATGTCGCCGAACGCACCCGCCGCTTTCTGGGCGACACCCCCGAGGACCGCGACGAGGTTCTGCGCTGGCTGTTCTGGGACAATCACAAGATGTCGGCGCAGGCGGGCAGCCTGCGGTTCCTGATGAACTTTGCGCCCGCCGACCGCCGCCCCGCCGAGGTGATCGGCTGGATGACCGGGCGGCTGCGGCTGGCGCTGAAGACGCTGAACGCGCATCTGGAGACGCGCGACTGGATCGTGGGCACCGGACCGACGCTCGCCGATTTCGCCTGTTGCAGCTACCTTTACTACCCCGAGCCTTTCACCTTCGCCCGCCCCGACTGGCCCGCCATCGACCGCTGGCTGACCCGCATCGCCGCCCTGCCCGGCTGGCGCCCCCCCTATGATCTGATACCCGGCCCGCGCTTTGCGCCCGCCGCCCCCTGAACGAACCCCGGAGGAGAGCATGACCGAAGCCTACATCTATGACACCGCCCGAACGCCGCGTGGCAAGGGCCGCCCCGATGGCGCGCTGCACGAGGTGACGTCGGTCGCGCTGTCGGCGCGCCTGCTCGATACGGTGGCAGAGCGCAACGGGCTGCAAGGCCCGGTCATCGAGGATGTGATCTGGGGCAATGCAACCCAGGTGGGCGAACAGGGCGGTTGCCTTGCACGGTCGGCGGTGCTGGCCTCGAACCTTGATCAGGCGATTCCCGGCCTGTCGATCAACCGCTTCTGCGCCTCGGGGCTTGAAGCGCTGAACCTTGCCGCCAACCAGATCAAGGGCGGCGCAGGCGCGGCCTATATCGCCGGCGGAGTGGAAATGATGAGCCGCGTGGCGATGGGCAGCGACGGGGCGGCGATCGCCGTTGACCCGTCGCTGGCGATGAAGGCGGGCTTTGTGCCGCAGGGTATTTCGGCCGACCTGATCGCCACACTTTACGGCTTTACCCGCGATCAGGCCGACGCGCTGGCCGTCGAAAGCCAGCGCCGCGCGGCGGTGGCGATTGCCGAGGGCCGCTTTGCCCGCTCGCTCGTGCCGGTGCGCGACCAGAACGGGCTTGTGATCCTTGACCACGACCAGCACCCCCGCCCCGAAACCACCGCCGAAACGCTGGCCGCGCTGAAACCCGCCTTCAAGGACATGGGCGAGGTGATGCCCGGCTTCGACAAGGTGGCGCTGATGAAATATCCGCAGCTTGAACGGATCGAGCATATCCACCACGCGGGCAATTCCTCGGGCATCGTCGATGGCGCGGCAGCCGTGCTGATCGGCACCCGCGAATTCGGTCAGGCGCACGGGCTGACGCCGCGCGCGCGCATCCGCGCCAGCGCCCGCATCGGCACCGAACCCACGATCATGCTGACCGGCCCGGTGCCGGTGACAGAACGGGTGCTGGCTGCCGCAGGCATGGCCATTTCCGACATCGACCTGTTCGAGGTGAACGAGGCCTTCGCCGCCGTCGTGCTGCGCTTTTTGCAAGCGTTTGCGGTGGACCCGGCCAAGGTCAACCCGAACGGCGGCGCCATCGCGCTGGGCCACCCCTTGGGCGCCACCGGGGCGATCCTGATCGGCACCCTGCTGGATGAACTGGAACGCACCGGCAAGGGCGTGGGCCTTGCCACGCTCTGTGTCGCCTCCGGCATGGGCGCCGCCACCATCATCGAGCGGATCTGAGGGAGAACGCGATGACCGATTTCACCTGCACCACCGACGCCCAGGGCGTGGCCACCATCACCTGGGACGTGCCGGGCAAGTCGATGAACGTCATGTCGCTGGCCGGCTTTGCCGAACTTGACGCGCTGATCGACGCCTGTCTGGCCGACACCGCCGTCAAGGGCATCGTCATCACCTCGGGCAAGCCCGATTTCGCCGGCGGGATGGACCTGAACGTGATAGCCCGGATGAAGGCCGAGGCCGGCGACGACCCGGCCCGCGGCCTGTTCGACGGCGTGATGGCCATGCACGCCGTGCTGCGCAAGATCGAACGCGCGGGCATGGACCCCAAAACGCTGAAAGGCGGCAAGCCCATCGCCGCCGCCCTGCCCGGCACCGCACTCGGCATCGGCTATGAGTTGCCGCTGGCCTGCCACCGCATCTTTGCCGCGCCAAACCCAAAGGCCAAGATCGGCCTGCCCGAGATCATGGTGGGCATTTTTCCCGGTGCGGGTGGCACCACGCGGCTGGTGCGCAAGCTGGGCGCGATGATGGCGGCACCGTTCCTGCTGGAGGGCAAGCTGAACGACCCGGCCACGGCGCAGGCCATGGGCCTGATCGACGAACTGGCCGAAGACCCGGTGGCCGCGGCCCGCGCCTGGGTGCTGGCGGCGAAAGATGCCGATCTGGTCAAGCCCTGGGACCAGAAGAGCTACAAGATGCCGGGCGGCGCGCCCTATCACCCTGCGGGCTTCATGACCTTTACCGGCGCCAATGCCATGGTGACGGGCAAGACGATGGGCGTCTATCCGGCGGCCAAGGCGCTGCTCGCGGCGGTTTACGAAGGCGCGCTGGTGCCCTTTGACACCGCGCTGAAGATCGAGGCGCGCTGGTTCACCCATGTGCTGATGACCCCGTCGTCGGGCGCGATGATCCGCAGCCTGTTCATCAACAAGGAGGCGCTGGAAAAGGGCGCGAACCGCCCCGCCGTGGCCGATCAGAAGGTGCGCAAGCTGGGCATCCTGGGGGCGGGCATGATGGGGGCGGGCATTGCCTATGTCAGCGCCAATGCGGGTATCGAGGTGGTGCTGATCGACGCCGCCCAAGACGCCGCCGACCGCGGCAAGGCCCATGCCGAGGCGCTGCTGGACAAGGGTGTGCAGCGCGGCAAGGTGACGGCGGCGAAAAAGGCCGAGGTGCTGGCCCGGATCACCGCCACCACCGATTACGTCGCCCTTGCGGGCTGCGATCTGCTGGTCGAGGCGGTGTTCGAAGACCCCAAGGTCAAGGCCGAGGTGACGGCGCGCGCCGAGGCGGTGCTGCCCGACACCGCGATCTTTGCCACCAACACCTCGACCCTGCCCATTTCCAGCCTCGCCAAGGCGAGCAAGCGCCCAGCGCAGTTCATCGGCATCCACTTTTTCAGCCCGGTGGACAAGATGATGCTGGTCGAGATCATCAAGGGCCGCGACACCGGCCCCGAGGCGGTGGCCAAGGCGCTCGACTTCGTGCGGCAGATCCGCAAGACGCCGATCGTGGTGAACGATGCGCGCTTTTTCTACGCCAACCGCTGCATCATCCCCTACATCAACGAGGGCATCCGCATGGTGGCCGAGGGCGTGGCCCCCGCGCTGGTCGAGAATGCCGCGAAACTGGTGGGAATGCCGCTGGGACCGCTGCAACTGGTCGATGAAACCTCGATCGACCTGGGCGTCAAGATCGCCAAGGCAACCCGCGCCGCGATGGGCGCGGCCTATCCCGACGGCGCGGTCGATGACGTGCTGTTCTGGATGGCCGATCAGGGACGGCTGGGCAAAAAGGCCGATGCGGGCTTTTACACCTATGCGGGCGGCAAGCGGCAGGGCCTTTGGCAGGGGCTTGCCGCCCGCTTTCCCTTGGCCGAGGCGCAGCCCGATCTGACGCAGGTCCAGCACCGGCTGCTGATGGCGCAGGTGCTGGAGGCGGTGCGCGCGCTGGAGGATGGTGTGCTGACCGACATCCGCGAAGGCGATGTGGGCGCGATCTTGGGCTGGGGCTTTGCGCCGTGGTCGGGCGGGCCGTTCTCGTGGCTCGACATTATCAGCGCAACCCAGGCGGTGGACATCTGCGACCGGCTGGCCGCCAGCCACGGCGCCCGCTTTGCCGCCCCCGCACTGCTGCGCGACATGGCGGACAAGGACCAGACGTTCTACACCCGCTTTGCCCCGGCCAAAGCCGCCTGAAATCACCCGCGGGGGCGTCAGCGCCCCCGTGCCGCGATCATCAGACCAGCGGCAAAGATCAGCCCCATTCCCGCCAGCGCCGCAGGCCCCGGCACCTCGGACCAGATCAGCCAGCCCCACAGCGCCGCCGCGGGCAGCACGATATATTCGAAAACCGAGGCGCGGCTGGCCTCGGTCATCTGATACCCCTTCACCATCAGCCCGACACCCACCAGCGACCCCAGCGCCTGCACGAACACCCAAAACAGCACCGTGCCCGAAGGCCAGACCGGCCCGCGCAGAATAAACCCCGCGCCTCCCGGCGGAACCGGCTGCGGAAACAGGCTCAGCAGCGCCAGCCCGATCAGCCCGAATACCCCCAGCATCAGGAAAAAGCCGGTGGTCAGCGTCTCGGCACTTTCGCGGCCGCACCACTGGCGGGTGGCAAGGTTGCCAAGCGCGTAAAAGAACCCCGCCAGAACCGGCAGAACCGAAGCCGGGCCAAGCCCCGCCCCGGCTGCCGGACCCAGCACCAGCACGATGCCCGCAAACCCCGTGGCCACCGCCACGATCTGTAGCGGGCTGATCGGCTGACCATAGACCGCCCAGCCGATCAGCAGCACAAACAACGGCGCCGTGAACAGCCCCGCCGCCACCTGCGCCACCGGCAAAAAGCCCAGCGCGCCGAAATAGATCACCATCGCCGTGGCATGAACCGCCGACCGCGCCAGCACCGCGCCGGGCGACACCGGGCGCAGCCGCAGCCCGAACAACGGCACCGCAACCAGCAAGATCGCCACCACAAAGGCCGTGCGCGTGGCGTGAAACTGCCATAACCCGATTTCGGCTGCGATCACGCGCACATAATTGTCGGTAAAGCCGATGATCAGCGCATAGCCCGCAATCGCCGCCGCTGCCGCGGCGGTCTGGTCGCGCCGCACCGGCGCCTGATCTAGAACCGACATGATGCCCCCAAGGTCTCCCAAGCGTCAGGAGACCCGGTTTCCGGCGACCGTCGCGCCGGGAAACGACATGGTTTGCGACATTGTGCCCGGTGCGGGCAGCAGGCCGCTAATGCCCCATGCCGCGGCGGATTGCGCGCACCATCGCCCAGACCGACAGCACCACAAACGGCACCAGCGCCGCAGTCAGCATATCCTTGCCGATACCCAGAACCGTGGTCAGCGGATAGGCCAGATAAGCGGCCAGATTCAGCGCGTAATAGCTGATCGCCACCACCGACAGCCCCTCGACCGTGTTTTGCAACCGCAGTTGCAAATCGGCGCGACGGTCCATGCTTTCCAGCAGCTTCTGGTTCTGCGCCTGTCGCTCCACATCGACGCGGGTGCGCAGCAATTCGCCCGCCCGCGCCGCGCGTTCCAGCATCGCATTCAGCCGCGCCTCGGCCGATTTCACCGTCCGCATCGCGGGATCGTAGCGGCGCAGCATGAATTCAGCGAATTTCTGGCGCCCCTCGAACCGGATTTCACGCATCAGTTCTACCCGGTCATGCACGATCGCCTCATAGGCCGCCGTTGCGCTGAACCGGAAGGAATGCTGCATCGCCAGCGCCTCCAGCTCTGCCGAGATGCTCAGCAGTTCCTGCAATGTCGATTCGGCATCCGAGATTTCGGCAGTCATCGCCTCAACCAGATGCGACAGCTTCGGGTCCAACGCATTCAGCCGGTCAGCCAGCAAACGCGCCCGCCCCAGCCCCAGCATCGACATGGCGCGATAGGTTTCAATCTCGCACAGCCGCTGCACGATGCGCCCGATCCGGCCCTGCCCGGTGCCGGGGCGGGCAAAGACGGCAAAGCGCATCTGCCCCGCCGGGTCGATACGGAAATCGCCCGCCACCACCGCGGCCCCGTCCAGCACCTCGGCACAGACAAGGCTTTCGGGCACCAGCCAGTCGTCGATCTGCGGCAGGATCGCGGCAGGATCGGCGGGCAGTTCTTCGATGCGGATCGACACCGCCGCCAGCCGCTTGCCCTGCGCCGCCTCAATCCAGGAGGCCGGAAAAACCTCGGCTTCGGCCGGGTCAAAAGGCCGCGACGACACCCCCGGCGCAAAGGCCAGATAGGTGACAAACTCGGTATGGCTTTCCCATTTCAGCGCATGGCGGCCAATCTGGCCGCTGTAATGGGTGCTTCCCGGCTGCGGCAGCGGCGCGCCGTGACGCTCCAGCAGCGCGCAAAGATGGTCATGATCGGCCGAGTGATCGCGGTTGGCGGCATCGCGTGGCTCCTTGATCGCCAGATAGACCGCGTGGCTTGGCACGCTCAGCGTCGGAAAAGGGCGGGCGTGAAGCTCGTTCACAAGCGCGTAGCGCAAGGGGTGGTCGTCGATCGGGGGCATGATGATATCCGGGCGCATCGCGCAAATCCGCGCGCCCATATCATCTAATGCCGCAGGGCGGAAAAACAGCCCCCCATTCTTCGGGCGTGACAGCACACCGCAGCATACTGGCTTTTGTGCAACGCCCCGCCCCGGCAGCAAAAAGCCCCGTCGCGGGAACGGGGCTTTCAGAGGTTTGTCAGATGGCCGGATCAGTCGATCATCGGCAACAGGCTGTCGAGCGACTTCTTGGCGTCGCCATAGAACATCCGCGTGTTTTCCTTGTAGAACAGCGGGTTCTCGATGCCCGAATAGCCGGTGCCCTGCCCGCGCTTGGACACGAACACCTGTTTGGCCTTCCACACTTCCAGAACCGGCATCCCGGCGATCGGGCTGTTCGGGTCTTCCTGCGCGGCGGGGTTCACGATGTCGTTCGAGCCGATGACGATGGCCACGTCGGTCGAGGGGAAATCCTCGTTGATCTCGTCCATCTCCAGAACGATGTCATAGGGCACCTTGGCCTCGGCCAAAAGCACGTTCATGTGCCCCGGCAGACGCCCCGCAACCGGGTGGATGGCAAAGCGCACGGTCTTGCCCTTGGCGCGCAGCCGTTTGGTCAGTTCCGAAACCGACTGCTGCGCCTGCGCCACCGCCATGCCGTAGCCCGGAACGATGATGACCGAATCCGCATCGTTCAGCGCCGCGGCCACGCCTTCGGCGTCGATCGCGATCTGTTCGCCCGTCACTTCCATCGCCGGGCCGGTGGTGCCGCCGAAACCGCCCAGGATCACGCTGACAAAGCTGCGGTTCATCGCCTTGCACATGATGTAGCTCAGGATTGCGCCCGAGCTGCCCACCAGCGCGCCCACCACGATCAGCAAGTCATTGCCAAGGCTGAAGCCGATCGCCGCCGCCGCCCAGCCGGAATAGCTGTTCAGCATCGACACCACCACCGGCATGTCGGCGCCGCCGATGCCCATGATCAGGTGATAGCCGATGAACAGCGCGGCCAGCGTCATCACGATCAGCGCCAGCGTGCTGCCCGATTGCAGGTAAACCACCAGCAGCCCGACCGACAACAGCGCCGCACCCGCGTTCAGCACATGCCCGCCGGGCAGCTTTTTCGCCGCCGAGGTCACCTTGCCCGCCAGTTTGCCGAACGCGATGACAGACCCGGTGAAGGTGACAGCCCCGATGAATACGCCCAGGAAGGTCTCGACCCGCAGGATCGACAGCTCGACCGGCGACTTTTCCGCCAAGATCCCGGCGAACCCCATCAACGTGGAACGCAGGTTCTGATCCATCGCGAAAACCCGCGCCAGTTCCGCATGGGTGCTGAAGCCCACGAAAACCGCCGCCAGACCGACAAGGCTGTGCATCGCCGCCACAAGCTGCGGCATTTCGGTCATCTGGACCTTCTTGGCGACGATCCAGCCGATGATGCCACCGCCCAGAATCAGCAGAAGCGACAGCACCCAAAGCCCCTTGCCGGGGCCGGCGAGCGTTGCCGCCACCGCCAGCGCCATGCCGACGATGCCATACCAGACCGCGCGTTTCGCGCTTTCCTGCCCCGAAAGGCCACCCAGCGACAGGATGAACAGAACAGCCGCAACCACATAGGCTGCGGTGGTGAATCCGAATTCCATGTTCCGGCCCTCCCTTTACGACTTCTGGAACATGGCGAGCATGCGACGCGTCACCATGAATCCGCCGAAGATGTTGATACCAGCCATGAACACCGACAGCGCCGCCAGCACCAGAGCCAGGAAGCCGCCCGAGCCGATCTGCATCAGAGCGCCCAGGATGATGATCGAGGAAATCGCGTTGGTGACCGCCATCAACGGCGTGTGCAGGCTGTGGCTGACGTTCCAGATCACCTGGAAGCCCACAAAGACCGACAGCACAAAGACTATGAAATGCTGCATGAAGCTGGCCGGGGCCACCAGCCCCGCCGCCAGCAGCAGCCCCCCGCCGATCACCAGCAGCGCCACCTGATCGCGGGTCTGCTTGCGGAAGGCGGCCTTTTCGGCGGCCTTCTTTTCCTCGGGGGTCAGCTCTTTCGGCTTTTCCTTGGGCTTGGCGGCGGAGATTGCGGCCACCTTGGGCGGCGGCGGCGGGAAGGTGATCGCGCCGTCATGCGTCACGGTGGCGCCGCGGATCACGTCGTCTTCCATGTTGTGCACGATCACGCCGTCTTTTTTCGGCGTGAGGTCGGCCATCATGTGGCGGATGTTGGTCGAATACAGGGTCGAAGCCTGCGCCGCCATCCGGCTGGGGAAGTCGGTATAGCCGATGATGGTCACGCCATTGTCGCTGACCACCTTCTGGTCGGGCACGGTCAGGTCGCAGTTGCCGCCCCGCTCGGCGGCAAGGTCAACCACGACCGAGCCGGGCTTCATGGCTTTTACCATGTCATCCAGCCACAGCTTGGGCGCGTCGCGGCCGGGGATCAACGCCGTGGTGATGACGATGTCCATCTCGGGCGCCAGTTCGCGGAACTTGGCCAGTTGCTTTTCGCGGAACTCGGGGCTTGAAGGCGCGGCATAGCCGCCGGTGGCGGCACCGTCTTGCGCCTCTTCGAACTCCAGATAGACGAAATTCGCGCCCATCGATTCGATCTGTTCGGCCACTTCGGGCCGCACGTCAAAAGCGTAGGTGATGGCGCCCAGCGAGGTCGCGGTGCCGATCGCGGCCAGACCGGCGACACCAGCCCCCACAACCAGAACCTTGGCCGGGGGCACCTTGCCCGCCGCCGTCACCTGCCCGGTGAAGAAACGGCCAAAGTTGTTGCCCGCCTCGATCACCGCGCGATAGCCCGCGATATTGGCCATCGACGACAACGCGTCCATCTTCTGCGCGCGGGAAATCCGCGGCACCATGTCCATCGCCACGACGGTTGCCCCGCGCGCCTTGGCGCGCTCCAGCAATTCGGCGTTCTGGGCGGGCCAGAAGAACGAAATCAGCGTCTGACCCTTGCGCATCAGATCCACCTCGGCAGCGACAGGCGGGCGCACCTTGGCCACCACATCGACCGCGCCGAACAGCGCCGCCGCATCGGGCAGCACCGTGACACCGGCCGCGGCATAGGCCGCATCGGCAAAACCGGCCTTCGCACCGGCGCCGGATTCCACGAAACACTCATGCCCCAGCTTTTGCAGCTGAAGGGCCGAGTCGGGCGTCATGGCAACGCGTGCCTCACCCTCGAAAATCTCCTTCGGAGCCCCGATTTTCACTGTTTCTCCCCCTCGTTGCGGGCCAGCGGCCCGTAGCGACCAGTCATGACCGCAACGTCATAGCAGAGCGCAAGATTGTTTCACAAGCAAAACGCGGCAGTGCAGAAAGGATGCCTGCCTGCTGTGATCGCGCGGCCTAAAGCCAGCGCCGGGTGCGGGCCGCGTAGGCCGCCCATTGATCGCCAAAGGCGGCAGCGATGCGCGCCTCTTCTGGCTTGATGAAGCGATGCGTGATCAGCGCCATGAAGGCCAGCACCAGAGGCAGCGCGATCAGCGCATCGGCCCCAATCAAAATACCTGTCAGAACAAGCACATCACCCACATAAATCGGATTGCGCGACAGCCGGAACGCACCATTTGTGACCAGCGCGCCGGGCGCGCAATGGGGGATGAATGTGGTCTTGCAGGCGATCATCTGCAAGGCGGCCACCCCCATCACCGCCAGCCCCGCCACGACCAGCGCGCCGCCGATTGCCGCCCCGCCCGGCACCGCAATCGGCCACAACCGGCTGACCACCCAGCCCAGCGCGGCAAAAAGCATCATCCAGACAGGCGGCAGGTCGATGAAATGGCGCGTCGTCAGGTCGCGGGTTATGTCGCGGATGTAATCTTTCAGCATGAAGCACCCTGTTGGCCTGATCGCACCCCGCCGTTATCCGGGGTGCATGGACCAAAGGCAAGTCAACTGGCTGCGACGTGGCGGCGCTGGCCTTGCCCTTGGCCCGGCGTGCAGGCAGTCTGCGCCGAAACCAGCCGGAGCCCCCGATGACCACCGATTTTGCCACCACCCGCGCGATGTTCCATCTGCCCGAAGGCGTGATCTATCTTGACGGCAACTCGCTGGGGCCGATGCCCCGCGCCGCGGCCGCCCGCGTCGCGCGCACGATCGAGGCCGAATGGGGCGAGATGCTGATCACCGGCTGGAACAAGGCGGGCTGGATGGACCTGCCCAGCCGGCTGGGCGACCGGATCGCGCGGCTGATCGGGGCCGAACCGGGCCATGTGGTGCTGGGCGACACGTTGTCGATCAAGGTCTATCAGGCGATCGCCTCGGCGCTGGAAATGAACCCCTCCCGCCGGGTGATCCTGTCGGACTCGGGCAACTTCCCCTCCGATCTCTATATGGCCGAGGGGCTGTGCCGCACGCTGGGCGCGGGGTATGAATTGCGCGTGGTCGCACCCGAGGCGGTGGAATCCGCCATCGACGACAGCATCGCGGTGACGATGATCACCGAGGTTGATTATCGCACCGGCCGCCGCCACGACATGGCCCGCCTGACCGCCAAGGCGCATCAGATGGGCGCGCTGACGGTCTGGGATCTGGCGCATTCGGCGGGTGCTGTGCCGGTTGATCTGGCCGGTGCGGGCGCCGATTTCGCAGTGGGCTGCACCTACAAATACCTCAACTCCGGCCCCGGCGGCCCGGCCTTCATCTATGTCGCGCCGCGCCATGCCGAGATTGCGCGGCCCGCGCTGTCGGGCTGGCTGGGCCATGACGCACCCTTTGCATTCGAGCCCAGCTATCGCCCCGCTCGCGGGATCGAGCGGATGCGCGTGGGCACGCCGCCGGTGCTGCAACTGGCCGCGCTGGAGGCCGCGCTGGATATCTGGGACATGGCCGATATGGCCGATGTGCGCGCCCGCTCGCTGGCGCTGAGCGATCAGTTCATCGCAGGCGTCGAGGCCGCCTGCCCCGATCTGGCGCTGGCCACGCCCCGCGACCACGCCGCGCGCGGCAGTCAGGTGTCGTTCCGCCACGCCGAAGGCTATGCGATCATGCAGGCGCTGATCGCCCGTGGTGTGGTGGGCGATTTCCGCGCCCCCGACATCTTGCGCTTTGGCTTTACGCCGCTGTTCATCGGTGCCGACGATGTGGCGCGCGCGGTGGCGATCATCGCCGAGGTGATGGCCGGGCGGCTTTGGGACCGGCCCGAATACCGGCTTCGCGCGCGGGTGACCTGAGCCGCGCTAACCCGTGATCAGTTCCCGCGCAGCGGCGCGCGCGGCCTCGGTCACGCTTTCGCCCGCCAGCATCCGCGCGATTTCATCGACCCGCGCCGCGGGAGCCAGCGCGGTGACGGTCGATGTGGTGGCCCCCGCCTCTTGCCGTTTTTCCACCCGCCAGTGGTGGTCACCGCGCGCCGCAACCTGCGGGCTGTGGGTCACGACCAGAACCTGCGCCGTCTCGGCCAGACGGGCCAGACGGCGGCCGACGGCATCGGCGGTGGCACCGCCCACGCCGCGGTCGATCTCGTCGAAGATCATCACCAGCGCCTCGGCGCCCTGAGAGAGGCAGACCTTAAGCGCCAGCAGAAACCGCGACAATTCCCCGCCCGACGCGATCCGGTTCAGCGCCCCCGCCGGGGCACCGGGGTTGGTGGCGACCAGGAAGGTGACACTGTCCTGCCCCTCGGCGCCGGGTTCGGCGGGGGTAACTTCGGTGGTGAAGATTGCGCGTTCCATCTTCAGCGGCGCCAGTTCCGTGGCCATCGCGGCATCCAGCCGCCCCGCGGCCGCGCGCCGGGCAGCGCCCAGCCGATCTGCCACGGCGCCATAGCGGGCCTGCGCTGCGACGGTGGCGGCGGCCAGCGCGCGCAACTGCCCCTCGCCCCCGTCCAGCGCCGCCAGTCGCGCCCGCAGGCCACTCGCGTGATCGCCCAGATCATCGGGCAAAACCCCATGCTTGCGCGCCAGCGCCCGGATTGCGAACAGCCGTTCTTCCACCGCCTCCAACTCGCGCGGGTCATGCGCAAGGCTGTCCAGCGCGCGGTCTACCCCGTCAGCAGCCTCGCCCAATTCGATCCGCGCGCGATTCAGCGCGGCCATCGGCGCCTCCAGCGCGCCCTCTGCGCGGTCGGCCACACCCTCCAGCCAGCGCGCGGCATCGCGTAGCAGCGCCTCGGCGCCGTCAAGACCCAGTGCCTGCGCCGCGCGCGCCACATCGCCCCGGATCCGCTCGGCGGCCTGCATCTGGCGGCGGCGCGTGTCCAGGTCTGCCTCTTCGCCGGGAAGCGGGTCCAGCCGGTCCAACTCGGCCACGGCATGGCGCAGAAACGCCTCCTCGCCCCGCACGGCCGCCAAGGCCGCCGCCGCCTCGGCCTCGGCCCGGCGGGCCGCCGCAAGCGCACCCCACGCCGCGCGCAGATCGGCCAGCAACGCCTCATGCCCGCCGAACGCATCCAGCAGCGCCCGGTGCCCGCGCGGGTTCAACAAACCACGGTCATCGTGCTGGCCATGCAGTTCCACCAGCGTCTCGGCCAGCGCGCGCAGCACCTCGGCCGAGGCCCGGCGGTCATTGACAAAGGCGGTCTTGCGGCCCTCGGGCGTGACCTGACGGCGCAGGATCAATTCTGCCCCCCCAGGCAGCCCCGCCTCCGCCAGCAGCCGATGCGCGCCATGGTCGGGGGGCAGGTCGAACACCGCCACCACCTCGCCCTGCGCCGCACCCTGACGCACCAGATCGGCGCGGCCGCGCCAGCCCAGCACAAAGCCCAGACAATCCAGCAGGATCGACTTGCCCGCCCCGGTTTCCCCGGTAAGCACATTCAGCCCCGCCCGAAACTCCAGTTCGAGCCGGTCGATCAGCAGCATATCCCGGATTTCGAGGCTTCGAAGCATCACCTGCCCCCGTAGGGTGGGCGATCCGCCCACCGCCGACTTACAGCCATGCGCCTCGGATCACCTGCCGATAGACCTTGCTCAGCCAGTTGTCGCCCTTGGCCTCCGGTGCCAGCCCGCGGCCTTTCAGCAGCGCGAAACTGTCGGCGTAGAACTGCGAGCCCTGGAAGTTGTGGCCCAAAATCGCGCCTGCCGTCTGCGCCTCGTCGGTCAGGCCCAGCGCCAGATAGGATTCGACCAGCCGGTGCAGCGCCTCGGGGGTGTGGGTGGTGGTCTGGAAATCTTCGACCACCACGCGGAAACGGTTGATCGCGGCGGTGTAATGACCCTGCTTCAGATAATACCGCCCGATCTCCATTTCCTTCGCCGCCAGATGGTCGAAGGCCAGATCGAATTTCAGCATCGCCGACCGCGCATATTCGCTTTCGGGATATTCCTCGATCACCGCGCGCAGCGCCTGCAACGCCTGGAATGTCAGGCCCTGATCGCGACCCACCTCGTCGATCTGGTCATAGTAGGACAGCGCCAGCAGGTATTTGGCATAGGCCGCGTCTTCGTCACCGGGATAGGTGTCGATGAACCGCTGCGCGGTGCCGCGCGCCTCTTCGTATTGCTTGGCCTTGTGCTGGCTGAAGGCCTGCATGATCAACGCGCGCTTGGCCCATTCCGAATAGGGATAAAGCCGCTCCACCTCGGAAAAATAGCGGATCGCGGTTTCCGGCTTGCGCGGGTTACCCACCTCAAGCTCGTATTCGCCCCGCTTGTAGATTTCCTCGGCGGTGAAACTGTCCAGCGGCGGTTCCTTGGTGCCCCCGCCGCAGGCGGTCAAAGCCGCGACCAGCACGAGGCCGCCGACAAGTTGAGCCGCTGTTTTGCCGCGCGCCATGTCCTGCCCCATCCCGTCTTCGTTGATCTTCCCCTGCCCCGATCAGGGCTGTTTCGCCCGTCCTAGCACAGAAAAATCCGGGGCGCAAAATGCCTTTCGCAGATATCCAAAGGCTTAGGCAAAGGCGCGGCGGGCAGCAACAGGGGCACGCCCCGAGGCGCGCGGCGCGGTGCCGGGGCGCTGCGTCTTGCCCAGCCCGGCACCGGGCAGCGCATGCAGGCCACTGGGTGTCAGGTCTTCCCAGCGCCAGGCGCTGCGGTCAGCAAACAGAGCGCGCAGCAGTCGGTTGGTCAGTGCATGACCCGCGCGGCGCCCCCGGTAGCGGCCCAAAATCGGCGCCCCCGCCAGCGCCAGATCACCCATCGCATCCAGCATCTTGTGGCGCACCGCCTCGTCGGCGTGACGCAGGCCGCCGGGGCTGAGCACCCGGTCACCTTCGACCACCACGGCGTTTTCATAGCTGCCGCCCAGCGCCAGCCCGTTGGCGCGCATCGCCTCGACATCGGATTGACGGCAGAAAGTGCGGCTGTCCATCAACTCGCGTACAAAGGCGCCGTTGGCCATGTTCAGCGTCTTCTTCTGCTGGCCGATGGCCCGGTCGTCAAAGTCGATGGCAAAGTCGATTTCGAAACTGTCCGCGGGTTCCAGACGCGCCACCGCGGCGCCGTCCTGCACCTCGACCGGGGCCAGAATGCGGATCGCGCGCAGCGGCGCCGACATCTCGCGCAGGCCGCTGGCCAGAATCCCCTCGACAAAAGGTGCGGACGAGCCGTCAAGGATCGGCACTTCGGGGCCGTCGATCTCGATCAGGGCGTTGTGCACCCCCGCACCCGCCAGCGCAGCCATCACATGTTCGATGGTCGATACGCTGACGCGATCGGCGTTCTCGATCAACGTGCACAGCCGCGACGGCACCACCACATCCCAGCGGGCCGCGATATCGGGGGATACGCCCGTCACATCGGTGCGGCGAAACCGGATGCCGGTGCCCGCGGCGGCGGGGTGAATGGTCAGCCGCACCGGAGCGCCCGAATGCAAGCCCACGCCCTCAAAGCTGGTCGATGATGCGATTGTCGTCTGCACTGCCCGTCTCCTCATGGCCTTGCCGTCCTTGCTGGCGGCGGCTGTGGCGGCAAAGGCCCAAAGGCACTTTGTCGCAGCATCAGCTAAGCAAAGCTGCCACGGTTAACAATTCACAGATTGTAACGGGTTGAAACAATCCTGCCGCAGCGCGGCGCAATCCCGCCGAACAGGCATCAACGCATTGATTATAAAATCAAAAGAGCCGGGACAAACCGGCTCTTTCGCAAGACTTGTGAACGCTTTGTTACACTGCGTTCGCTGCGATCAGTTGGCCTGACGGCGCAGGAAGGCCGGAATTTCGATCCGGTCCTGTTCGGGGTCTGCCTCGGGTTCGTCATCATAGGCCGCTGCCAGCGACTGATTGCGCGCCACCGGCGCGGGCCGGTCAAGCGGGCGGTCGGGCTGCGCCTGATCGGCATGGCCGGTCATGCGGTTGATCAGCGAGTTGATCCCGAAGCGCGGCTTTTCGGCGCCGCGGGCAGCGCCGATGCCGCCCAGAGGCTGGCCTGCGGGCCGGGTTGCCGACATCGGCTGCGCTGCGGCACGGGGCTGCTGGGCAGAGGGAACCTTGGCCGCCGCCGCTTGCAGACGGGCCATCGTTTCGGGCGCGGGCGCGCCTGCCGCGCGCGGACGGGGCGCCACAAAGGCCCCTGCGTCGTCATCGGCATAAAGATCGCGCTGCGCCTGCGGCGCGGCCGGTTGCGGCCGATAGGCGGGCGGGGGCAGATCGCCCTCGCCCTCGAACCGGGCCGCCGGGGCGGCGGGTTCAGCGGGCTGGTCGAACAGACCGCGCTCTTCGGCGCGTGCGGGCTGCTGCTGATAAGTCATGTCCTGCACGGGGGGCTGCGCCGCTGCGGGTTGGGCCTGCGGTGCGGCATGGGGCTGGTGCAGCGGCTCGGCCAGACGGCGGCGGGCCACCGGCACCTCCGCCTGTGCGGGCGCGGCGTCGATCCCGGTCGCCACGACCGACACGCGCATCTGCCCTTCCATCGACGGATCGAGGGTAGAACCGACGATGATATTGGCCTCGGGGTCCACTTCTTCGCGGATGCGATTGGCCGCCTCATCCAGTTCGAACAGCGTCAGATCATAGCCGCCGGTGATATTGATCAGCACGCCCTTGGCCCCGCGCAGGCTGATTTCATCCAGCAGCGGGTTGGCGATCGCCTTTTCGGCGGCCTGCACCGCGCGGTCATCGCCCGAGGCTTCGCCGGTGCCCATCATGGCTTTGCCCATTTCGTCCATCACCGCGCGCACGTCGGCAAAGTCGAGGTTGATCAGGCCGGGCCGCACCATCAGGTCGGTCACGCCCTTGACGCCCTGATACAGCACATCATCGGCCATCGCGAAGGCTTCGGTGAAGGTGGTCTTTTCGTTGGCCAGACGGAACAGGTTCTGGTTCGGAATGACGATCAGCGTATCGACGACCTTTTGCAGCGCCTCGATGCCATCATCCGCCTGACGCATCCGTTTGGAGCCTTCGAACTGGAACGGCTTGGTCACCACGCCCACGGTCAACACGCCCAGCTCCCGTGCCGCCTGCGCGATGATCGGGGCCGCCCCGGTGCCGGTGCCGCCCCCCATGCCTGCGGTGATGAAACACATATGCGCGCCCGCCAGATGATCGACGATCTCTTCGATCGTTTCTTCGGCCGCCGCCGCACCGACCGAGGGCCGCGCCCCCGCGCCCAGACCTTCGGTGACCTTCACCCCCATCTGGATGCGCGCGGTTGACCGCGACTGTTGCAGCGCCTGAGCATCGGTGTTCGCCACGACGAACTCGACCCCCTCAAGCTGCTTGTCGATCATGTTGTTGACAGCGTTGCCGCCTGCCCCGCCCACGCCGAAAACCGTGATCCGCGGCTTAAGCTCTTCACGCTCGGACATCATCAGATTCAATGCCATTACCGTTTCCGCCTGTGTTTGTCCGGGCCTGAATGGCCGGTTTCCCCGATATTCCAGTAAATTTACCTGCGAACAGGCGATCCGTCACCTAAAAAACACAGGCCCGCCACAAAATCTGGCGCGCGGATTCAAAGCGTCGGCGGTATCTCGCGCATGGCGCAGCATCTGGTGGAAATCGAAACGCGACCCTTCACCAGTTGTCCTTGAACCAGCGCATCGCGCGTTTCAGCGACCGCGCCGGATAGCGCTCTGCGGGCACCTCGAAATCCCACCATTCGTCTTGCGGATGGGCGGCAAACAGCGCCAGCCCCACCGCGCTGGCGAATGCCGGGCCGGTGGCCGCCTGCGGCAGACCCTGCACCCGCAGCGGGCGCCCCAGCCGCACGTTCTGCCCCAAAATCCTGGCCGCCAGCATGTCAAGACCGGGGATCTGGCTTGCCCCCCCCGTCAGCACGATCTGTTGGCTGGGCAGATGATCAAACCCCGCCGCATCCAGCAGCGCGCGCACATCCTCCAGAATTTCCTCGACCCGCGGACGCATGATCCCGATCAGTTCGGTCCGGCTGATCCGGCGGCGGTCTTTTTCCCAGTCGCCACTGTCGCCGCCGATCTCGATCATCTCGCGGTCGTCCATGCCGGTGGCATGAACCCCACCGTGGATCGTCTTGATGCGCTCGGCCACGGCCATCGGCACCTGCAACCCCTTCGAGATGTCGGCGCTGACATGGTCGCCCCCCATCCGCACCGCATCGGCAAAGATCATGTGCTTCTTGATAAAGATCGAAACCCCGGTGGCCCCGCCGCCCATGTCGATGCAGGCCGCGCCCAGTTCCTGTTCGTCCTCAACGAGGCTCGCGATCCCGGCGACATAGGCTGACGAGGCGATCCCCGCCAGTTCCAGATCGCAGCGGTTGATGCAATAGATCAGGTTCTGCACCGCCGCGGCATCGACGGTCAGCAGGTGCATATCCACCGCCAGCCGGTTGCCGACATGGCCGCGCGGATCACCCAGCCCGGTGCGGTGATCCAGCGCGAAATTCACCGGCTGGGCGTGCAGCACCTCGCGGCCCGGCCCGAAATCGGGCAGGTCGCAGGCCGCCAGAACGCGCGCCACGTCCTGTTCGGACACTTGCCCCCCGGCCAGTTCAATCTCGCCCGCCAGCCCATAGCTGCGCGGCCCGGCGCCCGCGAAACAGGCGATCACATGGTCAACCCGGACATTGGCCATTTTCTGTGCCGCCTGCACCGCGGTGCGGATCGCACGTTCGGTCTCGGCCATCGCGTCAACCTCGCCAAAGCGCACACCGCGCGCCCGCGTCGTGGCCGCACCAATCACACGGAACGCCGACTGCCCCGCCATCGGGCCCACGCCGTCGGCTTCGCACAACCGCTCGGGTCCGTCAAAGCGCAGCACAAGACAGCCGATCTTCGAGGTGCCTACATCCAGAATGGCCACCACCCCGCGCTGCATCGCAGCCTGACGCATGGCTCGCATCGCGCGTTGCGACTGGTAAAAATCGGTCATCGCTGCACCTGCACGTTCATTGAACCACCCTCGTTTCCCGGATCTTGATCTGCCGGTATTGTTCCAACGCCGCCGCGCCAAGGCGCAGGGTCGGCCGGTCTTCGTTGCGCATGTCGAGATGCGTGAAATCGCGGGCGAGAATTTCTTCGGCCCGATCCAGCGCCACCACGCGTTGCAGCGCCGCCACTGCCCCCGTCTCGGGCAGCAGGATACGCTGGCCCCGATCCAGCACCATGTCCCAGCGCCGCTCGCCCACCCGCACCAGACCGCGTGTGCGTGCCAGCATCGGTTCGGCTGCCGCCAGCAGCGCCAGCGCCTCGGGCACCGCCCTGTCGGCGCCCGCCCCCGCGATCAGTGGCAGGTCGGCGCGCCCCTCGCGCGCAACCAGCGTGGCAACGCGGTGGCCGGTCGCATCCAGCATCTCGATGCCGGCCGCGCGGCGCCACAGCACCGCGGGTACACGTTCGGTGACCGCCACCTCCAACTGCCCCGCGCGGATCACCAGATCGACCCCTGCCACCGCATCCAGCCGCAGGATCATGTCGCGCAGCCCGTCGAGATCCAGCGCGAAGGACGACGCGGGCAGCTTGACCGGCATCATCGACCGGATCGCGGCATCGACCGGCGCACTCGCCCCTTCGATCCGCAGCAGGCTGACCCGGAATTCGGGGCGGTTCTGAAAATCATCCCGTAGCGTTTCATATTGCGCAACAATCGCAGCGCGGCGGCCCTCGTCGCCCAGCCACAGAGCCAGCGCCGCCACAACCGCCAGAACCGGCAGTCCCACATGCGCCAGACCGCGCACCGCAGGCGTCAGCCACAGCCGGTGCAGCCGATAGGCCAACCGCGAGGGGGCCGGATCACGCCGCACCGCGCGCACTGCCGGGGCACGCCGCGCAAACCACCGGCGCCGTGCGGCGGCAGCGGGCGGCGTCGGGGCCGGATCGGGCCGCGCAACCGACACCGCGTCAAAATCGGACATTATGGCCCCGAACCGCTCGAACAAGGCCGCTTCGGTCTGGTCGGGGTCGAAATCGACCTTGGCAGCATCCGCGGCGGCATGGTCGGCGGTCTCGCCAAAGATCCAACGCTCGGCATCCTCGGCGACCGAAAAGCCGGGCGCATCGGCGCCGTCGGCATCCCAGTGCCAGACCGGCTCTGGCTGCGGCACCGCCCGGCGCGGCTCATGCTGCACCACGGGTTCCGGCCCCACATCGGGCGCCACCTGCACAAAAGATTCGGCCCGCAGCACAGGCACCGCCCGAACGACAGGCTCGGCCCGCGGCACCGGCTCGGGGCGCGTGCCAGCCCCAAGGCCCAGCTTCTGCCACAGCCCGGCGCCGTGCCCGGCTGTCTCTGCGGCCTTCAGCGTGATCTGCGCGGCGGCGTGGCGCGGCTCGGCGCGCAGCACCGGGCGGCGGGCGCCACCCTCGGGCGTCATCGGCTGCATGAGGCATCCTCCACAATCCAGCGGCACAGATCGGGAAATGCAATGCCCGCGTGGGCGGCCTGCTCGGGCGAGAGCGAGGTGGGCGTCATCCCCGGCTGGGTGTTGGTTTCCAGCCAGATCAGCCCGTCGGCCCCCCGCGCCTCATCCCATCGGAAATCGCTGCGCGACAGGCCCCGGCACCCCAGCGCGCGATGCGCCGTGGCCGCATGGGCCAGACAGGCGGCGGTGATATCTGCGGGCAGATCCGCAGGCAGCACATGGCGCGACCCGCCGGGGGCATATTTCGCGGTGTAGTCATACCACCCTGCCGTGACGATCTCGGTCACGCACAGCGCACGGTCGCCCAGCACCGAAACCGTCAGTTCGCGCCCCGGCACATAGGTTTCGACCAGAACCGTCTCGGGCATGTCGTCGGACAGTTGCGGCGGCGAATTGGCCGCCTCGCGCACGATATAAACGCCGACCGAAGACCCTTCGTTATTGGGTTTCACCACATATGGGGCAGGCAGCACATGGCGGGCCATCACCTCGGCCCTTTGGGCCAGAACACCCGCCGCCACCGGCACACCATAGGCGGCAACCGCCGCCTTGGCGCGCATCTTGTCCATCGCCAGTGCCGAAGCCAGAACGCCGGAATGGGTATAGGGCAGGCGCAACCATTCCAGCAGGCCCTGCACACAGCCATCCTCGCCCCACCGGCCATGCAGCGCGTTAAAGACCACATCGGGGCCAATATCGAACAGACGTTCGCACAGGTCGGGGCCTGCATCGACCTCGACCACCTGATACCCCGCCGCCCGCAGCGCCGCGGCGCATTCGCGCCCCGATGACAAAGACACCTCCCGCTCGGCGGAAGGGCCACCCATCAATACCGCCACAAGGGGGGTTGCCCTGCTCGACACACCCGCCACGCCTGCCTCTCCCGGGGTTTGCCCCCGTGGACTGTTCTTGTCTGACTATTCGCCTGTTCCTGCCGCCGGTTCACCGACGCGCATGATTTCCCACTCTAACGAAATTCCGCTGTGCTGCAAAACCTTTTTGCGCACCGATTCGCCCAAAGCCTCCAGATCGGCAGCGGTGGCGGTGCCGGTGTTGATCAGAAAATTCGGATGCTTGGGCGACATCTGCGCGCCGCCCAGCGTGGCCCCCCGCAGCCCCGCCGCGTCGATCACCGCCCAGGCCTTCAACTCGTGGCTGTCATCCGCGCGTCCCGTCGAGGACGCCCCCGAGGGGTTGCGGAAGGTGGAGCCGGCGCTGCGGTCTTTGGTGGGCTGGCTGGCATCGCGCCGGGCGATCTGATCGGCCATCCGCGCGGCTAGTGCGGCCGGATCGCCCGCCTGCGCCTCGAACGTGGCTGAAATCAGCACCCAGCCCTCGGGCAAGTCGCTGTGACGATAGCCAAATTTCAGATCGGCAGGGGTCAGCACCACGCGACGACCCTCCCGTGTGACCACCTCGGCCTGCACCAGATGGTCAGCCACATAGGCGCCATAGCAGCCCGCATTCATCCGCACGGCGCCACCAATACTGCCCGGAATGGTGCGCAGGAAGGTCAGGTCCAGCCCCGCCTCGGCCGCGCGCCGCGCCACATGCGCATCCAGCGCCGCCGCCCCCGCGATGACCCGGTTGCCCACAACCTCGATCGCGTTGAAGCCCCGCCCCAGCCGGATCACCACCGCCCGGATGCCGCCATCGCGCACGATCAGGTTTGACCCCACACCCACCGGAAACACCGGCACCGCAGGGTCGAGCGCCGCCAGAAAGGCGCACAGATCGTCAGTATCCGCAGGTTGGAACACCCAGTCAGCAGGCCCGCCCACCCGCAACCATGTCAGATCGGCCATCGGCCGGTCCGGCGTCAGCGCGCCGCGAGGGGTATAGCCAGACAGGGGAAGCCGATGGGTCATGACGCGGGGATAATCTGCACAGGGGGCGTGAGGCAAGGGGATCGGCGGCGGGTCAACCCTTTCCGCGCAGGCGACGGATCAGGTAGATCACCGGCCAGCGCAGCACCGACATGCCCGCGATCATCACCACCAGCCCGACCCAGGGGCCGTGATCATAGGTGACCCAACCCAGCACCGGCACCCCCACCACCACCAGACCATAGGCAGCGGGCCAGTGGATGCGGGCGGGGGCCAGCGCAATCAGGCTGGCGGCCAGCGCCCAGCAGCAGGCAGAAATCAGCGATGCGGTCATCTGCTCCTCCTGCGGCGGGCACCGGCGGCGGACACGCCTGCGGCGCGCTCTGTCCGGGGTCTGGCCCCCATCCCCATCGGCTCAGGCCCCCAGCGCCGCAGGCAGGCCGTTGGCCCAGGTCGAAATCGTGCCCGCGCCAAGGCAGACCACGATATCGCCCGGCCGGGCCTGCTCGCGCACCAGACGCGCCAGATCGGCCTCGTCCAGAATGGCGCGGGCGTGGCGATGGCCATGCGCGATCAGCCCCGCCACCAGATCGTCGCGGCTGGCGCCGGGGATCGGGTCTTCGCCGGCCGAATAAACCTCGGCAATCGCCACCACATCAGCCTCGTTGAAGCAGGTGCAGAAATCGTCAAACAGCGAATGCAGGCGGGTATAACGGTGCGGCTGATGCACCGCGATCACCCGCGCGCCCGCATGCCCCGCCACCGCCTGCCGCGCCGCTTTCAGCACCGCGGCAATTTCCACCGGATGGTGACCATAGTCGTCGATGATGGTGACGCCGTTGACCGTGCCGACCTTGGTAAAGCGGCGGTTCACGCCGCCGAACTCGGCCAGCGCCTCGCGGATTTCGTCTTTCTTCATGCCCAGATGCCGCGCCACCGCCACGGCGGCCAGCGCGTTCGAGACATTGTGATCGCCCGGCATCGGCAGCGTGCAGCCCGCGATCACCGCGCCCTGCCCCTCGCCCTGAAGTGCCACGTCGAAATGCGCAACGCCCGCCTCGTAGCGCAGGTTCAGCGCGCGCACATCGGCCTGCGCGTTGAAGCCGAAGGTAACCACGCGGCGGTCGCTGAGACGGCCCACCAGCGCCTGCACCTCGGGGTGATCGGTGCAGCAGACCGCAAGGCCATAGAACGGGATGTTCGACACGAAATCGTAAAAGCCCCTGCGCAGCGCGTCAAAGCTGCCCCAGTGCTCCATATGCTCGGGGTCGATGTTGGTCACGATGGCAATGGTCGCAGGCAGCCGGTTGAAGCTGCCGTCGCTTTCATCGGCCTCGACCACCATCCATTCACCCGCGCCCGCCCGCGCGTTCGAGCCGTAGGCATGGATCACGCCGCCGTTGATCACGGTCGGGTCAAACCCGCCCTTGTCCAGCAGCGTTGCCACCATCGTGGTGGTCGTCGTCTTGCCATGCGTTCCGGCAATCGCGATGTTTGATCGCAGGCGCATCAGTTCGGCCAGCATCTCGGCCCGGCGCACCACCGGCAGGCCGCGCCGCCGCGCCTCTTCCAGTTCCGGGTTGCCCGGCTTGATCGCGGACGAGATCACGACCACGGCCGCCTCGCCGATGTTGGAGACTGACTGCCCCTCGAACACGGTGGCACCCAGATCTTCCAGCCGCTTGGTGATCTTTGATGCCTTCGCATCAGACCCCTGCACCCGGAACCCCTGCGTCATCAGCACCTCGGCAATGCCCGACATGCCGATGCCGCCAATGCCCACGAAATGGATCGGGCCCAGTTCGCCGGGCAGTTTGGTGGCGTTCATTGCGCCTCCTTCAGGGATAGGGTTTCGATCAGGCCGACCAGCCGCTCGGTGGCGTCGGGGATGCCATAGGCCAGCGCGGAACGCGCCATTTGCAGGGCCGCGGCGGGATTGTCCAGCACCAGCGCCACCTGTTCGGCCAGCGCCGCCGCGTCAAGCCGGGACTCGGGGATCAGGATTGCGCCCCCTGCGGCCACCAGCCCGCGGGCATTCGCGGTCTGATGATCGCCGGTGGCAGCAGCATAGGGCACAAGGATCGCAGGTCGCCCGATCACGCTGATATCGGCCACCGAACTGGCGCCCGCGCGGGAAATCACCAACTGGCATTCCGACAGCCGGCGGGCGATATCGGGAAAGAACGGCGCCACCTCGGCGTCGATGCCGGCGGCGGCATAGGCGGCGCTGGCGCGGGTGGCATCCTCGGCGCGGGCCTGATGGGCCACGCGCAGGTTGGCGCGCAGCGTCGCGGGCAGGCGGGCCAGCGCCGCGGGCACCACATCCGACAGGATGCGCGCGCCCTGACTGCCACCGATCACCAGCAGGCTCATGGGGTAATCACCGGGCGGAATATAGGGGGCGCCCGCGCGTTCCAGCACAGCGGCGCGCACCGGGTTGCCGGTATGCACCGCCGCGACACCGCCGGGCAGGTCGGTGGGCCAGGTGCCGCAGGCAAAGGCCTGCACACGGCCCGCAAAGACGCGGTTCACCCGGCCAAGCACGCCGTTCTGTTCATGGACCGCGCGCGGAATGCGCAGCATCAGCGCCGCAGCCAGCGCCGGAATGGTGGGATAGCCGCCAAAGCCCGCCACCACCGCGGGTCGGTCACGCAGCCCGCCCCACAGCGCCGCCAGCACGCCCTGCGCGATGCGGAACGGCACCGCAAGCCGGGCCAGCGCCCCGCCCCGCGCTGGCGTGGACGAGGCGACCTGCACCACCTGCACCACATGCGGAAAGCCGCCCGCATAGCGCGCACCGCGCGCATCGGTAGACAGTTTCACGCGCCAGCCGCGGCGCACCATCGCCTCGGCCAGCGCCTGCGCGGGGAACATGTGCCCCCCGGTGCCGCCTGCGGCGATCAACAACAGCGGTGACTTGGCCCGATCTGCCATCACCGCCCCCGCCGCGCCAGAATATCTCCGATCTGCCCCTGCGGGCGGGCGCGCGTCAGCGCCAGAAGCATCCCCAGCGCAATTCCCGACGCGATCACCGACGAGCCGCCATAGCTGACAAAAGGCAGCGTCATGCCCTTGGCGGGCAACAGCCGCACCGCCACGCCCATGTTGATCAGCGCCTGCACACCAAAGGCGCAAGCCAGGCCCGCCCCCGCCAGCCGGGTGAACGGATCACGCTCGCGCAATAACCGCCAAAGCGAGCTGAGCACGACGCTGGCATAAAGCGCGATGATCAGCAGAACCAGCACAAGGCCATATTCCTCGGCAGCCACGGCGATGATGAAATCGGTATGCGCATCGGGCAGCGACCATTTCACCGTGCCCTCACCCACGCCCACGCCGAAAAAGCCGCCTTCCTGAATCGCGTTGGTGGCATAGCCGATCTGCGTGCGCGGGTCGATTTCGGGGCTGAGAAAGCCGTTGATCCGGCGCGCGAAATGCTCGGATGCGTTATAGGCAAACAGCCCCCCCGCCACCGTCAGCCCCGCCAGCAGCGTCAGCAACAGGAACGGCGCACCCGCCACGAAATACATCACGCCCCAGGAAAACAGCACCAGGCTCGCCTGCCCGAAGTCAGGCTGCAACGCCAGCAGCAGCACGACGACAACCGCCAGAACGAAGGAATAAAACCGGCCCGGCGGGCCGCCCAGATCCTGCGCCGCCGCCATCAGCCAGGCCGCGATCACGACAAAACAAGGTTTCAGAAACTCTGACGGCTGCACCGAGGCGAAACCGAAGCTGAACCAGCGCACCGCACCCTTGCCGAAATCGGTGCCAAACACCGGCAGCAGCATCAGCGCCACAAAGGCCCCGACAAAGCCCAGCACTCCCAGCCGCCGCACCTGAACCGGCGACAGCATCGACACCAGCACCATCACCGCCAGCGCAACCGTGCCGAACACCGCCTGCCGCGTGACGTAATAGAACGGATCAAGCCCGTTCTTTTCAGCCAGCGGCACCGAGGCGGCAAGCCCCAGCAGCAGCCCCACCGCAAACAGCAACAACACACTGGACAAGGCCCAGCGGTCAACCGTCCGCCACCAACGGGGAAGAATAGGCTCACCGGCCCGCACGGGCACGGTGCCAAAGACCATTTCAGTCATGGAATACCGCCGTCACTGCTCTATTGTGCCCGTTTGCCGGGTCTGACGCGAAGTGTAGCGAAGAACGGCTCAGGTTTCCAGCGGAAGATGCGCGCACCGGGCCGTGAAACACTTGGCCTGGGGCCTGACCTGCGCGGTCGCGGCGCCCTGTCATCATAGCTTGACTGGACCGCGGCCACGCCGCGTGCCAGCATCGCGGCCGGATGCGATGAACCGGGACAATGGTCGATGAAGGTGGGAATCGTGGGGGCGGGCATGGTCGGCTCGGCGGCAGGCTCGGCGCTGGCGCTGCGCGGGGTGGCCAGCCAGATCGTGCTGGTGGATCGCAACGCGGCGCTGGCTGTGGCGCAGGCCGAAGATATCGCTCATGGCGTGCCCTTCGGCCCCGCCGTCAGCGTCTGCGCGGGCGACTATGCCGATCTGGAGGGCGCGGGGGTGGTGATCATCGCCGCCGGGGTGGCCCAAAAGCCGGGCGAAAGCCGCCTGTCGCTGTTGTCGCGCAACGTCGCGGTCTTTGCCGATGTGGTGGCCGCGGTGCGCACGGCCGCGCCTGATGCCATTCTGCTGGTGGCCTCGAACCCGGTCGATGTGATGACCGAGGTCGCCACCCGGCTGTCGGGCCTGCCGTCGGCGCGGGTGATCGGTTCGGGCACCATTCTTGATACGGCGCGGTTCCGTTCGTTGCTGGGCCGCCATCTGGGCATCGCGCCGCAATCCATCCACGCCTATGTGATGGGCGAACATGGCGATAGCGAGGTTCTGGCCTGGTCGGCGGCGCGGGCAGGTTCGGTGTCGATTGCAGCCTTCGCGGCGCAGGTCGGCGCCGCGATCACCGACGATGTACGCGCGCAGATTGATGCCGGTGTGCGCCGCGCCGCCTATCGCATCATCGAGGGCAAGGGCGCCACATGGTATGGCATCGGTGCCGGGCTGGCGCGGATCGTGCAGGTCATCGCGGGCGATCAGCGCGCGGTGCTGTCGGTGTCGATCCGCACCCCCGAGGTGGCGGGGGTGCGCGATGTGACGCTGTCGGTGCCGCGGATCGTGGGCGCCCGCGGGGTCGAGGCCGATCTGTTCCCCGATCTGTCGCCGCCCGAGATGCAGGCGCTTGCCCGCAGCGCCACGATCTTGCAGGAAACCACCGCGGCGTTGGCGCTGTGACCGCTGCCGCGCCGCGCGCGTCGGCGGCGCAGGTGTTTGCCGCCTTTCTTCGGCTGGGGCTGACCGCGTTCGGCGGGCCGGTGGCGCATCTGGGCTATTTCCGAACCGAGTTTGTCACCCGCCGCGGCTGGATCGACGACGCAGGCTTTGCCGGGCTGATGGCGCTAAGCCAGTTCCTGCCCGGCCCCGCCTCCAGTCAGTTGGGTTTTGCGCTGGGCTGGCATCGCGCCGGGCCTTGGGGCGCGGTGGCCGCCTTTGCCGGGTTCACGCTGCCGTCGGCGGCGCTGATGCTGGCGCTGGCACTGGGCGCGCCGCATCTGGGGCCGGGGGCAACAGCGGCGCTGGCGGGACTGAAGATCGTGGCAGTTGCGGTGGTGGCACAGGCCGTTCTGGGCATGGCGCGCAGCCTTGCGCCCGACCGGGCGCGCGCAGGCATCGCGCTGCTGGCGGGGGCCGCAGTTCTGGCTGCAGGGGCCGCGGGCGCGGGTGCGCTGGCACAGGTGGCGGTGATCGCCGCGGCGGGCTGGGTGGGCGCACTGGCCCTGCCCGCCCGCACCGGGCCGCAGAGCACCCTGCCGCATGGTCCGACACGCCGCTCCGGGCTTTGGGCGCTGGCGACGCTTGGGGCGCTGCTGGTGGCGCTGCCTGCGCTTGCGCCCCTGGCGCCGCTTTTGGCGCTGACCGATGCGGTGGCGCGGGCGGGGGCGCTGGTTTTTGGCGGCGGCCATGTCGTGCTGCCGCTGCTGGAGGCGGGCGTGGTGGCCCCAGGTTGGGTTTCGGCGCCCGAGTTCCTGGCAGGCTACGGCGCGGCCCAGGCCCTGCCGGGCCCGCTGTTTGCGTTCGCGGCCTATCTGGGCGCGCTGGCGGCGGGGCCTGTGGGCGCACTGCTGGCGCTGGCGGCGATCTTTTTGCCGGGATTTCTGATCCTGATCGGGGTCTGGCCATTCTGGGCGCAGCTTGGCCTGCGACCGCGGGCGCGCGCGGCGGTGGCCGGGGCCAATGCTGCGGTGGCGGGGGTGCTGGGCGCGGCACTGGTGAACCCGGTCATCCCCGCCGCACTCCACGGGCCGGGCGATGCGGTGCTGGCGCTTGGCCTGTTCGCCGGGCTGGTCTGGGGCCGCCTGCCGCCACTGGCCGCCGTGGCGATTGGTGCGGGTGCCGGTCTGCTGCGTGGGCTCTGACGCGGCGCGTCAGACGGCCGACCCAAGCTGCGCCACGACCAGCGCAGTGAAATGCTCGCCACGCTTTTCAAAATTGGGATATTGGTCGAAACTCGCGGCAGCGGGCGCCAGCAGGACGGTATCACCCGGCTCGGCCTCGGCCGCGGCGCGGGCCACGGCGCGATCCATCGTTTCGCAGATTTCCTGCGGCACATCCCCCAGTTCCAGCGCAAAATCGCGGGCCGAATGTCCGATAAGGTAAGCTTTCACCACCGCGCCCAGATAGGGTTTCAGCCCCGATATCCCCCCCTCCTTGCCCAAGCCCCCGGCGATCCAGCGGATGCGCGGAAAGGCTTGCAGTGCCTTGGCGGCACTATCGACGTTGGTCGCCTTGCTGTCGTTGACGAACCGCACACCGCCCGCCTCGGCCACGGTCTGGCTGCGATGCGGCAAGCCTGCAAAGCTGCGCAGCCCTGCCTCGATCTCGCGCGGGGCCAGGCCAAGGCTGCGGGTCGCAGCCCAGGCCGCACAGGCGTTCTGGTGGTTATGCGCGCCGGGCAGGCCCGCCATGTCGCGCAGATCGACCGAGGCCACCTGTCGCCCCCTGCGCCATTCGCTCAGGAACCCTTTGCGGGCAAAGACCGACCAGCCAAAATCGCCCAACTTACGCGCCGACGACACGCGGATGACCCGGTCATCCTCGCGCGCGGTGGCGATCTGGTTGGCCAGATACACCCCCTCGGGTTCATCCACGCCAATCACCGCGCGGTCGGGGCCGCCCTCGGCAAACAGCCGCCGCTTGGCGGCGAAATAGCCGCCGATGCCGCCGTGGCGGTCCAGATGGTCGGGGGAAAGATTGGTGAAAACCGCCACATCGGGCGTCAGCGCGCGGGCCAGATCGGTTTGATAGCTGGACAGTTCCAGCACCACCACCTCGCCCTCGGCAGGCGGGTCAAGGTCCAGCACCCCGCGCCCGATATTACCCGCCATCTGGGTGGGACGGCCGGCCGATTTCAGAATGTGGTGGATCAGCGCCGTGGTGGTCGATTTGCCGTTCGAGCCGGTGACGGCCACCACCTTGGGCGTCTGATCGAACCCGTCCCAATCATCAGTGGCGAAAGAGCGAAAGAACAGACCGATGTCATTATCGACCGGCACCCCCTCGGCCATCGCGCGGGCGATAAGCTTGTTCGGTGCGGGGTATAGATGCGGGATGCCGGGCGAGACGATCAGGGCCGCCACCTCGCCCCAGGCGGTGGCGCGGGTCAGATCGTGGCAGACAAAGCCCGCGGCTTCGGCGCGGGCACGCGCCTCGGGGCTGTCGTCCCAGCACAACGGCTCGGCCCCGCCCGCGCGCAAGCTCGCTGCGGTGGCCAGCCCCGAGCGGCCCAAGCCCAGCACTGCAACGCGTTGTCCCTGATAGCCCTGCACCGGAATCATCTGACACCTCTTGTCGCAAGCGGGGCGCTGCCCCGCACCCCGGGATATTTCAGCCAAGATGAACGGCAAAGCCCCCGTGGGGTGCGCCTTCAGGCGCACCGCTCACCCAACTTTCACCGCAGTTTCAGCGTGGCCAGACCGATCAGCGCAAGGATCAGCGACACGATCCAGAACCGGATCACCACCTGCGGCTCGGCCCAGCCTTTCTTTTCGAAATGGTGGTGGATCGGCGCCATCAGGAATACGCGCTTGCCGGTGGCCTTGAAATAGCCCACCTGAATGATGACCGACAGCGCCTCGACCACGAACAGGCCGCCGACGATGGCAAGCACGATCTCGTGCTTGGTGCAGACCGCGATCGCCCCCAGCGCACCGCCCAGCGCAAGGCTGCCAGTGTCCCCCATGAAGACGGCCGCGGGCGGCGCATTATACCACAAAAACCCGAGACCCCCGCCCACCAGTGCCGCTGTAAACACCAGCAACTCGCCGGTGCCGGGCACGAAATGCACGCCCAGATAGGTGGTATAGTCGATCCGGCCCACCGCATAGGCGATGACGCCCAGCGTCGCCGCCGCGATCATCACCGGCATGATCGCCAGCCCGTCAAGCCCGTCGGTCAGGTTGACCGCATTGGCTGCGCCCACGATCACGATCATCGCAAAGGGCACGAACAGAAAGCCCAGATTGATCAGCGCATCCTTGAACACCGGCATCGCAAGCTGATTGGTCAGGTTGTCGGGGTGGACCCAGGCCGCCAGCCCGCCGGCGACCGCCGCAATCACCAGCCCAGCCAGGAACCGGATACGCGAGGACACCCCCTTGGTGTTCTGTTTGGTGACCTTGGCGTAATCGTCAGCAAAGCCGATCAGCGCGAAGCCCAGCGTCACCCCCAGCACGATCCAGACATGGGGGTTATCAAGCCGTGCCCAAAGCAGCGTCGAGACGACGAGCGCCGAGAGGATCAGCAGCCCCCCCATCGTCGGTGTGCCCGCCTTGGCGAAATGGCTTGCCGGCCCGTCGTCGCGGATCGGCTGGCCCTTGCCCTGCTTGCGTCGCAAGATGTCGATCAGCGGGCGCCCGAACAGGAAACCGAAGATCAGCGCGGTAAAGAAGGCCGCCCCCGCGCGGAAGGTGATGTAGCGGAAAAGGTTGAAGAAATCTCCGCCATCCGAAAGGCTTGTCAACCAGTAGAGCATTGCTGCATTCCCTCTCTCGCGCGCCTGCGGCTGCGCTTAGCCCGCCTGCCCGAGTTTTTTCAGCGCGTCAACCACGAGACTGACCTTCGACCCTTTCGAGCCTTTCACCAGAATCACATCGCCCGCATCGGCCAGATGATGCGCCCGCGCGGCCAGATCGGCGGCATGGCCGTGCCATTCGCCCCGCCTGTCGCGCGGCAGTGCCAACCAGAGCGCGCGCATCCGCTCGCCTGCGCAATGCACCAGATGCACGCTGGCCATGGCCGGATGCGCGGCCAGCGCCGCATGCATCACCGCCTCGTCGGAGCCGAGTTCCAGCATGTCGCCCAGAATCGCGATGCGTCGGCCCTTTTCCACCCGGCCCAGCCCATCGCGCGGTTGGGCCGCGGCCAGCACCTCCAGCGCCGCCGCCATCGAGGCGGGGTTCGCGTTGAAGGCGTCGTCATAAAGATCAAAGCTCTGCGCCTCGTCGATGGCATCGAGCACCACGCGCTGACGCGCGCCGCGGCCCGCGGGCGGCGCCCATTGCCCAAGATCGCAGGCCGCCACCGCCGGGTCGGCACCCACCGCCTCGGCCAGTGCCAGCACGCCCAGCGCATTCATCGCAAAATGCCGCCCCGGTGTGAGCACCTTGAACAGCAAGGGCTGACCCGCGCGTTCGGCCTGAACGATGGTCACATCCTGCGCGATACGGGCAGCGATCAGGCGGTAATCATCCCCCGGCTCGGTGCCAAAGCGCAGCACCCGGCCCGCACCTGCGGCCGCCGCGGCAAGGATCGGGGTGACCGGCAGGCCGGAGGGGATCACCGCCACGCCACCTGGTTCCAACCCCTCGAATATCGCGGCTTTTTCATGGGCGATGGCATCGACGTTGGCGAACGCCTCCAGATGGGCGGCGGCGACGGTGGTGATCATCGCAGCATCGGGGCGGGCCATGCGGGCCAGGGGGGCGATTTCGCCGGGGTGGTTCATGCCGATCTCGATCACGGCAAAATCGGCGTCCGGCGGCATCCGCGCCAGCGTGATCGGCACGCCCCAGTGGTTGTTGAAGCTGGCCTCGGCGGCGTGAACCCGGCCTTGCGCCGCCAGCACGGCGCGCAACATCTCTTTGGTCGAGGTCTTGCCGACCGATCCGGTGACGGCGATGACGCGCGCCCGCGTGCGCGCCCGGCCCGCGCGGCCTAGGGCCTCCAGCGCGGGCAGCACATCGGGCACGATCAACAGCGGGTCAGCCTCGGAACAGCCCTCGGGGATGCGGCTGACAAGCGCGGCGCCAGCGCCCTTTTTCAACGCATCGGCCACAAATTCATGCCCGTCGCGCGCGTCTTTCAATGCCACGAACATCTCACCGGGGCGGATCGTGCGGGTGTCGATCGACAGGCCGGTGACGGCAAAGGGCCGCGTCGCGCGACCGCCGGTGGCGGTGGCAGCATCTGCCGATGTCCAGAGCGCGGGCATCAGATTTTGCCGTCCAGCGCGGCCACGGCGACACTGGCCTGTTCGGCATCGTCAAAGGGGTAGATGTCGGTGCCGATCACCTGGCCGGTTTCATGCCCCTTGCCGCAGATCAGCAGCGCATCCCCCGGCCCCAGCGCATCGACCGCGCGCAGGATCGCCTCGGCGCGGTCGCCGACCTCGCTTGCCTCGGGGCAGCCCTGCATCACGGCGGCGCGGATGGTGGCCGGGTCTTCGGTTCGGGGGTTGTCGTCGGTGACATAGACCACATCGGCATTTTCGGCGGCGGCACGGCCCATCAGCGGGCGCTTGGAGCGGTCGCGGTCACCACCGGCACCGACAACGGCCACGATGCGCCCCATCACATGCGGGCGCAGCGCCTTCAGCGCCGTTTCCACCGCATCGGGGGTATGGGCATAATCGACAAAGACCGCTGCCCCATTGGCCCGCGTCGCGGCCAGTTGCATGCGCCCGCGCACGGTGGTCAGCCGCGGCAGCACCGCCATTACCGCCTCGGCCCCGGCGCCGCAGGCAAGCGCCAGCGCGGCCGCGGTCAGCACATTGCCCGCCTGAAACCCGCCGATCAGCCCCAGCCGCACCAGATGCACCTGGCCCTGCCAGTAAAACCGCAAATCCTGCCCGGTGGCATCGAACCGCTGGTTCGATATCCGCATCTCGGCCCGGTCGGAATAACCAACCCCGATCACCCGATGCCCGCGCCCGCGCGCGGTCAGCGCGACCTCCATCCCCAGCGGATCGTCAAAATTCACCACCGCGGTGCCGTCTTCGGGCAGGATGCGGGTGAACAGGCCCAGCTTGGCCTCGAAATACGCATCCAGATCCGCGTGATAGTCGAGATGGTCTTGCGTCAGATTGGTGAAAGCCGCCGCCCGCAGCCGCACCCCATCCAGCCGCCGCTGCTCCAGCCCGTGCGAAGAGGCCTCCATCGCCGCATGGGTCACGCCTGCGGCGGCCATTTCGGCCAGCAGGCGGTGCAGGGTTATGGGTTCGGGCGTGGTATGGCTGGAGGCTGCGGTAAAGGCGCCCTCAACGCCGGTGGTGCCGATATTGGCGGCCTCCAGCCCCAGCGCGGCCCAGATCTGGCGGGTGAAACTGGCGACCGAGGTCTTGCCATTGGTGCCGGTCACCGCCACCACCGTCTCGGGCTGGGCGCCAAACCACAGCGCGGCGGCAAAGGCCAGCGCCTGCCGCGGATCTTCGGTCACCACCAGCGCAACCGACGACCCGGCCAGCGCGGGCGCCGCGATCTCGGCCCCGGCGCGGTCGGTCAAAATCGCCGCAGCCCCCCGATCGAGCGCCGCGCCCACATAGCCCGCGCCATGCACCGCAGCCCCCGGCAGGGCCGCAAACAGACACCCCGGCACCACCTTGCGGCTGTCAACCGCAAGGCCGGTCAGCCGCGCCTCGCGCCCGCCCTGCGCGGTCAGGCCCAGTTCGGCCAGAGATTTCACCGCTTCTGCCATATCTTGTGCCCCCTGCCCCCAAGGGGCCATAATCGGCCGCGCCGGGCCTTAGTTGTGCACAAGTGTTAGCGCATCCGGGGCAGCCGGTTCAACCTCGGGCCGCAGACCGAGAAGCGGCGCGGTGCGGCGGATGATTTCGGCACCGACGGGCACAGCCGTCCAGCCCGCGGTGCGGCGCGGCTCGTTGCCTGCGGTTTCCACCGGCTCGTCCAGCGTGGTGATCAGCACATATTTCGGCGCATGGGCCGGAAATACGCTGGCGAATGTGGCGATCACCTTGTCCTTGTAATAGCCGCCCGAGGGCTTGGCCTTGTCGGCGGTGCCGGTCTTTCCGGCCACGGCATAGCCCTTGACGTCACCGAACGAGGCGGTTCCGCGGGTCACCACCTGACGCAACATGTTCATCGACTCGCGCGCGACGGCGGGCGACATCACCTGCGGTCCCGGCTCGGCGCCCGCCCCGTGGATCAGCGTGGGTGACACCTTGCGCCCGCCGTTGGCGATGGTGGCATAGGCGGCGGCCAGATGCAGCGGGCTGGCCGACAGGCCGTGGCCATAGGAAATGGTCAGCGAGGAAATGTCGCTCCATTTGGCGGGCAACAGCGGCTTGCCGGTGGGTGCCTCGACCAGTTCGACCGGCGTAGGTTCCAGAAAACCGAGGCTGCGCAGGAACTGCTGCTGGCGTTCCGGGCCGACCATCATGGCGATGCGCGCGGTGCCGATGTTGGAACTTTCCACGATCACATCGGTGACCGACAGGCGCGGGCCGTAATCGTGGAAATCGCGGATGCGGTGACGGCCCCATGTCAGCGGGCCCTTGGTGTCGATCATCGTTCCGGGGTTCACCAACCCCAGATCCAGCGCCTGTGCCACGGCAAATATCTTGAAGGTCGAGCCCAGTTCATACACCCCCTGCACCGCACGGTTGAACAGCGGACTGTCAGAGGCATCGCCCTTGGTCAGCGGTGACGGGCGGTCATTCGGGTCATAGTCTGGCAGGCTGGCCATTGCCACGATCTCGCCGGTGGCCACCTCCATCAGAATGGCGGTGGCGCCCTTGGCGTTCATCAGCTTCATACCACCGGCCAGCACCTCTTCCATCGCCGATTGCACGGTCAGATCCAGCGACAGCGTCAGCCCCGCCCCGCCGTTGCCGGGGTCGCGCAACCAGCCATCAAAGGCCTTTTCCACGCCCGCCACGCCCACGATCTCGGCCGAACCCACGCCCTCGCGGCCAAAGCTAGCACCGCCCAGAATATGCGCGGCCAAGGCACCGTTGGGATAAAGCCGCATCTCGCGCGGGCCGAACATCAGCCCCGGATCGCCGATATCATGCACCGCCTGCATCTGTTCGGGCGACATTTTCTTTTTGATCCACAAGAACTTGCGTTCGCCGGTAAAGTCGCGCGTCAGGCGGGCGACATCCAGATCGGGAAACACCTTCGCCAGTTCTTGCGCTACCCGCACCGGGTCCACCATCTGCCGGGGCTGGGCGTAAAGCGAATGGGTCAGCAGGTTGGTGGCCAGCACCCGCCCCTTGCGGTCGGTGATGTCGGCGCGCTGGGTCAGGATCGCGGCGCCCGAGGTTGCCACGCGCGGCTCGGCCGGTTCGGTAGCGGCCAGCGCGCCCATCCGGGCGCCCACTGCGCCGAAGGCCACCAGAAACACTGCCGCCAGCACCAGAAGCCGGCCCTCGGCCCGGCCCTTGGCCTTGTCGCGCGCCTCTTCGCTGCGCAGGCGGCGATTTTCGCGCTCGATCGCATCGGGGTTTTCGCCCTTTTCGCGGGCTTGCAGAATACGGGCAAGCGGGCGCAGCGGTGTGCGGATCATGGCTGAACCTCCGGGCGGGCAGCGGTATCGACAGGATCAAGAACCAGCGGCAGATCGGGCACGGGGTGCGCCACCTGCGCCAGCGCACCGAATTGTTCGGGCGCCAGCGGCAGCAGCGCCAACCGTTCAAAATTCAGGTTTGCCAGTTCGCGCAACCGGTCGGGGCGGTTCAGATAGGCCCATTCGGCGCGCAAGACGCCCAGTCCCTCGCGCAGGCCCGCAATCTCGCCCTGCAACCGCTCCATCCGATCCAGCGACGAGCGGGTGCGGTAATTCTCGCCATAGGCCCAGAACGCCAGCCCCATCACCGAAACCGCGGTCATCAGGTAGATCAGGTTGCGCATCAGCGGGCTCCGGTCAGGGCGGGGGCGGGCAGGCCAAGGGTCGCGCGGTCGGCGCGACCCGCGGGGGCATCGGTGCGGCGGGCGACGCGCAGCTTGGCCGATCGCGCGCGCGGGTTTTCGGCCAGTTCCTGCGCATCGGGCGCGATTGCCTTTGATACATGGTCGAATGCAGGCGTCACCGCCGCACGGGCCGGGGCATAGCGGCTGCCCTGCGCCTCGGCGCCGGACCGGGCCTGAAGAAAGCGTTTCACCACGCGGTCCTCCAGCGAATGAAAGGTGACGACAGCCAGCCGCCCGCCGGGTTTCAGCGCGCGTTCGGCAGCCTCCAGCCCCGCGATCAACTGGCCGAATTCGTCATTCACCCAGATGCGAATGGCCTGAAAACTGCGGGTGGCAGGGTGACTTTGGCCCGGCTTGGGGCGCGGCAGGCACCGCTCGATCACCGCCACCAGTTGCAGCGTGGTTGCAAACGGGGCGGCGGTGCGCGCCGCCACGATCGCCCGCGCGATCCGGCGCGAGGCGCGTTCCTCGCCGTAATGATACAAGATGTCGGCCAGCGTCGCCTCGTCGACGGTGTTGACCAGATCGGCAGCGCTGGGGCCGCGGGCGGCCATGCGCATGTCCAGCGGCCCGTCGCGCAGGAACGAAAACCCGCGTTCAGCCTGATCAAGCTGCATCGACGACACGCCAAGATCAAGCACCACACCGTCCAGCGGTTCACCGGCCAGGGTATCAAGGTCGGAAAACGTGCCCTCGACCAGCCGCAGCCGCTCGCCCAAGCCCCCCGCCCAGGGCGCGGCCATGCGGAACACCGACGGGTCGCGGTCGATGCCGATCACCCGGTCGGCCCCGGCAGCCAGCAGGCCGCGCGCATAACCACCCGCGCCAAAGGTGCCATCAAGCCAGACACCAGAGACAGGCGCGACCGCCTGAAGGAGCGGTCGCAACAAAACAGGAATATGCGGCGCCTCGGTCACGGCCTAGTCCCCGCTCAGCGCCGGAAGATGGATCAGCGGGTCATAATCACGCGGCCGCTGCGCGGCGCGTTCGGCCACGCGCAGGGCCTGCTCGGCCTCATGGGTCGCCGGATCCCATATCTTGAACGAGGTGCCCGACGACACAAAGAACGCCTCGGCCTTCAGCCCGATCTTTTCGCGCAACTTCTGCGGCAGGCCGATGCGACCGTCGTCATCCACCTGCGCCTCGTAGGATTGACCATACATCAGTTCTTCGATCTCGATGCGATGGGCCGAGCCACGCTGCATCATGTCGATCTGCCGGTCGATTTCAGCGATGGCTTCCATCGTATAGACCTCAAGCCATTTCCGCTCGGGGCCGCCATAAACGATGACGATGTTGGGCCGATTGCCAGAGGTCCAGTCGGGGTCGCAGGCCTCGATCACGCGGCGAAACGGGGCCGGGATGGAGACGCGACCCTTCGCATCCACCTTGAATGTTTCCGACCCTCTGAACCTGCGTGCCACTGGCGCGCTCCTGTTCTCGCTCCCGTTTCATGCGAAACGGCGGATCGGGCCGCTGCCACTGCCCGATCCGCCGCCCTCGTCCCATCACTGGGCCCATTGCTGGGTATATCCGGCTGCACCGCCACCCGGGGGGATGTCTGCTCGCGCGCGCGCCGGATCGTTCTGTCGTGAAAGCCGACTGCCTGTATGAAGCCTGCTATTGTTGTTTTTGGTTCGGGTCTTGGTGCCCGCTGGGTCTGCTTTCTCGATGGCCTAGAGATGACATGGGATTTTACGGGAAGCAATAGAAATCTGGGCAGGAAATGCGCGGCCAACCTTGGGCTGCAATGGGAAAACAGGGGCAACCAGCGCCTCAGGCAGAGGGGCCTGCGCAGGTTTAGATGGGCAACCAGAAAAAACCACAAAATGTGGGCCCTCGATCTCGATCCCAGACAGTGCCACAAAATCCCGAAATTTGAGCAGACCGGGCCTGCATACAGGCACCCAAATGCACGAGGCGCCCATTTCACAATGAAAAGCGCCTGGAAATCCCGTGAATTCATCAAGTGATTCGGGCAAAGTTCGCCCGCTCAGCGCAGCGGTGCCATGAATTCCCGCGCAGCCTGCGGTTCAGGCCATGCCATCGCCCACCAGCCGCGCCGCAAGCCGCGCATAGGCCTCAGCCGCCGGACCATCACCCGCAGCGATCGGCGTGCCCGCATCGCCCGCCAGTCGCACCGACAGGTCCAGCGGCAATTCGCCCAGGAACGGCAACCCCAGACGCCCGGCCTCGGTCGCCACGCCGCCATGACCGAAGGGATGCGCCTCGTGGCCGCAGTTGGGGCAGACATAGGTTGACATGTTCTCGATCAGACCCAGCACCGGCACCTTGAGGCGCACGAACATGTCGATGGCGCGGCGCGCGTCGATAAGCGCCACGTCCTGCGGGGTCGAAACCACCAGCGCCCCGGTCAGCACGGTTTTCTGTGCCAGCGTCAGTTGCACGTCGCCGGTGCCCGGCGGCAGGTCGATGACGAGCACATCCAGATCGCCCCACGCCACCTGAAACAGCATCTGCTGCATCGCCCCCATCAGCATCGGGCCGCGCCAGATCACCGCCTCGTCAGGCTTCAGCATCAACCCCAGCGACATCAGCTTCAGCCCATGCGCCTCGACCGGCACGATCATATGCCCGTCGGGCGAGGCGGGGCGCTTCGACACACCCATCATCCGAGGCTGCGAAGGGCCGTGAATATCGGCGTCCAGCAGCCCGACCCGGCGCCCCGCGCGCGCCAGCGCCACCGCCAGATTCGACGCCACGGTGGATTTGCCCACCCCTCCCTTGCCCGAACCGACCAGCAGCACCCGCGCCACCCCCGGCACCGGTTGTGGCCCGGCCTGCGGCGTGGGATGACCGCCGATCTTTGGCCCCGATTTCGGCCCCGGCCCCGGCGCCGTGGTCAGCACCGACACCGACACCACCCCCGGCATGGCGCGGATCGCAGCCTCGATCGCGGGGCGCACCGCCTCCAGCGCGCGGGCCTCGTCGGGCGTGGGGGCCTCAAGCACGAAGCGCACCACCCCGCCCTCCACCGCCAGAGCGCGCACCAGATCGCGCGACACCGGAGTGCCGCCGCCCGGCAATGCAAATGCAGAAAGAGCGGTGGCGACGGCTTCTTTGGTAACAGTCATGTGACACTCCAGCGCATGGATTTTCACAAATGTGGCGGTTTTCGCACCAAGGGCAAGGGATCATATCAAGCCCGCATAAAGTTTGGGCAATTCCCCCTGCGTCAGCCCAAAATAGGTCAGTATTCGTTATGCGCTTTCTGCATGGCAGCATTGAGCCTGCGGGCCATTGTGCAGCCGCAGCATTGGCGCCATCTTTAGTCCAACAGTAGGGGCGCAACGCCGCTCGCATCACCACATACGGGCAGCGTCAATGGCTCTCGCACATGATATCCGCAGCGTCGAACATGGTCTGGCCGACCGGATCGCTGCCTTCGTTTCGGGCCTTTCCGAGGCGCGCCAGCGCCGCAAGGTCTATCGGCAGACGCTGCGCGAACTTGCAGCGCTCAGCACCCGCGAGCTGGCAGATATGGGCCTGCATCGTTCGATGATCACGCGGGCGGCGCTGGAAGCCGCCTACGGCAAGTAAGGTTTTCCTGAGGCCCCTCCTCCTCCCTGGGCCTGGGATCAAAGGCGGCCCCCCTCCTCCTCCCTGGGGGCCGCCGCAAAATTCGGGCCACCCGGCCCGCACGACAAGCGCAGACCCCCTCCTCCTCCCTGGGGTCTCGTGACGAAGGACGGCGGCCCCCTCCTCCTCCCTGGGGCCGCCGCGCTTCGCCCTCGAACACCGGGCTTCGGCCCGCACGGCAAGCGAAAGGCCCCTCCTCCTCCCTGGGCCGATCGTTACAGGCGGCGATCTCCTCCTCCTCCCTGAGGTCGCCGCCACTCTATCCCGTGGCCCCCTCCTCCTCCCTGGGCGCCGCCGCTTTTCATTCCGGCTCTTGCACCCGACGCAACGACGGGGCATCCCGAGCGGGTCAGGGGGAAATCATGCTGTCCTATCAACACATCTATCACGCCGGAAATCTGGCCGATGTGCACAAGCACGCGCTGCTGGCATCGATGCTTGACTATCTCACCCGCAAGGACAAACCGCTCAGCTATCTGGAAACTCACGCCGGGCGCGGGCTATACGCGTTGGATGCGCCCGAGGCGGTGAAAACCGGCGAGGCGGCGCAGGGCATAGCGCGGGCCGAGGCGTTGGGCTGGTTTCCGCCCGACCACCCGCTTGCCCGCGCGCTGGCCGCAACCCGTGCGGCCCACGGGGCCACGGCCTATCCCGGCTCGCCGCTGATCGCGGCACTGTTGCTGCGGCCCACCGACACGATCCATCTGGCCGAGTTGCACCCGCGCGAGGGGGCGGCGCTGACCGCCGCGCTTGGCCCCCACGCCCATATCCACGCCCAGGACGGTTTGCAGATGGCGCTGGCGCAAACACCGCCCACCCCGCGCCGCGGGCTGATGCTGATCGACCCCAGCTATGAGGTGAAATCCGATTACACAGCGATACCCAGGGCGATCAGCCAGATCGCGCGCAAATGGAACGTGGGCACCATCGCGCTGTGGTATCCAATCCTGACATCGGGGCTGCATCTCCCGATGCTGGCCACGCTGCGCGCCGCCCACCCCGAGGCGCTGGTGCATGAGGTGCGCTTTGCCCCCGCGCGCGACGGGCACGGCATGGTGGGTTCGGGCCTGTTCATCCTGAACGCACCCTGGGGAACCGAGTCCGAGGCCACGCGCCTGACCACGCGTTTTGCGGGGCTGACCGGATAAGTCGAGGCCAGGACCGCGACTCATCGGATATCCGCATCAGAACGGCACGTCGTCCGCCGCCGTGGCCGCCACTACGAAACCGGCCAGCAACTTTTTCTCGCCAGCCTTGTCAAAGGCCACCGTCAGCTTGTCGCCCTCGGTGCCGGTGACGGTGCCATAGCCGAATTTCTGGTGAAATACCCGGTCGCCCGGAGCAAAGGCCGAAACCGCCTCGGCGTCGATCACCAGCCCCCGCGCCTCGCGCGGGGAGGCCATGGGGCGGCTGCCCGCGCGCTCGGCCATACGCTTCCACCCTGGCGAATTATAGACATCGGCGCGCATGGCGCGATCTTCGATCCCGCCACGGGTGGCCCCGAATGCCATGCCCGCCGCACCATAGCCGCCGCCATACAGCCCCGGCGGGGTCAGCACATCCACATGCGCCTCGGGCAATTCGTCGATGAAACGTGACGGCAACTGGCTTTGCCACTGGCCATAGACCCGACGGTTTCCGGCAAAGGAAATGGTGCACAGCTCCTCAGCGCGGGTGATGCCCACATAGGCCAGCCGCCGTTCTTCCTCCAGCCCCTTCAAGCCGGTCTCATCCATGCTGCGCTGGCTGGGAAACAGCCCCTCCTCCCAGCCGGGCAGAAACACCACCGGAAACTCCAGCCCCTTGGCGGCATGCAACGTCATGATGCTGACCTTTTCGGCCGCATCTTCCGACTCGTTGTCCATGATCAGCGCGACATGTTCGAGAAAGCCTTGCAGATTCTCGAATTGCTCCAGCGCCTTGACCAGTTCCTTGAGGTTTTCCAGCCGCCCCGCCGCCTCGGGCGTCTTGTCGGCCTGCCACATGGCAGTATAGCCCGACTCGTCCAGTATCGCCTCGGCCAGTTCGATGTGGCTGCCGCCCGCCCGCACCGCCTGATGCCAGCGCCCGGCGCCCGCCACCAGCTCGCGCAGTGCAGCGCCCCCCTTGCCGCCGATCGCACCTGCCTGCACCGCCAGCGCCGCACCCTCCAGCAGGCTCACCCCATTCTGCCGCGCGGTCAGTTGAATTACCTGCTGTGCCTTGTCGCCAAGGCCGCGCTTGGGGGTGTTGACGATCCGCTCAAAGGCCAGATCGTCCTCGGGGCTGACCGCCAACCGGAAATAGGCCATCGCATCGCGAATCTCCAGCCGCTCATAAAACCGTGGCCCGCCAATCACGCGATAGGGCAGGCCGATGGTCAGGAACCGGTCCTCAAAGGCGCGCATCTGGTGGCTGGCGCGCACCAGAATGGCCTGCCCGTTCAGGCCCACGGGCGCCATCCCGCGGGTGCCGCGCGCCAGCGCCTCGATCTCCTCGCCGATCCAGCGCGCTTCTTCCTCGCCGTCCCAATGGCCGATCAGACGCACCTTCTCGCCGCCCCGCGCCTCGGTCCACAACGTCTTGCCCAGCCGCCCCGCATTGGCCGCGATCAGCCCCGAGGCAGCGGCCAGAATATGCTCGGTCGAGCGGTAGTTCTGTTCCAGCCGCACCACCTTGGCGCCCGGAAAATCCTTTTCGAACCGCAGGATGTTGCCCACCTCGGCGCCGCGCCAGCCGTAGATCGACTGATCATCGTCGCCCACGCAGCAAATGTTGCGATGCCCCTGCGCCAGCAGCCGCAGCCACAGATATTGGGCCACGTTGGTATCCTGATACTCGTCCACCAGAATATATTTGAACCGGCGCTGATACTGTTCCAGCACATCAGGCTGAGCTTGAAAGATCGTGACCATGTGCAACAACAGATCGCCGAAATCGGTGGCATTCAGCGTGCGCAACCGCTCCTGATAGGCAGCATACAACTCGCCCCCGCGGTTGTTGAAGGCCCCAGCCTCGCCTCCCCGCACCCGATCAGGCGTCAGCGCGCGGTTTTTCCAGCCGTCGATGATCCCGGCCAACTGGCGCGCGGGCCAGCGTTTTTCGTCGATATTGGCGGCCACGATCAACTGCTTGAGCAGACGGATCTGGTCGTCGGTATCCAGAATCGTGAAGTTCGACTTCAGCCCCACCAACTCGGCATGCCGGCGCAACAGCTTGGCGCAGACCGAATGGAAGGTACCAAGCCACGGCATCCCCTCCACCGTCTGGCCCAGCAGGCGGCCAATCCGCTCCTTCATCTCGCGCGCGGCCTTGTTGGTAAAGGTCACAGCCAGAATATCGCCGGGGCGGGCGTGCCCGGTGGTCAGCAGATGCGCGATCCGCGCAGTCAGCGCCCGTGTCTTGCCCGTCCCTGCCCCGGCCAGCATCAGCACCGGCCCCTCCAGCGCCTCGACAGCGGCGCGCTGCGCGGGGTTCAGCCCGTCCAGATAGGCCACAGGCCGACCCGCCGCCATGGCACGGGCCGACAGGCTCAGGCTGGCCCTCTCAAAGGCGTCGTCTTCGTCAAAACCGCTCATGGCACCATGATTACAGCGCCCGCGCAACAAGGCCAAGCCATGTTCTTCAATTGTTCATGGCTTTCATCTTGGCGCAAATATCCTCGGGGGGCGCGGGGGGCAGACGGCCCCCCGCTCCGCGTCATCCGTGGTGAATGAGGCTGGCAAACAGCCGCGGGTCCAGGCTTTCCGCCGCAAAGGTCGGCCCCTCGGTCAGCAGGCTGACCGCATCATGGCTGTGCAGGCTTTCCTGATGGCTGGCCAGCACCCGGAAATCGCCCACCCGCCAATCGGCCAGCAGAACGCCTGCAAAGGCGCGCGCGGCATCCTCCACAAAGATCGGATTGGCGGCGTTCAGTTCGGCGAATGCCTGCTCGTCCTCGCGCTTTACCATCACCTGCGTTTCGGTTGGCACCGCGGCGCGGGCCATGTCGATCAGGTCTTCGAACCACAGCACACCGCCCGGTTCCACCACCACCGAGATCCGCGCGACCGAGCGTTGCGAATGCGGCGTGGCCAGTTGACCGCGGGTGGCGCGGGCATGTTCCGACAACTCCAGCGAGCACGGGCAGGTCGAGGAATAGACATAATCCAGATGCACGATCTTCTTGCGCACGCCGGCCCGTTCCACCACCTCCAGCGCGATGTTGTAATACTGCCATCCCGCAAGGCCCGACCGCAGCGAGCCCACCGTCATCGGGAAGGAAAACCGCATCTGGATGCGCGCGTCAAAGCTGCCCAGGTCAGCCTTGTAGTCATCCAGCGCCGCCTCGATCACATCAAAGGAAAAGGTGCGTTCGGCATGGGCATAAAACGACCGCATGATGCGGCTCATGTTGATGCCCTTCTTTTCCGCCTCAAGGCTGACGGTGCCCGTCACGCTGGTTTCCAGCGTCAGGTCGCCGTTGTCGCGGGTGTGGTAGCGGATCGGCAGGCGGAAGTTGGAAATCCCCACATGCTGGATCTGGGTCTTGGCACCCACGATCAGGCTGGCGGGGCCGTTTTGCAGATCGGGCAGCGTGGCCTTATAGGCCGCATCGGCCCGAAACTCCTCGGGGTAGCGGCGCGACAGGTCGGGGTAACTGGCCCCTTCACGCCCCGGCAGCAGCCGTGCGATCACCGGGTCAAGCGTGGCGATCTCGGTCTCCGTCGCCGCCATCGCCCAGGCGCGCAGGCGCTCCAGCGCCTCTTCGGCCTCCTGGCGGTCGGGTGCGTGGCTGATACGGCCCTGAATGTTCATCTCGGCTCTCCCCTGATCCGGCGCCTCCTGTAATGTGGGGGCGCATCCGGTTTTGTCCAAGGGAATACGCATCAGGGGCAAGATCAGATCATATCCAGCGCGCGTGTCACATCAGCGACAATGTCGGCGGCATCCTCGATGCCCAGCGACAGCCGCACCAGCCCCGGCGTGATGCCCAAGGTGACCTTTTGGTCGGCGGGCAGGCGCTGATGGGTTGTCGTGGCCGGATGGGTGGCGATGGATTTGGCATCACCCAGATTGTTCGACAGCGTGAACACCCTGAGCGCGTTGAGAAATCTGAACGCCGCCGCCTTGCCGCCCGCCAGATCAAGCGCGACAATGGTGCCGCCGTGGCGCATCTGTTCCAGCGCCAGCGCATGCTGCGGATGGCTGGCCAGCCCCGGATAGATCGTGCGGGCCAGCGCCGGGTGGCCTTCGACCGCCTGCGCCAGCGCCTGCGCGCTGGCCGTCATCGCGCGCACCCGCAGCGCCAGCGTTTCCATCCCCTTCAGCATGACCCAGGCGTTGAACGGGCTGATCGAGGGGCCAAGATGCTTCAGGCAGGGTTCCACCGTGCCGCGGATCAGATCGGCACTGCCGCAGATCACCCCGCCCAGCACCCGGCCGCCGCCGTCGATATGCTTGGTCGCCGAATAGATCACCAGATCGGCCCCCATTTCGGTCGCGCGCGACCCGACCGGGGTGGCAAAGACGTTGTCCACGATCACCAGCGCGCCCGCGGCATGGGCGATCTCGGCAACCGCCTTGATGTCGATCACCTCCAGCGTCGGGTTCGAGACGGATTCAAAGAACACCGCCCGCGTGCCCGGCCGCACCGCCGCGCGCCAGGCATCCAGGTCGCGGCCATCGACCAGCGTCACCTCGACGCCAAAGCGGCGGAACATGTCCAGCACGATCAGGCACGACCCGAACAGCGCCCGCGCCGCCACCACATGATCGCCCGCCTTCAGAACCGACACCAACACTCCATGCACCGCCGCCATGCCACTTGCGGTGGCAAAGGCGTCTTGGGTGCCCTCGACCGCGGCCAGACGTTCCTCGAACATCCGGGTGGTGGGGTTGGCGTAGCGCGAATAGATGAATTCATCCTCACCCAGCGCCTCGAACCGCGCCTCGGCGGCTTCGGCGGTCGCATAGACATAGCCCTGCGTCAAAAACAGCGCCTCGGACATCTCGCCATACTGGCTGCGCCGGATGCCCGAATGCACCAGTTTCGTGCCTGCCTGCCACTCGTCCATTGCCGCCCCCTTGCGTCGCGCTGTCGCGCGGATAGCGCGCGAGGCGGGGCGGGTCAACCGGGGCGGCGGCGCCGTCAGCCCTCGTCGCGCTCGATCCCGTGGCGGGCAAACAGCCGCGCCTGCGCCATGAAGAACCCGAACATCAGCAGCGGCAGCCCGAAGGTCTTGAAGTTGACCCAGGCCTGATCGGACATGCTGCGCCAGACGATTTCATTGGCCACCGCCAGCGCCAGGAAAAAGCCCGCCAGCCGCAGGGTCAGAATGCGCCAGCCCTCGGGCGTCATCGGCAGCACATCCTCCATCACCAGTGCCAGCCACGGCTTGCCACGCAGCAGGCCAATGCCAAGCAGGCCCGCGAACAGCAGATAGATGATGGTGGGCTTGATCTTGAAGAATTTGGGGTCGTTCAGCCATACCGACAGCCCGCCGAACACCACCACCAGCACCAGCGTCACCACCTGCATCGGTGCCAGCCGCCCGGTCAGCCGCCAAAGGATGCCGGTGGCCGCCACCATCAGCGGAATGAACAGCGCGGTCGCCAGCACAAAGCCCGAATAGTCCGTGCCAAGGATCGTGAAGGTCTGATCCTTCAGCTTCACAAAGGCCACGAAGAAGGCCAGAAGCGGCCCGAATTCCAGCCCGAGCTTGAGCCAGTGGTTGATCTTCCTGCCTGCCATTGCCATCCCCTATCCTGCCATTTCCACAATCACCGCCCCCGCCGCGATCAGCGCCATCAGCGCCGCCCGCACCGGCCCCACCTTTTCGCCCAGCACCAGCCAGCCGATCAAGGCGGCGAATACGGTCGAAGTTTCGCGCAGCACCGCCGCCTCGCCGACCTTGTCCAGCCGAGTGGCCAACATCACGCAGCCAAACGAAAAGAAAGCGACAACCGCCCCGATCATGCCCCGGCCCACCAGCGGCAGCAGTTCCGACGACCCGATCCGCGCGATCCGCCGCCAGGCGAGCGCGGGCATCAGCCAGGCATCGACCACGAAAAACCACGCCAGAAAGGTGAACGGGTCGGCGGTGGCGCGGATGCCGTAGGCGTCATAGGTGGTATAAAGCGCGACGAACAGCCCCGTCAGCACCGCAAAGGCCAGCGCGGGCACCATCGTGTCACGCTCCAGCGTGACGGTGCGCAGGTTGTAGGCGGCCAGCCCGAAGATGCCCGCCAGAAGCACCCCCACCCCGCCCCATTGGCCGGGCGAGAAATGCTCGCCAAACAGGAAACCCGCACCGATCACCGTGAACAGCGGCCCGGTGCCGCGCACCACCGGATAGACCACCGTATAGGCGCCGCGGTCATAGCTGGCCGCCTGCGCCAGCTTGTAGCCCGCGTGGATCACAAAGACGCCCGCGAAGATCGGCCACATGTGCGGCTCGGGCCAGGGCACGACAAACAGCGCCACCGGCAGCGCCATGACCCCATAGCAAAGGTCGATCATCGCGCGTGACAACCAAGGGTCATGCCGCCCCTTTTGCAGCGCACCGAAAATGGCATGCAGCACCGCCGCCGCCAGCGCCAGCAGCATGGCGACGTTGTGGCCCGCCGCCGTGCCCTCAAGGCCGACCAGCCAGGCACTCATTCAGCGCAGCATCCCGCCAACGCGGCGAAGACGGGGGGCCGTCTGCCCCCCCGCACCCCCCCGAGGATATTTGCGCCAAGATGAAGGAGATCACGGATCAAGGCCGACAAGCGCGCGGGCATAGTCTTCGGGGTCGAAGGCATCGAGATCGTCGATCTGTTCGCCCACGCCGATGGCATGGATCGGCAGACCGAAACGGTCAGCCAGCGCCACCAGCACGCCGCCCTTGGCGGTGCCGTCGAGTTTGGTCATCACGAGGCCCGAGACATCGGCGAGTTTGCGGAAGATTTCCACCTGGCTGAGCGCGTTCTGCCCCGTGGTGGCATCCAGCACCAGAATCGTATTGTGCGGGGCGCTGGGGTCTTTCTTGCGGATCACCCGGACGATCTTGGCCAGTTCTTCCATCAGGTCGGCGCGGTTTTGCAGCCGCCCTGCGGTGTCGATCATCAGCAGGTCGGCGCCATCGGCCTGGGCGCGGGTCATCGCGTCGAAGGCGAGGCTGGCGGGGTCCGATCCCTCGGGCGCGGTCAGCACCGGCACACCGGCGCGGGTGCCCCAGACCTGAAGCTGTTCGACGGCAGCGGCGCGGAAGGTATCGCCGGCGGCGATCACCACCTTCTTGCCCGCGGCGCGGAACTGGCTGGCCAGTTTGCCGATGGTCGTGGTTTTTCCCGAGCCGTTGACGCCCACCACCAGCACCACCTGTGGCTTGGTGGGGTAAAGCGGCAATGGCCGCGCAACGGGTTCGAGGATGCGGGCGATCTCATCGGCCAGAAGGCCCTTGATCTCGGTCACCGAGAGGCGTTTGCCCATCCGCCCTTCGGCCAGGTTGGCGACCACGCGCAGCGCCGTTTCCACGCCCATGTCGGCCCGGATCAGCACCTCTTCGAGTTGCTCCAGCATCGCGTCATCCAGCTCGCGACGGGGTTCGGCGGGGTCGTCGGAGCGCGAGAAAATCCGCCCGAACAGCCCCGGCTTGCCGGGTTCCGGCTGGCGCTCGGGCTTTGGTTCGGAGGCTGTGAGCAGCGGAGAAACGGGGGGCGCGGCGGGACGCACCGGCTCGGGGGCGCGGGCATCGGCGGGCGGGGCCGCAGGGGCGGGCGCCGATGCCGGGGGCGGGGGTGCCACCGCGAGGGAGGGCGTCAGCAGCAACGGGGGCGCCTCGGCGGCAGGCGCTATTGGCATCTGCGGCGGCGCGACCGGGGCCTCGGGCGCGGCAGACGGCGGAACCGGGGCGGCGGCATTCGGGGCCTCGGGCGCGGGCGGCTCGGCACGCGGCGGCGGGGCGGGTTCGGGCGCTGGTGTCTCGGGCTCTGCCGGGGCCTCGGCGACGATCGCGGCCAGATCCTCGTCCAGCCGCGAAGACGATTTGGTCAGCTTGGATCTGAGCTTTGAGAAGAACGACATCGGCACCCCCTTTGGCGTTTCCCCTCACCTAATCCTTCCCGCGCCCCGAGGGAAGGCCGCTTGTCTGCCCGCACCGCCGCATCCTGCCGCAGCGCGGCCTGACTTTACCGTTGCGCGCAACTGTGATCTATCCGCGCAAAACCGCACAGGAGCCGCGCATGACCGACGACCGCCACCTTGAAATGACCGTTCTGATGTCGCCCGACATGGCCAATTTCAGTGGCAAGGTGCATGGTGGCGCGCTGTTGAACCTGCTTGACCGCGTGGCCTTTACCTGCGCCTCGCGCTATTCGCGGCGTTATGCGGTGACGCTGTCGGTCGATCAGGTGGTGTTCAAGGAGCCGATCCATGTGGGTGAATTGGTGACATTCCTTGCCACCATCAACTATGCCGGCCGCACCTCGATGGAGGTGGGCATCAGGGTCGAGGCCGAGAATATCCGCACCGGCCTGCGGCGGCACACCAATTCGTGCTACTTTACCATGGTGGCGGTGGATGACGAGGGCCGCGCCGCCAATGTGCCGCCACTGTCGCTGGAAACCGAAACAGAACGCCACCGCCACCGCGCGGCGGAACTGCGGCGCACGCTGCGGCGCGAAATTGCCGCCCGGCTGGAACGGGTGGCCGAAACCGGTCGCGATGACGAGGCCCCTGCCGCGGGCTGAGGTCGCCAGATCGCGCAAACGGCACTTTGCCGACCCGCGGCTTTGGGGCAAGCTGACGCCAAATGCGGAGTGTCCCATGCGCGCCCCTGCCCTGTTGCCTGCCCTTGGCCTGATCCTGCTGGCGCTGCCGCTGGGCGCCGAAACGGCGATGACCGCTGCCGAATTTGACGCCCGGACGCTGGGGCGCACCATCACCTACAGCCAGTCGGGCGTGATCTACGGGGTTGAGCAATATCTGCCGGGGCGGCAGGTGCGCTGGGCTTTTGAAGGCGGCGAGTGCAAGACTGGGCACTGGTTCGAGCAGGGGGGGATGATCTGTTTCACCTATGACAACCAGCCCGAACTGCAATGCTGGACCTTCCATGACCAGCCCGAGGGGCTGATGGCACGGTTCTGGGGGGCGCCCGACGATACACCTCTGATCTCGCTTGAGGAAAGCGCCGATCCACTGGCCTGCGCCGGCCCCGATATCGGGGTTTAGGGGGCGCGGCTCAGAACAGGCTGCCCTGATCGGGGCCGCCCCGCGGCGGCTTGGGCTTGCGCAGGCGGGCACCGCCCTGGGACGCGGGCGGCGGCGCGGCGACCGGATCGGGAACGGTGGGCACAACCGGCAGGCGGCCATCGTGAAACTCGATCTCCAGCGCAGCCGCCGCCGCGGCCGCGCTGGCAGAGCTGACAAGCCCCCCCGCCCCCCGCACCACCGCATAGCCGCGCCGCAGCGTTTCGGTATAGCCCAGCGTCAGCCGCATCCGGTCCAGCCGGTCCAGCCGCTCCGACAGCGCCGCCAGCCGGGCCTGCGGCGCCGCCGCCAGCCGTTCGGCCAGAGCCACCAGCGCAGCGCGGTTGCGCAGGTTGGCGCGCGCGTTGTCGGTGCGGGTGCGCGCCAGCGCGGGCGCAAGGCGCGCCGACCAGGCATCAAGCCGCCGCCGTTCTTCGACCATGAAGCGGCGCAGCAGATCGGGCCGCACCAGTGCCGCCAAGGGCGAAAGGCGCGCGCGTTTCTGCACTGTCAGCCCCCGCAGCGCCGGATCGAGCCGGTCAGCCCACAGGTCGAACCGCTGCCGCGCGGGCGCCAGCAGCGCCTGCGGCCGCCCCAGCCCGCGGCCCAGATCGACCAGCCGCTGCCGCCGCATCTGCGCCCGCGTCATCACCGCCCGGCCCAGCCGGGCGCCGGCCTCGGCGGTGCGCGCCAACAACTCCAGCCGCACCGGCACCGCAAGTTCCGCCGCTGCCGTGGGCGTGGGCGCGCGCAGGTCGGCGGCATGGTCGATCAGGGTGGTGTCGGTTTCATGCCCCACTGCCGAAATCAGCGGAATCCGGCTGGCGGCCGCCGCGCGCACCACGATTTCTTCGTTGAAACCCCAAAGGTCTTCCAGACTGCCGCCGCCGCGCGCCACGATGATCAGATCGGGCCGCGGCACCGGCCCGCCCGGCGCCAGCGCGTTGAAGCCACGGATGGCGGCCGCCACGTCGGCCGCGCAGGCCTGCCCCTGCACCGCCACCGGCCAGACGATCACCCGGCGCGGAAACCGCTCGCGCAGGCGGTGCAGAATGTCACGGATCACCGCCCCCGACGGCGAGGTGACAACCCCGATCACGCCGGGCAGGAACGGAATGGGCTGTTTGCGCACGGCATCAAACAGCCCCTCGGCCGCCAGCGCCTGACGCCGCTTTTCCAGCATCGCCATCAGCGCGCCCGCGCCCGCAGGCTCCACCTCATCGACCAGAAGCTGATATTTCGACTGGCCGGGGAAGGTGGTCAGCCGCCCGGTGGCGATGACCTCCATCCCCTCTTCGGGGCGCACCTGCATCCGCGCCACCTGCCCCTTCCAGCTGACCGCGGCCAGAACCGAGCGGTCGTCTTTCAGGTCGAAGTAAAGGTGCCCCGAGGCGGGGCGCGACACACGCCCCACCTCGCCGCGCACCCGCACGCGGGCAAATTCGCCCTCGATCACCCGTTTGACCGCGCCCGACAACTCGGACACGGTAAACTCGGGCGCGTTTCCTGCGCCAGAGCCAGCCAGCGGCTCGATCAGGTCATCGGTCATAGGTGCTCCACGGGAAGGTTGCTGCGGTTCAGCAGCTGTCGCATTCGTCGCCTTCGCCATAGAGATACCGGGCCAGCGCCCCCGAGGCCAGCCCCTCGCAAAAGGCGGCGGCCCCCGGCGCGGTCAGCAGATCGGGGCGCACCGCCCCGCGCGAATTGTAAGCGATGAACCCCGCCGCGGCAGCCAATGCCGCCTCGGTTGCCGGGCCGTAGCGCCCGTCGATCACGCCATCGTAAAAGCCCCCGGTCTGCAACTCGGTCTGGGCACGCTTGCGGCGACCCTCGGTCAGCGCCTCGAAAGCCTGACGCAGAGCCAGCGCGTTGAACGGCGCGGCCTCTTGCGCCCGCAAGACAGGCGCCACCGCGACGGCGGCCAACGACAGCAGAAATACACGCCGGATCATGTCATCCTCCGCACTATCCCGGCGCCAATGGTGCCAGCGCGGGCCGCGGCGCGCAAGACGCTTGCCCCCTGCCCGGCCAGCGCCTAGAAGCCGGGCAAACGGCAGCGGGGGCATCCGATGAACATTCTGATCCTGGGCGGCGGCGGGCGCGAACATGCGCTGGCCTGGGCCGTGAAACAGAACCCGAAATGCGACCGGCTGATCGTGGCGCCGGGCAATGCCGGGATCGCCGCACTGGCCGAATGTGCCAGCATCGATATTTTGTCGGGCGCGACCGTGGTCACCTTCTGCGAGGAAAACGCCGTTGATTTCGTGATCATCGGCCCCGAGGCGCCCCTGGCGGCAGGGGTGGCCGATGCGCTGGCGGCAGCGGGTATTCCCGCCTTCGGCCCCTCGGCCGCCGCGGCGCGGCTGGAGGCATCCAAAGCCTTCACCAAGGATATCTGCGGCGCCTGCGGCGCCCCCACCGCGGCCTGGGCGCGGTTTGATCAGGCCGAACCTGCCCGCACCTATATTCGCGCCAAGGGGGCGCCGATCGTGGTCAAGGCCGACGGGCTGGCAGCGGGCAAGGGCGTGATCGTGGCAACGACCGAAGCCGAGGCGCTGGCCGCGATCGACGACATGTTCGGCGGCGCCTTCGGAGCCGCGGGCGCCGAGGTGGTGATCGAAGAGTTCATGGCAGGCGAGGAGGCCAGCTTCTTTGTGCTGTGCGATGGCGAAACCGTGCTGCCCATCGGCACCGCGCAAGACCACAAGCGCGTGGGCGACGGCGACACCGGCCCCAACACCGGCGGCATGGGCGCCTATTCCCCGGCCCCGGTGCTGACCGAGGCCGTGGCGCAGCAGGCGCTGGACGAGATCATCCGCCCCTGCATGGCGGAAATGGCCCGGCGCGGAACGCCCTACCGGGGCGTTCTGTATGCGGGGCTGATGATCGAGAACGGCCGCGCGCGGCTGGTTGAATACAACGTCCGCTTTGGCGACCCGGAATGCCAGGTGCTGATGCTGCGGCTGGGGGCGCAGGCGCTGGATCTGATGCTGGCCACCGCCGAAGGGCGACTGGCGGGCTGCAAGGTGAACTGGGCCGAGGATCATGCGCTGACGGTGGTGATGGCGGCACGGGGCTATCCGGGCGATTACGTCAAGGGCACGGTCATCCGCGGGCTGGAGGCGCTGCCGCAAAGCTCGTCGCGGGTGGTGTTCCACGCCGGCACCGCCGCGCATGAGGGTCAGATCGTGGCCACCGGGGGGCGGGTGCTGAACGTCACCGCCCGCGGCACCAGCCTGGCCGAGGCGCAGGCGGCGGCCTATGCCATGGTTGACGTCATCGACTGGCCCGAAGGGTTCTGTCGCCGCGATATCGGCTGGCGCGCGCTTTAAGCCGCGCCGCCCGAGAGCGGCACCTGCGGGAGCCTCCGGCGGGGATATTTTTGCCAAGATGAAAGGGCGTCAGTTGCCCTGCGGTTGACGGGCGCGTTCGGCCTCGATGGCGCGCCAGCGCGCGACATTGCGGTTATGCTCGTCCAGCGTGGCGGCGAAGGCGTGGCCGCCGGTGCCGTCAGCGACGAAATAGAGAAACTCGGTCGTGTCGGGGTTCAGCGCAGCCTCGATGCTGGCGCGGCCGGGGTTGGCGATGGGCGTGGGCGGCAGGCCGTCGATCAGATAGGTGTTATAGGGCGTTTCGCGCTTCAACTCGCTTTGCCGCAGGCCGCGGCCCAGAACGCCCTGCCCTCTGGTCACGCCATAGATCACCGCGGGGTCGGTCTGCAGCCGCATCCCCTTTATCAGGCGGTTCACAAATACGCTGGCCACCCGGCGCCGCTCCTCGGGGACGCCGGTTTCCTTTTCGACGATCGAGGCCATCACCAGCGCCTGTTCCGGCGTGGCGTAGGGCAGCCCCTCGGCGCGGGCGGCCCAGAGATCGGACAGGATCAGCGCCTGACGCCGGGCCATTTCGGCCAGAATGGTTGCGCGTTCGGCGTCGCGGGTGATGTCGTAGCTGTCGGGGGCCAGTGTTCCCTCGGCGGGGATATCGCTGATAGTTCCAGTCAGAAAATCGGCCTGTTTCAGCGCCTCGACGACCTGCCAACTGGTCGCGCCCTCGGCCAGCGTCACCCGCAGACGGGTGTCGGGCTTGACCGATTCCTGCAAATACGCTTCTGGTGCGGGGTCTGCCGAAGGGATGAATTTCACTTTTTCAGCATAAGCCCCCGTCGCCGGGTCCAGTTCGCGCAGGATAACATCGGTGCCGGTCACGCCGATGCGAAAGTTGACCTCGGTGCCACAGCTTGACGGGCCGCCTGCTGTTATCGTGTCGATGATCGAGGCCATCGAAGCGCCGGCGGGGATCAGGTAGGAGCCGAATTTCAGCGATCCCGCCTTGCCCGCATAATCTGCACCTGCACGGAAGATGTAGCCCGCAGATATCGCCCCCTGTTCTGCAAGACGGTTCGACACACGTGTCAGCGAGGCGCCGGGCTCGACCCGCAGGCAGATCGCCTGGGTCAGCGGGCCGGGGCCATTATACTGGCGCTTGGCCCAGGCGGCAGCGGCGCCCAGCCCAACCAGAACCACGATCAGAACCGTCAGAAAGTTGGAGACGATGTGGCGCCACATCAGCCCGGCACCCGGCCAAGGATCAGGCTGGCGTTGGTGCCGCCAAAGCCGAAGCTGTTTGACAGGGCCACGTCAATCTTGCGCCTGACCGCGGCATTGGGGGCCAGATCGACATTCGCCTCGACCGCGGGGGTATCGAGGTTCAGCGTCGGTGGCGCGATCTGGTCGCGGATCGCCAGAATGCAGAAGATCGCCTCAACCGCCCCGGCAGCGCCCAGCAGGTGCCCGATGGAAGATTTGGTGGAGGACATGGTGGCATTGGCGGCATGGTTGCCCAACATCCGCTCCACCGCCGCCAGTTCGATCGTGTCGGCCATGGTCGATGTGCCATGCGCGTTGATGTAATCCAGCGCCGCGGGCGTCAGCCCCGCGCGTTTCAGAGCCGCCTGCATCGAGCGGAAGCCGCCGTCGCCATCCTCGGCGGGGGCGGTGATGTGGTAGGCGTCGCCCGACATGCCATAGCCCAGCACCTCGGCATAGATTTTCGCGCCGCGGGCCTTGGCGTGTTCATATTCCTCCAGCACCACGCAGCCAGCACCCTCACCCATCACAAAACCGTCGCGGTCGGCATCCCAAGGCCGCGAGGCGCGTGTGGGGTCATCCTCGCGCTTGGTCGAGAGCGCCTTGCAGGCGTTGAAGCCCGCGATGCCAATTTCCGAAATCGGGCTTTCGGCGCCGCCCGCCACCATCACATCGGCGTCGCCCCACTGGATGATGCGCGCCGCGTCGCCGATGGCATGTGCCCCGGTGGAGCAGGCCGTGACCACCGCATGGTTCGGCCCCTTGAAGCCAAAGCGAATCGACACCTGCCCCGACACGAGGTTGATCAACGCCCCCGGAATGAAGAAGGGCGAGACGCGCTTGGGCCCCTTGTCGCGGATCAGCAGCGCGGTTTCGGCAATGGTCGAGAGCCCGCCGATGCCCGAGCCGATCATCACGCCGGTGCGCAGCCGGCTGTCCTCGTCCTGCGGTTCCCAGCCGGAATCCTTCACAGCCTGCGTTGCCGCCGCCATGCCGTAAAGGATGAAGTCATCGACCTTGCGGCGGTCTTTCGCCTCCATCCAGTCGTCGGCGTTGAAAGTGCCGTCGCTGCCGTCGCCCAGCGGGATTTCGCAGGCATAGCGGGTGGTCAGATTGGTGGGGTCAAAACGCGTGATCGGGCCTGCGCCCGATTGCCCGGCCAACAACCGCGACCAGGTTTCTTCGACGCCGCAAGCCAGCGGCGTGACCATACCCAACCCCGTGACAACGACCCGACGCATAGGCGACCCCCCTCAGCTTGTCTTATGAAAACGTTGATACACGCGCCGCAATGGGCGTGCAACCGATGCAGCCCTGCGCAAGCTGCCGGGCTGCGGGAAACGGCTTAGCCGGGCTGCGGCAACAGCGGATAATCGGCCAGCGCCTGATGGATCGGCCCCTCGGGGCGGAGCGTGGAGCGGTAGAGCGTGAACCTCTCGACCCGCAACCCGGGCAGGTGCAGGGCGGCATGGGTGGCCAGAAACGCCGCCAGCCGGTCCAGATCGCGGGGGGCGATGCGCCGGGGAAGCCGCGCCAGCGTGACATGCGGGCGAAACCGGACGCGGCCAAGCTCAAGCCCCAGCCCCCGCAGCGCGGCCATGATCTTGCGGTGCAGGTGATCCAGCGCCGCGTTCGGCGCCACGCCCAGAAACACCAGATCGGGGCTGCGCCCGCCAAAGGTATCGACCCCGGCCAGTTCGAGATCGAAGGCCGCCGCGCGCAGGCCCCGCATCGCCACGTCAACCTCGGCCAGAACCGGCGCGGGCTGCTCGTCCAGAAAGGCGAGCGTCAGGTGCAGCGCCTCGGGCGCGACGAGACGCCCTGTGGGCAAGGCGGCCTGAAGATCGGCGATCGCGTCCAGCACAGCGGCTGGCAGATCCAGGGCAAGAAAGGCGCGCATCATGGTCCCCCCCTTGGCGCCGATGCTGCCACGCGGCCGCCGCGATGGGAACCGCCCAAACGAAAACGGCGCCCGCAAGGGGCGCCGTTCGCATCCGATCCAGGCAGGATCAGACGGCTTCCGAGATGAACTTGACCGCGTCGCCGAAGGTCTGGATGGTTTCGGCCGCGTCATCGGGAATTTCGATGCCGAATTCTTCTTCGAAGGCCATCACCAGTTCGACCGTGTCAAGGCTGTCGGCGCCCAGATCGTCGATGAAAGACGCGGTCTCGGTGACCTTGTCTTCTTCAACGCCCAGATGCTCCACGACGATCTTCTTCACGCGATCAGCGATATCGCTCATGTCTAGTCCTCAGTTCCGGGGCTTGCGCCCTGCTTGTCCCTTGCTCGTTCCGAGCGGCTCACGCGCCCCGCTTGCGCAAGGCTGCCGGGTTGCGTTTGCGCACCCCGGCCAGTCCTCGCCGCCTATAGCACAGTCCTGCCCGAAGGCAACACGTTTCAGACGGCGGGCGAGACGGGTGCGGGGCGGTTCAGATCATCGCCATGCCGCCGTTGACATGCAGCGTGGCGCCGGTGACATAGCCCGCCTCGGGGCTGGCCAGATAGCGCACCGCGGCAGCGATATCGGCGGGTGTGCCCATGCGACCGGCGGGAATGTCGGCCAGAATCCGCGCCTTCTGATCGTCGGTCAGTTTCTCGGTCATGGCGGTGGCGATAAAGCCCGGCGCCACGCAGTTCACCGTGATGCCGCGGCTGGCCACCTCAAGCGCCAGGCTTTTCGACATGCCCACCAGCCCCGCCTTGGCTGCGGCATAATTTCCCTGACCGGGGTTGCCTGCGCTGCCCACCACCGAGGTGATGGTGATGACCCGGCCCCAGCGCGCCTTCATCATGCCGCGCAGCACCCCGCGCGTCAGCCGGAACACCGAGGTCAGGTTCACGTCGATCACCGCCTGCCAGTCGTCATCCGACATCCGCATGAACAGCCCGTCGCGGGTGATGCCGGCGTTGTTCACCAGAATGTCCACGCCGCCCATCGCCTCGGTTGCTGCCTTTGGCAGCGCCTCGACCGAGGCCGCATCCGACAGGTTGGCCAGCAGCACATGCGCCCGGCTGCCCAGTTCCGCCGCCAGCGCGCACAACGGCTCCTCGCGCGTGCCCGACAGCCCGACCGTGGCCCCCGCCGCATGCAGCGCGCGCGCAATGTCGCCGCCGATGCCGCCCGATGCGCCCGTCACCAGCGCGGTTTTGCCCGTAAGATCGAACATGTTTCCTCCTCGTGAAACCTTTGTGACTGCTTAGCCGCTGGCCGCCGCAGTGCCAACCGCATAGCACCAGATCCGGCCCGGTCGCGCCGCCGGGTCGCAGCTTTTCGCGCATGACTGCAGTCAAGACTGCGGCCTGTCGCCCCAAGGTTGCAGCCGTGCCTCAGCTCGGGGCGTAGACCGCCGCCAGTTCGACCAGAACCTGCCCGCCCGCGTCCAGCAGGCGCAGGTTTTTCCCGTCGCTGTCCCAGCGCGCGGTTGCCGCCAGCGCCTGCCCCAGTGCCGGTTCCAGCGCATCCAGCGGCGGCGGGCAGGCCATCATCGTGCTGGCCGCCGGGCCAAAGACCAGCGTGGCGCCGTCAAGCTGATAGCTGCCGTTCATCATGTTGCAGCCCAGGGTGGCCGAAAACCGCGGCGCCTCCCCCGGCAGCAGCACCAGATAGGGCTCGCGCCCCGCCGCCTCGGGCAGCGCGGTCGCGCCCAGACGGACAAGGCGCCAGTAGGTGTTGATCAGAGCCGCGGGCGCTGCCGCAGGGGGGCAGGTTTCGTCGGGCGCCAGACCGGCCAGCCGGTCCACCAGCAGTTGGCGGCGCGGCGGCCCCTCCATCGCGGGGCGTTCTTCGATGCGGCCCTCCAGCGCCGCCATAAGCGGCGCGCCGGGGGCGCCGCCCGCCGCCAGATAGGCGCGTTCAAGGTCCAGATAGGCGCCCTCCATCACCACCGGAAAGCGCTGACCCGAAAGACATTCGGTAAAGACCGCCGCATCGGCCATGTATTGAAACATCCCCCGCATCGGCAGCGCCAGCGGGGTTGGCACCAGCGGGCCGGGCGTCAGGTCATAGGGCAGGTCCGACACGATCGGCTCGCCCGCCATATCCAGCGCGCGCAGGCCGCCATCGCCGCGGATCTGCCATTGCAGCGGCATTTCCCCGCCGCCCGTCAGGATCAGCGCACGCCGCGCCGGGTCCACATGCCAATGCCCCAGATCGTCGCGCAGCGACGGCGCGCCCCCCCCAGCCATTCAAGGCGCAGCGCAAAGCTTTGATCCGGCCACAGATCGAGGTGGTGGCGGATACCCTCGCAATCGGCACAGGGCAGCGTGCCGGTGAAACTGGCGGGCAGGCGTAGCCCATGCGCGCCCTGCCCCGGCTCTTCGGCCCCGGCAGGGACAGCAAACAGAGGCAGCAGCAGGGAACAGATAGCAAGCAAACGGCGCATCGGCTACGCTCCTACAAGAGACCGACGTCATGATAGCGCGTCCGGGGCGGCAGGAAAATGCCCAAGCGGGCGCGGCGCGAACCGGCATTGGCCAGCGACAGCCAATAAGGTCTGGCCAGGCGGCAACTTTGGATTTATCGGCAGAACCATTGAAACGGCGCTGCGGCGGATGATCGACAGGCTGACGGATGACTTTACAAGTATCGGCATGCAGTGGGGGTGCAGATGGACGACGCGCGTGTTATCCTTTCGATGAAGTGGGGCACACCTTACCCCGCGGTCTATGTCAACGTCCTGCATCGCGCCTGCCGGGACCATATGACCGGAGATTTCCGCTTCGTCTGCCTGACCGACGACCCAAAGGGGCTTGACGCCGGGATCGAGGCCTTCCCGATCCCCGATATCGGCTGCACACCCGCCCATTACCAGCGCGGCGCATGGCCCAAGATTTCGGTCTTTACCGATCCTTTGCACGGGCTTGCGGGGCGCGCGCTGTTCATTGATCTGGATGTGGTGATCGTTGACAGCATCGACCCTTTCTTCGACCTCAAGGGGCCGCTGTTCGGGGTTGGCGAAGGCCCCGGCTGGCGCCACGGTCAGGTGCCGACAGCCCCGACATTGAACACCTCTGTCTTTGGGTTCACGCTGGGCAGTCAGACCGATATTTCCAATGCGTTCAGCGCCGACCCGAACGCGGCAAGCGCCCAATACGGCAACGAACAGCAGTTCGTCGAAGGCGCCGCCCGCCACTGGGCGCCGTGGCCTGACCCCTGGGTGGTATCCTACAAGCGCCACATTCGCCGCAAATCCCTGCTGGCGCCGATCCTCGGGCCGCATCCGGTGCCAGCGGGCACCCGGATCGTCGCCTTTCACGGCAGACCGAAACCGATGGAGGTTGCCAGGTCCGGCTTCGGGCGGGGCTATGGCTGGATTCGCGACTATTGGCAGAAATACGCGCGGGACTGACCAGTTCCCCGTCCATGTGCGGCAGGTTCGACGCAAAACCCGAACGGGCTACAGACCGCATCGCCAAGATTCGTGGTGTCGCGGTGATGCTTGAAGACAAGCCTTGGGCGCACCTCAGAGCCCGTCCTTGTGGAGGGGAAGGGGCGCGCGGCTGCCCGGTAGCGCCCCCTTGCGCAGCAGGTAGAAGAAGCGGCGCAAGTAGTTTGCGGCCTTCAGCCCATAGTGCGGCAAACGCCGATACCACGGAAACTTGCGCACATCGCCAAAACCCACGCCGGTGATCGAGCTGACATTGCCATCGTCGGGATGCGAGGCAAAAGGCTCCAGCCCATATTGACGATAGTCATGCAGGAAAAACCGGTTCAACTCGTGATCAAGCGCCCGCGTCTGGGGCCGCAGGCCGGGCAACAGCCGGGCTGCCACGTCACGCTTGATCAGATAGGCGGCATTGCCGGTAAAGGGGCCGACATAGGCGTTCAGCCGATAGCGGCCCAGCATCCCTTGCGTGACCGGCAGCTTGGCCCGGATCGCGTTGAACCGGACCACATCCCAATGGTCGCGCCCGGCCAACGCAGTGGAAAGGGCCTCCAGAAAGTCATCATGAAAGACCACGTCATCTTCTAGGATCAGGGCGATTTCACGGTCGGATGCGATGAATTTTTCCCAAACCGCAAGATGCGAGGCATAGCACCCAAGATGCCCAGGCAAGAGCGTGCTGCCCATGTTGCGCTGAAAAGCGGCTTCATCGGCCGCCCGCAAAAGCACGTCGCGCTGCGCGCGGCCGTCAACCCCCTCGAACAGGCGCCAGTCCAGCCCAAGCGCGGCAAGCTGCCGCTCCATCGCGGTGCGACGGCCCGTATCGCGCGGCAGATTTATCAGCCAAATTCCCAGATCACTGATCTGCATGTTCGCTCCTCAGGCCCCGCTTCTCGGTGGATAGACGCTTCCGCAGGGCACGGTCGGCAAGCGGCGTTCAGGTCAACCCGCAACGGTGGCGCAAGGTAACTGCGTTGCGGGGATTGTCAATTCCAGCGCGGCGGCGTGACCGGCGGTTCGCCGCCCGGCGCCCCGGTCACCTGCCCTCAGCGCGCGCGACCGCGGAGCACGGTTGCCATCCGCTTGGCCCGCAGCCCGATCCGCACGGGGGCCGGCACATTGCGATAAAGCTCCTCCAGCAGGTCACGGCGGCCGCTGCGCAAGATGACCTTTTGCGCCCGGAATGCCAGAAACCCCATGGCCCCACGCTCATGCCGCAGGGCATGCGCATTTCGCAGGAAAGTCCGCAATGAACAGGCTGACCGGGTTTCAAGGTCTGCGCTGTTGGTCAACCGCACTGTGGTGTCAACCCGATCCAAGATCACCGCGGGTTCAGGCTCGAACCAGGGTTGGTGACCTGCTGCAAGCAAGCGGCAACAGAGGTCGAAATCCTCATCCAACGCCTGTTCAACGCAAAGCCCACCCAGCGCCAGAAACAGATCACGCCGGACCCAGGCCCCACAACTCAGCCCCGCCATCTTGCGCCGGAACGGCACCGCACGATCAGGCAGCCCGCCGGCCCAGCCCTGCCCGGCTACGCGTTCGGGCGGGGCATCATCGGCCATGCGGCGCAACTGCCCGGCAAAGCCCCAGACGGCGCGCCCCTGCCCGGCCACCGCCAGCACCCGGTCGGGGTAGCCCGCGATCAGTTCGTCATCATCATCCAGAAACAGGAGCACCGCGCCCCGTGCCGCCGCCACCCCGCAGTTGCGCGTGGCCGCCGCCCCGCCCGGCCCGTCGCTGTGCAGCAGCCGCAGCCGCGGGTCATCGGCCCAGCGGGCCAGGGTCTGAGCGGCAGATTCATCGCGGTCGGCCACCACCAGCACCTCGACACCCGGCCCCGAGGCGGCCAGCGCCGACCCGACCGCGCGCGGCAGCAACCGCGGGCGGCGGTGGGTGGGGATCACAATCGAAAGATGGACAGGTGAAGTCATGTTTCTGGGCACCATCTGAAAGCAAATGCGTTGCGGAAAACAGGGATCTGGGATAATTGCATCGCATTCTAAAAAGCTGAGATACGGTAATTTATCACGAGGCGACATGCAACCTTTTGAAACAGGCTCTCTGGCATCGGGCGGAGACAAACGGCGGAAACTGGCCTGCGGGCTGGTGTGCGATCACAAACTGGCGATCCCCGCCGGGGCGCTGGCGGCCCGCATAGCCCGGCTTTGGAACGTCGATGTGCACATCTTCGTCGAGCGCCCAGCTTACGCCTCCGCCCCAATAATGGAAACCACGGCCCCCGGCGTGACCTATCATTACGAGGAGTTGTTCGTCGGAGACCTGGAAAACCTGTTGCCCGACCATCCGCGTTTTTCGCGGGCCGCTTGGGGGCGACTATTCCTGCCCAAGGCGCTGCCGGGCTATGATCGCATCCTGTATTGTGACATTGATGTCCTGCCGGGGCCGCTGCCCGACGGAATCGAAACGATAGACCTGCCCGACGGCATCGGCATGGTGAGGGATTACTACGGACCTGCGTTCATGCCCGTTGCTCGTGATAAGGATGTGCGGTGGACGCAGTTCGGACTTAATCCCGAGTCTTATTTCAACTCTGGCGCTTTGCTGATCAACCCTAATCAATGGGATGGTGACAAGATACTCTCCGCACTCAAGGTTTTCATGGCCGGAGAACTCGCTGCCGCGCCATTTCTGGATCAGGATTTCCTGAACCTGCATTTCGACGGCAAGATCGTGGAACTATCGCCCAACCTGAACTTTCAACAATCCTTAATGGATCTGGGGCTAGAGGGCGCCAATACACCGACAATCAGGCATCTGTGTCATGGCATCAAACATTACCATCAACTTCCGCGATATAGTGTTAGCGAAATCACGCGGAATGCATCCGCCGAGTTCCGGGAGATGGTTGTCGATGCCGGTTTGCCGCTTCCAAACTTGCTTCCCTATGAAAATCGCAAAAGCACCACCCAGGTGAAAGCCGCATTGCGCGGAGTTATCGCGAAAACTGGTCTCAAGACGCCAAAAGCCGTTCGTATGGAAACCAGATGGCGAGAACGGCGCCGTCGCGCGCTGGACTATCTGCGCGCAGGAGTGGCCGAAGGCCGTTTCGCCGATCCGAACGTGTTTGATTTGAACCCGCCCGAACCGCGCGTCCGATTCAATGGCTACGAAATCCTGCCCGTAGAGTGACCACATTTGAGGGTTTCAGAGCCGCAAGAGCGGTCGGCTACCCCCAAACCAGCAAGAGCGGGCTAATATGCCCCCCCAGTCACCTCACGCAGGGTCCAGGTCAAGCGCGGTCACGATCTGCACCACCTGACGCGGGCAACCGCGCCAGAAATTACCACGATCACCGGCGGCAGCGCAAAAGACAGCCAAACCATTCTTGACCCGCCCTGTTTCGGGCGGTCGGAGAATCGGCGATTGCGACGCTGGACACGCACGGAACCGGAACGCAAACGGTAAGCGAACGCAAACGGTAAGCGCCTCTGCAGAGAACACCGCAGGCTCAACAAAATCTGGTGGTTGAGTTGGTGGCGAGGGGGGGACTCGAACCCCCGACCCCGTGATTATGAGTCACGTGCTCTAACCAGCTGAGCTACCTAGCCATCCGTGGGGCGCTACCTAGTCAAGCGCCCTGCCCCCGTCAAGCGGAAAACCCGCACTGCGGAAAACTCGGGCCTCAGCCCTCGTCGCGCCAACGGTTCACGATCGGATAGCGGCGGTCGAGCCAGAAGGCGCGCGTGGTCAACCGAGGGCCAGGGGCCGACTGAAAGCGTTTCCATTCGGAAATGCAGATCAGATGTTCCACCCGCTTGACCGTGGCGCGATCAAACCCGGCCGCCACCACCTCGGCTACCGACTGATCGCCTTCGATCAGCCGTTCAAGGATCGCATCCAGCACCGGATAGGGGGGCAGGCTGTCCTCGTCCTTCTGGTCGGGGCGCAATTCGGCGCTGGGCGGCTTGTCGATCACCCGCGGCGGGATCACCTCGCCCGCGGGGGCCTGCATCCATGAGCGGTGGTTGGCGTTGCGCCAGCGGCAGGTGTCGAACACGCGGGTCTTGTAAAGGTCTTTCAGCGGATTATAGCCGCCCGCCATATCGCCATAAATGGTGCCGTAGCCAGTGGCCACCTCGGATTTGTTGCCGGTGGTCAGCAGCATTTCGCCGAACTTGTTCGACAGCGCCATCAGCAGAATACCACGCAGCCGCGACTGGATGTTTTCCTCGGTCACGTCGGGTTTGGTGCCCGCCATCAGCGGCGCCAGCGCCGCCGCCACCGCATCGCGCGGCCCGTCGATGGGGATGGTGTCCAGCCGGCAGCCCAGTCGCTGCGCCACCGCGGTGGCATCCGCCAGCGACGCCGGCGAGGTATATTCCGAGGGCAGCATCACGCAGCGCACATTGCCCGGCCCCAGCGCATCGGCCGCAAGGGCGGCCACCAGCGCCGAATCGATCCCGCCCGACAGGCCCAGCAGCACCCGCGAAAACCCGGACTTGCCCAGATAATCCGACAGGCCCAGCACCATGGCGCGATAGTCCTGTTCCAGATCGTCCGGCTGGGGCGCGCAGGCGGCCGGTTCACAGCGCCAGCCTGCGGCGCCACGGACAAAGCTCAGATGCGCCACGGCCTCCTCGAAGGCCGGAAGCTGCGCCACCACCTTGCCCGCCGGATCCAGCACGAAACTTGCCCCGTCGAACAACTGGTCGTCCTGCCCGCCCACCGCATTGAGATAAACCAGCGGCAACCCGGTTTCCGCGACCCGGGCCCGCGTGACGCCCAGCCGCAGGTCAAGCTTGCCGCGCCGATAGGGCGAGCCGTTCGGGACCAGCAGCACCTCGGCCCCCGCCGCAGCCAAGGCGCCCGCGACCTTGGGGTGCCAGGCATCCTCGCAGACCGGCGAGCCAAGGCTGAGCGGCCCGATCCGGTAGGGCTGCGGGTCGGGGCCGGGGTCGAACAGGCGCATTTCATCAAATACATCGTGGTGCGGCAGGTGATGTTTCAGCATCCGCGCCACAACCTGCCCGCCCTTCAAGACCCACCACGCATTATAGAGCCGCCCGCCCTCGGCATGGGGCGCACCGATGCCCAGCGCCGGGCCATCGGCGCAGGCAGCGGCCAGACGCGCCAGTTCAGCGGCCACATCGCGCTGAAAGGCGGGTTTCAGCACCAGATCCTGGGTCTGATAGCCGGTCAGGAACATCTCGGGCAGCGCCACCAGATCGGCCCCCGCCGCGCGCCCCTGGGCCCAGGCATCGCGAGCCTTGGCGGCATTGGCGGCCAGCGCACCCACGGTGGGGTTCAACTGCGCCAGTGTCAGGCGGAATCTGTCGGCCATCGGCTGCCTCCTGCGGGACTTGCAGGTCCGGTTTAGCAGACTGGGGCGCAAGGGAAAGGGCGTGGCGCCGCTTGCGCGGGCGCGACCCGGCCTTTAGGCTTTGGTCCACGGGCAGCACGGCCCGCAGCAGAGATCGGCGGAATGGCGGGGGCGATGGGGCGCAGGCTTTGGGCCGGGATCGGGTTTGCGACACTGGCGGCCTTTGGCCCGTCGGGGGCGCAGGCCGAGGCGCCGGTTCTCAAGCAATATGACGATGGCGGGTTTTACGAAGGCAGCTTTCTGAACGGCAAGCAACACGGGCAGGGTCGCTACCGGCTGCCCAATGGCTATGACTATGAAGGCGAATGGGTCGCGGGCGAAATCAGCGGCACGGGCCGGGCCAAATTCCCCGACGGGTCGGTTTATGAAGGGCAGTTTGCCCGCGGCCTGCCCGAGGGCAGGGGCCGCATAACCTATGCCGACGGGTCCAGCTATGAAGGCGATTGGGCCGCGGGTGTGATCACCGGACAGGGACGCGCGATCTATGCCAACGGAGCGCGGTATGCGGGCGGTTTTCTGGCCGGAAAATACCACGGTCAGGGCGTGCTGGAAGAACCCGGCGGCTACCGCTACGAAGGGGACTGGGCAGCAGGCGTGAAACAGGGCCGCGGCCGCATCACCTACCCCGATGGCGCGGTCTATGAGGGCCAGATGCAGGCAGGCCAGCGCGCCGGGCAAGGCCGGCTGACCCTGCCCGACGGCACGATCTACGATGGTGGCTGGGCCGCGGGCCAGATGGCGGGCGAGGGTCGGCTGAGCCAACCCAATGGCGACACCTACGAAGGCCAGATGCGCAATGGCAAGCGCCACGGCATCGGCCGTGCCAGATCCGAGGGCGGCGACAGCTATGAGGGCGGCTTTAAGGATGATCTGCGCCACGGCTCCGGCACGCTGCGCGGCGCCGATGGCTATCTGGCCGAGGGGGCCTGGGTCGCGGGCCGGATGCAGGGGCCGGGCCGGGTGCGCTATGCCGATGGCGCGGTTTATGAAGGGGGCTTTGCCAGGGGTCTGCCCGAGGGCCAGGGCCGCATCACCTATGTCGACGGGTCAGGCTATGAAGGCGGCTGGGCCGCGGGCGTGATCGAGGGGCGGGGGCGGGCGCGTTACGCCAACGGGCTGGTCTATGAGGGCGATTTCAAGGGCGGCAAGGCCGATGGCCAGGGCCGGATGACCTATGCCGACGGCTCGATCTACGAGGGCGGCTGGCAAGATGGCAAGCGCCATGGCGCGGGCGTGGCCAGCTATGCCGACGGCGCTGTCTACACCGGCACCTTCCTGCGGGGAGAGCGGAACGGAACCGGCCGTCTGACCCGCCCCGACGGATTTGCCTATGAAGGCGACTGGGCCGCGGGCGAGATCGAGGGCATCGGGGTGGCCACCTATCCCGATGGCGCGGTTTACGACGGCGGCTTTGTTGCGGGCAAGCGGCAGGGCCGCGGCACCCTGCGCCGCGCCGGGGCCGAGGATCAGGCAGGCATCTGGGAGGATGACCGCCTGATCGAGCCGGAGCCTGCCCCCGCCAGCCCCGCACCCGCCGAGTAGCCGCCTAAACCGCCTCGCCCGCGTCCAGGCGCGCAAGCCACGCATCGGCCTCGGTCAGCAGGCGGGTGCGGTCGGCCTCGGGGCGGCGGTTCCATCCGGCATAGATCGCGCCCATCCGCGGATTGCGGGCAAAGCGGTCACGGTGCCGGTGCAGAAAATGCCAATAGAGCAGGTTGAACGGGCAGGCCCGCGGGCCTGTGCGGTCCTTCACCCGGTAGGCGCAGGCGGCGCAGTAATCCGACATCCGGTCGATATAGGCCCCCGACGAGACATAGGGTTTTGACCCCACCACGCCACCATCGGCAAACTGGCTCATACCCAGCGTGTTCGGCGCCTCGACCCATTCCACGGCGTCGATATAAACCGACAGGAACCACGCATGCACCTGCGCCGGATCGACGCCCGCCAGCAGCGCGAAATTGCCCGCCACCATCAGCCGCTGGATGTGGTGGGCATAGGCCCTGTCGCGGGTCTGGCCCACCACCTGCGCAAGGCAGGCCATCTGCGTGGCGCTGCCCCAGTAGGCGCCAGGCAGCGCGCGGCCATGGCCCAGCGCGTTGCGGGCGGTATAGCCGGGGCCTTCGTGAAAATAGACGCCGCGCACGAATTCGCGCCAGCCAAGGATCTGGCGGATGAACCCCTCGGCCGAGGCGATCGGCACCCGCCCCGCGCGCCATGCCGCCTCGGCGGCGGCCACCACCTCACGCGGGGTCAGCAGGCCAAGGTTCAGATAGGGCGACAACAGCGCATGGTTCAGCACCGGGTCGCCTGCCAGCATCGCATCCTGTGTGGCACCGAAATCAGGCAGAGCGTGGGTGATGAAGTGATCAAGCGCCGCCAGCGCGCCGACGCGGTCGGTCGCCCAGCGAAACGGATGCAGATTTCCAAAATTGTTTGAAAAGTGTAATTCTACCAGCCAAAGAACCGCCTCTGTCGTCTCATCTGGTTGAAATTCGACAGGTGCGGGCCGGAACAGATCGGCCGCGGCGGGCTTGCGGTTTTCGGTATCATAGTTCCAGCGGCCGCCCGCGGGGCTGTCGCCCTCCATCAACACGCCGCTGCGGCGGCGCATCTCGCGGTAGAACCACTCCATCCGCAATTCCTTGCGGCCCTGCGCCCAGTCGGCAAATTCGGCACGGGTGCAGAAAAAGCGGTCATCGGCAATCATCGCCACCGGCAGGGGCAGCGCCTCCAGCGCCGCGATCAGGCGCCACTCGCCAGGTTCGGTGACGACGACCTCGGCAGCGCCGTGTTCGGCGGCGCGGCGCATCACCTCGCCGGGGATCGTGTGGGTATTGTCCGGGTCGTCCAGCGGGCTGTAGACCACGCGCCAGCCCTGTGCCTGCAACGTCGCGGCGAACTTGCGCATCGCTGCGAAAAACAGTGCGATCTTTTGCGGATGATGCCGGGCATAGGTGGCTTCGGCCATCACCTCGGCCATCATCACCACATCGCGGGCCGGGTCGGCTGCGCGCAGGGCGGGCAACGCCTCGGTCAGTTGATCGCCAAGGACCAGAACCAGCCTCACCACGCCACCCGCGCACCGGTCTGGTCGAAAAATCCGCCCGTTTCGGCGGGCGTCAGACCCTCGATCACCGCAATCAGCCGCGCGGCGGCATCGGCAGGTGCCAGCTTGTCGTGGCCATAGCCCTCGGTGAAACGGGTGGCAACGGTGCCGGGGTGCAGGCAGGCCACGATGGCGTTGCGGTGGCTGCGCGCCACCTCGATGGCAGCGGTATGGATCAACTGGTTGAGCGCGGCCTTGGCGGCGCGGTAGGAGTACCACCCCCCCAGCCGGTTGTCGCCGATCGAGCCGACCCGCGCCGACAGCGCGGCAAAGACCGCGCGGCGGTCGCGCGGCATCAAGTGCAGCGCATGTTTCAGCACCAGCGCGGGCCCCATGGCGTTCAGCGCAAACTGCGCCGCCATCTGGGCGGGATCAAGCACCTTCAGCGTCTTTTCGGGCTGGCCCAGCGCCCCGGTGGCCACAAAGATCAGATCGAACGCGCCATCAAGCGCGCCCAGCACGCGGGCGATACTGCCCTCGTCGGTCAGGTTCAGCCCGTCGCGCGCCCGTGACAGGCCGGTGACATCGGCCCCCTGCCCGGCCAGATGCGCCGCCACCGCGGCGCCAATGCCGCCCGTATCGCCTATGATCAACGCCCGCATGATACCCCCCGTTTGGCCCCAGTTAGCAGGCCCCGCAGCAAGGTCAATTTTGCACTTCCCTTTTCGCGTCCGCCGCCTATAGTCCGGCCTCATGATACGGACCCTGCATATTTCCTCTGCCTGTGGCGCGCCCCGCGCCCTCAGTCTCCGTGGTCTGCTGCTCCTTAGCTGCCTCTGAGCGTGCCTTAGGGCGCGACCGCTCAGAGGTGACCAGCGCCCGAAACCATGGCAAAGCTGAGCAAGGAACATCCGAATGACCTCCGACAAGAACCGCGTCCTGATTTTCGACACCACCCTGCGCGACGGCGAACAATCGCCCGGCGCCACCATGACCCACACCGAAAAGCTGGAGATCGCCCAGCTTCTGGATGAAATGGGCGTCGATATCATCGAGGCGGGTTTCCCGATCGCCTCTGAGGGCGACTTCGAGGCCGTTTCGGCCATCGCCCGGCAGGCGAAAAACGCCGTGATCTGCGGCCTCGCGCGCGCCAATTACAAGGATATCGACCGCTGCTGGGAGGCCGTGCGCCACGCCGCCCGCCCGCGCATCCACACATTCATCGGCACCTCGCCCAGCCACCGCGAGATCACCAAGCTGACGATGGACGAGATGGTGGCGCGCATCCATGACACCGTGACCCACGCGCGCAACCTTTGCGACAATGTGCAATGGTCGCCGATGGACGCGATCCGCACCGAACGCGATTACCTCTGCCGCGTGGTCGAAACCGCGATCAAGGCGGGCGCCAGCACGATCAACATCCCCGACACAGTGGGCTACACCCTGCCCACCGAAAGCGCCGAGATCATCACGATGCTGCTCGAACGCGTGCCGGGCGCCGATACGGTGATCTTTGCCACCCATTGCCACAACGACCTGGGCATGGCGACTGCCAACGCGCTGGCCGCCGTTTCGGCGGGCGCGCGGCAGATCGAATGCACGATCAACGGCCTGGGCGAACGGGCGGGCAACACCGCGCTGGAAGAGGTGGTGATGGCGCTGAAGGTGCGGCGCGACCTGATGCCGTTCACCACCGGCATCGACACCACCAAGATCATGAAGGCCAGCCGCCTTGTGTCGTCTGTGTCGGGCTTTCCGGTGCAGTTTAACAAGGCCATCGTCGGCAAGAACGCATTTCTGCACGAATCCGGCATCCATCAGGATGGCGTGCTGAAAAACGTCGAGACCTTCGAGATCATGCGCCCCGCCGATATCGGGCTGACCGAAACCAACATCGCCATGGGCAAGCATTCGGGCCGCGCCGCGCTGCGAACCAAGCTGGCCGATCTGGGCTTTGATCTGGCGGAAAACCAGCTCAACGACGTGTTCGTGCGGTTCAAGGCGCTGGCCGACCGCAAGAAAGAGATCTACGACGACGACCTGATCGCGCTGATGGCCGACAGCGCCGCCAACACCGATGCCGACTATCTGCAGGTGAAATTCCTGCGCGTGGTCTGCGGCACCGAAAGCCCGCAGACCGCCGACATCACCCTGCTGGTGGGCGAGGAGGAAAAGACCGCCTCGACCACGGGCGACGGGCCGGTGGATGCGGCCTTCAATGCGGTGAAGGCGATCTTTCCGCATAACGCGCGGTTGCAGCTGTATCAGGTTCACGCAGTGACCGAAGGCACCGATGCGCAGGCCACCGTTTCGGTGCGGATGGAGGAAGACGGTCGCATCGTGACCGGGCAGGCCGCCGATACCGACACGATCCTGGCCAGCGTCAAGGCCTATGTGGGTGCGTTGAACCGTCTGCGCGTCCGGCGCGAAAAAACCGCCCCCGATGCCGACGTAAAGTCGATTTCCTACAAGTTGTGAGATCCGCGCGCCCGGCGGCAATCCGCCGGGCGCCAACCGCCGACGGTTCCGTTTTCCCTTCCGCGCGCGGCGCCAGCGCCCTATATGGAACATCAACCAGGGCTCGGGGACCGAGTCGGGGATAATCTCACATCGGAATCGGATAAGCGTTATGGCAGGATTTGGCAGTCTGTTTTCGTCCGACATGGCGATCGACCTGGGGACGGCGAACACGCTTGTCTACGTAAAGGGCCGGGGCATCGTGCTGAACGAACCCTCGGTGGTGGCCTATCACGTCAAGGACGGCAAGAAACAGGTTCTGGCCGTGGGCGAGGATGCCAAGCTGATGCTGGGCCGCACGCCCGGCAGCATCGAGGCCGTGCGCCCGATGCGCGACGGCGTGATCGCCGATTTTGACAGCGCCGAAGAGATGATCAAGTATTTCATCCGCAAGGTGCACAAACGCACGACCTTCTCCAAGCCGAAGATCATCGTCTGCGTGCCGCATGGCGCAACGCCGGTGGAAAAGCGCGCCATCCGCCAGTCTGTCCTGTCGGCGGGCGCGCGCCGCGCCGGGCTGATTGCCGAGCCGATCGCGGCGGCGATTGGTGCGGGCATGCCGATCACCGACCCCACCGGAAGCATGGTGGTGGATATCGGCGGCGGCACGACCGAGGTGGCGGTGCTGTCGCTGGGCGACATCGTTTATGCACGGTCCGTCCGCGTCGGCGGCGACCGGATGGATGAGGCGGTGATTTCCTACCTGCGCCGCAACCAGAACCTTCTGGTGGGCGAGGCCACGGCCGAACGCATCAAGATCTCGATCGGCACGGCGCGAATGCCCGACGATGGGCGCGGCGCCACCATGCTGGTGCGCGGGCGCGACCTGCTGAACGGCGTTCCGAAAGAGGTGGAGATCAACCAGGCCCAGGTCGCCGAGGCGCTGGCCGAGCCGGTGCAGCAGATCTGCGAAGCGGTGATGATCGCGCTGGAAGCCACCCCCCCCGATCTGGCCGCCGACATTGTCGACCGGGGCGTGATGCTGACCGGCGGCGGCGCGCTGCTGGGTGAACTGGATCTGGCGCTGCGCGAACAGACCGGCCTGTCGATTTCCATCGCCGACCAGTCGCTGAATTGTGTGGCACTGGGCACCGGCAAGGCGCTGGAATACGAAAAGCAACTGCGCCATGTGATCGACTACGACAGCTGAAAGCGCGCCGGCCTCCGGGCCGGTGCCTGCCCCTGAAACGAGGCCAGCGTGGCACGGGACCGTGATGATATCGACTATGCCGGGCCGGTGCGCCGCATCCTGATTGCGGTGCTGGTGCTGGTTTTGGGCGCCACATTTCTGCTGTGGCGGATCGACAGCCCGCGCGTCGAGAGGTTTCGTGCGGCCTTTATCGACCGGTTTGTGCCGACCTTCGACTGGGCCATGGTGCCCGTGACCAAGGTCATGAACATGGCCGAAGGCTTTCAATCCTACACCAGAATATATGAACAAAATCAGGAACTTCGACGCGAATTGCAGCAGATGAAGGCGTGGAAGGAAGCCGCCGTTCAACTGGAACAGCAAAACGCCAAGCTGCTGGCGCAAAACAGCGTGCGGCTGGACCCCAAGCTGACATCGGTTTCGGGCGTGGTGCTGGCCGACTCGGGCAGCCCGTTCCGGCAGTCGGTCCTGCTGAATGTGGGCGGGCGCGATGGCATCGTGGATGGCTGGGCGACGATGGACGGGCTTGGGCTGGTGGGCCGCATCTCGGGCGTCGGGCGATCGACCAGCCGGGTGGTGCTGCTGACCGACACCTCCAGCCGGGTGCCGGTGACAATTCAGCCCTCGGGGCAGCGGGCGATTCTGGCGGGCGACAACAGCTCGCTGCCGCTGCTGGATTTTCTGGAAAGCCCCGAACAGTTGCGCCCCGGCGACCGGGTGATCAGTTCGGGGGATGGCGGGCTGTTTCCGGCGGGGCTTCTGGTCGGTCAGGTCGCTCAAGGGTCGGACCGGCGGCTGCGGGTGCGGCTGGCGGCCGATTACCAGCGGCTTGATTTCCTGCGCGTGCTACGCAGCCACCCGGCCGAACAATTGCGCGATGCGGGCCCACTGATCCCGCCGCCGCCCGAACCGGCCCCCGAGGCCGCCACCCCGACCAGAGGCGGCAGCGATGATTGACCCGATCACCCGACAGCGGCTGTGGCACATCGCGCTCTATCTGGCGATTGCGGCGGCATTGCTGTTTCTGCGCCTGCTGCCGATCTCGCCGGGCACCGGCGGGCTGCCCGGCCCCGACCTGATGCTGGCGTTGACTCTGGCATGGGTGCTGCGGCGGCCCGATTATGTGCCCGCGCTGATGATTGCGGCGGTGTTTGTGCTGGAAGACCTGATGTATCAGCGCCCGCCGGGGCTGTGGGCGCTGGCGGTGCTGCTAGGCACCGAATTTTTACGCGCGCGCGAACCGGGGCTGCGCGATCTGACATTTCTGCTGGAATGGCTGGTTGTTGGCGCGGTGATGGCCGCAATGCTGCTGCTGACGCGCACGGTCTTGCTGGTGCTGATGGTGCCGCAGCCGCCTCTGGGCTTGGCGCTGCTGCAATATCTCGCTACGCTTGTGGCTTATCCGGTGGTGGTAGTGGCCTCGCATCTGGCCTTCGGGTTGCGCCGCGCCGCACCGGGCGAGGTTGATGCGTTCGGGCGCAAGCTATGAGACGTTCTCCAAAAGACACGCTGGAAAGCGCACGGCTGATCGGCCGCCGGGGGCTGATGCTGGGCGGTCTTCAGGCCGCAATGGTGGTCACGCTGGCGCTGCGGATGCGATCTTTGCAACTGGAACAGGCAGATGAATTTCGGCTGCTGGCCGATGGCAACTCGGTCAAGATCCGGCTGCTGCCGCCCGCGCGCGGGCTGATCCATGACCGCGGCGGCGTGCTACTGGCCGGAAACGAACAGAACTATCGCGTGACCATTACCCGCGAAGATGCGGGCGATGCCGAAGCGGTGCTGGACCGGCTGCGCCGCCTGATCGCGATTTCCGACGAGGCCGCAGAAGATATCCGGCAGGAATTGCGCCGGCGCAGCCCGACCTCGCCCATCACCGTGGCCGACCGGCTGAGCTGGGAGGAATTTGCCCGCATTGCGGTGAACGCCCCCGCCCTGCCCGGCGTCACCCCCGAGGTGGGCCTGTCGCGCCATTACCCGCTGGGCGCCGATCTGGCGCATGTGCTGGGCTATGTCGGCGCGGTGTCCGACTATGACCTGTCAAAGCTGGAAAACCCCGATCCGCTGCTTCGTATCCCGAAATTCCAGCTGGGCAAGACCGGGGTCGAGGCCAAGATGGAGGATGTTTTGCGCGGCAAGGCGGGCACCCGCCGCGTCGAGGTCAATTCGACCGGGCGCGAGATGCGCGAACTCAGCCGGCAAGAGGGGATCGCGGGCACCGATCTGCAACTGACCATCGACCACCGGCTGCAAAACTACGCGCTGGCCCGGCTGGGTGCCGAAAGCGCCGCCGCCGTGGTGATCGAGGTGCAGACCGGCGAAATTGTGGCAATCAGTTCGGCGCCCTCGTTCGACCCCAACCTGTTCGTGCGCGGTATCTCGATCCGCGATTACCGCAGCCTGCAGGAAAACGACCACCGACCTCTGGCCGACAAGACGGTGCAGGGCCTCTACCCGCCCGGCTCCACCTTCAAGGTGGTCACCGCGCTGGCTGCGCTGGAGGCGGGCGTCATCAAGCCTGAGGAAACCGTCTACTGCCCCGGCCATCTGGACATCGGCGGGCGCAAGTTCCACTGCTGGAAGCGCGGCGGGCATGGCCGCGTGAACCTGATGCAAAGTCTCGAACAGTCGTGCGACGTTTATTATTATGACGTGGCGCAGCGCGTCGGCATCGACAAGATCGCCGATATGGCACGCCGCCTTGGCATCGGGGTGCGCCACGATCTGCCGCTGTCGGCCGTGGCCGAAGGCGTGGCCCCCGACAAGGCGTGGAAAACCAGCCGCTACGGGCAAGACTGGCGCATCGGCGACACGCTGAACGCCTCGATCGGGCAGGGCTATGTGCTGGCCTCGCCGCTGCAACTGGCGGTGATGACGGCGCGCATCGCGGCGGGGCGGGCGATTGCGCCGCGGCTGGTGCGATCTGTCAACGGGGTCGAGATGGCCGCGCCCGAGGCCCCCTCGCTCGGGATCAACCCCGCCCATCTGGATTTCGTCCGGCGCGGAATGGATCAGGTCGTGAACTCGGCTCGCGGCACCGCCAAGAGTTCGCGCGTGGTGGCCGCCGAAATGCGGATGGCCGGCAAGACAGGCACCAGCCAGGTGCGCAACATCACCGCCGCCGAACGCGCGCGGGGGGTGATTTCAAACGACGATCTGCCATGGGAACGGCGCGACCATGCCCTGTTCGTGGCCTATGCCCCGGTCGAGGCGCCGCGCTACGCGATCTCGCTGGTGGTTGAACATGGCGGCGGCGGCTCGGCGGCGGCGGCGCCGATCGCGCGTGATATCCTGCTGTTTGCGCTCTATGGCGGGCTGCCGCCGCTTGCCGCCTATCCCGAAAGCCAGCGCGGGCGGATCAGCTCACAGCACAAGGCGATGGACCTGATCGTCCCCGCCCCCGCGGCCGATCCCAGCACCGGAAAGACCCGGGCATGAGCTTTCTGGAACATAACCTGAAAACCGTGCCGACCGGGGCGCGCAAGATCCTTTATATAAACTGGCCGCTGGTGATCTTGCTGACGGCAGTGGCCTGCGCGGGCTTTCTGATGCTGTATTCGGTCGCCGGTGGCCGCATCGAAACCTGGGCCGAGCCGCAGATGAAGCGCTTTGGCATCGGCATGATCGCGATGTTTGTCGTGGCCTTTGTGCCGATCTGGTTCTGGCGCAACATGTCGGCGCTGGCCTATCTGGTATCGCTGCTGCTGCTGGTTGCGGTCGAATTGTTCGGCGATATCGGCATGGGCGCCCAGCGCTGGCTGGAGATTGGGCCGCTGCGGCTGCAACCGTCAGAGTTGATGAAGATCGCGCTGGTGATGATGCTGGCGGCCTATTACGACTGGCTCGATGTGGGCAAAACCTCGCATCCGCTCTGGGTGGCGGTCCCGCTGGCGCTGATCCTGATCCCCACGGCGCTGGTGCTGAAACAGCCTGATCTGGGCACCTCGATCATGCTGGTGGCGGGGGGCGGGCTGGTGATGTTCGCGGCCGGGGTCAGCCTGTGGTATTTCGGCACTGTGCTTGCCGCAGTGGCGGGCGTGATCTTTGCGGTGTTCCAAAGCCGCGGCACGCCCTGGCAGTTGCTGCACGATTACCAGTATCATCGCATCGACACCTTTCTTGATCCGGGTTCCGACCCGCTGGGGGCGGGCTACAACATCATGCAGGCGCAGATCGCGCTGGGCTCCGGCGGCTGGGCGGGGCGAGGCTTCATGCAGGGCACGCAAAGCCGGCTGAACTTCCTGCCCGAAAAGCACACCGACTTCATCTTTACCACGCTGGCCGAAGAATTCGGCTTTGTCGGAGCGTTTTCTCTGCTGATGCTCTATGCGCTGATCCTGGGGTTCTGCATCTATTCGGCACTGTCGAATCGCGACCGGTTCGCCTCGCTGGTGACGCTGGGGGTCGGGGGCACATTCTTTGTGTTCATCGCGGTGAACATGTCGATGGTGATGGGGCTGATCCCGGTGGTGGGGGCACCGCTGCCGCTGGTGTCTTACGGCGGCACCGCGATGATCATCCTGATGATCGCCTTTGGCGTTGTTCAAAGCGCCCATGTCCACCGGCCGAGGTAACATGCCCACCACCCTGTTTTCCGCCCCTGCCCGCCTTTGGCCCGCCTATGCCACGGCCCTGCCCCGCGCCTTTGCCGAAGCGGGGCTGAGCGTGCGGTTGCTGACCGAGGCGCCTGACCCGGCGGCGGTGGATTACATCATCTACGCCCCCGGCGGGCCGCTTGCGGATTTCAGGCCCTACACGGGGGCCAAGGCGGTGCTCAGCCTCTGGGCCGGGGTGGAACGGATCGTGTCAAACCCCACGCTGACGCAACCGCTGGCGCGGATGGTCGATCCGGCGCTGACCGAAGGCATGGTGGAATGGGTCACGGGCCATGTGCTGCGCACCCATCTGGGAATTGATGCGCATCTGGCTGGCCAAGACGGGATCTGGCGCAACCACATCACCCCGCCCTTGGCGCGGGAACGCGGAGTGACTGTGCTGGGTCTGGGCGAATTGGGCACGGCCTGCGCGGCGATGCTGGCGCACCTGAACTTTCGTGTCACAGGCTGGTCCCGCAGCCCCAAGGCGCTGCCGGGCATCCGCTGCCTGTCTGGCCCCGACGGGCTGGCGCAGGCCTTGGCGCGTGCCGAAATTCTGGTGCTGCTGCTGCCCAACACCCCCGAAACCGAAAACATCCTGAACGCTGAAACACTGGCGCAGATGCCGAAGGGCGCGGTTATCCTCAACCCCGGCCGCGGCAGCCTGATCGACGATGCGGCGCTGCTGGCGGCGCTGGACACAGGCCAGATCGCACAGGCGACGCTGGATGTGTTCCGGGTCGAACCGCTGCCCGCTGATCACCCTTATTGGGGCCATCCCAAGGTGACTGTCACCCCCCATATCGCCGCCGAAACCCGCCCCGCCAGCGCCGCGCGGGTGATCGCTGAAAACATCCGACGATCCGAGGCAGGCGAGCCGCTGCTGTATCGGGTAGACCGCCGACGTGGCTACTGAACCGCCGTTATCTGAGTTTATTAGCAGGATTGGAGCGGGTAGCGGGAATCGAACCCGCCCCATCAGCTTGGAAGGCTGAGGCGCTACCACTACACCATACCCGCGAGCGCGCCCGATGGTTAGGCCAAGCCGCGCCCGCGGTCAAGCGGGCGAGATCACTTGCGCTTGACGAACTCGGTCAGGATCACGATGCGCTGGCCTTCGACCCGGCCCTCGATCTGGGCGGCGTTGTCGGGCACAAGGCTGATGCCGCGCACCGCAGTGCCGCGTTTGGCAGTAAAGCCCGCGCCCTTGACCTGCAGATCCTTGATCAGAACCACCGTATCGCCCTGCGCCAGCGCCACGCCGTTGCAGTCGCGGTGTTCGATACCGGGCTGCGGCTGGCCCGCCTCGGCCCAGTCGCGTACGGCGCCCTCCAGCGTCATACCGTCGCGCGCCTCTTGTGCCCAAGGCGCATCGATCAGGCCCAGTTTGCGCCAGACCGCGACTTGCACCGCCGGTTCGACCGACCACGCCGCGCCTTCGAGGCAGCGCCAATGCGCCTCGGGGGCGGCCGCCTCTTCCTCGCGGCAGGTGGCGCACAAAAGGATCGCGGCATCGCCCGGCGGCACCTCGACGGGGGCCAGCCCCTCGGTGCCGCCGCACAATTCGCACAGCCCGCCGGAACGGGTCATAAGATCGTCAATCAGGGCCATATCGGGCGCTCCGTCGGTCAGGGTTGACCTGCCCTAGCGGCTGCGCCCGGGCAAGGCAAGGGCGCTACTTGGCCCAGTCCCACGGCACGGTGAATTCGCCCAGCCGATGCACCAGCGCCGCTTCGTCCACCGGGCCGCGGGTGGCGATCTGGGCCACAAGACCACGCTTGCGGTCCTCCATCACCTGCACCACATGCGCGTTCAGCCCAGCCTCGGCCAGCGCCGCATCATAGACGCGCGCGATGGCGCGCTTGCGCAGGTCGGGCTTGAAGGTCTTGCCCACTGCGGTTTTCGGCAGTTCGGCCAATATCTCTACATGTTTCGGGATCGCGGCGCGTTCGTGGATATGGGTCTTGGCGTGGTCCATCAATTCGTCGGCGGTGATCACCGCACCGGCCACCAGTTCGACATAAGCGCAGGGCAATTCGCCCGCAAAACTGTCGGGCTGGCCGATTGCGCCGACAAAGGCCACGGCCGGGTGGCGCATCATGGCCTCTTCGATCTCGGCGGGGTCGATGTTGTGGCCACCGCGGATGATCAGATCCTTGGCGCGGCCCGTGATCCACAGATAGCCGTCGGCATCCAGCCGCCCCAGATCCCCGGTGCGCAAAAATCGGCCTTCGGCAAACAGATCGTGGTTCTTGTCGGGTTCGGTATAGGTGGAGCCTTCGAACACACCGGGGTTGGCGATGCAGATTTCGCCCACCTCATCCACCGCGCATTCGCGCATCATGCCGCCGCCATTCTTCAGCAGGATGCGAACATGGGTATAGGGCAGCGGAATACCGACCGAACCCACCTTTTTCAGCCCGTCCACCGGGTTGCACGACACAAGGCAGGTGGCCTCGGTCAGGCCATAACCTTCGGCAATCTGCACGCCGGTGGCCTTTTCAAAGCGGTTATACAACTCTATCGGCAGCGGCGCCGAGCCGGAAATGGCGGTTTTCAGGCTGGAAACATCGGCGTTGACCGGGCGCTGCATCAGTGCCGCCAGCGCGGTGGGCACGGTGATCAGAAAGCTCACCTGCCAGCGTTCGATCAGCTTCCAGAAATTGTCGAACACGCCCTCGCCGCGATAGCCCGCCGGGGTGGGCATCACCATATGCGCGCCCGAGGCCACACAACTCATCAGGATCGGATAGGCGGCAAAGACGTGAAACAACGGCAAGGGGCAGATCAGCACATCGTTCTTGTCGAACAACAGCCGTCCGCCCAGCCAGCCGTTGTAGATCATGCCCGAATATTTGTGCTGCGCCACCTTCGGCATCCCCGTGGTGCCGCCGGTGTGGAAATAGGCTGCCACCCGGTCGGTGGTGGCATCGGCAAAGGCCAGACGTTTGGGCTGACGGTCGCATTCGGCGTTGAAATCCTTGACATCGGCCTTGTGCAGCACCGGGTTTTTCGGCCGGATCGCAGGCACGATCCAGGATTTGGCGCCGGTCAGGTAGCGGTTCAGATCGACCTCCAGCACGGTGCGCACCTCGGGGGCGTGGCGCACCGCCTCGGCGGCCTTCTGGGCCACATCGGTCTTAGGAAAGGATTTCAGCGTGACCAGCACCTTGGCCTTGGTCTCGCGCAGGATCGCGGCGATGTTTTCAGGTTCCAGCAGCGGATTGATCGGGTTCACGATCCCGGCGGTAGAACCCGCCAGCAACACCACAGCGGTTTCAAGACAGTTCGGCAGCAGATAGGCGACGGTGTCGCCCTCTTTGACGCCGAGGCTGCGAAAGAGGTTGGCGGCCTGCGTTACCCGGTCGTGCAGAGCGGTCCAGGTCAGGGTCTGCGCGGGTGCCTTGGGGTCGGACAGCAACTGAAACGATACCGCCGGCCGGGCGCCATGCGCATCGCGCGCCGCGGTCAGAAACTGATAGATCGTCTGCGCGCGCGGCTGACTGTCCCACGGGCCTTCGCGCTCAACGGCATCACGATCCGCGACGGATGCGAATTTGGGCATATTCTTCCTCCCCCTCGGCGCGTTCCTCCGCGCGCCGAGAGGAAGAATGATCAGAAATGTCGCACCGGGCAAGCGAAAGCGCCGCAGGCAAACGCGACGTCACGCCGCCACCAGCCGCCGTGCTGGGCGCGATCAGGACTCGATCTTGGGGATGCGCAGCACCTGACCGGGATAGATATGGTCGGGGTCTGACAGCATCGGGCGATTCGCCTCGAAAATCTTAACGTAGTGCTTTGCGTCGCCCAGCGTCTTGCGCGCAATCGCCGAAAGCGTTTCGCCCTTCTCGACGGTGTGAAACACCGGCGCCTCGGCTGTGTCGTCCGCGTCGGCGTCTTCGACACTGGCAACGCCCTCGACGTTGCCCACGGCAAGAATGATCTTTTCGCGCGTCTCGGCGTCAACCGCCTTGCCCGAAAGCACCACCTTGTCGCCCTCGACCGCAATATCAATGCCCTTGTCGTCCAGACCAAGCTGCTTGAGTTCGTGCTTCAACACTTCGGCCTTCGGGGCCTCGGCGGCGTGGGCAGCAGACGGGCCGAGTTTTTTGCCCGAGCCTTTAAGAAAGCTGAAAAGTCCCATTGCTCATTCCTCCAGGATTCGTTGACCGACAGGATGCCCGTCGCCATGCAGATTGGGCCTGCAAAGGATCAGTCTTGTGACAGCAACGGTCAAGCGCCGATCAGATCTCGTCGGCGCCGTGGGTGAATTGCAGCCGGGCCAGCCGTGCATAAAGCCCGCCTTCGGCCACCAGTTGTTCATGCGTGCCCTGCGCCACGATCCGGCCACCGTCGAACACCACGATCCGGTCGGCCTTTTTCACCGTCGCCAGACGGTGCGCCACAATCACGGTGGTGCGGCCGCGTGCCAGCGTTTCCACCGCATCCTGCACCGCGCGTTCGCTTTCGGCATCCAGCGCCGAGGTCGCCTCATCCAGCAGCAGGATGGGCGCATCGCGCAGGATCGCGCGGGCAATCGCCACGCGCTGTTTCTGCCCACCCGACAGCATCACACCGCGTTCGCCCACGAAGGTGTCATAGCCCTGCGGCAGCGCGGCCAGAAAGTCATGCGCATGGGCGGCGCGGGCCGCGGCCTCGACCTCGGCATCGCTGGCCTCGGGGCGACCAAAGCGGATGTTTTCGCGCGCCGAGGCCGCAAAGATCACCGGGTCTTGCGGCACAAGCGCGATTTCGCGGCGGAAATCGGCACGCGACAGGGTTTTCAGATCATGCCCGTCGATGCTGACGCGGCCCGTCTCCGGGTCCCAGAACCGCTGGATCAGTTGCACCACCGTCGTCTTGCCCGCCCCCGAGGGGCCGACCAGCGCCACCGTCTCGCCCGGCTCGATCGTCAGGCTGACGCCCTCCAGCGCCGAGGTTCCGGGGCGTGACGGGTAGTGGAAGCTGACACCATCAAACCCGATCCGCCCCTTGACCGGTCGCGGCAGCACCACGGGCCTGGCCGGGTCGGAAATGGTATCCTTGGTGTGCAGCAGCTCCACCAACCGCTCGGTCGCACCCGCAGCACGCTGCAATTCGCCCCAGATCTCGGACAGCGCGCCAACCGCACCGGTGACAATGACGGCATAGATCACGAACTGCACCAGCTCGCCCACGCTCATCGCCTCAAGCCGCACGTCGCGCGCACCGATCCACAGCACGCCCACGATGCCCGCGAACACCAGAAAGATCACGATCACCGTCATCAGCGCGCGGGTGGTCACCCGTTTCATCGCGGCGGTGTAGGATTTTTCCGTCACATCGGAAAAGCCATCGGACGAGCGTTTTTCGTTGGTAAACGCCTGCACCGTCTGCGCCGCCAGCAGCAGTTCAGAGGCGCTGCCCGAGGAGACCGCGATCCAGTCCTGGTTTTCGCGGCTCAATTTGCGCAGGCGGCGGCCCAGAATGATGATCGGCACCACCACGGCGGGCACGATCAACAGCACAAGGCCGGTCAGCTTGGCCGAGGTCAGCCACAGCATCACCATGCCGCCCATCAGCAGGATCAGGTTGCGCAGCGCCACCGACACGGACGAGCCGACAACAGACAGGATCAGCGTGGTGTCGGTGGTGATCCGGCTGAGGATCTCGCCGGTCAGGACGCGTTCGTAAAAGGCCGGGCTCATTCCCATGACGCGGGCAAACACCGCCTTGCGGATATCGGCCACTACCCGTTCGCCCAGCCGGGTGACAAGATAGTAGCGCAGCCCCGTACCAAGTGCGAGCAGGCCCGCAATCACCAGCGCCGCGGTGAAATAGTAATCCAGCAGTTCGGCGCCTTCGTTGAACCCGTCCACCACCCGGCGCACCGCCAGCGGCAGGATCAGGCTGATCGAGGCGGTCGTCACAAGGGCGGCCAGCGCCAGCGCGGCCAGTTTTTTGTAGGGCCGGATAAAGGGTTCCAGCCCCCGCAGCGCGCCGATACGTTTCGTTCGCGGCCGATCCTCGACCGGCCCCTGAGGTCTGCGAGCCATGAAGCCTCCCTTTCCCGTCAGCACAGGGTTTAGGCGCAGGCGCCTGTCTGGGCAAGGGCAGATCGCCGCAGGGGCACCTCGGGGCTGGTACGGGCGGCCGGACTCGAACCGGCATGGGCCGAAGCCCGAGGGATTTTAAGTCCCATGCGTCTACCATTCCGCCACGCCCGCGCGCCCTTCGGATGCCATGCCCCGCGCGCCGGGGCAAGAGGCCGGGCACACGCGGACGCAAACCCCTCTGGCCCTGCGCGGTAAAGGGCTGTAAACCGCCGCCAATCCCCCCGTATCGACAAGGCGCGCACATGGCCCGGCATCTGATCACCTCTGCCATTCCCTATATCAACGGCATCAAGCATCTGGGCAACCTTGTGGGCAGCCAGTTGCCCGCCGATCTTTACGCCCGCTACCTGCGCGCGCGGGGCAATGAGGTGATGTTCATCTGCGCCACCGACGAACACGGCACGCCCGCCGAACTGGCCGCCGCCAAGGCTGGCAAGCCTGTGGCCGACTACTGCGCCGAAATGCACAAGGTGCAGGCCGACATCGCCCGCGGGTTCCGCCTGTCGTTTGATCATTTCGGCCGCTCGTCCAGCCCGCGCAACCGGATGCTGACGCAATATTTCGCGCAGACCCTGGGCGAGCAGGGGCTGATTGCCGAGGTCACCGAACAGCAGGTGTTCTCGATCGACGACAACCGGTTTCTGCCCGACCGCTACATCGAGGGCACCTGCCCGAACTGCGGCTATACCCGCGCCCGCGGCGATCAGTGCGAGGAATGCACCAAGCAGCTTGACCCGACTGACCTGATCAACCCGCGCAGCGCCATTTCCGGATCTACCCGGCTTGAGGTGCGCGAGACGAAACACCTGTATCTGCGTCAGCGCAGCCTGAAGGCCGATCTGGAGGCCTGGATCGATTCGAAAACCGACTGGCCAGTACTGACCACCTCGATTGCAAAGAAATGGCTCAACGACGGCGAGGGCCTGCAAGACCGCGGCATCACCCGCGATCTGGCCTGGGGCGTGCCCGCGCAGTTCGAGGGCGCGCCATGGTCGGGGATGGAGGGCAAGGTGTTCTACGTCTGGTTCGATGCCCCGATCGAATACATCGCCGCCACCGCCGAATGGGCCGATGCCAACGGGCTTGACGATGCCGCATGGCACCGCTGGTGGCGCACCGACAAGGGCGCCGACGACGTGACCTATACCGAATTCATGGGCAAGGATAACGTGCCGTTCCACACGCTGTCGTTCCCCGCCACGATCATCGGGGCCAACCGCGCGGGCGGGGCGCAGTGGAAGCTGGTCGATTACATCAAATCGTTCAACTATCTGAACTATGATGGCGGCCAATTCTCCACCTCTCTGGGCCGTGGTGTGTTCATGGATCAGGCGCTGTCGATCCTGCCCGCCGATTACTGGCGCTGGTGGCTGCTCAGCCATGCCCCGGAAAACAGCGACAGCGAATTTACCTGGGAAAATTTCCAGACCGCGGTGAACAAGGATCTGGCCGATGTGCTGGGCAATTTCGTGTCGCGCATCACTAAATTCTGCCGCTCGAAATTTGGCGAGGCGCTGCCCGAGGGCGGCGAAACCGGCCCGCAAGAGGCCGCACTGATCGCGGAGCTGAGCACCCGCATCCGCGCCTATGAAGACCACATGCAGGCGATGGAAATTCGCAAGGCCGCCGCCGAATTGCGCGCGATCTGGGTGTCGGGCAACGAATACCTTCAGGCCGCGGCGCCATGGTCCACCTTCAAGACCGACCCGGCGCAGGCCGCGGTGCAGACCCGGCTGGCCCTGAACATGATCCGGGTCTATGCGGTTCTGTCCGAACCCTTCATCCCCGATGCCGCAGCGGCGATGCTGGCCGGGATGAACACCTCAGACCGCCGTTGGCCCACGGATGTGGGCGCAGCGCTGACCGCGCTGCCGGTGGGCCACGCCTTCACCACGCCCGAGGTTCTGTTCCGCAAGATCGCGGATGAGGAACGCGAAGACTGGCAAGCGCGCTTCGCAGGCGTCCGCAGCTAGGCCGCAGTCCCGGCAACTGTCTTGGGGGCAGGTTCCTGGGTTGCCGCTGCGGCGACAAGCCCCGCCACAGCCGCCGAAATCCGCGCGGCCAGCCCCGGCAGCGCGTCGGGCGCAAGGCTGGGTGCGGCGATCACCGCCTCTTGTCCCGGCGTCTGGCGGGCCCGGTGCTTGGCATAGCGCGGGTCATAATGGCACGCCATCAGCCCGCCCGCCAGCTCTGCCATCTGCCCCGCCTCTGCCTGCGCCAGCCAGCCCTCGATCACCTCGGCCGGATGCAGCGGGCGCAGCCGCCCGATCACCCCGGCCAGCCGGTCGGCATCGGCCGACAGATCGGCATAGGCGCGCGCCAGATAGGCCGCGCGTTCGGGCAAGGGCGCCTCGATCCGCAGCCGCGGCGCGGCGCAGATTGCCGCCCACAACCGCGCAGGCACCGCCAGATCGCCTATGCGCGAGCTTTCGGCCTCGATCAGCACCGCGCGTGCCGGGTCCAGCCCTGCCAGCGCAACCGCAAGCCGCCCCTCGAACGCCTTCTGGCTGGGCTGGCCGCCCGGCATCGCCCCGAACAGCGAACCGCGATGATTGGCCAGCCCCTCCAGGTCGATCACCTGATGTCCCAGCCCGGCCAGCGCGGCCAGCAGCTCGGTCTTGGCGGTGCCGGTATTGCCATCCAGCACCACCACCGGCACCCGAACCGGGGCGGCCAGTTGATCCACCACCAGCCTGCGCCAGCTTTTGTAGCCCCCCGCGATCAGATCGGCGCGCCAGCCGATCTGTTGCAAGATCGAGGTGAACGACCCCGACCTTTGCCCGCCCCGCCAGCAATACAGTAGCGGTCGCCACCCCCCCGGCTTGTCCGCCAGCGGGCCGTCAAGATGGGCAGCGGCATTGCGCGCCACGATCGCTGCGCCGATCTTGCGGGCATCAAAGGGTGACACCTGCTTGTAGATGGTGCCGACACGGGCGCGTTCCTCGTTCGACATCACCGGAAGGTTGATCGCGCCGGGCAGATGATCCTCGGCATATTCAGCCGGGCTGCGCACGTCGATCAGGCAATCGACAGCCAGATCGGCGATCTGGGCGACAGAGGTCAGGGTCAGGGGCATCCGGGTCAATACACCATGACCGGCGTGCCCAGCGGCACCGCGTCATACAGCGCCATCACATGTTCGTTGACCATGCGGATACAGCCGTTCGACACCGCGTGCCCGATCGATTCCGGCTCGGTCGTGCCATGAATGCGGATCGCGGTATCGCGGCCGTTCTGATACAGATACAGCGCCCGCGCGCCCAACGGGTTTTTCGGGCCGCCCGGCATCCCGTCGGCATAGCGGGCGTAGCGCGCGGGGCTGCGCGCGATCATCTCGGGCGTGGGTTTCCAACTGGGCCATTCGACCTTGCGGCCCACCTCGGCCTGACCACGGAACACCAGTTCCGCCCGGCCCACAGCCACGCCATAGCGGACAGCCTTTCGCGGCGCGATGATGTGATACAGAAAGAACTGCTGCGACACCACGATGATGCTGCCCGGCGCAAATTCGCTGCGCACCGAAACCTCGGTCGGGAAGAATTGCGGCGCAATCGGCGGCAGAGGCGCCGCGGTTGCCGACGCGGGCGCAGCCATGGTGGCAGGCTGGGCGCGCAACAAGGCGGGCGCCGACAGCATTGGCAGGGCGGCAAGCGTGGTCAGAAGGTGACGGCGGTTCATGCGAGGCTCCGGCTCGGGTTGTGACAGGCTAACAACTCCGCCCCGCCCCCTGCAAGGCACCGCCGCCACTTTAAGGACTTATTCGAAGGCGCAGCCCGCTTTCAGACCCAGTTTACGGAACACGATGGCCGCAGGGCAGAACCCGGTGAACGACGACTGGATCAGGTTCACACCGATGAAGGCGGTGAACCACACGAACAGCGGCGAAACAAAGGCCGTCAGCAGCAGGCTGAGAAGGATCATCGCTCCGGCAAAGGCCATCACGGCGCGGTCAAGGGTCATTGGTCTGCTCCGGTTGAGGGGGGATCCGATGGCAGATAACACGCGCCCGCATCAAATTCAAGTTGCTGAATGTTTTGCGCCGCAGTTGACCCGCCCCCCGGCGAAGATCATCTGACCCCTGAGACAACGGGAGACAGCGATGACCGCAACCGCCAGCTTTGTCGTCGAAGCCATGCACTGCGGCGCCTGCACGGGGCGGGTGGAACGGGCACTTGTGGCACTGCCCGGCGTTGTCAGCGCCCGCACCAATCTGATGACCCGCTGTGTCGAGGTCGAATTTGGCGCCCCCGCCACCCCCGCCGCACTGGCCGAGGCACTGAAGGCCGCGGGCTATCCGGTGGCCGAGGCGACCGCGCGACTGACGGTTGAGGGCATGAGCTGCGCCGCCTGTTCGGGCCGGGTGGAACGGGTGCTGGCCGCCTTGCCCGGCGTGATCGCGGCGCGGGTTAACCTGATGACCGGCGCGGCCGAGGTGGACTATGCCCAAGGCGTCATCGCGCCCACGGAACTGGCTGCCGCCGTCACCGCCACGGGCTACCCCGCCAGCGCGGCGCGGGCCGAGGCCGAGGCCACCCCGCGCGCCGACCGGCAGGGCGCCGAAACCGCAAGGCTGCGGCGCGCCTTCCTGACCGCTGCCGCGCTGACCGCGCCGGTCTTCGCGATGGCGATGGGGGCGCATCTGATCCCCGCGCTGCACCACTGGATCATCGGCACGCTGGGCCAGCGCACCGACCATGCGATCCAGTTTGCCCTGACCGCCGCGGTTCTGTTCGGCCCCGGCCGGGTGTTTTTGCGGCTGGGCATTCCCGCGCTGTTGCGCGGCGCGCCCGAAATGAACGCGCTGGTGGCGATGGGGGCGCTGGCCGCGTTCGTGTATTCAGCGGTGGTAACGCTGATGCCCGGCCTGTTGCCCGAGGCATCGCGCGTGGTCTATTTCGAGGCGGCGGCGGTGATCGTGACGCTGATCCTGCTGGGCCGCTGGCTTGAATCCCGCGCAAGGGGCCATGCGGGCGCGGCTATCTCACGGCTGGTGGGGCTGCGGCCTGCCACCGCCCGGGTGATCCGACCGGGCGGCACGGTCGATCTGCCGGTGGCCGAACTCGCGCCGGGCGATCTGGTGGCACTGGCGCCGGGCGAACGGGTCGCGGTCGATGGCGTCGTGACCGAAGGCAGCGGCTGGATTGACGAATCCATGCTGACGGGTGAGCCGGTGCCGGTGGAAAAAACCCCCGGCGCAACGGTCACCGGGGGCACGCTGAACGGCCCCGCCGCGCTGACCATGCGAGTTACCGCAACCGGCGCCGATACGGTGCTGGCCCGCATCATCGCGCTGGTCGAGGCGGCGCAGGGGGCGAAACTGCCGGTGCAGGCGCTGGTGGACCGGGTGACGCGGGTCTTTGTGCCGGTGGTAATGGCGCTGTCGGCCGCGACCTTTGCGCTGTGGCTGGGCTTTGGCGCGGGCTTCACCCCGGCACTGGTCGCGGCGATTTCGGTGATGATCATCGCCTGCCCCTGCGCAATGGGGCTGGCCACGCCGGTTTCCATCCTTGTCGGCACCGGGCGGGGCGCGGAACTGGGACTGCTGTTCCGCCGCGGCGACGCGCTGCAACGTCTGGCCGAGGCGCGCGTGGTGGCCTTCGACAAGACCGGCACCCTGACCCTGGGCCGACCGCACCTGACCGACCTGATCTGCGCCGAGGGCGTGACCGAGGCCGAGGCGCTACGCCTTGCCGCCGCAGCCGAGGCCCGGTCGGAACACCCCCTGGCCGCCGCCATTCTGGCCAAGGCCGCCGCGCGCGGGCTGACCCTGCCGCCAGCGCGCGGCGCGCGCGCGCTGCCGGGCCTTGGGCTTGTGGCCACGGTCGAGGGCCGCGCGGTGCTGATCGGCAATGCCGACGCCCTGGCCGAGGCCGGGGTGGACACCGCCCCCCTTGCCGCGCAGGCTGCACGGCTGGCAGCCGAGGCGAAAACCCCGGTCTGGCTGGCGCTTGACGGGCAGTTGGCCGCGCTGATGGCGCTGGCCGATCCGGTCAGGCCCACCGCGGCGCAGGCGGTGACCGATCTGCGCGCCGCGGGCGTCGATGTGGCGCTGATTTCCGGCGACACGCCCGCCACCGCCAAGGCCGTGGCGCGACAGTTGGGCATTGCCCGCGTGGTCGCGGGTGTGCGCCCCGAAGGCAAGGTGGCGGCGTTGGCCGCCCTGCCCCGGCCGCTGGCCTTTGTGGGCGACGGCATCAATGATGCCCCGGCACTGGCCGCGGCCGATGTGGGGCTTGCCATCGGCACCAGCACCGATGTGGCGATCGAGGCGGCCGATGTCGTGCTGATGCAGGGTGACCCGGCGGGGGTGGCGCGCGCGCTGCGACTGTCGCGCGCGACGATGCGCAACATCCGCCAGAACCTGTTCTGGGCCTTTGCCTACAACACCGCGCTGATCCCTGTGGCGATGGGGGGGCTGGTGCCCTTCGGGGGCCCCGGCCTGTCGCCGATGCTGGCGGCAGGGGCGATGGCGTTTTCCTCGGTCTTCGTGGTGACCAACGCGCTGCGCCTGCGCCGCGCGGGCTAGGCTGCCCGAATCAGTGCGCGGCACCGCGGTTGACCGCATACTGGCCTCATGCAGGCGACAGGCACAGCTGCCCCACCGGTTTACCGCACACAGGGGCTGACCCGGATTTATGGCCAAGGCGACGGCGCCGTGCAGGCGCTGCGGGGTATCGACCTGACGTTGGCCGAGGCCGAAATGGTCGTGCTGCTGGGCGCCTCGGGGTCGGGCAAATCAACCCTGCTGAACATTCTGGGTGCGCTTGACCGGCCGACATCGGGGCGCGTCTTCTTCCGTGACCGGGAACTGAGCGGCGCATCGGAACGCGCGCTGACAGCCTTTCGCCGCGATCATGTGGGATTCGTCTTTCAGTTCTACAACCTGATCCCGGCGCTGACCGCGCGTGAAAACGTGGCGCTGGTGACCGAAATCGCCCACCGCCCGATGCCCCCCGAAGAGGCGCTGGACCGTGTGGGGCTGGCGCACCGGATGGACCATTTCCCCGCCCAGCTTTCGGGTGGCGAACAGCAGCGCGTGGCGATTGCGCGGGCGATTGCCAAGCGGCCCGACGTTTTGTTGTGCGACGAGCCCACCGGCGCCCTGGATAGTCAGACCGGCGTGAAGGTGCTTGAGGCGCTGGTGGCCGTGAACCGCGATCTGGGCACCGCCACCGCGCTGATCACTCATAACGTCGGGATTCAGGCCATCGCGCATCGGGTGATCGTGCTGGCCGACGGACGCATCGTCGAAGACCGGCGCAACGCCACCCGCATTGCCCCCGCCCAGGTGACGTGGTGAGCGCGCTCAATCGCAAGGTGATCCGCGATCTGCGCGCGATCTGGGCGCAGGCGCTGGCGATCGCGCTGGTGCTGGCCTGCGGCGGCATGGTGCTGGTGCTGGCCCACAGCACCGAACGCGCGCTGTCGGAGACCCGCGCCGCCTATTACGACCGCAACCGCTTTGCCGATGTTTTTGCCACCGCCACGCGCGCGCCGCAGGCCCTGCTGGCCGAAATCGCCGCAATCCCCGGCGTGGCCGTGGCCGAGGGGAGGGTGGGCTTTCACCTGCTGCTGGACCTGGAGGGCATGGTCGAACCCGCGGTGGCGCGCGTGATCTCGCTGCCCTTGGCAGGGCCGCCACGGCTGAACGTGCCGATCCTGCGCGCAGGCCGCCTGCCCGACCCGGCCCGACCTGACGAGGTGGCTCTTTCGGAACCCTTCGCGCTGGTCCACGGGCTGCTGCCCGGCACGCGGTTCGTGGCGCTGCTGAACGGCGCGCGGCGCGAGTTGCAGGTGGTGGGGCATGTGCTTTCGCCCGAGTTCATCTATACCATCGGCCCCGGCAGCCTGATGCCCGATGATCGCCGCTATGGCCTGATCTGGATGGGCGCCGAGGCGGCAGAGGCCGCCGCTGGCCGAAAGGGCGCCTTCAACGAAGTGTCACTGCGGCTGTCGCGCGGGGCGCGCGAGGATGCGGTGATCGCGGCGCTTGACGGGGTGCTGGCGCCCTATGGCGGCACCGGCGCCTATGGCCGCGACAGGCAGGGGTCGGACCAGTTCCTGCAAGGCGAGCTGGATCAGTTGCAGGCGATGGGGCGCATCCTGCCGCCGGTGTTCCTGATCGTTTCGGCCTTTCTGGTGAACATGGTGATCGGGCGTCTGGTGGCGACCGAGCGGCGCCAGATCGGGCTGCTGAAGGCCGTGGGCTATTCCACCGCCGAGGTGGCCGGGCACTATCTGCGGCTGGCGGCCCTGATCGGGGCGGTGGGGGTGGTGATCGGCTGGGCCGCGGGGGCCTGGCTGGGGCAGGCGATGACCGCGCTTTACGCCGATTTCTACCGCTTTCCCTGGCTGATCTATGCCCCCGGCCCTGGCGCCTTCGTGATCTCGGGCGTTCTGGGCATGGCCACCGCGCTGGCGGGCGCGTGGCGGGCGGTGCGCACCTCGGCCAGCCTGCCGCCCGCAGTGGCGATGGCACCGCCCCTGCCGCCCGCCTATGGCGCGGGGCGGCTTGACGGGCTGCCGCGCACCCTGGGGGCGGGGCAGTTGGCCCTGATGGTCTGGCGCGGCATCACCCGCTTTCCGGGCCGCGCGGCCGTGACGGTGGCGGGGATCGCGGCCTCGGTCGCGGTGCTGATCGCGGCCTTTTCCACCTATGACGCGGTGCGCGCCGTCGCCGCCGAGGTGTTCGGCGCCGCCAACCGCCAGGAGGTGACGCTGACCCTGACCGACGAGACCCGCGCCGCCCCCGCGCTGGAGGCCGCGCAGCACCTGCCCGGCGTGCTGCGCGCCGAAGGTGGCTATGCCTTGCAGGTCAGGCTGAGCCACGGCCCCCGCAGCCGCTTTGTCGCACTTGAGGCGCATGAACCGGGCGACCTGATGGCACACCTGCTGGACAGCGCGGGCCGCCCCGTGGCGCTGCCGCCCCGCGGGCTGGTGCTGCCGCGGGGGCTGGCCGCCGCACTGGGCGCACGGCCGGGCGACAGGCTGCGGTTGCAACGGCTGACCCCGCCCTATGAGGAGTGGGATCTGCCGCTGTCAGGCGTGATCCGCCAAAGCCTTGGCCAAAGCGCCCATATCGACGCCGAAACCCTGCACGCCCTGCTGCGCCAAAGCCCGCGCGTGAACCGGATCGACCTGCGCGTCGATCCCGCCCGCCTGCCTGCGCTTCATGCCGAGGTCAAGCGCAGCCCCGTCATCTCGGGCCTCACGCTCTGGTCGGACCTGCGGCGGCAATTCGACGAGACGCTGCGCGAGAACCTGCTGATCTCATCCGCGATCTATTCGGCGTTGGGAATGCTGATCACGCTGGGCGTGGTCTATAACGCCGCCCGCATCCGGCTGGCCGAACGCGCGCATGAACTGGCCACCTTGCGCGTTCTGGGCTTTACCCGCGCCGAGGTCGGTTGGGTGCTGCTGGGCGAAACGCTGGCCCTGACCGCGCTGGCGCTGCCCTTGGGATGGGCTGCGGGCTATGGCTTTGCCGCGCTGATGGTGGCAGGGTTTTCAACCGAACTGATCTCAATCCCGCTGGTGGTGTCGCGCCAGACCTATGGCTTTGCCAGCCTGATGGTGCTGGGCACGGCGCTGGCGGCAGGGGTGGCGGTGCGGCGCAGGCTGGACCGGGTCGATCTGGTCGGCGCGCTGAAACAGAGGGAATAGGCCATGGCCGCACGGGGCTGGATCTGGGCAGGAACGATCGGCGCGGCGGCGCTGGCCGCAGCGGTCTGGGCCTTTCGGCCCGAGCCGGTGGCGGTGGATCTGGCCCCCGTCACCCGCGGCTCGATGGCCGTGACGGTGGCTGCCGAAGGCAAGACGCGGCTGGCCGAAACATGGGAGGTGACGGCGCCCATCGCCGGGATGCTGGCGCGGTCGCCGGTGCAACTGGGCGATGCGGTGACAGGCGGCGACAGCATCGTCGCCCTGATCGAACCGGCGGAACCCGCCTTTCTGGACGCCCGCGCCCGCAGTCAGGCCGAGGCCGCCGTGACCGAAGCCGAGGCGGCGGTGCGGCTGGCCGAGGTGCAATTGGACCGCGCCGGAACCGATCTGGACTATGCCCGCAACGAGGCCCGGCGCAACCGCGAACTGGCCGCGCGCGGGGCCGTATCGCAGCAGGCTCTGGAGGCTTCGGCACAGGCCGAGATCAGCGCCACCGCCGCGCAGGCCGCCGCCCGGCAGCAACTTGATCTGGCGCGCGCCACGCTGACGCGGATGCAGGCGCAACTGATGGGGCCTGCGGGGCCGGGCGCGCAATCCACCGGCTGTTGCGTGGAACTGCGCGCGCCCGTCACCGGCGTCGTGCTGTCGGTCGAAAGCCTCAGCGCGCGGGTGGTGCAGCCGGGCGACCGGCTGCTGACGCTGGGCGATCTGGCAATGCTGGAGATCGAGGTTGACATGCCCTCGGCCGATGCGCTGCGCATCCGCCCCGGCGCGGCAGCCACGGTCGAGCGCTGGGGCGGCCCGGTGCCCTTGGCGGCCCGCGTGCGGCAGGTGGAACCGCTGGCCTTTACCGAGGTATCGGCCCTCGGCATCGAGGAACAGCGCGTCCGCGTGATCCTTGACATCGACACCCCCCCCGAGGCGCGGCAAGGTCTGGGAACGGGCTATGCGGTTTTCGCCCGCATCACCGTGTGGGAAGGCCGCGATGTGGTGCAGGCGCCGCTGGCTGCGCTATTCCGGCAGGGCGCGGGCTGGGCGGTGTTCGTGGCGCGGGGCGACCGGGCGGTGCTGACCCCGGTCGAGGTCGGACAGATGACCGAAACCGCCGCAGAAAT
>NZ_PZKF01000006.1 GCF_003034995.1 Phaeovulum veldkampii DSM 11550 | reverse complement strand
CTTACGATATATGATGGGCGTGGTAAATGGATTGCTGACCCTATTGGACCGGTTGTCGGCCACCGAAGGGGTGATCTTGGTCGCCGCCACGAATAACGTTGAGCGGGTCGACACGGCAGTCGTTCGCGCTGGCCGGTACGACCGGCACATTCGCGTCAACCCGCCGGACCGAGGCGGCGTGCGGACCTTCCTCTCGTCGGCACTCGCAGGAACGATCACGGAAGATCATCTGGATCGCCTGGCGGACCAGATGATGGGGCGGACCGGGGCGGAACTCACCGCGCTCGTGCGGGACGCTCGAACCCGGGCCCGGTCGGAGGGCAAGCCCTTCTCCGCGGAGCACGTTCAGGCGGCGGCGGATGCCTTCCAGCCACCACTCGCACCCGATCTCATGTGGCGTATCAGCGTCCACGAAGCCGGGCATCTCGTGGCCGGGGCCGTGTTCGGGCTGCCCGCCGCCACCTCGGCGCGCGTGACCCCGACCGGAGGTGAGGTGGTGCGACCGGCCATCCCCAGCCTGACGCGCGACAGCCTGCGCGCATTCCTGTGCGCAGTTCTTTCGGGGCGCGCCGCCGAGGAGGTTGTGCTGGGGGATATTTCAAGCGGTGGTGGAACCGGGACGTCCAGTGACCTAGCGCACGCTACCAAGCTCGCCTTGGAGGCCGAGTGTGGCTTGGGTTTCGGCCCAACGCTGACTTGGGTTCCGCCGGAAACACCGTATTCGCTTATCCCGGAACCAATGCGCCAGAGGATCGAAGCCTCGCTTCAGGCGGCGCAGACCGAGGCGCGTGCCGCGATGGACCGGCACCGGACCACGATCGAGCGGATTGCGGCGGTCCTGTCCGAGCGGCGGGAACTGGATACGGCCCAGATCGCCGAACTGCTGACGGAGATCCCGGTGGAACCCGTCAGCACTGACGCCTCGGTACCGGCCGGGACGGAGTGAGTATAACGATCGGCCGCAAGGGCGCGCGCCCTGCGGCCCGGGATAACATTTGGCTCCGGTACCGGAGGATAGATCGATGAAGATCAAAATACGCCCGAGGCTAGACACCAAATTGGTCGCCGAAGCCCGCGCCCTCGGGCTCGACATATCCCGGATCGTGGAGAAGGCCTTGATCCGGGAAACCGCGGCGGAACTCATCCGGCGGCAGACGGGCCAAGCTGGGGACCGCGAGGGCGGCGACGACCCGGGCGATCACGAACTAGGCGGGCCATGAACGGGGACCTGAACAGAACCCCTGGCCGCCGCGCGGTGAGCGTCGCGGCCAGGCGTCTTGATCGACAAGGAAGGGATCACCGTTTGCTATCCGGGGTCCTATGAACTGGCTTCCATGTATTGCCGGGTTTTGTGGTTGGAGGGAGCCGGGTATTGTCGGCCACCGTTGAGAAGTTTGGTTTTTCGCCGCCACGCGGCCCAACCTCTTGATAGATACCACCATTGGAACCAGTGCTTGAACCAGGTTTCTTCGCCATTAGATCTCACCTCCTTTCAGGCGCTGTAGCGCTATCGGACAGATGGTGAACACAAGATTAATTTTCAAGATATGGTGATCATTTCAAGCAAGCATACCATTAGGTGTGATGCCTGATTGGTTCGACCTACGGTTCAGATCGGTCGTTTCTCTGCAAGTATCTCCGCACCGGTTTTTGCCTGCTCTAGCAGAGGGAAACAAACACCCGGTTTCGAAAATCCTTCGACATTATTGTTTCATCAAAGCGGATGGAAAAATCTTGACCTAGCGCCCGCTTCCCCTCCCTGTTTAACCGCGCAACGATTATTCTCAGTTCACGGTCATCCCGGGCATTCTTGAGGTAGTTTGTAATATCTGCGGTTGTTGATTCATTCGTTAGCGCTGGATGGGCTGTGGCCATTGCATGCACTCCATATGGTATGTTTATCAATTTGATATCACAAAATGTAGTGTTCATCAAGCATAAACAGCGAGCGGATATTGACCCCGCATCCCGCACGCGCAACAAAGCTTTCGGTCGGTCGGTCGAAGCGGAGACAGACTAGCCTATCGACCAGCCCATCTATATCTGTGGCTCGTTCGGGGAGTTGGATCATCAAATCAAACTCGAATTCCTCTAAAGCTGACATCGACTCACCCGTTTCCCCCTGTGAAATGACCTGCACCCGCAGGAAATGGTCTCCGGTATCGGACCGGTGTAAAGCCGATACCGCCTTTCCTTTCACGGCTTCCCGCGCTTAACCTGATCACATGATCCGGTTTCGCGAAATCCCTGATGACGACCCTATCCTGGACGGCTCACCCGTCCTACGCGTTCTTGATTTCCTGAAGGCCCAGTTCGACCGGGACCCCAAAGGCATCCCCCTGACGAAATCCGGGGCGTTCAGGCGCGCGATGGTTGCCGAAGCGATCACCACGATCCGGTTCCCCGACTATACTGAGCGGGAGATCTATCACTCGTTCAACATAATCCGGGTCGCGGATGAACACCATTTCGAGCCGCTCTGGATCCTGCATTCGGTTCTGCGCGAAATGCGCCTCGTGCGGCCCTATCTCGGGCATCTGCGCCTGACGAAGGCGGGGAAAGACCTATTTTCGGGCCGGTTCCGCTCCTTTGATCCCACATTCCCCAAGTAGCTCGCTGATTTCGCTGTCGTGATCGTGTTATTTCCGTTATAAAACATGTTGTTGACTGCTGTGAGGGGCGCGTTTCATGGATCACCCAGAGGGTGCGGGCTTGCAGCGGGCAGATCGGGTCGAGTTCGACCCTCGTGTACGGCTGGAATTTCGCGGCACGCAGCTCAGTTCCGACGGCGGCCTCCTGGTGATGCGCGAGATGGATGACGCGCTCGGGCTGTCCGATCTGGCGGCAACAGCACTACGCGACACCCGGCGCGGCAAGAACACGATCCATCGTCTTGACGGGTTGTTCCGGCAGTCAGTGTTCGGGCGACTGGCCGGATATGAGGACGTCAACGACGCCGACCGGCTGGCCCTCGATCCCGTCATGCGCCAGGTCGTGGGCGGCCGTGCCGTTGATGCGCAAGCGGCCTCGGCCTCGCAGATGGGACGGTTCGAGACCGAGACACTGGCACAGCCCGAGAACCGGGCGGCGCTGGCCGACCTGAACGGGCAATGGATCGACCGGTTTCATGACCGCAACGGGCTGAAGTTCATCGTGCTGGACATGGACAGCTCGGTCAGCCCGACCCATGGCGATCAGGAAGGAGCGGCCTGGAATGGCCACTTCGACTGCACCTGCTACCACCCCAACTTCCTGTTCAACCAGTTCGGCATGTTGGAACGCTGCGCACTGCGCAATGGCAACGTCCACAGCGCAGACGGCTGGCGGGACGTCCTTGATCCGGTGATCGCCCGATATGCCACGCGGGACATCCTGCGGTTCTTCCGCGCCGACGCCGCCTACGCGATCCCCGCGATCTATGCGCGGCTGGAAAAGGCGCAGTATTTCTACGCCATCCGGCTGCCCGCAAACGCGGTGCTCAAGGACAAGATCGCGCATCGGCTGACGCGCCCTGTCGGGCGGCCGTCGCTGACCAAGGTCAAGCGGTTCTACGAGGACTTCGACTATCAGGCGGCATCATGGGACAAGCCGCGCCGCGTGGTCGCGAAGATCGAATGGCATCCGGGCGAGCTGTTCCCGCGCGTCGGCTTCATCGTCACCAACCTGCCGATGGACCCGGACTGGATCGTGCGGTTCTATAACCAGCGCGGCACCGCCGAGCAGCACATCAAGGAAGGCAAATACGCCTTCCGCTGGACACGGCTGTCGTGCCGGAAGTTCCGCGACAACGAGGTGCGGCTGCAACTGCACGCGTTGGCCTACAACCTGGCCACCTTCCTGCGCTGCATCGAACTGCCCGAGGCCATGGCCGACTGGTCGTTGACCAGCCTGCAACTGAAGCTGATCAAGATCGGGGCGCGTGTCGTCCGCCACGCCCGCGCCATCACCTTCCAGCTGGCCGAGGTGGCCGTCACCGGCCCGATGGTGCGTGCCATCCTCGCCGCCATCCGCCAATTGCGAGCGCCTCCGTCATGCGCATGACAGCGATCCACGCCCGAACTGAACGAAAACGGCAGGACAGCTCTGCCCGCTGCGCTGAAAAACACCACCGCCGGGACACAACACGGCGGCTTCGCGGTCTGATCAGCCCTGTTCCCGCGCCTTGCGCGCCCGACAGCGCCGCTCGGGACGGAAAATGCTTGTCCAGCGGTCGGATTCAGGCGATCTTCACGTCAGACGACATGCCACTTGGGGAATGTCGGTTCAGAAGGCTTAAGTCAGACAAGATGCACGGTGTTCACCGGTTTTTAAGCCCGGTCGAAGAATGTTGTGGTGTCAATTGTCTGGGTGGTCTCCTTGTCCGATCCGAAGCCTTTTCAAACGGGCCCGTCACTCGCCGCGGCGCACGCGGCGCATCGGCGGGTGCTGGTGGTCGATGACAGCAGGATGCAGCGGCGCATCCTTTCGGCGCAGCTTTCCCGTTCGGGCTACGAGGTTCTCGAGGCTGGGAGCGGCGAAGAGGCGTTGGAAATCTGTGCCCAGACAGAGCCCGATTTCGTGCTGTCGGATTGGCTGATGGACGGGATGACCGGTCTCGAATTCTGCCGCCGCTTTCGCCAGATGAGCCGCGAAAGCTATGGCTATTTCATCTTGCTCACCTCGAAATCGGAAAAGAACGACGTTGCCGAGGGGCTGCAAAACGGCGCCGACGATTTTCTGGCCAAGCCGGTGAATGGCGACGAATTGCGCGCAAGGCTGACGGCGGGGGCCCGGATCCTGACAATGGAACGCGCGATGCAGGAAAAGAACCGCCTGCTCACTTCGGCGCTGGGCGAGTTGCGCACGCTCTACGATTCGATCGACCGCGACCTTGTCGAGGCCCGCAAACTGCAACAAAGCCTTGTGAAAGAACGTTTCCGCAGCTTTGGCAATGCGCAGGTGTCGCTGATGTTGCGGCCATCGGGGCACGTCGGCGGCGATCTTGTGGGTTTCTTTCGCATCAGTTCCCGGCGCGTGGGGCTTTATGGCATCGACGTGTCGGGCCACGGCATCACCTCGGCGCTGATGACGGCACGGCTTGCGGGCTATCTTTCGGGCTCGTCGCCCGAGCAGAACATCGCGCTGGTGCAAAACGAACTCGGCTTTTTCGATGGGCGCGACCCGGCGGAATTGGCGCGCTATCTCAATGCGCTCGTGCTCGATGAAATGCAGACCGAAAGCTATTTCACGCTGATCTATGCCGATGTCGACCTGATCGCGGGAACGGTTGCGCTGGTGCAGGCGGGGCATCCGCATCCTGCGGTGCTGCGGGCCGATGGAAAGGTCGAGTTTTTCGGCAATGGCGGCATGCCGGTCGGTCTGCTCGCTGCCGCCACATACGAGACCGTGACCACCCGGCTTTTCCCCGGTGACAGGCTGTTTCTTGGCTCTGACGGCATCACCGAGATCGTGCTGCCCGATGGCCGGCAACTGGCCGAAGAGGGGCTGACAGAGATGCTTGCCGCGCTGAACGGGATGCGCGGCCAGGCATTGCTCGATGCGCTTTACTGGGAATTGCAGCGGCTGTCCGGCGAGGCCCTGGTCGACGATGTCTCGGCGGTGCTCTTTGAATTCGACGGCGCAAAGGAAAACGACGGTTAAGGCTCGCGCAGCGCTTCGCGCGACTTGTAGATCGGTTTCAGCAGATAGTGCAGAATGGTCTTTTCTCCGGTGTGCAGTTCCACCGTCGCCTGCATGCCGGGCCGAATTTCCAGGCTGCGCTGCCGTTCGGTCAGATGCAACAGGTCCACGCGCAGCGTCACCTTGTACCACGGCTCGGCCTCGGGCTGGCGTTCTTCCTTGAACGTATCGGCCGAGACGAAATGCACCGCGCCCTCGAGGCTGCCGTAAACGGTGTAGTCATAGGCCGAGAGCTTGATGGTTGCGGGCTGGCCCAGGGTCACGTTGGCAATGTCCTTCGGGGCAATCCGCGCGTCGATGAACAGTTCTTCGTCCAGCGGGATGATTTGCAGGATTTCCTCGCCCGGCCGCACCACACCGCCAATGGTGGTGACCGACAGCTTGTTCACCACCCCGCGCATGGGCGACAGGAGCATGGTGCGCGCCAACTGGTCTTCGGACAATTTCAACTGCTGGCGCAGCGTGCCCAGCTTGTCCTGCGCTTCGGAATATTCTGCCGCGCGCTCCAGTTCGGCCTTGGTGACGATGTCGTTGTACTGCGCCTCGGCATCGGAAAAGTTCTTGCGCGCCTTGGTCACCTCGATCAGCGGCGCAATGTCCTTTTCATACATGTTCTCCAGCAGGTCCCGCTCGGCGCGGGCCTGATGGAGCACGGCCTTCGCCCCCGCCTTGCGCGAAGTGAAATCGCTCAGCCGCGCCACCAGCAGCGCGGTTTCCGATTGCACGATCTCGGGCACAAGGCGTTCTTGTTCCTCGCTGGCCTCGAAGGCGTCCAGCCCGTTCATCTCGGCCTCAAGCCGCAACTGACGAATTTCCAACGCGGCAATCTGGGCGCGCAAATCATCGACCTGCGCCTTGTAAGACGTGTCGTGGAGCCGCCCCAGAACCGTGCCGGGCGCCACCTCGTCGCCTTCGGACACGTTCAACTCGGCCAGAATGCCGCCTTCGAGGTTCTGGATGATCTGCGGCTTCGACGACGAAACGATTTCCCCCGGCCCCCGCACGATCTGATCGACCGAGGCGATGGCGGCCCAGCCAAGAAACACCACGATGGTCAGCGCGACGAGCCAGATGGTCAGGCTCATCCGGCGCGCGGCGAGGTGCACGGCGCTGGGGTCGACCGTGGTCATGCCTGCCCCCCGTCCTGGATTTGGTCAGATGCGCCAGCACCGCATCGCGCGGCCCATCCACCGCCATGCGCCCGTTTTGCAAGATCAACGTGCGCGCCGTCAGCGCCAGGATCGGCACCCGATGCGTGGCAATGATCGCGGTGCGACCCGCAAGCCAGGTATCCAGCCGACTGACCAGCGTGGTTTCAAGCGTGGTATCCAGCGCCGCGGTCGGCTCGTCGAGAATCACCACCGAGGGGTCTTGCAGCCACAGCCGCGCCCAGCCGATCGACTGGCGCTGCCCCACCGAAAGCCCCTCGCCGCCATCGCGGATCTCGAGGTCGAGCCCCTTGGGATGGCCGCGCAGAAACGGCCCAAGCCCGGCAAAATCAAGCGCCTTGTAAAGCCGCTCTTCGTCGCGCTCCAGTTGCGTCAGGTTGAGGTTGTCGCGCAGCGTACCCGAGAACAGCCGCACATCCTGGGAAAGATAGCCCACCGAACGGCGCAGATCGCGCGGATGCAACTGGCCGATGTCGACCCCATCAAGCAGGATGCGCCCGCCCGAGGGTTCGTACAGGCCCGCCAGCAGCTTGAGCAGCGTCGATTTGCCCGACCCGTTCGCGCCCAGCACGGCAACGCGCTGCCCGGCCGGAATGCGCAGCGCGGGAATGTCGACGGTGCTTGCCCCTTCGGGATCGTACTTGAACTCGAGGCCGCGCAGTTCGAACTCGCCCTCGATCGCCTCCGCCCGCAAGTAACTGCGGCTGGTCGCCTGCACCTGATCGGCCCCGGCAATCGCATCCAGCCCATCCAGCGCGGCCTTCACATTCGCCCAGCGCGCCAAGGTGCCCGCCAGTTGCGTCAGCGGTGCCAGGGTGCGCGAGGTGAGGATGCCGATGGCGATGATCGCGCCCACCGTGAATTCCCCCGCAAACACCATGTAGGTGCCCACCATCACCGCCGAAAGGTAGGTGCCCTGCTGCACCATCTGCGCCCAGTAGGTCAGCGCCGAGGAAATCTTGCGGCTTTCGGAGGATTTGACCGCCGAAAGCGTGGTAAGTTCTTCCCAGATCCGCTTGAACCGGTCGCTGCCGCGCTGGGTGGCGACGGTTTCATGTTCATAGATCGCCTCGTGCAACAGTTTGGCCGCCCGTGCCGAGGCGCCCTGTGTCGATTTGGTGATCTGCATCATCTTCTTTTGCATGAAGAAGCCCGGTGCGACCATCAGCACCGCGCCCAGCGCCAGCACCCACACCAGGTTGCCGCCGATGCTGGCCACGAGCGCCAGAAAGATGAAGATGAAGGGAATATCGGCCAAGGTGCCAATGGTCGAGGCGGTGAAGAACTCCCGCACCGAGGAAAACTCGCGCATTGCCGAGAACAACTGGCTGGGCGAGCGACGGCCCGGTGCGGCTTTCATGCCCAGAAGGCGGTCCATCAGCAGGCTCTGCACGGTCATCTCGATCTTGCGGCCGGCAAGATCCATCAGCCCCGAGCGCGCCAGTTTCAGCGCCATCTCCAGCATCAGCGCCAGCATCGCGCCCAAGGCCAGCACCCAAAGCGTCGCCTCGGATTTGTGCGGAATGACCCGGTCGTAGACCTGCATCGAGAACATCGCGACCGAGACGGCAAGGATATTGGCAAAAAGCGAGCCGACGGCCACCTCGACAAAGGCGCGGCGTTGCGCCCGGAACGCCCCCCAGAACCAGTGTTCCGGCGTGGTGTCGGGGGCGTGGCGTTGTTCAAGCTGGCGCAGCGACGTGCGGGCCCGGATGATCCGCCCCGAGAAGAACGGCGCAAAATCGGCCAGCGGCACTTCGGCGCGCTGATCGGCGCAGGTCTTGTCATAGAGAAACAGCGTTTCGCGGTCCTGCGCGATCACCAGCACCAGTTGGCCCAAGGTCATCTGCGCCAGCGCTGGCCATTGCCCGGGCGAGAGGCGGTCGATGTCTTCGACGGTGGCGGTCATGCCGGCCACCCGCAAGACGGCGGCGACATGGTCGGGCTGCACCTCGTCGCTGGTCGCCCCCGTCACCGCGGCAGTGGCCTCGCCCACCGCCAGCAGCATCTGTTCGAGGATGTCGGCCGCGGGCACCTGCGCGCCCAGAAGCCCGGCATAGGCGGCGGCAAGTTCGGCCCGGGCTTTGGCGCGTTTCGGGGCGCGCGGCGCGGTGGCATGCGCGGGCACAGGTTTTGGCATGGCCCCATCTGCCGCCCCGCTGACACGGCCCGCGTTGATGTCGAACGCTATGAAGCGGTCAGCCAAAACCTACTACACCTTGTCAGATACTGCTTCCGTCCACCAATATCCCGTGTTGACGCGCGATTTCCAGCTTAATCAGCGCGATGTCGTATTTCAGCCCGGCCTGGGCGCGGGCCATCTGCGCATAGCTCTCGTACTGGCTCACCAACTCCATCAAGGTTCGGCGGCCCATGCGATACTGCTCGGTGAACATCTCAAGGCTTGCGCCGCTTTGCGCCACCACCGCACCATCCCGCGCGGCCTTGGCCTCCAGCGCCGAAAGCTTCGCGCGCAACGAGGCGACTTCCTGGGCATCGTCCTGCCGGGCCTTGTCGATCCGGGCCTTTGCCGCCTCGTTCGAAGCCTCGAGCGCGGCCAGCGTGTCGGCGGTGCCAAAGCCAAGCATCTGCTCCACCCCCAGCGTCAGCCCGATGTCGGGGCCGCCCTTGCCGGTGCTGGCCTGCGCCGCAAGCTTTGGCAGATGCCCTGCCCGCGCCATCTTGGCCTCGGCCGCAATGCGCCCCGCCTCGGCCTGCGCCTTCGCCACGCCAAGCGCATCGGGCAGCGCGTCGGGCAGGGCCAGATCGCTCAACCCCGAGATCGCCTCGACCGGCTTTGCCGTCATCGCCTGCAACTGCGCCATCGCGGTGGCAGAGGCATCGCGGTCTGCCTGTGCCGTGGCGCGTATTTCGGCGAGCTTTTGCGCCAACACCCGCGCCTCGGACCCATCCGACAATCCGCCTTCCACGCGCTGGCGCATGATGTGGTCGTACTCGCCGATCCTTGCCGCAGAACGCTCCGCCACAGCGGCCTGTTCGGCGGCCTTGCGCGCGGTGATATAGGCCTTGAGCCCCTCGGCCACGGTGTCGTTCATCTCGGCGGAAAGGCTTGCCGCAGCCACCTCGACATCGGCGGCGGCATAATCGCGTTCGGCCCGCTTGGTACCATTGTCCCACAGCACCTGCTCGACCAGAATGCGCGCTGCAAGCTCGCCCAGCGAGGTCAGGCTGAGGCTTGGCCCCACCTGCGGCAGCCAGTTCTTCGATTTCGCCTGCGCACTCAACCGCGCCACCCGCAACTCGGCCTTGGCAGAGCCCTTGGCATCGACCAGAACCGAATGCGCCACCTGCGCATAGGGCCCCGATGCAGGCAGCGCCGAGACCCGACCGCTCAGCCCCGCGATGATCTGCGAGGTTTGCGCCGTGGTGCCGGGCCTGCCCGGAACGATGCCGCTTGTCGAAGGGTTGAAGGGAAACGGCGTTCCCTGCATGCATCCGCTCAGCCCGGCCGCGACCAGGGCCGCCGCCGATATCCGGGCCATCATCGAGGCCCGGAGAAGCGGCTTTGCGCTGCTTTTCCGGGTCATCACGCCCCCCGTCAGATGGTGAGGTGGGTGATTTGGTCGTCGATGATCAGGCTCGCCCCATCGTCGCCCAAGGTATAGACGCTGTAGGTGTGCCCGCCGATCACGGTGTTCTGGCCGCTGTCCTCGGCCCCCAGCGCCGTCACATGATCGGCCGAGTCGCCCTGAATGACCAAGGCATGATCGGGCCCGGTCAGCGCCACCAGCTGCGCTTCGGTGATCGTCAGTTGCGCCTCGGGCGCAAAGGTGAGGTCGATGGTGCCAAAGTCGAAATCGCCCAACCCGCTGCGCGCCAGATCGACGGTGACCGCAGACGTGTTGTCGACCACGAGCAGTGTCGAGGTTTCGTTGCCAGCGGTGTCGTGATCGCTCACCACGAGGTAAGAGCCGTTCGGCACCGAGGAATAGAAATCGTAGGTGCCGTAACCGCCATGGGTGCTGACCGAGGCGTCGTTTGGCACGCCGGTCACCCTGCCCGCCGCATCGACCGCCGCGATTTCATAGGTGTTCTCGCCCAGATCGGTGCGAATGCCCAGAAGCGACCCGGCATCGCGGGTGAAGGCGATGATGTCGGGGCTTTCGGGGGCGACAAGATCGTAGCCGAAGCTGCCGCTGGCGGTGGCGGAGTTGCCCACCGGGTCGGTCGCCGCGATCTGATAGCCCATCGTGCCGCTGCCCGTGGTGCCAAGATCGTCGGAGTGGAACATCACCGACCATTGCCCGTTGGCTCCGGCAGTCACCGTTTCCACCGCGCCGCTGGCCAAGGTGACCGCAACACGCGACCCCGGCTCGACCGCGCCGGAGATGACGAACCCGTCCGCCCCCTCTTGCGCGTTCACGATGCCATCGCCCGCAACCGTGGCATTGGGCGCGAAGTTGCGCACCACCGGGTCGAAGTCGATGCTGCTGGTCTGCGTGGCGGTGTTGCCGTTCACGTCGGTCGCGCGCACCGTCAGCGTGACGTTGTCGGTTTCAACCGCGGGCAGTTGCGCCGCCGGGATGGTGGCTGTCCAGCTTCCGTTGCCAAGATTGATCGCCGGGATCACGCTCCCCGAAGCCAGTTGCACGGTGACCGTCGCGCCCGGCTCGACCGTGCCGGTGACCACAAGGCCGCCTGCGGCCTCGCGGGCGTTGACGATGTCATCGGCCACGATGGCATTCGCGGTGGGCGAGGTGTGGGTAAAGTTCTGCACCTCGGTATCGACGTTGATCGTATGGCTTGCCGTGGCCACGTTGCCCGCGATGTCGGTTGCGGTCACGGTGGCGGTGGAGCTGTAGGTGCCGGTGCGCACCTCGCTTGCCGCGAAGCTGGCCGACCAATGGCCGTCGGCACCCGCCGTCACCGTATGGCTGCCCTGCTCGAAGGCAACCACCACCGTCGCGCCCGGTTCGGCGGTCCCGGTCAGCACGAGGCCCGCGGAGCGTTCGGCGGCGTTGAGCAGATTGTTGCCACCCGCCTGGGCACTGTCAAAGCTCACCGAGGTGTCGGTGTCAAAGCTGATTGCGCGCGTTGCCGAGGCGGTGTTGCCGTTGGCATCGGTGGCGGTGACCGTTGCGGTGTGAACGCCCGTTGCAAGCGCCACGTCCTGCAAGGCGATGCTCCATGTGCCATCGGCCGCCGGCGTGGCGGAATAACTGGTGCCGCCAAGCTCGATCCGCACCGAAACCGAGCCCGGCTCGGAGGTGCCCGACAGCGCAAAGCCCGTTTGCGCCTCATCGGCGTTGACGATGTTGTCACCCGTCACCGAAGCCGAAGAAAACGCCACCGAGGCCTCGGTATCGACCACCAGCGTGTCGTTGAGCGTGGTCACGTTGCCAACCGCATCGGTGGCTGTGACCGTCATCGCCTCGCTGTAGGTTCCCGCCGGCATCTGCTCGGTGGTGAAGGTCACCGACCACGACCCATCGGCCGCCACAGTGGTGGCTTGCGCGTGCCCGGCCACCGCCACAACAATCGCCGCGCCTGCCTCGCCGGTGCCGCGAACGGTGATACCGTCTTGATATTCCGAAAGGTTTTCAACGTCTCCGGTTGAAAGCGCCCCTTCCGTGATGACCACTGCGGGCGGCGTCATGTCGATGAGGAAATCGGGGCCGTCGAGGGTGTATTCGGTGCCATCGGGGGCCGTCACATCGACCGTCGAGGTCAGGTCGCCATCCGAGGGGAAGGTGTCGTCTTCGAAGGTCACCGACCAGGTGCCATCCTCGTCGATGGTGGTCTCGAGCGTTTGATCGCCCAGGACAACCTCGACCGTCGAGCCGGGTTCGCCGGTGCCCGAAACGGTGGCTGCGGGATCTTCGGTGTTGGTCGTCAGCGTCGTTTGCGCATCGGGGGTATCCACCGTCGGAACGATCGGATCGACCTCGCCGCCACCGGGCGTGGTGTCGTCGCCGCCACCCTTGGAACCGCCGCCGCCAAGACCCAGCAGACCAAGCCCGGCCAAGCCCGCGCCCGCCGCGCCAAGCCCGCCCATGCCCAGCATCGCTGGCGCAAACATGGCCATTCCCGTCGTGTCGTCGCCTGCCGGAGAAAGAATCTCATCGCCGCCCAGGAAGGCAAGCTGATCGTTCGGGCTCCATTTGCCGATCACTTCGACTTGCCCGTAATCGGCATAGATCACCCCGTTGCCGCCGTCTTCCAGCGTGACCGGGGTCAGTTCGCCATCCGAGGAGATATAGAGCCTTGCATGGGCATCATAATAGCCCGACAGCGTGATGGTGCGGCCATCGGCCAGCATGATCTGGAGATCATCTCCCTCACGCATATACTTGAAAATACTTGTTTTCCTCAGGTTGAGGGAGACTTCGTCCCCTGCTCCGACCTGAATGAAATCACTTGCGCCTTCACCCGTAACGAGCCCGCGCGTGATGCCGCCCATGGAATCCCGGACGGCAAAGTCCACCGACTTTACCATATTACTGCTCCGCCTCGATTGGTTCCAGCTCTTGTGGCCAGATGGTCTACTGCTATCCTTCAGATTATAACAAAACCAGCCCTAAGGCTAGTGATTTGTTGCACTTATTGGTAAAAATACGGGTGAGTGGTCTATATCTTGATGGCCACAGGCGTCGCATCAGCGCAGTTGGCGCAAGATCAGCCCCAGAAAATGCCGATCCCCCGCATTCGCAAGCAAGCGCATCGCGTCGGCGCCGGTCACCCAACAGGCTTCGTGCCCGGCCTCGCTCGGGGGGGAAAGCCGCAGCGCCGGCCGCGCAAGATAGATGTGGCAGATCTTTTCCGCCCAGCGATCGTATTCGGGCATGTAGGTAAAGCGCCGATAGGCCCCCAACCGCCGCGCCGCCGTGATGCTCCAGCCGGTTTCTTCGAAAACCTCGCGGTGGAGCGCCGTCAACGGCCCCTCGCCCGGGTCGATGCCGCCCCCAGGAAGCTGAAATTCGGGCGTCGGTTCGGCCTGATGGGTGATCAGGAACTGCCCGCCGCGCACCAGCACCGCATAGGCGCCCGGACGTGGCCGGTAATGCTGCCCCCGCACCAACCTCTCACCGAAACGTCGCATTTTCGTCTCCTGGCCCCTTGGGGGAACGGTTGCCCCCACTATATTGGCACGGTATGCCAGCCCAAGGGCTGATCGAAAACCCCCGGGATCCAGATGACCACGCTTTCGCAACTCGCCTGGGACGATACCGTCCTGCCATTCCAGCTTGACCGCACCGATGTGCGCGGTCGCATCGCGCGCCTTGATGGCGTGCTTGCGGATGTGCTGCAACAGCACCGATACCCCGCCATCGTCGAAGGGTTGGTGGCAGAGATCGCATTGCTCACCGCCCTGATCGGGCAAACGATGAAGCTGCGCTGGAAACTGTCGTTGCAGGTGCGCGGCAAGGGGCCGATCCGGATTCTGGCCGCCGATTACTATGCGCCCGCGCAAGATGGCGCCCCGGCGCGGGTCCGGGCCTAGGCCAGCTATGACGCCGAACGCCTTGACGAGAAAGCCGATCCCTTCGGCCAGATCGGCGAGGGGTATCTTGCGGTGATGATCGATCAGGGCGAGGGGACCCTGCCCTATCAGGGTTTCACGCCCTTGGCGGGAGGCACGCTTGCCACCTGCGCCGAGGCCTATTTTGCCAAGTCCGAGCAATTGCCGACACGGTTCCAGCTTGCCTATGGCCGTTCAAGCGAACCCGGTCAGGCGGCGCGATGGCGGGCGGGTGGCGTGATGCTGCAAATGATGCCGACCGCGCCCGATGCGCCGCTCGAGGGTGTGGGCGGGGGTTTGGCCGGGGGTTTGGCCGGGGCGGGGCCGGCGCGGCATGCCGGCATTCTCGCGGGGGAAACGGACGAAGACTGGACCCGGGTGAACGTGCTGCTCGACACCGTCGAGGAAATGGAACTGACCGGCCCCTCGGTTGGGCTGACGACCCTGTTGCTGCGTCTCTTCAACGAAGAATTGCCACGCGTGTTCGATCCGCAAAAGGTGGAGTTCGGCTGCACCTGTTCCGAGGATCGCGTCCGCACCAGCCTGTCGATCTATTCGGCGCGCGACATCGGCCATATGACCACCCCCGAGGGTACGGTGACCGCCGATTGCCAGTTTTGCGGCGCGCATTACGTGTTCGATCCGCTGACGCTTGGCTTTGAGGCGCGCAAGGCCCCCGACGGCAGCCCGAAAGGGGCAACCGATGCCTGAAGGTTTCGCCCCTCTGCTTGCCGCCTTGGCAAGACCGGGGCGGCCCTCGTCGGATTACGACCTCAACCCGGAAATGCCGCCGCCCGAAAACCGCGTGCTGCGGCCGGCAGGGGTGCTGATGGCGTTCGAGGCAACGCCCGGGGGCCTTCGGCTTTACCTGACAAAACGCGCCTCGCACCTGCGCCATCATCCGGGGCAGATCGCCTTGCCGGGCGGAAAGGTCGACCCGGGCGAGGATGGCTCGATTGCGGCGGCGCTGCGCGAAGCCGAGGAAGAAATCGGCCTGCCGCGCGGCAACGTTCAGGTATTGGGTGCCCTGGCGCCGCACGAGACGGTGACGGGTTTCCTCGTCACCCCGGTTCTGGCCCGGGTTACCGCGCCGTTCACGCCCCGCCCCGAACGTGGCGAGGTGGACGAGGTGTTCACCGTTCCCTTCGCGCATATCGCCACTGGCGCCAGTTTTCGCATCGAACAGCGGCGCTGGCGCGGCCGGATGCGGGCCTATTACGTCGCCCCCTATGGGCCCTATTACATCTGGGGCGCCACCGCCCGCATGCTGCGCGCTGTAGAGCGTCAACCTCCTTGTCCTGCGCCGACAACCAAGTTGGCCGGTTCTGACCGCTGCGATCGGATTGGTTAGGTTGTTGTGTCCTCCATGATGTTGTCGGTGGTTTTGGCTTCGAGGTTGTCGCTGGAGGTTGTTGCTCCGGCGTCAAGATTGGCTGATCGCCGTCCGGCCGCGGCACGCCTGCGATAGCTGTCGCCGTTCATCTCGAGGATGGTGGCGTGGTGAACGAGGCGGTCGATCGCGGCGACGGTTACAGCCTGGTCGGGGAAGATCTTGTCCCAGGCGCTGAAGGGCTGGTTGGCCGCGATGGCGAGGCTTCTGGTCTCGTAGCGCCGGGCGATCAGTTCGAAGAGCACGGAGCTCTCGGCCTGATCCTTCTGGGCATAGGTGATGTCATCGAGGATGATGAGATCGAACTTGTCGAGCTTGGCGAGGGCGGCCTCGAGGGCGAGGTCGCGGCGGGCGGCCTGGAGCTTCTGCACCATGTCGGTCGTGCTGGTGTAGAGGACGCGCCTGCCGGCTTCGACAAGGGCATGCCCGATGGCACACAGGACGTGAGTTTTGCCCGTTGATGCGGTCACCCGGACGCTCCTGTTCACTGCGGATGAATTCCGTCACCCTCGAAAAAACCGCAATCTCCTCGGAAACTGGGATGTCTGGTTGAACGTGATTGACTATGAAGCCCGGGGCGGGATCACCGCGCGGGCGCTGACCGAGGTTTTCTACGGTCCATCGGATCCGGGACAGGTTTACGATCCCCGGGTGGGGGACCTGTATGGCGGGATTCTCAAACCGCTGGTCTGGTCCGGGCTTTTATCCGAGGACATGACGGGTGGCCGGAAGATCGCCGACCGGGTCTATGATCACGCCGCTCTGGGCCCGTTACCTCGCGCTGGACCCGAAACCACCCCGGCTCCGGGTCGTGAAATAGCCTCCGGACCGGAAACGGGAAGGAGGTTGCGTCGTGAGAAATTCGCGAAAAATCCGATAACCCCTGATCATCGAACGGGACATCCGGATTCATAGTCTTCGGACAGTTTCATTCGGAAGAATGTTTTTTCTTAGTTCTCTGATGAAACTTGACTGCCTTTCCGCAACCCCAGTGGTCACCCTGTCAGAGCGGGAACGCTCGGTCCCATTCTCCGGGGTCTAGTGCCTGGCGGATTATGTCTTCCTCGCGCAGGAGGCGATGGGCGAGGTAAAGCCCCGCGATGGCCACCCGGTTCTGGGGTATGATGGCCCTTATATCCCGAGCAACCTTCAGCGCCCGGACGGGGGTGCCGGACCTCGCGGCGCTCGATAACTTCGGGGTCGGTGAGGGGGGGGACGGATTTTGGCGGGGATGACGCGTAACTGGGCTGATCCGGACCCCCGATCAGTGTGATCGTCCAGATTGTCCAGATGGAAGCACCGTCCGCTAGGGCGGTGTTGTCATTTCCTAGGGTAATGTCCCCCGGCCCGGGCGGCCGGGTATCCCTGTGTAAAGATGGTCCCAGATACGGAACAGGTAAGCGCTGTTCCCGGAGTCGGGTCTGCGCGCATAGCTCGGAGATTTCGTGCCGCGCGGGGGACAGGGTATTCACATCGGGAGGGATACGTCTTCCGGGTATGAGTAGAGTAAATTATGGGTTCAGTTGGGCTGGCCTTATGTTACCTTTTGGACCAGATTCACCCCTAGGGCTCGGGCTGTAGGGACAGGGGCGGTTGGGATCGAAGTAGGGAACCTCGGGGAATTTGGGTCCCACGGTCAGATCGCGAAGTCAGAACAATGATCGGTGGTTCAGCGGCGGGCGAGATGAAAGGAGCCCACAGCCGACGGCCAGAGGCTTTCCGAACTCTAGGGAGAAGTGCCGTCGTTCCACTCCCAATAAAGCAGCAAGTCACTGGACATGACCTTCTTGGTCGTGAAGAATGACACACTTACCACGCCGTTATCGACGCCGGTCTCAGGAACCCAACGGTTCATTTCAAGGTCATGCTTTGCTAGGTGATCTGGCAATCTTTCGACTTGTGCTGACCAAGGATTCGGGCCGCTCTCGGTCATTTCATATCGGCAATCGTTTGACAGAAGTCTAGCCCTCGCACTCCACCATGCGCCATGTCGCTTTGATTTAACCCGCAACACAGTTGCACTAACTGGCTCGAAGTTCCTAATGATAACAGTAACAGAGTGCCAGTCTGGGTATTCTTTGCACGGCGTCGAACTTGTTTCAAATACAAGCTGTTTACGCTTCATTCGAGCACTATCATTTAGCGCGATACGGCGAGCGTATATTAAACTGCCTACCGCTGTCACTGCACTCACCGCAGAAAGTAACAGGGCTACATCGGACTTATCCATAAAATGCCTTTGGTTTAAAAGAACCCAGAGCAGAAACCGTATCTTGGATGTTCTCACATTATAAAGAGGAACATCAACAGTAGCAGCAAAATAGATGCTGACGGAGCACCTATTATCTCCAGCGTTTTTTCTACTCTGCTTGCTTGTTAGTTTGATGATAGCTGGAATAGCCAACAGTGCCGAGCTGACCGACAAGCTCGAGGCTAGATTTATAAGCTGTATAGGCTACAGAGCGAGAAATCCGTGCTTCATATCGAGCAGACGAATTATATGGTATCTTTTCCAGCACAGGTTCCAGAACATCTAAGCCTCTGACTTGGCATTTAGTTTTCAACTCCTTGAATAACCCTACCAATCCATGGACATGAGGCGCTTTCTCGTGTGTGATTACCGCATAAAGTCCCTTCATGAATTTTTCAGTGACCTGATAAGATGAGTATAAGGATTGGCCGTAGTCAGGCCTCTGAGTGGTCAAATGCAACGTTGCTGCTGCCCAATCCGCTTCTGCTCTTGCGAACAGCGGATTATACTCCCTGAACCGTTTGAATGCGTCTCTTGCATTGTGCCCTAAGTTATATAACTCAACCACCTCATTGATGTCAGCGTGTGTGAAGCGGTCGAGCCGGGCTTGAGTAATGCCCGTCAAATGGGCACATGGGTTGTATATTTCTGGAGCGTTCTGACCTTTAGTTGTGGTGTCTGGCAATTCGCGGCTAGGAGCCACTAAGCCGCCAAAAATGATTGGCAGATTTCCTTCCCAAATATCGCCATCTGCAATGATCGCCACACGAGCATTTGCAGATGGATCAAATTTGAGGCGATCACCATATAACTCTCGATACCATGATGAGATTCTCTGTGTAATCAAATCAGGAAAGCTATCCTTTTCAGGATCGTGCTCGTTAAGGGGAATGAGCGGTAGTCTGGGAAGGGTCAAAGCACTTCCAACCTTCATAACAGCATGAATCGGCCGCGCATGTGGCGGCACACCTTCCGCCTGAAGTTCCCGATCCGCAGTTTCGATGATCTTGTCCAGATCCACCGGCAAAACACTCATACGTTGTCCCCGAACCCAAGTTAACATCATGCTACACGAGCGGCCGCTCTAGGGAAACAGTTCAAACTTTGCAAACCCCGCTTTCTGCGCACTGCCGACAGTCAGATCATTCTAAGTTGCACTTGCACCGAACGGCCGCAAGGTCCGCAAAGCGGTCGCCCAAGTCCCGATAGACCTAAAATCCATCACATGATCCGGACCCGGTTCCGCTAGAAAATTTCGAAGTCGACAGTGGGGCAGAGGTATTTCGACGGGGATGACGCGTCAGCGGGCTGATACGGTCCCCGGATCGGTGTGCACTTCCAGATTTCGAGATGGTCCTTTCACCAGGCGCGCTTGTCTAGGCCCCGTTTCCAGGCGCCGGGCCGGCAGAAGGCGTGGGCCGTCCCCGGTGCGGTGCTGGTCAAGTGGAACACCGGGAATGAGCTCAGGCATCGTCCTTTCCGAAACCGCTTGATTTCAGGGTAGCGCCAGACCTCATCGGCCTGAATGAATCGGATCAAGCGGAACGAAAAGGACCGTCAGATCAGAGCGCTCCGCCCGAAACCAGCCTCATCTGGCAGGCCCTATCAGTTCCAGCGGCGGCCCAGTTAGGCCGCCGCCCGTTCATAGGAAAATCAAATGGTTGCGCGGGGGTGGAAGAAAAAGACTGGTAAGGTGGAACCATTTTTGCCCGGAATGGCAAAAAATTCCGGGATTTTTCAAGAAAAACCGCGGATACCCCTCAGCCGCATTTCGAATGGCCGCAGTCGGCGCAGGTCATGCAGCCTTCGACCATCCGCATCGCATAGGCGCCGCACGACGGGCAGGCCGGGGCGCGGGGAATGTCGCCCATGGCCATTGCGTGGGGGTCGGTCTTCAGCCCCTGCCCCTCGCCCGCGATGAAGCCGGTGGTGACAAGGTGCCGCTCGATCACGCCACCGATCGCAGCCAGAATCGACGGGATATAGCGGCCCTCGATCCACGCCCCGCCGCGGGGGTCAAAGACCGCCTTCAGTTCCTCGACCACAAAGCTGACATCGCCACCGCGGCGGAACACGGCTGACACCATCCGCGTCAGCGCCACCGTCCAGGCGAAATGTTCCATGTTCTTGGAGTTGATGAACACCTCGAACGGGCGGCGGTGGCCACCCTGCACAATGTCATTGATGGTAATGTAGATTGCGTGTTCCGACCCTGGCCATTTCAGCTTGTAGGTCGCACCCTCCAGCGCCGCGGGGCGGTCGAGCGGCTCGGTCAGATAGACGACCTCGGCGCCCTTGTCCTGTTCGGGGGCCTTTTCGGTGGTTTCCGAGACGGTCAGCACCGACCCCGTCACCGCATTGGGCCGGTAGGTGGTGCAGCCCTTGCAGCCAGTATCATAGGCGGCAAGGTAAACCTCCTGAAAGTCATCAAAACTGATGTCTTCGGGGCAGTTGATCGTTTTGGAGATCGACGAGTCCACCCATTTCTGGGCTGCCGCCTGCATCCGCACATGGTCGAGCGGGGCCAGCGTCTGGGCGTTGACGAAATAATCCGGCAAAGGCGCCTCGCCGAAGCGGTCGCGCCACATCTGCACGGCGTAATCCACCACCTCTTCCTCGCTGCGCGAGCCGTCGGGTTGCAGCACCTTGCGCCTGTAGGCATAGGCAAAGACCGGCTCGATCCCCGAAGAGACGTTGCCCGCATACAGGCTGATCGTGCCGGTGGGCGCCACGCTGGTCAGGTGGCTGTTGCGGATGCCGTGGGTGCGGATCGCCTCGCGCACATCGGCATCCATCGTCTGCATGAAGCCGGTGGCCAGATATTTTTCGGCCTCAAACAGCGGGAACGGCCCCTTTTCACGCGCAAGATCGACCGAGGCCAGATAGGCCGCGCGGGCGATCTGTTTCATCCAGGCCTCTGTCTGGGCGGCGGCATGGGCATCACCATAGCGCAGCCCCAGCATCAACAGCGCATCGGCCAGCCCGGTAACACCCAGGCCGATGCGACGCTTGGCCCGCGCCTCGGCCTCTTGCTGCGGCAGCGGGAAGCGGCTGGCATCCACCACGTTATCCATCATCCGCACGGCCAGCCGCACCAGATCATCCAGTGCCGCAGGATCAAGCGCCGCGTCGGGGGTGAAGGGCGCCGTGACCAGCCGCGCCAGGTTCACAGACCCCAGCAGGCAGGCGCCATAGGGCGGCAGGGGCTGTTCGCCGCAGGGGTTGGTGGCCGCGATCTGTTCGCAGTAACCGAGGTTGTTCATCGCATTGATGCGGTCGATAAAGATCACGCCGGGTTCGGCATAATCATAGGTGGCACGCATGATCTTGTTCCACAGATCGCGCGCCTGGACCGTGTGATAGACGCGGCCTCCAAAGGTCAGCTCCCACGGGCCATCGGCCTTGACCGCGGCCATGAACGGATCGGTCACCAGAACCGACAGGTTGAACATGCGCAGTCGCGCGGCATCCTGTTTGGCGGCGATGAAGGCTTCGATATCGGGGTGGTCGCAGCGCATCGTGGCCATCATCGCGCCCCGGCGCGAGCCCGCCGACATGATCGTGCGGCACATCGCATCCCACACATCCATGAACGACAGCGGCCCCGAGGCATCTGCCGCCACGCCCTTCACCTCGGCCCCGCGCGGGCGGATCGTGGAAAAGTCATAGCCGATGCCGCCGCCCTGCTGCATGGTCAGCGCGGCCTCTTTCAGCATGTCAAAGATGCCGCCCATGCTGTCGGGGATCGTGCCCATGACAAAACAGTTGAACAGCGTCACCGACCGCGCCGTGCCCGCCCCCGCGGTGATCCGGCCTGCGGGCAGGAACTTGAAATCCTCCAGCGCGGAATAGAACCGCCCTTCCCACAGCGCGGAATCGGCCTCAACCTCGGCCAGCGCGCGGGCGATCCGGCGCCAACTATCTTCGACGGTGGCATCCACAGCCACGCCATCGGCGGCCTTGAGCCGGTATTTCATATCCCAGATCTGTTCGGCAATCGGGGCGGCAAAGCGGCTCATCTGGTCCTCGTGCGGTCTGGGAAAGGGCGGTCAAGATACCGGCCCCCGCCGCTCTGGTCAATCGCCCGAGGCGCAGTATATAGATCACAACGGAGGGTGCTGTGGCCGATCTAGTTCATATCATAAAGTTATGTGTCGGAGCAGAAGGCCCAGAGGATCTGCTGGCCTGGCAGCGCAGCCATTTTGGCGCGCGCCCGCCCGTGCATGTCACGCGGATGTGGCCCAAGCGCGCCGACGACGTGCTGGCGGGCGGATCGCTCTATTGGGTGTTCAAGGGCATGGTGCTGGGGCGCCAGCGCATCACTGCGCTGGAACAGGTCACGGGCGGCGACGGGATCAGCCGCTGCGCCATCGTGCTTGACCCCGAACTGATCCGCACCGAACCCCTGCCCCGCCGCCCGTTTCAGGGCTGGCGCTATCTTGCCCCCGCCGACGCGCCGCGCGATCTGCTGCCGGGGCGCGAACGCGAAGATCCCTTGCCACGCGACCTGCTGGCGGCGCTGGCCGAAATCGGCCTGCGCTGAGGCGAGGCCAAGGTGTTGCGCGAATGCTGCCGATTCAGACCGCCGGGCTCAGACCACGGGGCGGTCAATGCCCATCATGGCGCACAGCCCGTCCAGCGTGCCGCCCGCGCCGTTGCCCCAATCGGCGCCGCGGGCGGCTAACAGCGTGGCCTGGCTTTGATGGATCAGCCCGTCCGACAGGATCTTCAGGTGGTTGGCGCGTAGCGTCTCGCCCGATGAGGTGATGTCGGCCACCGCTTCGGCGGTCAGGTTTTTCACCGTGCCCTCGGTCGCGCCCTGACTGTCCACCAGTTGATAATCGGCCACCCCCGCCCCGCGCAGGAAATCGCGCACAAGGCGATGGTATTTCGTGGCGATCCGCAGCCGGAACCCATGCGCGCGGCGAAAGGCGGCGGCGGCAGCGTCAAGGTCTTCGAGCGTGTCCACATCGGCCCAGCAGGCGGGCACGGCCAAAATCAGGTCGGCATGACCAAACCCCATTGGCGTCAGTTCGGCCACCTGGGTTTCCCAGTCGGCCAGCTTTTCGCGCACGAGATCCGACCCGGTGACCCCCAGATGGATGCGCCCCGCCGCCAGTTCGCGCGGGATCTCGCCCGCCGACAGAAGCACCAGTTCCACCCCGTCGGCGCCCTCAACGGCGGCGGCATATTCGCGGTCAGACCCGGTGCGGCGCAGCACAAGGCCGCGCGCAGCGAACCAGTCGAAGGTTTGCTCCATCAGCCGCCCCTTGGAGGGCACGCCCAGTTTCAGCGTCATGCCCGCCCCTCCAGATCGGCAACCAGACCGGGCCTGATCACGCCGCCCACCGCCGGAATCGACCGGCCCTGCCCCAGCACCGCCGTCAGCGCATCATAGCGCCCACCCGAGGCGACAGGCGGCAGACCCGGCCCTGCGGCGGTGAAGGAAAAGACAAAGCCATCATAATATTCCATCGTGGCGCGACCGTGGCTCGCCTCGAACCGGACGCTGTCCAGATCGACACCGCGCGCGGCCAGCGCCGCCAGTCGCCGGGCCAGCCGATCAACCGCACCCGCGATGGCGGGCATGTCGGACGCCAGCGCACGCAACTGCGCCAGCGCCTGCGGCGCGGGCGCGTTGACAGCAAACAGCGCGTCAAGCTGCGCAACCGCCTCGGCCGCAAGCGGCGCCGCCGCGGCATCAGCCCGCAGCGCGGCGATGCGGGCCGCCATCTCGGCAGGGTCACGCAGGCCGATCCAGGGCGCCTCGGGCTGCCCGGCACCCGTCAGCAACGCAGCACGGGCGGGCGGCACCGGGGTCAGGCCCGCATAGCGTTCCAGCAGCGCATGAAAGCGGTGCGGGCGCCAGATGTGGCGCAACAGCGCCGCCTTGCGCGCGGGCAGCGTATCCAGCCCCCGCACGGCATCCATCAGCAGCCCGATGTCGCCCATCGCCGCGCGCAACCGCAGCGGCGCCAGAAGACGCGCGAACAGCGCGAACACCTCGGCGTCGGCGGCCTCGGGGTCGGCGCGGTCGAACACCTCGAACCCGGCCTGAAAATACTCGGCCACGCGCGGGCCGCGGTGCTCCTGCTTGCGGAACACCTCGCCCAGGTAGCAATAGCGCGCAGGCTCTGCCCCCTCGGCCATATGGGCCTGCACCACCGGCACGGTGAAATCGGGGCGCAGCATCATCTCGCCGCGCAAAGGGTCGGCGGTGACGTAGGCGCGGGCGCGGATATCCTCGCCATACAGGTCGAGCAGCGCCTCGGCGGGTTGCAGGATATCGGCCTCGACCTCGACCGCCCCCGCCTCGCGGAAGGCCGCCAGCAGGCGGGCACCAGTGGCGCGGGCGGCGGCCTTGTCTGCCATCAGCCCTGCCCCAGCATCCGCCGGACCGCAGCGACGAGATCGGCGCGCGCCACCTCGACCTGCGCGGGCTGGGATTTCCATTCCTCGACCGAGGCTTCGGCGGCGATCCTGGCCCCCAGAACGAGGTCTTTGAGCACCACCGCGCCACGCGCAGCCTCGTCCCCCCCCCGGATCACGGCAATGGGCGCGGCGCGCTTGTCGGCGTATTTCAACTGGTTTCCGAACTGCTTGGGATTGCCCAGATAGACCTCGGCGCGAATGCCCGCGCGGCGCAACTCCGACGCCATCGCCTGATAGTCGGCCATCCGGTCACGGTCCATCACCGTCACCACCACCGGTCCCGGCGCCACGCCCCCCACGCGACCCTTGGCGCGCAGCGCCGCCAGCAGGCGATCCACCCCGATCGAAACGCCGGTCGCCGGCACCTTCTGCCCGGTGAACCGCTCGACCAGCCCGTCATAGCGCCCGCCGCCCGAAACCGAGCCGAACTGCCGCTTGCGGCCCTTTTCATCCAGAATTTCAAAGGTCAGCTCGGCCTCGAACACCGGGCCGGTGTAATAGCCCAGGCCCCGCACCACCGAGGGGTCGATCTCGATGCGGTCGGGGCCATAGCCCTGCGCATCCAGCAGCCCGGCGATGGTCTCCAGCTCCACCACGCCCTCCAGTCCCAGGGGCGAGCCGCTGACCAGCTCGCGCAGTCGCGCCACCGTGGCCGCCCCCGTGGCACGCCTGGCGGCCATGAAACCCATCACGATATCGGCCTGGTCATCCGACAGCCCCGCGCCCGTGGTGAAATCGCCGCTCTCGTCCAGCCGCCCCGCCCCCAGCAGCGCGCGCACGCCCGCATCGCCCAGCCGGTCGAACTTGTCGATGGCGCGCAGCACGATGCCGCGTTCATGGGCCATGTGGTCGGGGTCGGCGGTGTTCAGCACGCCCGCCACCTCCATCACGCCGTTCAGAACCTTGCGGTTGTTGACCCGCACCAGATAATCGCCGCGGGGGATGCCCACGGCCTCCAGCGCATCCGACAGCATCGCGCAGATTTCGGCATCCGCAGCCACCGAGGGCGCGCCCACCGTATCGGCATCGCATTGATAGAACTGCCGAAACCGCCCCGGCCCCGGCTTTTCGTTGCGCCAGACCGGACCCATCGCATAGCGCCGGTAGGGACTGGGCAAGTCGTTGCGATACTGCGCCGCCACGCGGGCCAGGGGCGCCGTCAGGTCATAGCGCAGCGCCAGCCAGTCGGCGTCTTCGTCCTGCCAGGCAAAGACGCCCTCGTTCGGGCGGTCCACGTCGGGCAGGTATTTGCCCAGCGCCTCGACCGTTTCCACCGCCGACGTTTCCAGCGGGTCAAACCCGTAGCGATGATAGACCTCGGCGATCGTGTCGAGCATCGCCTTGCGTTCCGTCACATCCGCGCCGAAATAGTCGCGGAACCCCTTGGGGGTTTCGGCGCGCGGTCTGCGGGGGGACTTGTCCTTGGCCATCGCTTCTGCCTCGCTTAGGTTACGCGCGCGGTGTAGCGGATGGGGCGCGGGCCGACAAGCGGCAGGGGGTAGCAGTGAGCGACAGGATCGAACGGGCCGAAGAACAGATCGCGCATCTGACGCGCGTGGTCGAGGATTTGTCCGATATCGTCACCCGGCAGACGACCGAGGTTGCGGCGCTGACGCGGCGGGTGGCGCTGTTGTTGCAGCGCGAGGCGGAACGCGAACTGGATGCGGGCGGCTCGGTGCCGCTGGCCGATCAGCGCCCGCCGCACTGGTAGCCGCCGCCGCCGCGGCGCGGATCACACCAGGGCGAGGAACGGAAACGTGACCCCGATGCCCCAGGCAAAGGCCACCGCATTGGCAATGCCAGCCACAAAGGGGTGCCCGGTGCGGCGGTAGGCCCAATCGCTGAACAGACCATAGACCACAAAATAGATCACGATCACCGGCACGATGATCAGCAGGAAGAACAGCCGCTCGAAATCAAGCGCCACGGCAAGGCCGAGCGAGATCAGGAAGGCCAGCTTGGACGCCGCATAGCCCCCCCGCGCCGCCCCCGGTCCGCGCGTCATCCATTCGGCGGCCAGAAAATAGCTGAGTGTTCCCACCAGCATCGCCGCCACCAGCGCCAGCCGTTCGGGGCCGGGCACGAAATTCGTCAGGAACTGGTCGATCGGCCAGATCAGCACGGCAAAGCCAAAGCCGGTGACCGCCAGCGCCGCCAGCCCCAGCGCGGGCCACGAAACCTGCGCCCGCGCAGGCGCCCGCCCGCGGCCCAGCCAAAGCAGGCAGGCCGCCGTGATCAGGCCATAGGCACCGAAATGCACCGCCAGATAATCGCCCACCACGACCGGCAGAAATTGCGTGGGCAGCACGCGCAGCAGCAAGGGCGTGGCGATCATCGGCACGACCAGCGGCAGCCACAGCCGCCGCCAGCCCAGCCCCGCCCCCGCCGCAGGCCGCGCCACCACCGGCAACAGCCGCGCCGCGGGCCATGCCAACGCCACGCCACCCGCCAGCAGCAGCATGATCCACGGCCCCCGCGGCTCCAGCACCGGCGCGTCGGGGCGCGCAATGCCAAAGGTGGCATCCAGCCACTGCACCATCTCGCGCATCGTGGCCTGACTGAACAGCACACTGGCATGTTCGGTATGCGGGCTGAAGGCCGCACGCCGCCCGGTGCCCTGCGCCGGGTCGCCATAGGTGACGCCCGCCTGCGGTTCTTGGGGCGCGGTGGCAAGCCCCACGACGCGCAGCGCCTCGGCCTTCAGCCCGGTTTCCCAGTCGCCGACAACCACCAGCAGATTGGCGGGCTCCGCCTCGGTGACCACCGGCGAAAACATCGACACCGCGATGGTCGCGCGCACATCGGGCGCGCTTTGGGCAAAGCGCACGACAATGTCGGAGGCCATCGAATGGCCCAGCACCGCCAGCCGCCCGTCGCCATAGGCCCGCGCCGCCTCGGCCACGCGGGTCAACTCGGTCACCAGCGTCACGGTGGCGCCGTCGATCTCGGTCAGCGAGCCGGTCAGCGGCAACGGGTTGCGCCCGTGTCCGGCCAGATCATAGCTGACCGCCACATAACCGTTGCGCGCCGCAGCCAGCCCGAACGACTGCATCAGTTGCTGCGACCCGGCAAAGCCATGCGCGATGACCAGCACCGGCGCGGGCGCGTCACTGGCCGGGCGGAACAGCGTGGCGGGCGTGGTGCCCACGGTGATCGGCGTCACCCGCACCCCACGCTCGGCCGCGGCCAGCATCCACAGCGACAGCCCGATGGCCAGCACCGCCACCACAGCCTGAGCCACCGTCCGGGCTGTCATGCCGCCCCGTTCCCCTGCGCCTTGCCCGGTCATCTGCGCCCCGCCCCCCCGTGTTGCCCAGCATTTCGTGTTGCCCTGCATCTTATGCGTCCGACCCAGCCTATCGGATCACCCCGCGCTGCCACAATCGCGCAGCCGCCGGCGAGCCATGGATTTCCCGCACAGCGGCGCTAGATCGCAGGCAAAGACATGAGGCCCGCATGACCCAGCCCCCCTTGCTGCAAACCAACGTGCTTGGCGGCACGCTGCAACCCTGCTCCTCCGCGCCGGTGACCGGGTTTTTCCGCGACGGCCATTGCCGCACCTGCGACGAAGACCGCGGCAGCCACACCGTCTGCGCGGTGATGACGGCCGAGTTTCTGGCATGGTCGAAATATGTGGGCAATGACCTGTCAACCCCGCGCCCCGAATTCCGCTTTGCGGGCCTGAAGCCCGGCGATCACTGGTGCCTGTGTGCGGGTCGTTTCTTGCAGGCGCATGAAGAAGGCTGCGCGCCGCAGGTCCGGCTGGCCGCCACAAACGAACGCGCGCTGGAGGTGGTGCCGCTGGAGGTGTTGCAGCGTTACGAGACAGGCCACCCTGACCCCCGCGGCGTTTGACACAAGACCCCGAAAAACGCTAGTCTGACCCAAGTTTCTCAGCCATCGCGCCCCTTGCGCCCCAGTCCGAGGCCCCGATGCCCACGACATTCAACGCCTTTTATCTGGGCACCTTTGACGATATCGACCCGACCGAGCGCAAGATAAATCAAAGTTCAGAAAACGCTGATCAGTTGCGAAACAGGACTTTTGGCAGCAGTTCCGACGGCCTCTTTGATCACATCGTGTCGTTTCGCACCGATGACCGAAATAATAATGGCTATCTAGAACAAAACAACTTCGCATCAAATGACCACGCCTTCATCAACTACGGCAATGGTGAGGTTGACCTGATCTTTGACGGTGGCGCGACTTATAACACCACGATTACCTACAAGGATGGCTCGACCGTGAACACTCAACTGGTTGTCGTTCAGATGACGACAGGGGAGTTGTTCGTTGTGCCCAGCCTGAACGGTTCGGTTAACGACCTGCTGGACGATCAGGCAATTCAGTCGATCACGTTGGGGAACATCGTGTCAAGCGGCGGCGCAGGGATGACGGCAGACCGCCCCCTGCTCGACTTCCTCTGCTTCACCCGCGGCACCCGGATCGAGACCGACCGCGGCGCGGTTCCGGTCGAGATGCTGCGCCCCGGCGATCTTGTGCGCACGCTCGATCACGGCGTGCAGCCCCTGCGCTGGATCGGCGCGCGCAGCCTGTCGGCAGCCGAACTGGCCGCCGCCCCGCATCTGTGCCCGGTGCGCATCCGCGCGGGGGCGCTGGGGGCGGGCCTGCCCTTGCGGGATCTGACCGTGTCGCCGCAGCACCGGGTGCTGGTGCGATCAAAGGTGGCCGAACGGATGTTCGGCGCGCCCGAGGTGCTGGTTGCGGCCAAGCACCTGACCGAACTTGACGGCATCGACCAGATCGAGGGCGCCAGTGGCGTGGACTACTGGCACTTTCTGCTCGACCGGCACGAGGTGGTGTTTTCCGAAGGCGCGCGCACCGAATCGCTGTTCACCGGCCCCGAGGCGATGAAGGCGCTGTCGCCCGAGGCGCGGGCCGAAATTCTGACGCTGTTCCCCGAACTGGCGCAAACGCCCGACATTCGCCCCAGCGCCCGCCCGCTGGTCAATGGCCGTCAGGGCCGCAGCCTTGCGCACCGCCACGCCATGAACCGGATGGCGCCCGCCGCCTGACCCGGCCCCCAAACACACCAAAGGCCGGGCAAGCCCGGCCTTTTCTTCATCTGAACGATAGCCTCAGGCGGTGCGGCGCAGCCGGATTACCACATCGACGCGGGTGATCTCGGCGCCCGGCGGGGCCGAGGGCAGGCGCGCGATTTCCAGATCTTCGGTCGGTGCATCGGTCAGTTCGGACCCGTCTTCCCAAAAGTAATGCGGGTGGTCATCCATCCGCGTGTCGAAATAGGACCGGGCGCCATCAACCGTAATCTCGTGCATCAAGCCGGCATCACAAAACGCGCGCAACGTGTTATAGACAGTGGCCAGCGACACCGCCTGCCCCGCGGCACGGGCAGCGGCGTGCAGACCCTCGGCGGTGACGTGGCGGTTGTGACCGTCACCCACGAGAAGCGTGGCAAGGGACAGGCGCTGGCGCGTCGGGCGCAACCCGGCCCCCGCCAGCCATTGCTGTCCGCGATCTTGAACACTGTGTGACATGATCTCAACTTTGGTTTTGGACGAATTCCAGTATGAGCCTCCGGGCCAGCAATTTCAATGGTCTTTGCTGCCGCTGCGCGCGCAGGCCGCGGCTTGCGGGCCTTGCGCGGGTTCTGGCGCGGGTGATAGAGGGTTGAACGAAACGTGACACCAAGGGGGGACCGGCGTCCGATGGCCGACTATCCGACTTATTTTGACAAGGACGCCCTGCTGAAATGCGCCCGCGGCGAATTGTTCGGGGCGGGCAATGCCCAACTGCCCGAGCCGCCGATGCTGATGATGGACCGCATCACCGAAATTTCGGCCGACGGCGGCGAACATGGCAAGGGCCATGTGGTGGCCGAATTCGACATTCACCCCGATCTGTGGTTCTTTTCGTGCCACTTCCCCGGCAACCCGATCATGCCCGGCTGCCTCGGCCTTGACGGGCTGTGGCAGTTGACCGGCTTCAATCTGGGCTGGCGCGGCTGGGAAGGGCGCGGTTATGCGCTGGGCGTGGGCGAGGTCAAGCTGACCGGCATGGTCCGCCCCGAGCGCAAGATGATCCGCTATTTCGTCGACTTCACCAAGGCGGTGCAGACCCGCCGACTGACCATGGGCGTGGCCGACGGCCGGGTCGAGGCGGACGGCGAAACCATCTATCTGGTCAAGGACATGAAGGTCGCTCTCTCGGCGAGCTGATCTCAACACACAGGAGGCTGCCCATGCGCCGCGTCGTCATCACCGGGATCGGGATCATCTCGCCCATCGGCAACAACGCCGACGAAGTCACCCAGTCGCTGCGCGAGGGCCGCTCGGGCATCGTGGCCGCGCCCGATTATGCCGAGCGCGGCTTTCGCAGCCAGGTCAAGGGCGATCTGAACATCGTTCTGGAAGACCACATCGACAAGCGCAACCTGCGTTTCATGGGCCGCGGCGCCGCCTACAACTTTCTGTCGATGGAACAGGCGATCCGCGACAGCGGGCTGGAGGAGAGCGATATCTCCAACCCGCGCACCGGGCTGATCATGGGATCGGGCGGGCCGTCCACCTCGAACTTTTTCGAGGCGCATCAGATCGTGCTGGAAAAGGGCGCGCCCAAACGCATGGGCCCCTTCATGGTGACGCGCTGCATGTCATCGACCAACTCGGCCTGCCTTGCCACGCCGTTCAAGATCAAGGGCGTGAACTATTCGATCACCTCGGCCTGCTCGACCAGCGCGCATTGCATCGGCAACGGCGTGGAACTGATCCAGATGGGCAAGCAGGACGTGGTCTTTGCCGGTGGCGGCGAAGAACTCGACTGGACGCTGTCGTGCCTGTTTGACGCGATGGGTGCGCTGTCGTCGAAATACAACGACACCCCCGCGACTGCCTCTCGCGCCTTTGACGCGACCCGCGACGGGTTCGTGATCGCGGGTGGCGGCGGCGTGGTGGTGCTGGAGGAATTGTCGCACGCGCTGGCGCGTGGCGCGAAAATCTATGCCGAGGTCACCGGCTATGGCGCCACCTCGGATGGGTACGACATGGTGGCGCCCTCGGGCGAGGGTGGCGAACGCTCGATGCGGGTGGCGATGGCTACCCTGCCCGAAGACCGCAAGATCACCTATATCAATGCCCACGGCACCTCGACCGTGGCGGGCGACGTGACCGAGGTGCAGGCCGTGCGCCGGGTCTTTGGCGAGGGTCAGGTGCCCGCCATGTCTTCGACCAAATCGCTGACCGGGCACAGCCTTGGTGCCACCGGCGCGCAAGAGGCGATCTATTCGCTGCTGATGATGCAACACGGCTTCATCGCCGCATCGGCCAATATCACCGAGCTTGACCCGGCGATCCGCCCCGACGAGGTGACGACCACCCGCCGCGACGGGGTCGAATTCGACAGCGTCTTGTCCAACAGCTTCGGCTTTGGCGGCACCAATGCCACGCTGGTGATGAGCAAATATCTCGGGTGATGTGACATGGCCGATCTGATGAAGGGCAAGCGGGGCCTGGTAATGGGCGTCGCCAACGAACGCTCCATCGCCTGGGGCATCGCGGCGGCGCTGGCTGCCGAAGGGGCCGAGCTTGCCTTTTCCTATCAGGGCGAGGCCTTTGGCAAGCGGGTGGAACCGCTGGCGGCCTCGGTAGGGTCCAGCCTGCTGGTCGATGTCGATGTGAACGACGACGCCAGCCTTGACGCCGCCTTTGCGCGGCTGAAGGCGGAATGGGGCACGATGGATTTTCTGATCCACGCCATCGCCTATTCCGACAAGGCCGAACTGGCGGGCCGCTTCATCCACACCAGCCGCGACAATTTCAAGAACAGTCTGGCGATTTCCTGCTTCAGCTTCATCGACGTGGCGCGCCGCGCCGCCGACCTGATGCCCGATGGCGGCAGCTTGCTGACGGTGACTTTCGCCGGGTCCAACCGGGTGACGCCCTATTACAACGTGATGGGCGTGGCCAAGGCGGCGCTGGAAAGTGCCGTGCGCTATCTGGCCAATGATCTGGGCCCCGACGGCATCCGCGTAAACGCCGTCAGCCCCGGCCCGATGAAGACGCTGGCCGGGGCCGCGATCGGCGGCGCGCGCAAGACCTTTCGCCATGCCGAGGCCAACGCACCGCTGCGCCACAACGCGACGCTGGAAGCGGTGGGCGGGGCGGCGGTGTTCCTGTGCTCGGACCTGGGCGCCTGCACGACCGGCGACATCGTGATGGTGGACAGCGGCTATCACGTTCTGGGCATGCCGCAGCCCGACAACATCTGACGTCGCCCCAAGATTTTTCGACGAAAAATCTTGGGCTTACCCGTCTCGCCGCGTCTCCAGGTCGCGCAGGGCATCGCGCAGCGCCTGTAACCGGGCCTGATAGGTCTCGGCATCGCCGTAATCGGGAAACCGCGCATAGTGGTCATGCGTGCCCTTGACCCGGCGCGCGTGCTTGATCGGACACCAGTATTGCTCGGTCCGTCCGGCAATTTCGCGAACATAGGCGATCAGGCCGTTGCAATATCCGCAATAAACGCAGTTCACCTTTTGCACCGCGTTCAGATAGGCCAGTTGGTGCCGGTCAATCGCGATATAATCGCGTCGGCGCACCTTGGCGATGCCATAGATCGGAAAGCAGACCGCCTGATAGACGGTCACAAACAGATCCAGCAGCACGAACGGGATCAGCAGCGCATAAATGACCGGGACGGTCAGTATCACCAGAACCGGCGTGTTGCGCAGGAACGTGCCCAGCCGAATCTGCGCGGCACGGTGGCGGGCGCGCACCTCGGCCTCAAAGGTGATGCGCCCCTGCTCGACCCGATAACTCAGCGCGGCGCGGCGGGTGTCGATCTCGTCCTCGATCTCGTCCTGAAGGGCGCGCAGGCGTTGCAGAATATCGTCAATCGGTGTGGCCATCGCCGTCTCCCCTGATCGGGCAATCAGATCATGTTTCCCCGCAACCAGCCAGCCCCCTTCCCCGCACTGCCGCGCTGTGCCAACGTGGCACAAAGCCTGCCGGAGGAACCGATGCCCCAGACCCATTTCACCGCGCCCGATGGCGCGCGCCTTGCCTACCGTGACACGGGTGCCGGGCTGCCGGTGATTGCGCTGGCGGGGCTGACGCGCGACGGGCGCGATTTCAACTATCTGGCGCCGCATCTGCCCGGCGTCCGGCTGATCCGGCCCGATTACCGCGGCCGCGGCGGGTCGAGCTGGACCGGGGCCGCCACCTATACCGTCCCAACCGAGGCGCGCGACGTTCTGGCGCTGATGGACCATCTGGGGATCGCGCGGGCGGCGATCATCGGCACCTCGCGCGGGGGGCTGATCGGGATGTTTCTGGCCGCAACGGCACCGGGTCGGCTGGCGGGGCTGTGCCTGAACGATGTCGGCCCGGTGATCGAGCGCGCCGGGCTGGAGCGGATCTTCGATTATGTCGGGCGCAACCCGCGGGCACGCAACGCGGCCGATCTGGTGGCGCGGATGCCCGGCCTGATGCCGGGCTTCGAGGGTGTCCCGCCCGAGCGTTGGGCGGCCGAGGTGGCGCATCACTATGCCGAAACGCCCGACGGGCTGCGCATCCGCTATGACCCGTCCCTGCGCGAGGCGTTTCTGGCGGCCTTCGACGGCCCGCCGACCGATCTGTGGCCCCTGTTCGATGCCTGCGCGGGCCTGCCGCTGGCGCTGATCCGGGGGGCAAATTCCGATCTGCTGTCACCTGAGGCCACGACCGAAATGCGCCGCCGCCGCCCCGACATGATCTTTGCCGAGGTGCCAGGGCGCGCGCATATCCCGTTTCTGGACGAAGCCGAGGCGCTGGCCGCGATCAGCCTGTGGTTGCGGGCCTGCGGTGCCTGAGCGGGCCTATTCGGCCACCAGCCGCGACACGACCACCGTCACTTCGGGCTTCTTGCCGATCTCTTCCATGCAGACCTGCCGCACGATGCGCCGGATCGCCTCGTCGATCTTGTCATCCGAGGCGATCACCTTGGCGCTGGCGCGTTCCAGAAACTCGGCCAGTTCCGCCTCAAGCTGATCGGCCAGCGCGGCGCCCGAACGGCCCCGGCCCGCCAGCCCCATCAGTTCCACCCAGGCATCGCCCAAGGGCAGATCGTCTTCGTCCACGATCACGGTGATCAATACATGGCCGTTCAGCGCCATGCGGATACGGTCGCGCACGATGCCATCCAGCGCCCCGATCAGCACGTTGCCATCCAGATAGCGCCGCCCGGCCTCGATATGCTCCACCACCTTCGGGGCGGGGCCGGTCAGGTCGATCATCATGCCGTTGGTCACAACCTCCGAGGCGATGCCCTTGGACTGCGCCAGCCGCGCATGTTCGCGCAGGTGGCGGTGTTCGCCATGCATCGGAATCAGGATGGCGGGCGACAACAGATCATGCACAGCCTCAAGATCGGGGCGGTTGGCATGGCCCGAAACGTGGTAAAGGCCGCCGCGGTCATCGACAACCTCGACCCCCATTTCCGACATCGCATTCATGATGCGGATTACGCCACGTTCGTTGCCGGGAATGGTTTTCGACGAAAACAGAAAGGTATCGCCCTCGCGCATCTCCAGCCCCAGATATTTGCCGCGGCTGAGCTGCGCACTGGCGGCGCGGCGTTCGCCCTGGCTGCCGGTGACGATCAGCATCAGGTTTTCGCGCGGGATATGCTGGGCCTCCTCGGGCGACACGACGCCGGGAAACTCGGTCAGCACGCCGGTTTCGGCGGCGGCGGTGATCATTTTCTTCATCGCCCGGCCCAACATGCAGATCGAGCGCCCGGCAGCGCGGCCCGCCTCGGCCAGCGTTTTCAGCCGCGCCACGTTCGAGGCGAATGTGGTCGCAACCACCATTCCATCCTGCGCGGCGATGAATTCGGTCAGCGGCCCGGCCAGCGTCGCCTCGGACCGGCCCGGATGGGTCGAAAAGATGTTGGTGCTGTCACAGGCGAGGATGCGCACCCCCTGCCCTTCGCGCGCGATCTCGTGCCACATCACCGGATCGAAGGCCTCGCCCACCACCGGGTTGCCGTCCAGCTTGAAGTCGCCCGAATGCACGATACGGCCCGCGGGCGTGTCGATTACCAGCGCGCTGCTTTCGGGGATGGAATGGCTGACCGGCACGAACTGCACCCGGAACGGCCCGGCCTCGATCGGGTGGCGCGGAGCGTGAACATGGATCACATCGGTCGGAAGCCCGGCCTCGTCCATCTTCATCTCGGCGATGCGGGCGGTAAAGCGGCGGGCATGAACCGGCACCTTCAGCCCCGGCCACAGATGCGCCAGCGCGCCAACATGGTCTTCGTGGGCATGGGTGATAAAGATCGCCTCCAGCCGGTCAGCGTTTTCCTCCAGCCAGCTGATGTCGGGCAGGATCAGGTCAACGCCGGGCGAGGTATCCATGTCGGGAAAGGTCACACCCAGATCGACCAGGATCAGCCGCTCCTTCCCGGCGGGACCGTAGCCATAGACATAGGCGTTCATCCCGATTTCCCCGGCACCGCCAAGCGGAAGGTAGATCAGCCGGTCTTTTTTCATGCCACTTGCCCTTTGTGGTTGAACCGGTGGATCAGCACCAGCCCATGCATCGTCAGATCGTCCTCGACAGAGGCGAACAGATCGAACCCCTGATCGAACAGCGCCGCCAACCCGCCGGTGGCGATCACCTTCATGGGTCGGTCGCGTTCGATCCTTATCTGGCGCACGATGCCTTCCACAAGGCCGATATAGCCAAAGTAAACCCCCGACTGGATACACGTGACCGTGTTCGTGCCGATCGCCGCCTGCGGCTTGGTGATGTCCACATGCGGCAGCGCAGCGGCGGCCATGTGCAGCGCCTCAAGGCTCAGGTTCACGCCGGGCGCGATCACGCCGCCGATATAGGCACCGTCATGGTCGATCACGTCAAAGGTGGTAGCGGTGCCGAAATCGACCACGATCAGATCGCCGCCGTGGCGGTCAAAGCCCGCCACGGTGTTCACCAGCCGGTCGGGGCCGACCGTGGTGCCCTGATCGACGCGGGGCGCGACCGGCAGCGCGCAATCGGGCTTGCCCACCACTAGCGGGCGACAATCGAAATAGCGGTTGCACAGCACACGAAGGTTGAACACCACCCGCGGCACCGTGGACGAGATGATCGCATCGCTGATCTGCGCCTCTACCTTGGTCAGCATCATCAGGCTGGACAGCCAGACGAAATATTCGTCCGCCGTGCGGCGGTGATCGGTCGCAATGCGCCATGTCGCGCGAAAGCTGCTGCCGTCCCAGATCGAAAACACCGTATTGGTATTGCCGCAGTCGATGCACAAAAGCATGGGGGCTGCCCCTTTCAGAAAAACACATCCGCCGCAGCAATCGCCCGGCGGCCTTGCGCGGTCTTCAAGACCAAGGCGCCGGTTTCGTCAATGGTCTCGAATGTGCCGACACTCACCTCGGCGCGGGTGCGGGCGGTCACGGTCTGGCCCAGCCGGGCGGCCCGCGCCAACCACGCGGTGCGGATCGGGGCAAAGCCGAAGGTTTCATATTGCGCCTGAAACCGCGCAAAGGCTGGACCCAGATACGCCAGGAAATCCTCCGGCGTCACCTCGACGCCGGTTTCACCGCACAGGCTGACGGGCAGCATGGCGCCCGGTTCCAGCACCTCGGGCGCGGGGGCGTGGCGCAGGTTAACGCCGATGCCCACCGCCAGATGGCTGAGCGCGCCGGTGCCGGCGCCGGTGCTTTCCAGCAGGATACCCGCCACCTTGCCGCCGTTCAGCAGCACGTCATTGGGCCATTTGATCGCCAAGGGCACGGCAGGCCCCGCCACCGCCGCCAGCGCATCATGCAGCGCCAGCGCCGCAACAAAGGAATAAAGCGCCGCCGCCGCCGGCCCGCCCGCAGGCCGCAAGATCAGCGTGGCGGCGAAATTGCCCGGCGGATCGCGCCATTCGCGCCCGCGACGACCACGCCCCGCAGTCTGGCGCAGTGCCAGCACCCATTCCGGCCCCGCCAGCGCAGGCGCGCGGCGCGCGGCCTCGGCCATGGTGCTGTCAACCTCGGCCAGAACCGTGCAAGCAACCCCCGCGGGCCAGACCGGCGGCTTAGCGGACAAGCGCTGCTGCCGCCGTCCCGGCTGCACCTTCGATCCCGAAGAGGTTGACGATCCCCACCAGCATCACCACCGCCGATCCCATGAACAGCACCCATTGCACCGCAGGCATGCGCCGGTCCAACGGGTCGGTTTCGGTGCCGAAATACATGAAGTAGACGATGCGTATATAGTAAAAGGCCCCGATCACCGAAGCGATCACGCCCAGCACCGCAAGCCACACATAGCCCGCCTTGACCGCCGCCGACAGCACCGCGAACTTGCCGAAAAAGCCCAGCATCGGCGGCACGCCAGCAAGGCTGAACAGCAGCACCAGCAACGCCAGCGCCTTCAGCGGTTCACGCCGGGCATAATAATTCAGCGCCGAAATATCGGTCACCGGCTGACCGTCGCGTTCCATCGACAGGATGAAGGCAAAGGTGCCGATGTTCATGGCGACATAGATCGCCACATAGATCAGCATTGCCTGGACCCCCAGCGCCGACCCCGCCGCCAGCCCCACCAGCGCAAAGCCCATGTGCGAGATCGAGGAATAGGCCATCAGACGCTTGATGTTCTTTTGCCCGATCGCCGCGATCGCACCCAGAAACATCGAGGCCACGGCCAGCGCCGCCACAACCTGCCCCCAGTCGCCCGGCACAGTGCCGAAGGCGTCATGCACCAACCGCGCGAACAGCGCCATCGCCGCGATCTTGGGCGCGGTGGCAAAGAAGGCGGTCACCGGCGTGGGCGAGCCTTCGTAGACATCGGGCGTCCACATGTGGAACGGCACGGCAGAGACCTTGAACGCCAGCCCCGTGATCAGGAACACCAGCCCGAACATCAGACCCAGCGGCATCTCGCCTTCACGCACCACACTCAGGATGCCGGCAAATTCGGTCGTCCCCGCAAAACCATAGGTCAGCGAAGCGCCATAAAGCAGAAGCCCCGACGACAGCGCGCCCAAGACAAAGTATTTCAGCCCCGCCTCGGTCGATTTCACACTGTCACGGCGCAGCGCGGCCACAATATAAAGTGCCAGCGATTGCAGCTCCAGCCCCAGATAAAGCGACATCAGGTCGCCCGCCGAAACCATCATCATCATACCCACGACCGCAAGCGCGATCAGGATCGGATATTCAAACCGCAACAGGCCACGGCGGGTCAGGTAATCGACGCTCATCGCCAGAACGGCAGCGGCGGACAACAGCACCGCCACCTTGGCAAAACGCGCGAAGGCATCGTCAAGGAACAGCCCCCCAAAGGCCGTGCGCGAGGCGCCACCCGCCACCGCAATAAGCGCCGCCAGCACCAGCATCACCGCGACCGTGGCCCACAAGATCGGCCGCGCGACCTTGTCCTTGCCGGTCCAGACCCCGGCCAATAGCGCGATCATTGCAAAGAGCGCCAGCAGCAGTTCCGGCAGGATGATGGAGAAATCCGCAGAGGTCATCGTCGTGTTTCTCCCTCAATGCGCGGCAAGCGCCGCGACTTTGGCGGGCAGGCTGGCGTTATAGTCGGTGACAAGGGCGGCAACCGAAGGCCCGATGATATCGGTCACAAGGCTGGGATAGACGCCCAAAATCAGGGTCATGGTAACCAGCGGTGCAAAGATCAGTTTTTCGCGGCGGTCCATGTCGGCAATCGTGCGCAGGCTTTCCTTGATCAACTCGCCAAAAACCACCCGGCGATAGAGCCACAGCGCATAGGCCGCCGACAGGATCACCCCCGTCGCCGCCAGCGCCGCCGTCCAGGTGGACACCTGAAAGATGCCGACGATCGTCAGGAATTCGCCCACGAACCCGCTGGTGCCTGGCAGGCCCACATTGGCCATGGTGAAGAACATGAACACCAGCGCAAAGGCCGGCATCCGGTTTACCAGCCCGCCATAGGCGTCAATCTCGCGGGTGTGCATCCGGTCATAGATGACCCCCACGATCAGGAACAGCGCGCCCGAAATGAAGCCGTGGCTGAGCATCTGGAAGATCGCGCCATCCAGCCCCTGCTGGTTCGCCGCGAAAATCCCCATCGTCACAAAGCCCATATGCGCAACCGAGGAATAGGCGATCAGCTTTTTCATGTCGGTCTGCGCCAGCGCCACCAGCGAGGTGTAGATGATGGCAATCGCGCTCATGCCCCAGATCAGCGGCGCCCAAATGTCAGAGGCAACCGGGAACATTGGCAACGAAAACCGCAGGAAGCCGTAGCCACCCATCTTCAGCATGATCGCCGCCAGCACGACCGAACCCGCGGTGGGCGCCTGAACGTGTGCATCGGGCAGCCAGGTGTGAACCGGCCACATCGGCATCTTGACCGCGAACGAGGCAAGGAAGGCCAGGAACAGCAGCGACTGCATCCCGCCCAGCAGCGTAAGGCCGCCAAACCGCATCGTTTCCGACCCGAACTGATGGCCCAGAAGCACCGCGATATCGGTGGTGCCCGCATCCATATACATCGCGATCATCGCAACCAGCATCAGCACCGAGCCGAGGAAGGTGTAGAGAAAGAACTTGAAGCTGGCGTAGATGCGCTCCTTGCCACCCCAGATGCCGATGATCAGGAACATCGGGATCAGGCCACCCTCGAAGAACAGGTAGAACAGCACCAGATCCAGCGCCACGAAAACGCCCAGCATCAGCGTTTCCAGCACGAGGAAGGCGATCATGTATTCCTTGACCCGCGTCGTGACGCCCCAGCAGGCATAGATCGTCAAGGGCATGATGAAGGTCGTCAGCATCACGAACAGGACCGAGATCCCGTCAACCCCCAGCTTGTAGTTCAGGCCAAGGATCCACTTGCCCTCTTCGACAAACTGAAAGCCGGTGTCGGCAGGGTCGAACCCGGTCAGGATGAACAGCGACACAAGGAAGGTGGCCGAGGTCGCGGTCAGCGCCAGACGCTTGGCGTTGCGCTGCGCCGCCGGATCGTCGCCACGCAGGAACACGGCCAGAATCAGAGCCGCAACCAGCGGCAGGAAGGTGACGATGGAAAGCAGGTTATCCATTACTGCGCGCCCCCCTGCAGCACGACCCAGAGCATCAGCGCGACGATGCCCACGACCATCGCAAAGGCATAGTGATAGAGATAGCCCGACTGGACCCGCCCGGCGAACCGCGTCAACCACGGGATCACACCCAGCGCGATGCCGTTGATCAGCCCGTCGATCGCACCGCCATCGCCCACCTTCCACAGACCGCGGCCAATCGCACGCGCCGGGCGGACAAAGACGACCTCATAGATTTCGTCGAAATACCATTTGTTGAGCAGGAACTGGTAAAGCCACGGCAGCGCGCGGGCCAGTTGCCCGGGCAGTTGCGGCATCAGGATGTAGAACAGCACCGCCACCGACAGCCCCGACAGCATCGCAAGGAACGGCGCCGCCTTGACCCATTGCGGGGCGTGGTGGGCATCGTCCATCACATGATTGTCGGCGGCAATGAAGATCGCGCCTTGCGGGGCGGCAGGGGCCGGGATGGCAGAGGCGGCGTCTTCCGCAATCAGGTCGGCGCGCTCTTGCGCCATCGCGCTCGGGCTGTGCCCGGCCTCGGCGGTTGCCTCGGAATGCCCCTCGGCGGCGGTTGCGTGAACCGGCATCCCGAAGAAGCGCGCAACCTTGTCATGGTCGCCAAAGAAACTGCCATACCAGACCATGCCCGAGAACACCGCACCGATCGCCAGCGCGCCCAGCGGCACCAGCATTGACAGCGGGCTTTCATGGGCGTGGTCATGCGCGTGATGATCGCCCCGCGGCTTGCCCCAGAAGGTCATGAACATCAGCCGCCAGGAATAAAAGGCGGTAAAGGCCGCAGCAACCACGAGCGCCCAGAAGGCAAAGGCAGGCCCGCCCGCCCAGGCGCTTTCGATGATAGCATCCTTCGACAGGAAGCCCGCAAAGCCGATATGGGTCAACGGAATGCCCACGCCGGTGATCGCCAGCGTGCCGATCAGCATCGCATAGAAGGTCAACGGGATCTTGTCTTTCAGCCCGCCGTAGCGGCGCATGTCCTGTTCGTGGTGCATCGCATGAATGACCGAGCCCGCCGCCAGAAACAGCATCGCCTTGAAAAACGCGTGGGTCAGCAGGTGGAACATCGCCACCGAATAGACGCCCACGCCCGCCGCCACGAACATGTAACCCAGTTGCGAGCAGGTCGAATAGGCGATCACGCGCTTGATGTCGTTTTGCACAAGGCCAACGGTGGCGGCGAAAAATGCCGTCGCCGCGCCGACATAGACGATCATCATCTTGGCGTCGGGGGCGTATTCGAACACCGGCGACATGCGGCAGACCAGAAACACCCCAGCCGTCACCATGGTTGCGGCATGGATCAGCGCCGAAACCGGCGTCGGGCCTTCCATCGCATCGGGCAGCCAGGTGTGCAAGAACAGTTGCGCCGATTTGCCCATCGCGCCGATGAACAGCAGAACGCCGACCACATTGGCGGCACTCCAACTGCCGCCGAGGAACGAAAGCTGCGTTTCGGCAAGCGACGGGGCGGCGGCAAAGATGTCATCCATGCGGATCGAATCCACCAGGAAGAACAGTGCACCGATGCCCAGCAGGAAGCCGAAATCTCCCACCCGGTTCACGATAAAGGCCTTGATCGCCGCGGCATTGGCCGAGGCTTTCTTGTAATAGAACCCGATCAGCAGATACGAGGCGACACCCACCCCTTCCCAGCCGAAGAACAACTGCACAAGGTTGTCGGCGGTGACCAGCGCAAGCATGGCAAAGGTAAAGAACGACAGATAGGCAAAAAACCGCGCCTTGTAGGCCTCGGAATGGCCCCAATTGTCATCATGCGCCATGTAGCCGTAGCTATAAAGATGCACAAAGGCCGACACCGTGGTGACCACGATCAGCATGATCGCCGTCAGCCGGTCAACCCGGATCGCCCAGCTCGCCTCAAGGCTGCCCGAGCGGATGAAGTCGAACAGCGGGATCTGTTCGGTCACACCGTCATGGCCCAGAAACACGATCCACGACAACAGGCACGACAGGAACAAAAGCCCCGTGGTCACGCCCATGGCGCCCTTTTCACCGATCACGCGCCAGCCAAAGCCACCGATCACGGCCCCCAGCAGAGGGGCAAGGAGAATGATTTGTTCCATTTGCCCTTACCCCTTCATCACGTTGACTTTTTCCACGTCGATACTGCCGCGGGCGCGGTAGAACACGACGAGGATCGCCAGCCCGATGGCGGCTTCGGCGGCGGCGACCGTCAGCACGAACATGGTGAACACCTGCCCGACAAGATCACCCAGATGCGCCGAAAACGCCACGAGGTTGATATTGACGGCCAGCAGCATCAATTCGATCGACATCAAAATGACGATGACGTTCTTGCGGTTCACGAAGATGCCGAAGATGCCCGTCACGAAAAGCGCGGCGGCCACGCCGAGGTAATGTGTCAATCCGATCATGTCCGTCCCTCCGGGCGTTTCCCCGTCATCTTCGCTTCGGTCCCTGCCCCGGTCCCCCTGACCGGGCCGTCACGGTGCGGGCCTGTCACAGGCCCTGCCCCGGCTTCACATCCTTCAGTTCCATCGCCTGCGCCGGATCGCGATACATCTGCGCCAGCACATCCTGCCGCTTGACATCCCGCCGGTGCCGTATCGTCAGCAAGATCGCCCCGATCATCGCCACCAGCAGCACCAGCCCCGAGACCTGAAACAGCAGCAGATACTTGTCATAAAGCAGCATCCCCAGCGCATGGGTGTTGGTGACGCCCGGCTCGATCGGGGCCATCCGCAGCCCGCCCGCCGCATCGGCGGTGCGCCAGGTGGCAAAGCCAAAGCCCAACTGCCCCAGGATCACCCCGCCGATCAGAAAGCCCAGCAGCTTGTGGCGCAGCAGATCCTCTTTCAACTCGGCAAAGTCGATGTCGAGCATCATCACCACGAACAGGAACAGCACCGCCACCGCCCCGACATAGACGATCATCAGCAGCATCGCGACGAATTCGGCCCCCATCAGCACGAACAGCCCCGCCGAGGAAATGAAGGCCAGGATCAGCCACAACACCGAATGCACCGGGTTGCGCGCCAGAACCACCATCAGCCCGGCAATCACCGCCGTCACCCCGAAGAGGTAAAAGGTGAATGCAAATGCCGTCATGCCTTGCCCTCCATTTCGCCAAAGACGCCCTGAGAGATCTCCAGCGCCTTGGTCATGGCGGGCACGCCGCCGAACATGCTCATCTGAAAGATGACTTCCGCGATTTCGCGCTGGGTGGCGCCTGCTTCCAGCGCGTGACGGATCGTCAGCCGCAGTTGCGGCTCGGCCTGCGCACCCAGCACCACCAGCGCCGCCAGCGTTACGAGCAGCCGGGTTTTCGCATCCAGCCCCTCACGGTTGAAGGTCTTGCCGAACCACATCTCCATCATGTCCTTGGACATGGTGGGAAAGAATTTCTCGAAAGCCTTGGGGTTGAAGGTTTCCAGCGCGGGGTTGAAGGCGCGGGCCATTTCCTGGCCCTGCTCCATCATCGCCTTGAACAGCTTGGTAAATTCTTCGGTCATCTGTAGGGCGCGTCCATCTCGAGGTTGCGGGCGATCTCGGCTTCCCAGCGGGCGCCGTTGTCCAGAAGCTTGGCCTTGTCGTAGAACAGCTCCTCGCGGGTTTCGGTCGCATATTCAAAGTTCGGGCCTTCGACGATGGCATCGACGGGGCAAGCCTCCTGGCAGAAGCCGCAGTAGATGCATTTGGTCATGTCGATGTCATAGCGCGTGGTGCGGCGCGAACCGTCCTCGCGCGGTTCGGCGTCGATGGTGATGGCCTGCGCCGGGCAGACCGCCTCGCACAGTTTGCAGGCGATGCAGCGTTCCTCGCCATTGGGATAGCGGCGCAGCGCATGCTCGCCCCGGAACCGGGGCGACAGCGGGCCTTTTTCATGCGGGTAGTTCAGCGTGGCCTTGGGGGCGAAGAAATACTTCATCCCCAACTGGAAGCCCTTGATGAAGTCAACCAGCAGAAAATACTTCGCCGCGCGGGTGTAATCGAGTGCCATGCGCCCCTCCCTCAGCCTGCAACCGGCCAGCGCGCCCAAAAGCCGCCGAGAATTTCGAATTTCGCCAGAAACGCCACCAGCACGACCCAACCCAGCGACAGCGGCAGGAACACCTTCCAGCCGATCCGCATCAACTGGTCATAGCGGTAGCGCGGCACGATCGCCTTCACCATGGCGAACATGAAGAACATCACGCTCATCTTCGCCACCATCCACAGCGCGCCATCGGGCAGGCCGGGAATAGGCGACAGCCAGCCGCCAAAGAACAGCAGGCTCATCAGCGCGCACATCAGGAAAATGGCGATATATTCACCCGCCATGAACAGCAGGTAGGGCGTGGAGGAATATTCGACCATGAACCCCGCCACCAGTTCCGACTCTGCCTCGGGCAGGTCGAACGGCGGGCGGTTGGTTTCGGCCAGCGCCGAGATGAAGAACAGCACCACCATTGGCAGATGCGGCAGCCAATACCAGTTGAACAGCCCCAGATTTCCATCCTGCGCCGCAACGATATCGCCAAAATTCATGCTGCCAGTCGACAGGATGATGCCCACGATGATCAGCCCCAGCGACACCTCGTAGGAAATCATCTGCGCAGCCGACCGCAGGCTGCCCAGAAACGGATATTTGGAGTTCGAGGCCCAGCCGCCCATGATCACGCCGTAAACCTCAAGGCTGGAGACGGCAAAGACGAACAGGATCGCCACGTTGATATCGGCCAGAACCCAGGTTTCGTTGAACGGAATCACCGCCCAGGCAAGGATCGCCAGCACCATCGACAACATCGGTGCAAGGAAGAACACGAACTTGTCGGACCCGGCAGGCACGACGATTTCCTTGACCACATATTTCAGCGCGTCGGCCACGGTTTGCAGCAGGCCAAATGCGCCCACCACGTTGGGGCCTTTGCGCATCTGCACCGCCGCCCAGATCTTGCGGTCGCCATACACCAGAAACAGCAGCGAGATCATCACGAAGGCGATCACGCCCAGCCCCTGAACCGCGATCAGAAGGAAGGTTCCCAGTGGGGTGATGAGAAATTCTGCCATTTATCCTGTTCCTCAGACCGTCGGTATGCTGCGGGCCGCGCAATCGGCCAGCGCCGCCTCTGCCGCGATGACCCGAAGGCCCCGCGGCGGTTCGGGCGAAACCAGATAGGCCGCATCGGCCCGCCAGACGCCGCCCCGTTCGTCAATATTGGTGCGCAGGTGGCGCAGATAGCCCTGCCCGCGCGCCTGTGCCGCCTGCGCGGCGGCACAGGTGGCGTAATCGGTCGCCACCTGCGCCCCCCCGGCCGCCCCGGCGCGCACGACCATCAGGTCATCGGCCAGCATCTCGGCCTTGGCGCCGTGCCAGCCGGGCGCCGCCGGGCCTGCGGCCCCCTGCGCCGAACAGGCCGCCAACCCGGCCAGAAGACCCGGCGCAAGACGCGCGAAGGTGCCCGGAGCCGCCATCGTCATTCCGCAGCCATCGGTCGCACAGCCCGCGCCCGCGCCTGCGCCGACAATTCGGCCATCAGGGTCGAGGCGCGCGCGATCGGGTTGGTCAGATAGAAATCGCGGATCGCCGGGCGGAAATCGGCCCGGCCGGGGTCACGCAGCGGCAGCGGATGCCAGCCGTTGTCGGCCACCGTATCGACCGCGCCCAGATGCGGATGCGCCGCCACCAGCGCCCGGCGTAGACCGGCCAGATCGTTCCACGGCTGGATGCGTCCCAGGTCGGCCGACAGCGCGCGCAGGATCGCCCAGTTTTCATTGGCCTCGCCAGGGGCAAAACCCGCGCGGAAGGCAAGCTGCGGCCGGCCCTCGGTGTTCACGAACAGCGCGTTTTCCTCGGTGTAGGCCGCGGCGGGCAGGATCACATCGGCGCGGTTCGCGCCCCGGTCGCCGTGGCTGCCCTGATAGATCACGAACGGCCCGCCCTCGGCGGCGGGCGCGATCTCCACCTCGTCGGCGCCGAGGTTGTAGATCACCTCCACACCCTCAACCGCAGCCAGCAGCCCGCCCTCGGTTACGGCGCCCACATCCATCGCGCCAACGCGGGCGGCGGCGGTGTGCAACACCAGCATCTTGCCGCCCAACGCCTTGGTCAGCGCCATCGCATGGGCCAGAACCGCCTCGCCATCGGCCTCGTTCAGCGCGCCCTGCCCCACGATCACCAGCGCAGGCTTACCCGCGGCACCGGCGGCGGCGGCAGCGGCAACCAAGGCGGCGCGGTCGGTGCCAAGATGGCGATAGTCATAGGTCAGATCGGCAGCCTGCCCGATCAGCGTGACATCGGCGCCCGCAGCCCAAGCCTTGCGGATGCGCGCGTTCAGCACCGGGCTTTCCTCGCGCGGGTTGGTTCCGATCAGCCAGATGTCACCTGCGGTGTCGATCTCCTCGATCCGGGCGGTGCCGACATAGGCCGACCGGTTCCCGATCGGCAACCGTGCGCCGTCAGTGCGGCATTCGACCGTGCCACCCAGCCCCTCGATCAGTTGCCTCAACGCAAAGGCCGCCTCGACCGGGGCCAGATCGCCCACCAGCCCCAGCACCTTCTTGCCGGTCATCGCGCGGGCGGCGGCGGCAAGCGCCTCGGGCCAGCCGGCCTTCCGCAGACGGCCGTTTTCGCGGATATAGGGCACATCCAGCCGTTGCCGGCGCAGACCGTCCCAGACAAAGCGGGTCTTGTCGGAAATCCACTCCTCGTTCACGCCGTCATGGTTGCGCGGCAAAATGCGCATTACTTCGCGGCCCTTGGTATCGACGCGGATATTGGCGCCCAACCCGTCCATCACGTCGATGGTTTCGGTCTTGGTCAGCTCCCACGGGCGGGCGGTGAAGGCATAGGGTTTCGATGTCAGCGCGCCCACAGGGCACAGGTCGATGATGTTTCCTTGCAGGTTCGATTCCAGCGTCATGCCCAGATACGAGGTGATCTCGGCATCCTCGCCCCGGCCGGTCTGGCCCATCTGGGTGATGCCCGCCACCTCGGTGGTAAAGCGCACGCAGCGGGTGCAGGAAATGCAGCGCGTCATCGTGGTGGCCACCAGCGGGCCCAGATCAAGGTCTTCGCTGGCACGCTTGGCCTCGCGGTAGCGGCTGAAGTCCACCCCGTAAGCCATGGCCTGATCTTGCAGATCGCATTCGCCGCCCTGATCGCAGATCGGGCAATCCAGCGGGTGGTTGATCAGCAGGAACTCCATCACCCCCTCGCGCGCCTTGCGCACCATGGGGCTGTTGGTCTTGACCACCGGGGGCTCGCCGTTCGGGCCGGGGCGCAGGTCTTTGACCTGCATTGCGCAGGACGCAGTGGGTTTCGGCGGGCCGCCCACCACCTCGACAAGGCACATCCGGCAGTTGCCCGCGATGGTCAGACGTTCGTGATAGCAAAACCGCGGCACCTCGATGCCCGCCTGTTCGCAGGCCTGAATGATGGTCAGCGCCGGATCGACCTCGACCTCATGCCCGTCGATGATGAGTTTACGCAGGTTGGTCATCGCTTACTCCGCCGCCATCGCACCTGTGCGACCCGTCTTGCGGGCCTTGATGCGGTCTTCGATCTCGTCCCGGAACTGCCGGATCAGGCCCTGAATGGGCCAGGCCGCCGCGTCGCCAAGGGCGCAGATCGTGTGGCCCTCGACCTGCTTCGTCACGCTCATCAGCATGTCGATTTCCTCGATTTCGGCCTCGCCGCGAACCAGACGGTCCATGATGCGCATCATCCAGCCGGTGCCCTCGCGGCAGGGCGTGCACTGGCCGCAACTTTCGTGCTTGTAGAATTTCGACAGCCGCCAGATCGCCTTGATGATGTCGGTAGACTGATCCATCACGATCACCGCAGCGGTGCCAAGGCCACTGCGCTGCTCGCGCAGCCAGTCGAAATCCATCAGCGCCTCGTCGCATTGGGCCGCGTTCAGCATCGGCACCGACGACCCGCCGGGGATCACCGCCTTGAGGTTGCCCCAGCCGCCGCGCACCCCGCCACAGTGACGCTCCAGCAGTTCGCGCAGCGGGATCGACATTGCCTCTTCGACGACGCAGGGGTTGTTGACGTGGCCCGAGATCGCAAACAGCTTGGTCCCCGCATTGTTCGGGCGACCGATGCCCGCAAACCAGCTTGCGCCGCGGCGCAGGATGGTAGGCACGACAGCGATGGATTCCACATTGTTTACCGTGGTCGGGCAGCCGTAAAGCCCCGATCCGGCGGGGAACGGCGGCTTCATCCGCGGCATGCCCTTCTTGCCCTCAAGGCTTTCCAGCAGCGCAGTTTCCTCGCCGCAGATATAGGCGCCGGCGCCATGGTGCAGATACAGGTCAAAGTCATAACCCGACTTGCAGGCGTTCTTGCCGATCAGGCCCGCGTCATAGGCCTCGTCGATGGCGGCCTGAAGCGCCTCGCGTTCACGGATGTATTCGCCACGGATATAGATGTAGGCCGCATTCGCCCCCATCGCAAAAGCGGCGATCAGCGCGCCCTCGATCAGCGTGTGCGGATCGTGGCGCATGATTTCGCGGTCTTTGCAGGTGCCGGGTTCGGATTCGTCGGCATTGATGACCAGATAACAGGGCCGACCATCAGACTGCTTGGGCATGAATGACCATTTCAAGCCGGTCGGAAAGCCCGCTCCGCCCCGGCCCCGCAGGCCCGAGGCCTTGACCTGTTCCACCAGCCAGTCGCGGCCCTGCGCCAGAAAGCCCGCCGTCCCGTCCCAATGACCACGCTTGCGCGCGCCCGCAAGGCTGCGATCATGCATCCCGTAAAGGTTGGTGAAAATTCGGTCCTGGTCTTTCAGCATGCGCTCTTCCTCATTTTCCTGACCTTGCACCAGAATTTCTGGCACGGTGAACGGCACCCAAACTGGCGCCGCCCAAAGGGCGGGCGAACGGAAAGACCGGCTTGAAAAGCCGTCCCATCCCTGCACCCGGACAGACACCCTCCCTCTCACGGGGCCGCGGCGATCCGAAGGCAACCGAAAGTTGCCAACCTACCCTGGATCGCCAGCCCCCTGATGTGAGCGGGAGACAGCTCTTGCGAGCTTTCTTCGCTTAGCCTTCGGTTTTGGCTTTCGCCTTCACCGCCGGTTTTTCAGCCACAACGGCGGGTTTCGCCGCAGGCTTCTCACCAGCCGCCGTCTGAACGATCCCGGCCATGCCGACTTTTTCCAGCGACATGTCGTCCAGACGGACGCCAGTCACCTTCGCCAGATCGTCGTTCGAGATCAGTTTTTTCGGGGTCAGCCAATCAATCAGACCGTCCAGTTTCAGCGCTTTCACGTCAAACTGGGGCTGGCCACCAACCACTTCTTCGTTGGTCGGCAGTTTGGTCGGCGTCAGAGCCGCCATCAGATTTTGCATCTGGGTATTGGCATCCTTGCCGCCAAACGCCCATTCGAGGAAAAACCCGAAAAACACGATCGCCACCAGCCCGGCCGTCACGCCAGCCGTCGGCGACTTGTCCCCGAGACCCACCGTCAGCACCATCGTCGCAACGCCCACGCCGATCGCAATCATCCAATTGCGCGTCGTGCCGTCCATATCGTGCCATTCTTTCGTCATCGACTAGTCCTCCATCAGAGTTAGCTCAATAGACATCGCCCTTGTCGACCCGCTTCGAGAATTCGGTTTCACCACCCGAAGCGAGAAGTTTCGCCTGCGCCACCCAGTCGTCGCGACTGGCGCGGCCCTTGAAGCCCTCAAGATTGTCATCGATCCAGGCAAGTTCAGCCCCGGTCCACGAGGCCACCTGATCGAAGTGGAAGATGCCGAGGCTGTTGAGCAACACCTCGAGTGCGGGCCCGACGCCCTTGATCTTCTTGAGATCATCCGCAACGCCGCCGCGCGCAGCGGCCAGCGGTTCGGGTCGGGAGAGATACCCAGCGGGGGCCTCGACCAATCGCTCGGTCGCCGCGGTTTTCGCCGCGGCCGCAGGGGCCTCGGCCTGCGCAGGTTGACCCTGCGATGGGGGAGCAGACCGGGCAGTGCCGCCCAGCCAGGGTGTCAGAACCGGGGCTTCGCTGCCGTCGATCCGCTTGACGGTATCGCCCAGCGCCATCGCCAGTTCCACGCTTGCATTATATTTGGCCCGCCCCGCCGCATAATCGGCAAGGCTGGTCAGACCCGAGGCAGGCTCGGCGGCATAGCGGCCTTTCTGCGAACCAGGCTGCGGCACACGGCCCGCCGCCAGTTCGTCCAGAATATGCGCAAGGCTTTCGGCCGTCAGATCCTCATAGTAATCCTTGCCGATCTGCGCCATCGGCGCATTCGAGCAGGCGCCAAGGCATTCGACCTCTTCCCAGCTGAATTTGCCATCTGCCGACAGCGTATGGGCGCTGTTGGCGATCTTCGACTTGCAAACGCCGATCAGATCCTCGGCGCCGCAGACAAGGCACGAGGTGGTGCCGCAGACCTGCACATGCGCGACTGAGCCGACCGGCTGCAACTGGAACATGAAGTAGAAGGTCGCCACTTCAAGCGCGCGGATATAGGGCATCCCCAGCATGTCAGCGACATGTTCAATAGCCGGGCGGGTCAGCCAGCCTTCCTGTTCCTGCGCGCGCCACAACAGCGGAATGATCGCGCTGGCCTGACGACCCTCGGGGTATTTGGTGATCTGCGCGCGGGCCCATGCCTCGTTGGCCGGGGTAAAGACAAAGCTTTCAGGCTGATCATGGTGAAGGCGGCGCAGCATCAGCGGTCGATCTCCCCGAAAACGACATCCATCGTACCGATGATGGCGGCCACATCGGCCAGTTGGTGGCCGCGGGCCACATGGTCCATGGATTGCAGATGCAGATATCCGGGCGCCCGTATCTTGGCGCGATAGGGCTTGTTGGTGCCATCCGACACCAGATAGACGCCAAATTCACCCTTGGGCGCCTCGACCGCGGCGTAAACCTCGCCAGCGGGAACGTGGAAGCCCTCGGTATAAAGTTTGAAGTGGTGGATCAGCGCCTCCATGTCGCGCTTCATCTCGGCCCGTTTCGGCGGCGTCAGCTTGCCGCGCGCCAAAACATCGCCGGTGGCCACGCGCAGCTTGGCAATCGCCTGCTGAATGATGCGGGTCGATTGCCGCATCTCCTCCATCCGGCACAGATAACGATCGTAGCAGTCGCCGTTCTTGCCCACCGGTATCTGAAAGTCGAATTCGTCATAGCATTCATAGGGCTGGCTGCGGCGCAGATCCCACGCAGGGCCCGAACCGCGCACCATCACCCCCGAATAGCCCCATTGCAGGATCTCGTCTTCGGTGATCACGCCGATATCGACGTTGCGCTGCTTGAAGATGCGGTTTTCCGTCAGCAGGCCGTCGATATCATCAAGCACCTTGGGGAAGGCCTCGGCCCAGGCTTCGATGTCATCAAGCAGCGCAGGCGGAAGATCCTGATGGACCCCGCCGGGGCGGAAGTAGGCGGCGTGCAGCCTGGCCCCACATGCGCGTTCGTAAAACACCATCAGCTTTTCACGTTCCTCAAACCCCCAAAGCGGAGGCGTCAACGCACCCACATCCATCGCCTGCGTCGTCACGTTCAGCAGATGGCTCAGGATACGCCCAATCTCGGAGTAAAGCACACGGATGAGACTTGCGCGGCGCGGCACTTCGACGCCGGTCAACTTTTCGATAGCAAGACACCAGGCATGCTCCTGGTTCATCGGGGCAACGTAATCGAGCCGGTCAAAATAGGGCAGATTCTGCAGATAGGTGCGGCTTTCCATCAGCTTTTCGGTGCCGCGGTGCAGAAGGCCGATATGCGGATCGCAACGCTCCACGATCTCGCCGTCAAGCTCCAGCACCAGACGAAGCACCCCGTGCGCCGCGGGGTGCTGCGGGCCGAAGTTGATGTTGAAATTCCTGATCTGCTGCTCGCCCGTCAGCATGTCGTCAAAGCTGGCGTCCATCATTTCACCTTCATTCCGTGCTTGTCCGGGCGGCGGGCCGCCCGAACGGGCTCAGGCTTTCTTTTCATCGCCGGGCAACTGGCCATGCGCCCCCTCCCAGGGGCTGAGGAAGTCGAACTGACGATAGTCCTGCACCAGTTTGACGGGTTCGTAGACGCAGCGCTTTTCGGCCTCATCATAGCGCAGTTCGACATGGCCCGTGGTGGGAAAATCCTTGCGCAGCGGATAACCGCGAAAGCCGTAATCCGTCAGGATGCGGCGCAGATCGGGGTGGCCTGAAAACAGGATGCCGAACATGTCGAACACTTCGCGTTCGAACCAGTTGGCCGACGGGTGAACCGAGGTGATCGAGGGCACCAACTCATCATCGCGCACCGCAGCCTTAACCCGGATACGATGGTTCTGATACATCGACAGGAAATGATAGACCACGTCGAACCGCGCCGGGCGCTGCGGCCAGTCAACCGCGGTGATATCCACCAGCGAAGAGAACCGGCAGGTCGCATCGGTGCGCAGAAATTCGACGAAATCGACAAGGCCCGAAGGCGTCACCGTTACCGTCAATTCGCCAAAGGCCACCTCGGTGGCCAGCACGTCGCCGGGGCGCCGCACTTCGATATGAGCCGCAAGTTCGCGCAGGGATTCGGGCATGGCGTTCACTCCTCAGCGCGTCAGCGTGCCGGTGCGGCGGATTTTCCGCTGCAACTGCAGGATGCCATACAGCAGCGCCTCGGCCGTGGGTGGGCAACCCGGCACATAGATATCGACCGGAACGACCCGGTCGCAGCCGCGCACCACCGAATAGCTGTAGTGATAATAGCCGCCGCCATTCGCACAAGACCCCATGCTGATCACATAGCGCGGCTCGGGCATCTGGTCATAGACCTTGCGAAGTGCGGGCGCCATCTTGTTGGTCAGCGTGCCCGCCACGATCATCAGGTCAGACTGGCGCGGGCTGGCGCGCGGCGCGGTGCCAAAGCGTTCCAGGTCATAGCGCGGCATCGAAGTATGCATCATCTCGACCGCGCAGCAGGCCAGACCAAAGGTCATCCAGTGCAGGCTGCCGTTGCGCGCCCAGTTGATCACATCCTCGACCGAGGTCAGCAGAAAACCCTTGTCCTGCAACTCGGCATTCAGCGCGACTGTGGCTACCTCGCGGTCAGGGCCGGCGGTATTGGCTCCGGTCATCACGCCCATTCCAGCGCCCCCTTCTTCCACTCATAGGCAAAGCCCACGGTCAGCACGCCCAGAAACACCATCATCGACCAGAAGGCCACATCCGACAGGCTGCCAAAGGCGACAGCCCAGGGGAACAGGAAGGCCACCTCAAGGTCAAAGATGATGAACAGGATCGACACGAGGTAAAAGCGCACGTCGAATTTCATCCGCGCGTCGTCAAAGGCGTTGAAGCCGCATTCGTAGGCCGAAACCTTTTCTGGGTCGGGGTTGCGCACCGCGATCAGCGCGGCGGCAAGGATCAGGATCAGCGCAAGCCCGGTTGCCAGCGCAAGGAAGATGAGGATCGGAAGATACTCTCGCAACATCTCGTCCATCGGCTGCCCCCTCCCCTGAGCGATCCGTCCACAACGGGCCGGATGAATGTGATTTAACGATGCACCATTCTCCGGTCAACCGAAGGCAGGGACGAAAACCCTCGTTTCCGGGGGTGTCGCGACAAAATGTATACGATTGTGCACAAGATGACGCAGGGGCCTCTCCGGTTTTCGGGGCAGCGCGGGGCCAAGGCGCCCCCCGGAACGAAGCGCCGCGCGAATCTCTCCCTCGGTAACCGCCTTATCGCGCCCAGCCGGGCTTGCGCCGGTCGAAAAAGGCCGCGATCCCTTCGGCCGCCTCGGGGCTTTCCCAGCGGGCCACCAGCGCGGCGATGGTCGCCTCGATCACGCCTTGGTCAATGGGCGGACCGAGACGGCGGGCCAGCGCCTTGGCCTCGGCTACGGCCCCCGGCGCGCAGGCCAGATAGGGGGCGACTTCCGCCTCGATCGCCGCGTCAAGATCGGCGACCTCCACGGCGCGGGCCAGCAGTTGCAATCGCACCGCCTCGTCGGCCCCGAACAGCCGCGCCGACATGAACACCCGCCGCGCCAGCGCCTCTCCCATCCGCGCCAGAACATAGGGGCCGATGGTGGCGGGGATCAGCCCCAGCCGGGTTTCCGTCAGCCCGAAACGTGCTGGCGTGGCGCCGATGGCCACATCACAGACCGCCATCATCCCCACCCCGCCGCCAAAGGCATTGCCGTGGATGCGCCCGATCACCGGCTTGGGACAGATGTTCAGCGCGTTCAGCATCAGCGCCAGCTTGGTGGCCTCGACCGCGCGGGTGGGACCGTCGGCGGCCATCTGATCGCGCATCCAGCCCAGATCGCCGCCGGCACAGAAACTCTCTCCCGCGGCTTGCAAGATCACCACCCGCACCGCGGGATCTGCACCCAGCGCCTGCGCGGCCCGTGTCAGCTCCGCGATCATCGCGGCATTCAGCGCATTGTGCTTTTCAGGCCGGTTCAGCGTCAGCCGCGCCACGCCGCGCGCGTCGATATCTGCCGTGATCGTCTGAAACATCATCCCCTCATCCCCCGTGCCAGCGCCGCCGCCTCGGCCAGAACCGCTGCCTTAAGGCCGGTGTCATAGCCCAGCGCGCGCAGCCGCGCGTCCACCGCCTCGGTCGCCACATTGCCCGCGGCGCCCGGCGCATAGGGGCACCCACCCAAGCCCCCCACCGCCGCATCAAACACTCTCAGGCCCAGCGCCAGCGAGGCTTCGATATTGTCCAGCGCCCGGCCCGCCGTGTCATGGTAATGGCCAGCAAGGCTTTGCGCGGGCATCTCGTCCAGCACCGCGCGCAGCATCGCGGTGATCGTTTCGGGCCTGCCCTGCCCGATCGTATCGCCAAGGCTGACCTCGTAGCAGCCCAGATCGCGCAGCGCGGCCACCACGCGCGCCACCGCCCCCGGCGCCACCGCGCCGTCAAAGGGGCAATCGGTAACCACAGAAACATAGCCACGCACCCTTACCTGATCGAGCCTTGCAGCCTCGATGATCGGCAAAAACCGCTCGATGCTCTCGTTGATCGAACAATTCAGGTTCGCCCTGCTGAAACCTTCGCTGGCCGAGGCAAAGATCGCCACCTCATCGGCACCGGCGGCGCGGGCAGCCTGATAGCCCTTCAGGTTCGGCGTCAGCGCGGCATACCGCACACTGGGCGCGCGGGCGATGCCTGCCAGCACCTCGGCGGCATCGGCCATCTGCGGCACCCACTTTGGCGAAACAAAACTCGTCACCTCGATCCGCCGGAACCCCGCGCGGCTCAGGCAATCGACCAGCGCGATCTTGTCCGCCGTCGGGATCAGCCGCTTTTCGTTCTGCAAGCCGTCGCGCGGGGCCATTTCAAAGATTTCGACGAATTCGGCCATCTCATCCCTCCGGCGCGGGGTAGAAGTCGCGGGTATAGATCTGTGCCACCCCGTCACGCACCACTGCGCGGGCAAATGCGGGGCGATCAGACAGCCGCGCCAGCCAGTCGCGCAGCCCCGGCAGCGGATCGAGCGATACGAACCGCTGCCCGATCATCGCCCCATAGCTCACCGCGATATCCACCGCGGAAAACCCCGAGGGCAGAAGATGGTCCCCCGCCAGGCCGCGTTCGACCACCTCCAGCGTCTTGGCCAGCCGCGCCGCCTCCAGCCGCATCACCGTGGGGCTGCGCATCCAGTCCTCGCGCAGCACGATATGCTGCTGGGTCAGGTTGGCCACATGAACCGCGATGGTTTCGGCAAAATGCAGCCATTCCAGCCAGTCGGCCCGTTCGGCGGGTGCACCCAGCAGGGCGCCTTCACGCTCGCACAGATATTGCGTGATCGCCCCGCTTTCAAACAGTCGCCGACCGTCGATTTCCAGCGCGGGCACCCGGCCCGCGGGCGACAGGGCCAGATAGTCGGGGGTGCGCAGCGACTTGTCGAAGAACGAATGTTCCGCCACCTCGAACGGCAGACCAAGCTCTTCCAGCAGCCACAGAATGCGAAAGCTGCGCGCCTGCGGAACGTGGTGCAGCCGGATCATGGCTCGTCCTCCAGCCGGATCAGCGCGGCCCCGGCCTCGACCTGTGTGCCGGGGGGCACCAGCACCTCGGCCACCACGCCCCCGCGCGCGGCGGTCAGCGTGTGTTCCATCTTCATCGCCTCCAGCACGGCCAGACGGTCGCCCAGCACCACCGCCTGCCCCGGCGCCACGAATACCGCCTTCACCACCCCCGGCATCGGCGCCAGCGTCAGCCCGCCGCCCGCCACCTGCACCTGCCGCGCCAGCGGATCGACCACACGAAACTGGAACGCCGCCCCCGCAAACACGGTAACCCGATCACCATGGCGCAGAAGGCGCGCGCCGGTCTTGGCCCCGTCCACCCACCAGCCATCGGGGTGCAGGCGGCAATCATGGGGCTGGCCGTCCAGTTCGACCGTGGCATGGCCGGGGGCATGGGCCAGCACCACCGCAGCCACCCCCTCCAGCGGGGACGCACGGCGCAGCGGTGCCCACAGAGTAAAGCCCGCCCCCTGCCCCGCCTCCAGCCCCAGTGCGGCCAGCGCCGCAAGCGCGGTCACGGCAGGTGAGGCCACCGGCGGCGCCACCAGCGCCTCCAGATCGCGGGCGATCAGCCCGGTATCCACATCGCCTGCGGCAAAGCCCGGATGACGGGCCAGCGCGCTCAGAAAGGCCAGGTTGGTGACCGACCCCGCCACCTCGGTCTCCTCCAGCGCGCGGGCCAACTGGCCCAGCGCCGTGGCGCGGGTGGGGCCATGGGTGATGATCTTGGCGATCATCGGGTCATACCACGGGCTGATCGTATCGCCCGCCCGAACCCCGGTATCGGCCCGGAACCCTTCGGAAAAGCGCAAATGCGCCAGCCGCCCCGTGGCGGGCAGAAAGCCCGCGGGCACATCCTCGGCATAAAGCCGTGCCTCAAAGGCATGGCCACGGATCGCCAGATCCTGCTGCGCGCAGGGCAAGGGCTCGCCCGAGGCGACGCGTAACTGCCATTCGACCAGATCGACGCCGGTGATCGCCTCGGTCACCGGATGTTCGACCTGTAGGCGGGTGTTCATTTCCATGAACCAGAACCGGTCGGGGCGCAGCCCGTCACTGGCGTCAACGATGAATTCCACCGTGCCGGCCCCGCAATAGCCGATCGCCTCGGCGGCGCGCACCGCGGCCTGGCCCATGGCGGCGCGCATCTCGGGGGTCATGCCGGGGGCCGGGGCCTCTTCGATCACCTTCTGGTGGCGGCGCTGCAGCGAGCAGTCGCGCTCGAACAGATGCAGCGCGGCCTTGCCATCGCCAAACACCTGCACCTCGATGTGGCGGGGCTTTTCGACGTATTTCTCGATCAGCACGGCGGGGTTGCCAAAGGCGGTGCGCGCCTCGCCCTGCGCGCTTTCCAGCGCGGCGGCGAAATCGCGCGGCTGATCGACCCGCCGCATCCCCTTGCCGCCGCCCCCCGCCACCGCCTTGATCAGCACTGGATAGCCGACCGCGTCGGCGGCGCCGGCCAGATGCTCGGCGTCCTGATTGTCGCCGTGATAGCCGGGCACCACCGGAACGCCCGCCTCGGCCATCAGGCGCTTGGCGGCGTCCTTCAATCCCATCGCCCGGATCGCATCGCCCGAGGGCCCGATGAACACCAACCCCGCCGCCTGCACCGCATCGACGAAACCAGGGTTCTCCGACAGAAAGCCATAGCCCGGATGAATCGCCTGCGCGCCGGTGGCACGCGCCGCCGCAATGATCGCATCGCCGCGCAGATAGCTGTCGGCAGGCGCCGGGCCGCCGATATGCACCGCCTCGTCGGCCAGCGCCACATGACGCGCGCCCCGGTCGGCATCGGAATAGACGGCCACCGTCGCCACGCCCATCCGTCGGGCCGTTTCGATCACGCGGCAGGCGATCTCGCCGCGGTTGGCAATCAGGATCTTTCTGAACATTTCCTGTCTTCCCTCATCTGGCTGCCGTCGCGGCGGGGGCTGCCTGCCCCCGCACCCCCGGGGATATTTGCACCAAGATGAAGTGACCCCTTCATCTTGGCAGAAATATCCCCGCCGGAGGCAAGAAAGTTACATCCGGAACAGGCCGAAGCGCGTCGGTTCGACCGGCGCGCAAAGGGCCGCCGACAGCGACAACGCGAGCACCTGGCGCGTCTTGCGCGGGTCGATGATGCCATCGTCCCAAAGCCGGGCCGAGGCATAAAGCGGGTGGCTCTGACGCTCGAACATCTCGATGGTGGGGCGCTTGAACTCGGCCTCTTCCTCGGCGGTCCACTGGCCGCCCGCGCGCTCGATCCCCTCGCGTTTGACGGTGGCCAACACGCCCGAGGCCTGCTCGCCGCCCATAACGCTGATGCGCGAATTGGGCCATGTCCAGAGGAACCGGGGCGAATAGGCCCGCCCTGCCATGCCGTAATTGCCCGCGCCAAAGCTGCCGCCCACCAGCATCGTGATTTTCGGCACATTGGTGGTGGCCACCGCCGTCACCATCTTGGCGCCGTGGCGCGCGATGCCTTCGTTTTCGTATTTCCGCCCGACCATGAAACCGGTGATGTTTTGCAAGAACACCAGCGGGATACCACGCTGGCTGCACAGTTCGACGAAATGGGCGCCCTTGACCGCAGCCTCGGAGAACAGCACGCCATTGTTGGCGACAATCCCCACCGGGCAGCCCATCACATGCGCAAAGCCCGTCACCAGCGTTTCGCCAAAGCGCGGTTTGAATTCGTCGAAGTATGATCCGTCCACCACCCGCGCGATCACCTCGCGGATATCGTAGGGCGTGCGCAGGTCGGCGGGCACCGCGCCGAGAATTTCGTCGGGGTCGTAGGCGGGGTCTTCGGGTGTGGCCCAGACCACGGTTTCGGGCTTGCGGCGGTTGAGGTTGCCCACTGCGCGGCGCGCCAGCGCCAGCGCATGCGCGTCATCCTCGGCCAGATAGTCGGCAACGCCCGACAGGCGGGTATGCACATCGCCGCCGCCCAGATCTTCGGCCGAGACCACCTCGCCCGTCGCCGCCTTGACCAAGGGGGGGCCGGCGAGGAAGATCGTGCCCTGATCGCGCACGATGATCGTGACATCCGACATGGCGGGAACATAGGCGCCGCCCGCGGTGCAAGACCCCATCACCACCGCGATCTGGGGAATGCCCTTTGCGCTCATCCGCGCCTGATTGTAGAAGATGCGCCCGAAATGGTCGCGGTCGGGGAAGACCTCGTCCTGATTGGGCAGGTTGGCGCCGCCCGAGTCGACCAGATAGATGCAGGGCAGCGCGCAGTCCTCGGCGATTTCCTGCGCGCGCAGGTGTTTTTTCACCGTCATCGGGTAATAGGTGCCGCCCTTTACGGTGGCGTCGTTGGCCACCACCATCACCTCTTGGCCCATCACCCGGCCAATCCCGGCGATCACACCTGCGCAGGGGGCAGCATTGTGATACAGCCCATGCGCCGCGGTGGCGCCGATTTCGAGGTAGGGCGAACCGGGATCGAGCAGCCCCGCCACCCGGTCGCGCGGCGCCATCTTGCCGCGCCCGACATGGCGCGCCAGCGCCTTTTCACCCCCCCCTGCGGCGGCATGGGCCGCAGCCTCGGCCACCTGATCAAGCATCGCCAAATGCGCCGCGCGATTGGCGCGGAAGGCGTCGGAACTCGGGAGAACCTGCGAGAGAAGCTTCATGCCCACCCCTCCCGCGAACGGGTGGGGCCAAGTGGCCGGTCATGTCTGTGTGTCACCCCTGTCTCCCCCCAAGGGTCCGGGCGGCGCAGGGCGCGCGGCCCGGACGGTTTGCCTAGTAGGCCACGGCGCTTTCCAGAAACTGCGCCTGTTCGCCAATCAGTTTCATCGTGCAGTTCGAGGCCGCCGTCATCGTATAGGGCGTGCCGCGGCGCATCATCGCCTCGACCGAGCAGCGTTTTTCGCGCCAGTCGGCCCAGGCGGTCTGCATCAGCTCCAGATCCTCGGTCAGTTTGAACGGAATCGCCTTGGATTTGGCGTTTTGCGCGAATTTCTCGTCGGCCAGCTTGGCCTTTTCCATCATCTGATCGTAGGCGGTGTTCATCCGCAGCGTCCAGTATTCCGCCTCGGCCCCCATGCAGGCGGCAATGTCGGTATTGGCGGGGTCTTTCATCGCCTTGCGGCAGGCCTGCGCCGAAGCGCCGATGCAATCGCGTTTGGCCGAGGCGCCCTGCGCATTGCTCAGGCAGGTTTCGGTCGCCTCGGGCGTGAATGGCACGGCCTGCTGGGCAAGGGCCACACCGGGAACGCACAGCGCAAGAGCCGCCATGATCGGGACCAGTCGCATGATACACCTCATTTGTTGAGTGAAGAATGTATCTTTGCTTACTCCATCGCCTTCATGAGTTCACGCCCCACCAGCATCCGCCGGATTTCGGATGTGCCTGCGCCGATCTCCATCAGTTTCGCGTCGCGGAACAGCCGACTGACCACGCTGTCGGCCAAAAACCCTGCGCCCCCCATGGCTTGCACGGCCTGATGGGCCTGCACCATCGCCTGTTCGCTGGCATAAAGAACGCAGGCGGCAGCGTCGGCCCGCGTCACCTCGCCGCGATCACAAGCCCGTGCAACAGCATAGGTGTAGGCGCGGGCCGAGTTCATTGCGGTATACATGTCGGCGATCTTGGCCTGCATCAGTTGAAAGCTGCCGATCGGCTGGCCGAATTGCTGGCGGTCGCGCAGATAAGGCATGATCTCGTCAAGGCAGGCGGCCATGATGCCGGTGCCGATGCCCGACAGCACCACACGTTCATAATCCAGCCCCGACATCAGCACACGCACGCCGCGGCCTTCCTGGCCCAGCACGTTTTCGTCGGGCACTTCGCAGTTTTCAAAGATCAGTTCGCCGGTGTTCGACCCGCGCATCCCCAGCTTGTCGAAATGCGGCGAGGTCGAGAAGCCCTTGAAGCCGCGCTCGACGATGAAGGCGGTGATGCCCTTGGCCCCCGCTTCGGGATCGGTCTTGGCATAGACCACCAGCGTATCGGCATCGGGGCCGTTGGTGATCCAGTATTTGTGACCGTTCAGCAGATAGTAGCCGTCGCGTTTTTCGGCGCGCAGCTTCATCCCGACCACATCCGAGCCTGCGCCCGTCTCGCTCATCGCAAGCGCACCGACCTTGGCGCCCGAAATCAGTTCGGGCAGGTATTTGTGTTTCTGCGCCTCGGTGCCGTTGATCTTCAACTGGTTCACGCAAAGGTTGGAATGCGCGCCATAAGACAGGCTGACGCTGGCGCTGGCGCGGGCGATTTCCTCGGTGGCGACCACATGGGCCAGATAGCCCATCCCGGCACCGCCATAGTCTTCGGAAACCGTGATGCCCAGCAGCCCCAGATCCCCCATCTCGCGCCAAAGCGGCTCGGGGAAGCAGTTCGAACGGTCCACATCGGCGGCAATCGGCTTCACCCGCTCTTGCGCCCAGCGGTGCACCATGTCGCGCAGCGCGTTCACATCCTCGCCCAGATCGAAATTCATGCTGCCCAGAAACATCGACGCCTCCCCGCGCTGACGGTCATCCTGTGGCGCTCGTTATTGAACGCATGTTCATTTAATTGCGCGAAAACCGAGTCGCGTCAAGCGCGCAGATCGGCCAAAGAGCCCCGTCAGCGCGGACGAGCGGCTTGCCCCAGCCCCCCCGCGCAGCTATCACGCCCCCAACCCTGCAAGCCCCGGAGGCCCCGATGATCCCGCGTTATTCCCGCCCCGAAATGGTCGCCATCTGGTCGCCCGAGACCAAGTTCCGCATCTGGTATGAAATCGAGGCCCACGCCTGCGACGCGCAGGCCACCCTTGGCGTGATCCCCAAGGCCAATGCCGAAGCGGTCTGGCGCGCCAAGGATGTGCAGTTCGACGTGGCCCGCATCGACGAGATCGAGGCCGTCACCAAGCATGACGTGATCGCCTTTCTGACCCATCTGGCCGAACACATCGGGTCCGAGGATGCGCGTTTCGTGCATCAGGGCATGACCAGCTCCGACGTGCTGGACACCACGCTGAACATCCAACTGGTGCGCGCGGCGGATATTCTGCTGGCCGACATGGACCGCGTTCTGGCTGCGCTGAAGAAGCGCGCCCATGAACATAAGGATACGGTCCGCATCGGCCGCAGCCACGGCATCCACGCCGAACCCACCACGATGGGCCTGACCTTCGCCCGCTTTTACGCCGAGATGGACCGCAACCGCACCCGCCTGCAAGCGGCCCGTGCCGAAGTGGCGACCGGGGCAATTTCGGGCGCGGTGGGCACGTTTGCCAATATCGACCCAGCCGTCGAAGAGCATGTCTGCAAGATGCTCGGCCTGACGCCCGAGCCGATCAGCACCCAGGTCATTCCGCGCGACCGGCACGCGATGTTCTTTGCGACGCTGGGCGTGATCGCCTCCAGCATCGAAAATATCGCCATCGAAATTCGCCACATGCAGCGCACCGAGGTGCTGGAGGCCGAGGAATTCTTCAGCCCCGGCCAAAAGGGATCGTCGGCGATGCCGCACAAGCGCAACCCGGTGCTGACCGAAAACCTGACCGGCCTTGCCCGGCTGGTCCGCATGGCGGTGATTCCGGCGATGGAGAATGTGGCGCTGTGGCATGAACGCGACATTTCGCATTCGTCGGTGGAACGCGGGATCGCGCCCGATGCCACGATCACGCTTGATTTCGCGCTGAACCGGCTGGCCGGGGTGGTGGAAAAGCTGGTGATCTATCCCGAAAACATGCTGGCCAACATGAACAAGTTCCGCGGTCTGGTGATGAGCCAGCGGGTGCTGCTGGCGCTGACGCAGGCGGGTGTGTCGCGTGAGGATGCCTATCGTCTGGTGCAGCGCAACGCGATGAAGGTTTGGGAGCAGGGGGCCGATTTCAAGACCGAACTGCTGGCCGACCCAGAGGTGACGGCAGCCCTGCCCCCCGCCGAGATCGAGGAGAAGTTCGATCTGGGCTATCATACCAAGCATGTGGACACGATCTTCCGGCGCGTCTTTGGCGCGTAACGCAGGCGTGATGCCGGATCGCGGCTGATTCGTGGTCTCCTTTCCGCAGGGAAAACCGCGGAAGGGAGACTTGTGATGACTATTGGCCGTTTTGCGACCATTGTTGTGCTTTCGCTGGCGCCGCTGGCCGCCCAAGCCGAAGGCTGCTGGGAAGAACGTCAGGCGATGAGCTGCCCAACGGGTCAGGTCTGGGACAAGGCCGCCAAGGCCTGCGTCGTTCATTCCAGCTGACGTAACGCGCTCTTAACCCGGCCTCGCCAAAGTGATCCGACAGGATCGGCAAGAACGGGGGGTCAGGTGAACGCGATTGCACCGGCGCGCGGGGGGGCAACCCCCGGCGTCACCATTGTGGCGCAACCGCTGACGCGGCGCCAAAAGGCTGCCATCATCGTGCGGCTGTTGCTGGCCGAGGGCGCGCAGCTGCCCTTGGCGCAACTGCCCGACGATTTGCAGACAGCGCTGACCGAACAGATTGCCAGCATGAAAATGGTGGATCGTGACACATTGTCGGCGGTGATCGAGGAATTTTGTGACACCCTGGAGGCGGTCGGACTGGCCTTTCCGGGAGGGCTTGACGGGGCATTGGGGCTGCTCGACGGGCACCTGTCAGCCTCAGCCGCCAACCGACTGCGGCGGATGGCGGGGGCGGCCGCGCGCACCGATCCGTGGGACCGAATCGCGGCGCTGCCCGCTGAACGACTGGTGCCGGTTCTGGAAGAGGAAAGCACCGAGGTGGGCGCGGTGATGCTGTCGAAACTTGGCGTGGCCAAGGCCGCCGATCTGCTGGGCCGCCTTCCCGGCGACCGGGCGCGGCGCATCGCCTATGCGGTGTCGCTGACCGGCAACGTCGCACCCGAGATGGTGCTGCGGATCGGCCAGTCGCTGGTCACCCAGCTTGAGGCAGAGCCGCCGAAGGCATTCGAGGCGGGGCCGGTGGAACGGGTCGGCGCGATCCTGAATTTTTCCGCTGCCGCCACGCGCGATTCGGTGCTGGAGGGGCTGGAACAAGACGACGCCGCCTTTGCCCAAGAGGTGCGCCGCGCGATCTTTACCTTTGCCAACATCCCCGACCGGGTCGAAGCGCGCGACATCCCCAAGGTGCTGCGCGCTGTTGATCAGGCGCTGGTCGTCACCGCGCTGGCCGGGGCAAGGGGGGCCGATGCCGCGACGGCCGAGTTCATTCTGGCCAATATCTCGCAACGGCTGGCGGCCGGGCTGCGCGACGAGGTGACAAACCGTGGCAAGGTGCGCGAAAAGGACGCCGAAGAGGCGATGGCCAGTGTCGTGGCCGCGATCCGCACGATGGAGGCTGCGGGCGAGCTGACCCTGATCACCGCAGAAGAAGACGGCTAAAGGCGTCAGCACGCCGTGCCCGCCCGTAGCGACAGGCCCTTGCGGGCTGCGAAGCTTTGGGGCAGCGTGCCCGCGCCGCGGCGGGCACGGGTGCACGGGCCACAGACCGGCACGGTGGCGGATGCCCCCCCGGCACGGGCCGAAACCCGGCGCCAAAGCCGCAAATCAAAGCCGAACCCACCCGCGAAAAGCGGGCCTATTTTCGACGGAGACAGGATGACCAACCGCATCGCACTGGGCCTGGGCCTGCTGATCGCCGCAGCGTTGGCGGTTGATGCGGGGCTGAACGGGGCGCAGGCCACGCTGTTTCTTGCCCGCAAGCTGCTGGACCTGGTCGAATGGATGGCGTTCTGGCGCTAGCGGGAATAGCGCGGGCAGGCCTTAGCCAAACCGCGCCACCAGCGCGTCACGCACCGCGGGGGTGACGAATTTCGACACATCGCCCCCCAGCCTGGCGATTTCCTTGACCAGTTTCGAGGCGATGGCCTGCCGCCGCGCATCAGCCATCAGAAACACCGTCTCGACGCTGGAATCCAGCGCCCGGTTCATGCCGACCATCTGGAATTCGTATTCGAAATCGGCCACCGCGCGCAGACCGCGGATGATGACGCCCGCGCCCACATCGCGCGCGCAGTCGATCAGCAGGTTATCGAACGGATGCACCACGATCTGCCCGCCGCAGCGGGCCGCGATTTCGGCGCACTCGGCCTCAAGCATCGCCACCCGCTCTTCCAGCGAAAACAGCGGTCCCTTGTCATGGTTGATCGCCACGCCGATCACCAGCCGATCCACCAGCGCCATAGCACGCTGGATGATGTCGATATGGCCCAGCGTCACCGGGTCGAATGTGCCGGGGTAAAGGCCGATGCGCATGTCTGTCCTCCCGCAACCGCTGTTGCTGTCACGGGACTGTGACTATAGGCCGGACCGAAATGCAAGCCCAGCCGTGCCGCGGCGCGGCATTGGTCAGACCTGCGCCTCCAGCCGCGCCACCTCGCGGCGCAGCCCCTGGCCCAGCGCCTCGGCCAGCCGGGTCAGTCGGTCGGACCGGCGGTCATCGGCATGGCGGATCAGCCAGAAGCTGCGCCTTAGCGCGATGTCGGCAGGCAGCACTCGCACAACACCCGGCGCAAAGGGGATAGCGAAATCATGCACGATGCCCAAGCCCGCCCCCGCCCGCACCGCCTGCATCTGCACCGAAACCGAGTTCGAGGCGAGCGCCACCGTCTCGGCCCCGGTTTCGGCCAGATAGTCCAGTTCCTTGTCAAAGATCATGTCGGGAATATAGCCGATCATCCGGTGCCCACGCAGATCGGCACGGCACCGGATCGGGGCATGGCGGGCCAGATAGTCGTGATGGGCGGCCAGATGCAGGTGATAATCCGTCAGCTTTTGCACCGTCAGCCGACCCGCCGCCGGAGGCGATACCGCAATGGCCATGTCGGCCTCGCGCTTGGACAGGTTGAACACCCGCGGCAGTGCGACGATCTGGATTTCCAGCCCCGGATTGGCATCGCACAATTCAGCACAGACCTGCGGCAGCAGATAGTTGGCGCAGCCGTCGGGTGCGCCGATGCGCAACTGCCCACTAAGCGCACCCGCCGCCCCGCCCAGTTCCTCGGCCGCCGCCGACAACGCCTGTTCGGCGCGTTCGGCATGGGGCAAAAGCCGCGTCCCGGCATCGGTCAGCGCATAGCCCTGCGCCGAGCGCAGGAACAGCTTGGCCCCCAGCGCCTCTTCCAGGCGGGCCACGCGGCGGCCGACGGTGGCCGCATCGCATTTCAGCCCGCGCCCGGCACCCGACAGGCTTTCGGCCCGTGCCACCGCCAGAAACACCTTGAGATCATCCCAGTCAGGCATCGACGGTCTTTGCGAAATTGCAAAACTATTTTGCCATACTTCCTATATCACGCGCAATTCTGCAAGGCTAACATGCTGCCAACCATCACTCGGGAGGATGAGATGAAAGAGATCGGTCACTGGATCAACGGCAAGCTGGTTGCGGGCACCTCGGGCCGCTTTGCCGATGTGTTCAACCCCGCCACCGGCGAGGTGCAGGCCCGCGTGGCACTGGCCACCAAGGCCGAACTGGATGCCGCCGTGGCCGATGCCGCCGAGGCGCAGGTAAAATGGGGGGCGACCAACCCGCAAAAACGCGCCCGCGTGATGATGGAATTCGTCCGCCTGATCAATCGCGACATGGACAAGTTGGCCGAGGCGCTGTCGTCCGAACACGGCAAGACCTTTCCCGACGCCAAGGGCGACGTCCAGCGCGGGCTTGAGGTGATCGAATTCTGCACCGGCGCACCGCATCTACTGAAGGGTGAATTCACCGACAGCGCCGGCCCCGGCATCGACATGTATTCGCTGCGTCAACCGCTGGGCGTTGCGGCGGGCATCACGCCCTTCAACTTCCCCGCCATGATCCCGCTGTGGAAAATGGGGCCCGCGCTGGCCTGCGGCAACGCCTTCATCCTGAAACCGTCGGAACGTGACCCGTCGGTGCCTTTGATGCTGGCCGCGCTGCTGCAAGAGGCTGGCCTGCCCGATGGCGTGTTGCAGGTGATCAACGGCGACAAGGAATCGGTCGATGCGATCATCGACAATGACACGATCCAGGCGATCGGCTTTGTCGGCTCCACCCCGATCGCGCAATACATCTATGGCCGCGGTTGCGCCAACGGCAAGCGCGTGCAGTGCTTTGGCGGCGCCAAGAACCACATGATCATCATGCCCGACGCCGATCTGGATCAGGCCGCCGATGCGCTGATTGGCGCCGGCTATGGCGCGGCGGGCGAACGCTGCATGGCGATTTCGGTGGCGGTGCCGGTGGGCAAGGCCACCGCCGACGGGCTGATCGAGCGGCTGGTGCCGCGGATCGAAAAGCTGAAGGTCGGCCCCTGGACGGCGGGCAATGATGTCGATTACGGCCCCCTTGTCACCGGCGCCGCACTGGAGCGGGTGAAGGGTCTGATCACCTCGGGCGTCGAACAGGGCGCAACGCTGGTCTGCGACGGACGCAACTTCAAGTTGCAGGGCTATGAAACCGGCTTCTTTGTCGGCCCGACGCTGTTTGACAACGTCACCCGCGACATGGACATCTACAAGCAGGAAATCTTTGGTCCGGTTCTGTCCACCGTGCGCACAGACAGCTACGAAGAGGCGCTGGCCTATGCGATGGACCATGAATACGGCAACGGCACGGCGATCTTTACCCGCGATGGCGACACCGCGCGCGATTTTGCCAACCGGGTGAACATCGGCATGATCGGTATCAACGTGCCGATCCCGGTTCCGCTGGCCTATCACACCTTTGGCGGCTGGAAGAAATCGGGCTTTGGTGACCTGAACCAGCACGGGCCGGACAGCTTCCGCTTCTACACCCGCACCAAAACCGTCACCTCGCGCTGGCCCTCGGGTATCAAGGAAGGCTCGGCCTTCAACTTCCGCGCGATGGAGTGAGACTGAAAACCGGCACCGGGCGAAGGCGTTTGCTACGAAACCGCCTTCGCCCGCTCGGGCCTTGCAAAACTGTCGCAAGGAATGAAAACTAAACACTCGTTCAATTCATTCAGTTCGGGGAGGAACGCATGGATTTCGCGCTGAGCGAGGAACAGCAGGCCATGTTCGACATGGCACATGCCTTTGGGCAAGAACACATTGCCCCCTTCGCCCGCCAGTGGGAGGCCGAGGGCAGCATCCCCAAGGCGCTGTGGCCCAAGCTGGCCGAACTGGGGCTGGGCGGGATCTATGTGTCGGAAGAGTATGGCGGATCGGGCCTGACGCGGCTGGATGCGACACTGATCTTTGAGGCGCTGGCGATGGCCTGCCCCGCAGTTGGGTCGTTCTTGACCATCCATAACATGTGCGGCGGCATGATCGACAAATTCGCCAGCCCCGAGGTCAAGGCGCGCTGGCTGCCCGCGCTGTGCAGCATGGAAAAGGTGTTTTCCTACTGCCTGACCGAACCGGGGTCAGGGTCAGACGCGGCAGCGTTGCGCACGCGGGCAGAACGCACCGATGCAGGCTACCGTCTGAACGGCACCAAGGCATTCATCTCGGGCGGCGGTTATTCCGATGTTTATGTGGTGATGGTGCGCACCGGCGAGGATGGCCCCAAGGGCATTTCCACCGTGATCGTCGAGGCGGGCACGCCGGGGCTGTCGTTCGGCGGCCTGGAAGACAAGATGGGCTGGCGCGCCCAGCCCACCGCGCAGGTGCAGTTCGACGATTGCGTGACCCCGCTGAAAAACCTGATCGGCCAGGAAGGCAAGGGTTTCAGCTATGCCATGGCGGGGCTGGATGGCGGGCGGCTGAACATCGCCGCCAGCGCCCTGGGTGGCGCGCAACAGGCGCTGAACCTGACGCTGGCCTATATGGGCGAACGCAAGGCCTTCGGGCGCACACTCGATCAGTTTCAGGCGCTGCAATTCCGGCTGGCAGAGCAAGAGGTCAGGCTGCAATCGGCCCGCATCTTCCTGCGGCAGGCGGCGTGGAAGCTGGACATCGGCGCACCGGACGCGACCAAGTTCTGCGCCATGGCCAAGATGTATGTGACCGATGCGGCCTTTGACGTGGCCAACGCCTGCCTGCAACTGCATGGCGGCTATGGCTATCTGGCCGATTACGGGATCGAAAAGCTGGTGCGCGACCTGCGCGTGCATCAGATTCTGGAAGGCACCAACGAAATCATGCGCCTGATCATCAGCCGCGCGATGCTGGCGGAGCGCGGCTGATGGACCTGCTCGCCCGCAAGGTTGGCCGGGTTGGCCATATCACCTTCAACCGCCCCGCGGCGTTGAACGCGCTGAGCCATCCGATGAGCCTGACGCTTGAATCCGCGCTGGATGACTGGCGCGAGGACGAGGAGGTGCAACTGATCCTGATTGACGCCGAGGGCCCGCGCGCCTTTTGTGCGGGCGGTGATATTGCGGCGGTCTATCACGCCGGCAAGGCGGGCGATTATTCGGTCGGGCGTGATTTCTGGCGCGACGAATACCGCATGAACGCCAAGATCGCCGAATACCCCAAGCCTGTGGTCGCGCTGATGCAGGGCTTTGTGATGGGCGGCGGCGTGGGCGTGGGGGGCCATGCCAGCCACCGCGTGGTGGGCGAAACCACGCAGATTGCCATGCCCGAAAGCGGGATCGGGCTGATCCCCGATGTGGGCGGGTCGCTTGTTCTGGGGCGGGCGCCGGGGCATGTGGGCGAATATCTGGGCGTTACCGGCGCGCGGATCGGGGCGGCGGACGCGATCTATGCAGGCTTTGCCGATGCCTTCGTGCCCGAGGCAGACTGGCCCGCGCTGAAAGGGCGCCTGATCGAAACCGCCGACCCGGCGCAGATCAATCGCACCCCTGCCCCAGATGCCCGCCTGCCCGGCCTTCAGGCCGAAATCGACGCGGCCTTTTCAGCCCCCACGCTGGCCGAAATCGTCGCGCGGCTGACCGCCTCGGGGACCGCCTTTGCAGCCGATTGCCTCAAGGCGATCGCGCGCAATTCGCCGCTGTCGATGGCCGCGACCATTGATCTCGTGCGCGGGGCGCGCAAGCTTGCTAGCATCCGCGATGCGTTGGACCATGAGTTCCGCTTTACCTGGCGCGCCTGCGAGACGGGCGACTTTCTCGAAGGAGTGCGCGCCCAGATCATCGACAAGGACCGCCAGCCCCGCTGGCGTCATGCCGGGATCGAGGCGCTTGACGCCGCCGAGGTGGCGCGGATGCTCGAACCGCTCGGCCGCGAGGCCGCGATATGGGAGTAAGACTATGAAGATCGGATTCATCGGCCTGGGCAACATGGGCGCCCCGATGGCGGCCAACCTTGTCAAGGCGGGCCATGAGGTGACAGGCTACGACCCCAAGGCCGCAATGCCCGCAGGCGTGACCGCCGCCCCCAGCGCACAGGCCGCCGTGGCGGGGGCGGATGTGGTGTTCACCATGCTGCCGAACGGCCAGGCCCTGCGCAACGTCGCCACCGACATCATCCCGGCAATGGCCAAGGGCGCGGTGCTGTGCGACTGCTCCACCGCGGACGTGGCCAACACCCGCACCGTCGCCGAAGATGCCGAAGCGGCCGGGTTGATGGCGCTGGATGCGCCGGTTTCGGGCGGCACGGTTGGCGCCACCAACGGCACGCTGACCTTCATGGTGGGCGGCCCGGCGGCAGCCTTTGACAAGGTCAAGCCGCTGTTCGGCGTGATGGGCCAGAAGGCGGTGCATTGCGGCGGCGCGGGCGCCGGTCAGGCCGCCAAGATGTGCAACAACATGATCCTTGGCGCCACGATGATCGTCACCTGCGAGGCGTTTGCCCTGGGCGACAAGCTGGGGCTGGACCGGCAGAAACTGTTTGATGTGGTCTCCACCTCGTCCGGCAATTCCTGGTCGATGAGCACCTATTGCCCGGTGCCCGGCGTCGGCCCGAAAACCCCGGCGGATAACGACTATCTGCCCGGCTTCGCGTCGGAACTGATGCTGAAGGATCTGCGCCTTGCCCAGCAGGCCGCGATTGCCACCGACACCGACACCTCGATCGGCACGCTGGCCGCCGAGCTGTATGAAACTTTCGTCGAGGAAGAAGACGGCTTCGGGCTGGATTTCTCGGCGATGATGCTGCGAATCGAAGGCCGCGGGCGCGACTGAATGCCCCACAGGCCACCATGCGCCCCCAAAGCGCATGGTGGCGCGGGGGGAATCGCCTATACTCGAGAGGTGAATTCAGCTCCGAGGAACAACGATGGATATCAAGAATATCAAGTTCGAGAAGAACGTCGGCGGACTGGACCGGGCGCTGCGCGCGGTGATTGGCCTTGCAATGATTCTGGCCGCGATCATCGACAGCAACGCCCCCTATGCCTGGATTTATCTGCTGGGCTTCATCCCGCTGGCGACTGCGGCCTTCCAGTTCTGCGGTGCTTACAAGGTTTTGGGCATCAACACCTGCTCCAAACCCTGATCTGACCCATGATCGGTCCCCGGCGGCCTGCTGCCGGGGAAGTCTCCCTTCGGCCGTGCAGACGCGACGGAATGACCCACGGTAGAATTGGGCCACAAAGCCCATGGAAACTGTCGGGAAAAGGTATATATTCGAAACATCGAATACAACCAAAGGGGAGCACCATGTTCGAGAAAAACGTCGGCGGCATCGACCGCATCCTGCGCATCGTCATCGGCCTTGCGCTGCTGGCGGGCTTTTTCCTCAATTCCGGCTCGGCCTACAGCTGGGCCTATCTGATCGGCATCGTGCCGCTGGCCACCGGCATTTTCCAGACCTGCCTGCTCTACAAGGTTCTGGGCATCAATACCTGCAAGAAATAACCTGCTTGCAAGCCACCTGACGGGGCGCCCCTTGGGGCGCCCCTGTCGTTTCAGTGGCGCGGTTTCAGCATCGGCGCCAGATAGTGCCCGGTATGGCTGCGCCCGACCTTGGCCACCTGCTCGGGGGTGCCCAGCGCCACCACCTCGCCGCCGCCATCACCACCCTCGGGGCCGATGTCAATGATCCAGTCGGCGGTTTTCACCACATCAAGGTTGTGCTCGATCACCACCACCGTATTGCCCTGATCAACCAGGCTGTGCAGCACCTCAAGCAGTTTCTTCACATCCTCGAAGTGCAGGCCCGTCGTGGGTTCATCCAGAATATACAGCGTGCGCCCGGTGGCGCGGCGGGACAATTCCTTTGACAGCTTGACCCGCTGCGCCTCGCCGCCCGACAGGGTCGTGGCCTGCTGACCCACCTTGATATAACCCAGCCCCACCTCGACCAGCGCATCCATCTTTTCGCGGATCGCGGGGACGGCCTTGAAAAACTCTTGCGCGTCTTCGACCGTCATCTCAAGAACGTCGGCTATGTTCTTGCCTTTGAAACGGATTTCCAGCGTTTCGCGGTTGTAGCGGTGGCCCTTGCAGGTTTCGCAGGTCACATAGACATCGGGCAGAAAATGCATCTCGATCTTGATCACGCCATCGCCCTGACAGGCCTCGCACCGCCCGCCCTTGACGTTGAACGAAAACCGCCCCGGCTTGTAGCCGCGCGCTTTCGCCTCGGGCAGGCCCGCGAACCAGTCGCGGATCGGCGTGAAGGCGCCGGTGTAGGTGGCGGGGTTGGAGCGCGGCGTGCGACCGATCGGGCGCTGGTCGATGTCGATGACCTTGTCGAGATGTTCCAGCCCCTTGATCGTTTCGCAGGGCGCGGGCGTCTGGCGCGCACCGTTCAGGCGCATGCTGGCCGTCTTGAACAGGGTCTCGATCGTCAGCGTCGATTTGCCCCCGCCCGAAACCCCGGTGACGCAAACGAACTTGCCCAGCGGAAACTCGACCGACATGTTTTTCAGGTTGTTGCCGGTGGCGCCCACCACCTGCACCGCCTTGCCATTTCCCTTGCGCCGCTCCTTCGGCACCGAAATTTCGCGTGCGCCCGAGAGATACTGCCCGGTCAGGCTGGCCGGATCGGCCGCGATCTGATCGGGGGTTCCCTGCGCCACCACGCGGCCGCCATGCACCCCCGCCCCCGGTCCCATGTCAAAGACGTAATCGGCATGGCGGATGGCGTCTTCGTCATGTTCCACCACCAGCACGGAATTGCCCTGATCGCGCAGATTCTTGAGCGTGGTCAGCAGCCGGTCGTTGTCGCGCTGGTGCAGGCCGATGGACGGCTCGTCCAGCACATAAAGCACCCCGGTCAGGCCCGATCCGATCTGGCTGGCCAGCCGGATGCGCTGGCTTTCGCCGCCCGACAGCGTGCCCGCCGCGCGCGAAAGGGTCAGGTAATCCAGCCCCACGTTGATCAGAAAGCCCAGCCGTTCGCGGATTTCCTTGAGGATCGGGCGCGCGATCTCGGCCTTTTGTTTGCTCAGATGGGCGGGCACTTCTTCGATGCGGGCAAAGGCCTCCTTGATCGACAGTTCCACCACCTGCCCGATGTGCAGATCGCCGATCTTCACCGCCAGCGCCTCGGGTTTCAGTCGATAACCATGGCAGGCGCCACAGGGGCGGTTGTTCTGATACCGCTCGAATTCCTCGCGCACCCAGGCGCTGTCGGTTTCGCGGTAGCGCCGTTCCATGTTGGGGATCACACCCTCGAAGGTGCGGCTGACCTCATAGACCCGGCCGCCCTCGTCAAAGCGGAACGTGATCTCCTCCTTGCCCGAGCCGAACAGGAACAGCCGCTGCACCGCCTCGGGCAGGTCTTTCCACGGCTTGCGCTTGTCAAAGCCATAATGCCGGGCCAGCGCGTCGATGGTCTGGGTGAAATAGGCCGATTTCGATTTCGCCCAGGGCGCCAGCGCGCCTTGCATCAGCGTCAGCGAGGTGTCGGGCACCACAAGGCGGTCATCAAAGAACAGCTCCATCCCCAGCCCGTCGCAGACCGGGCAGGCGCCAAATGGCGCGTTAAAGGAAAACAGCCGCGGCTCGATTTCGGGGATGGTAAAGCCCGACACCGGGCAGGCAAAGTTTTCCGAAAAGGTGATGCGCTCGGGTTCCGTATCTTCGGGCACGACGGTTTCCAGAATCGCGATCCCGTCGGCCAAGTCGAGCGCGGTGCGGAAACTGTCGGCCAGCCGCGTCTCCAGCCCCTCGCGCACCACGATCCGATCCACCACCACGTCGATATTGTGGCGGAACTTCTTGTCAAGCGTGGGTGGCTCGTCCAGATCGTAAAAGGCGCCGTTGACCTTGACCCGCTGGAAGCCCTGCTTGCGCAGCTCCATGAATTCCTTTTTGTATTCGCCCTTGCGGTCGCGGATGATCGGGGCCAGCAGATAGGCGCGGCTGCCCTCGGGCATGGCCATTACCCGGTCCACCATGTCCTGCACCTGCTGCGCCTCGATCGGCAGGCCGGTGGCGGGGCTGTAGGGGGTGCCCGCGCGGGCAAACAAAAGCCGCATGTAGTCGTAAATCTCGGTCACCGTGCCGACGGTGGACCGGGGGTTTTTAGAGGTCGTCTTCTGTTCGATGGAAATCGCGGGGCTGAGGCCCGAGATATGGTCAACATCCGGCTTGCCCATCTGGTCCAGGAACTGACGCGCATAGGCCGAAAGGCTTTCGACATAGCGCCGTTGACCCTCGGCATAGATCGTGTCGAAGGCGAGCGAGGATTTGCCCGACCCCGACAGCCCGGTGATCACCACGAACTGATCGCGCGGGATGTCGAGATCGACCCCCTTCAGATTGTGTTCGCGCGCTCCGCGCACCTCGATGAACTTCTGCTCGGCCATGGCTGCCCCCTGATACGCCTTCCCAGATAGGGTATGGCAGCCGAGTCTCCAACCGGAATATGCGAACGGAAGGGGAACTTTGGCACACGACGGCTACCCGGCATCGCTGCGTTGCAGCAGGGCATCACATTCCATTATGTGAATATTTTTTTCTCACGCAATCTTGACCTCAGCGGACAAACTGCCACATCTGGCACTGACCCCAGCAAAAAGGTTTTCCCGATGTTCTCATTCCTGCGCGCCTCCCGCTCCGGCAGCGCCCATGTGGAACGGATCGACCCGAAAGAGGCGGTCCGCCGCGCCATGTCAGGCGAGGTGGTGCTGCTTGATGTGCGCGACGCGAACGAATTGCGCGCCACCGGTCGCGCGGCAGGGGCCGTGCATGTGCCGATGATGGCGCTCAGGATGAAATGCGATCCGTCCAGCCCGGAATGCCTGCCCGAATTCAAGACGGGCAAGCCGATCGTGGTTTATTGCGCCACCGGGGCAAGGTCACAAGGGGCGGGGCAGATGCTGCTGACGATGGGTCATGGCCCGGTGTTCAATCTGGGCGGGCTGATGCACTGGCAGGCCGCGGGGGGCGCAATCACGCGCTGACCGGCCGCGGCAAGCCGGGGGCGCTGCCCCCGGACCCCCGGGATATTTGCGCCAAGATGAAGGCGCGTCAGATGTGCAGGGCGCGGCCCCAAGCGTCGAGCACGGATTCGTGCATCATCTCCGACAGGGTCGGATGCGGGAAGATCGTGTGCATCAGGTCTTCTTCGGTGGTTTCCAGGCTGCGGCCGATAACGTAGCCTTGGATCAGTTCAGTCACCTCGGCACCGACCATGTGGGCACCCAACAATTCGCCGGTCGCAGCGTCAAAGACGGTTTTCACCAGCCCCTCGGGTTCGCCCAGGGCAATGGCCTTGCCGTTGCCGACAAAGGGGAAGCGGCCGACGCGGACGGTGTATCCCTTTTCCTTCGCCTTCGCCTCGGTCAGGCCAAGGCTGGCCACCTGCGGATGGCAATAGGTGCAGCCCGCGATGCTGCCGGGCTTGATCGGGTGCGGATGCCTGCCCGCGATCAGTTCGGCGACCATGACGCCTTCATGGCTGGCCTTGTGCGCGAGCCAGGGCGCGCCCGCCACATCGCCGATGGCGTAAAGGCCTGGCACGCCCGTGCGGCAGAATTCGTCGGTGACGACGTGGGTGCGGTCGATCTGCACGCCCAAGGATTCAAGCCCCAGGTTTTCGACATTGCCGACGATGCCCACCGCCGAAATCACGGTGTCGAAGGTGTCGCTGATCATCTTGCCGCCCGTCTCGATCTGCGCTGTCACCTGATCCGCGGCGCGATCGAGCTGTTTGACGGTGGCGCCCTCCAGGATCGTCATACCCTGTTTGACGAACTGCTTTCTGGCAAAAGCCGAGATTTCGGCATCTTCGACCGGCAGCACCCTGTCCATCACCTCGACCACCGTCGTTTTGGCGCCAAGCGTGTTAAAGAAGCTGGCAAATTCGATCCCGATCGCGCCCGAGCCGATGACCAGCAGCTTGCCCGGCATATGTGGCGGCACCAGCGCGTGGCGGTAGGACCAGACGCGCTTGCCGTCAGGTTCCAGGCCCGGCAATTCGCGCGCCCGTGCGCCGGTTGCCAGAACGATGGCGGGGGTGACAAGGGTCTGGGCGCCTGCGTCGGTCGTCACCTCGACCTGGCCCGGCGCCGCAAGGCGGGCCGTGCCCATCAGCACCGTCACCTTGTTCTTCTTCAGCAGATGCCCGATTCCGCCCGAGAGCTGTTTGGCAACCCCGCGCGACCGCGCCACGACCTTGGCCAGATCAAAGCCCAGCCCTTCGGCCTTCAGCCCGAATTCTGCCGCGCGGTGCATCAGGTGGAACACTTCGGCCGACCGCAGCAGCGCCTTCGTGGGGATGCAGCCCCAGTTCAGGCAGATGCCACCAAGGTTTTCACGTTCAACCACGGCGACCTTCAGGCCAAGTTGCGCGCCCCGGATCGCGGCTACATAGCCACCGGGGCCAGCACCGATCACCACCATGTCATAGCTTGCCGATGCCATCCGCGCCTCCGCCAAAAACTGGTTTGGCGTTAAACTATTCTTGCGACGGATTCAATGGCGAGACCGGGGGCACGACCTGATCCTGGCCGGCCTCTTGCGCGGCCTCCAGCGCCGCTTCGACGGCGACGGGGGTGGCGCTGGGGGAAACGACCGCAAAGGCGCCGGTCTGATCAGCAGGCAGGCCCGCGCGGCGCGTCATCCGCCACGCGGCATAAAGTGCCAGAAGCGCCATCAGGATCGCGATATAAAGAAAGAAGCCCCTGTCCCCCACGGCCTCCATCAGCCAGCCGGTCAGCAGCGGGCCACCAATGGCGCCCAGCCCGTTGATGAACAACAGTCCCGCCGAAGCTGCGGGCATGTCGGCGGCATCCAGATAATCGTTGGTATGGGCCAGAAGCAGCGAATAGATCGGGTTGGCGATGCCCCCCACGGCCAGCGCCAGTACCAGCAGCACCGCGAAACTGTCGGGCAGAACCATGGCCGCCGCCATGGAGATCGCCCCCAGTGCCGCCAGCGCCAGCACCAGCTTGCGCCGGTCCATCCGGTCTGACAGCCAGCCGATCGGATACTGAAACACCAGACCGCCCACATAGATCGCCGCGACGAAGGCCGAAATCTCGCCCACGCTCAGCCCCGCGAGCGAGCCCCAGACCGAGGCCATCCCGAACAGCGCAGAGAATACCCCGCCCATCAGGAAGATGCCGACGCAGCCCAGCGGCGAGGCGCGAAACAGCGCCGCAAAGCTCATGCGTTGAGTGGTTTCAAACCGCGGCGCAGGCACCGCCGACAACAGGATCGGCGTGAAAGCCAGAGACACCAAAACCGACGGGATCACGAACAAGAGCCACCCCGAAGGATCGGCGGCGTTCATCAGACCCTGCGCCGCGATGATGCCGATCATCTGCACGATCATATAGGCCGACAGCGCCTGCCCGCGGGTTTCATTGGTGGCCGAGGCGTTCAGCCAGCTTTCGGCGGTGATGTAGACACCGGAAAAGGAAAACCCGATCAGCACCCGCATCACCGTCCAGGCGGGCCAGTTCGGCGCAGCAGCATAAAGGATCAGAACCGCCGAAATCAGGCTGCCCAGCGCCGCAAAGACCCGCACATGGCCGACCCGCTGAATCATCACGGGTGTCAGCCGCGACCCCAGCAGAAAGCCCGCGAAATAGGCCGACATGACGATCGACATCTGATAGGTGCCGATGCCCTCGATCTCGCCGCGGATACCCAGCAGCGTGCCCTGCATCCCGTTGCCGACCATCAACAGCATCACCCCCAACAGGAGCGGCCAGGAATTTTTCAGGACGGTCAGCATCGCAGTCTCCGGCAAGGACGGTTCCCCAGACTAGACGCGGCAGGGGCAGCGATCTGGGGCGGGGCCGACGTTATGGGATCAAAAGCGACGCGTCGCCATAAGAAAAGAAGCGATAGCCCTGCGCCACCGCATGGGCGTAAATGCGCCGGATGCATGCCTCGCCCATCAGCGCCGAAACGAGCATCAAAAGCGTCGATTTCGGCAAGTGAAAGTTGGTCATCAGCGCATCGGTCACGCGAAACCGATAGCCGGGATAAATGAATATCTCGGTGGTGCCGCGAAACGGCTGCACCCGGCCCTCGGGGGTCGCGGCACTTTCGATCAGGCGCAGCGCGGTTGTGCCTACCGGGATGATCCGCCCGCCCGCGGCGCGGGTGGCGTTGATCTCGGCCGCGGCCTGTGCGCTGACCTCGCCCCATTCGGCGTGCATCCGATGGGTGGTGACGTCTTCCACCTTGACCGGCAGAAATGTGCCGGCGCCCACGTGCAACGTCACCTCGGTAAAGGCCACGCCCTTTGCTGCCAGCGCCGCCAGCAGATCGGCATCGAAATGCAGCGATGCGGTGGGGGCGGCCACCGCGCCCGAATGGCGGGCGAAGACGGTCTGATAATCGTCCTTGTCGGCGGCGTCGGGGGCGCGCAGGGCGGCGATATAGGGCGGCAAGGGCATGGCGCCGGCCTCGGCAAGGGCCGTGTCAAAGTCGTTGCCGGTCAGGTTGAAGGCCAGTTGCGCCTGCCCCTCGACAATCGCCAGAACCTCGGCCGAAAGGCGGCTGGCAAAGCTGATCGTCTCGCCCACGCGCAGTTTGCGCAGGGGCTTGGCCAGGGCCATCCAGGCGCCGCCCGGCGCGGGCTCCAGCAGCGTCACCTCGACCTTCGCCACCGCCTCGCCCTGCGGGGTGGCGCGGCGGCGGGTGCCCGACAGACGGGCGGGGATCACCTTGGTATTGTTCAGCACCAGCCGGTCGCCGGGGCGCAGCAGCCCGACCAGATCGCGCACATGCAGGTCGCGGATCGCGGCGCCCTCAGCCACCAGCAGCCGCGCGGCGGGGCGCGGACGCGCGGGGCGCGTGGCGATCAGCCCCTCGGGCAGATCAAAGTCGAAATCGCTCAGTTTCATCACTCGGCCTTGGGCGGCGCCCTGCGGAAAATTTCCCGAAACATCCCCGGCGTCAGAATCGACAGCGGGTTGATGGATATCTGCGGCGCCTTGGCGCTGCCCGCAAGCCGATAGGTGAAACCGAACAGCCCCTCGCCCCGGCGCGAGATCAACTGACCGATACCGTTGATCAGATAGATCGGCGACACCACGCCCTCCATGTCGATCTGGCCGCTGCCGGGCAGATAGCGCCCCGCCATCGACACCCCCAGCGAGGCCCCCACCGCAGAGCCGGAGCGCACCGTCACCGCCTCGGGGGTGGTTCGAAAATCGCCCTCGACGGTGGTGAACAGCAGCCCCTCGCCGTTCAACTGCTCCAGCAGGCCGATGCCTGAGGCGGCACTGAGCATCGCGGCCAGCACCGGCGCATCACGCACCCGCAGGTTCTTGATGCCAAGGCGGCCGTCATAGCTGCGCGCTGCCGCGGCAGGCACCAGCGTCAGATCAAGCGTGCCGCCGCGGGCGCGCGAAAACACCCCAGCCGCCGCCAACACCGCGCCCGCATCCTCGGCGGTGATGCGAAAGGCCCGGCCCCCGGTGGTGCCCGCAGGCAGCATCGTGACGGCAACCGGCGCGGTGCCGTTGACGCGGCCCACAATCCGCCCCGACAGGCCGCCACCGAGGGCCAGTTCGCCCGCAACCCCGGTCAGCGACAGATTGTCGGATACCGTCACCCGGTCCAGCGCCAGCCGGATCGGCGCGCCGCCGCCACCGCTGGCCCCCTGCCCCGCTGGCATCCGCCGCATATCGGCCCAGCCACCGGTGATCGTGACCTGTGGCGTGCGGCCCTTGCCCTGCCCGCGCAGATCGACCGATCCGGCAAACCAGTTGCCCAGCCGCAAGTCGGACAGGCGCGCCAATTCCAGCCCGCCATCGGCCGCCAGCGTCATCGCCCCTTTCAGCGCCAGCCCCGGTGCCGATAATTCCAGCGCCTCGATCGCGGGCGGCAGACCCAGCCGCCCCGAGATCGCCAGATCGCCGCGCGTCTGGGCTGCCTTGCGCCAGCCCAGTTCGCGGATCGCGATTCCCAGCCCCTCCAGATCGGACCGCAGCGCAAAGCGCGGCGCGGCGCCCTTTGTCAGATCCAGCGCGATCTGCCCACGGCTCTGCCCGCTGATCAGCCCTTCGGGCAAGCGGATGCCAAAGGCCGCAAGCGTTTCAGGCGACAGATCCACCCGCGCCTCAAGACGCGAGCGGCCACGGTTTTCGGCGCCGAATTTCTGGACCCAGCGGGCACTGAACGGAACCCCTGACAATTGCCCCGCGCCCGACAGATCCAGCCCCGCCCGGCTGGCCGCCAGCGTGAGTTCGGGCGCCTCCAGCAGCCGCCCCGGCACCACCCGATCTGATCGCACACCCAACAGACGGGCGGCGACAGTGTAATCCACATCCTCGGGCCGCAGCTTTTTGGCCAGCCGGAAGTTGAGCACCGAAACCGCCTCGGCCCGGCCCTCGGCAAGGTCGGTCGGATAGCCCGCCTTTGCCAGAAACTCGAACGGCGGCTGATCCAGCAGCGACAGCGCCGCGGGAATTGTGCTGACGGTGTGCAACCGGACCTCGGTGCGCGCGGGTTTTTCGCGGATGTCGGGCACGATCATTTCGGTGCCCGCAACATTGATGCCGCCGCCCGCGGGCGCTGTGACATGACCGCGTTCCACCGTCAGCGTGTGGCGCGTGCCCTCGATCGTGGCAAAGCCCGCCCCGTCCAGCACCGGCGGCAAGGTCTTGATGATGCGGACCTCGGCGCCCTCGAAGGCATAATTCAGCGCCAGCCGCGGCTCGGCGCCGGGCGCCAACCGCAGCGCCGCCTTGACGTCGCGCAACTCGCCGGTGGCGACATTGTCGGCCAGCCATTCGCGGGTGCGCGGCACCACCCGCACCGGCCACAGCCGCAGCAGCCGGTCTTGGGCGATCCGGTCGATGCCCAGATCCAGCGCCGCCCGCCAGCCCGCCGCATCGGCCCCCACCTGCCCGCGCGCCGAAATCCGCTGCCCGCCCTCGATCAGTTGCACCTGACCCAGATCGAGTTCAAAGGGATCGAACCGCAGCCGCAGATCAGCGGCGCCCTGCGAAAATACCACCGGGCTGGCAAACAGCCCCTCCGGGTCGATCTTCAGATCCGAGATCGCAACCTGCGCCAGCAGCACCTCGGGCAAGCCCGCCGTGACGGAGCGCAAGCTGCCCGTGCCGGACGCCCGCAGCCGGAGTGCGCGGCTGTCAACCGCCAGTTCGCTGACCGTCATCTGCGCCACCTCGGGGTCGTACGACAGAACGACCCGCCCGCCCTCGAACGGCGCAGGCACGGCCCCCGGCACCGGCACCAGCGCGCCCGCGCCGATCTCCAGCGTGGCCGAAAGCCGCCCGACCCGGCCTGTCGCATCAATCCCGCTGCGCAACGAACCCGAGATCGGCGCCTCAAGCGGCGACAGCCAGGCCAGCGCGGGCGATTGCAGCGCCAGATCGCGGGCGGGCACGGCGGTGACGGTAACGCCCAACCGGGTTTCGGGGGTGTCCTTGCGGGTTTCCAGCGACAGCGCGACCGATGACGGCACCGTGCCTTTTTCACCCACGTCGAACCCCAGCCGCAGCGCAAGGGCCGCCTCGGTCTGGGTCAGGCTCAGGCGGCCTGCCGACACCCACCAGACCCGGTTCAGACGCGCGTCATCCAGCCGGATTTCCAGCGCCTCGGCCTCGATCCGTTCCAGCCCGGCCAGCGCGGGCGTGGCAAAGGCAGCCTTCAACGCCGCCAGCGCTGCGGTCGCGCCATCAAGCCGCACCCCCGACAGCGCCAGCGCCCCCCCCAGCGCCAGATCAAGCGCCCCTTCGGGCGTGCGCCGCAGCGCCAGCCCGGCCCCGCGGATGCGGATGGTGCGTGGCTGCACCACCCCGCGCAACAGCGGCGCCAGATGCAGCGAGGTGCGCACCTCGGGCAACACCGCCAAAGGCAGGCCCGAGGGCCGCAGAACCTCGACCCCCAGCAGCCGCACCCGCGGCACCAGCCGGTCATCCAGCACCAGATCGGCCCCGCCCGACAGCCGCAGCCGCACCGCGTCGGCAAAGGCGGCATTGGCGCGCGCCTCGATCCGGGTCACCAGCCAGTCGGGCGCAGGCAAGGGGCGCTGGGTCAGCACCATCAGCACGAACAGCCCCGCCACCACCACCAGCGGCAGCGACAGGATCAGCCACAGGCCAAACCTGCCAGGGCGCGGCGCGACGGCCTTCGGCCGGGCCGCGACCGCCCCTGCGACCGGGTCATGCTGGCCTGCCGGCTCGTTCATCCTACCTCTGTCTTTGCCTGCGCGTCGCCCGCCGGAACATGCGTTCTTGTTTCGGGTTCCGGTTTGACTTTGCGGCGTGCGGCATAAAACGTAAACCGCAAACCCTTGTGAAGGAGCTTTCCATGATCGGTATCGGCGAAACCGCGCCTGATTTCACACTGCCCCGCAGCAGCGGCGGCACGCTGACCCTTTCAGGGCTGCGCCCCAAGCCGGTGGTGCTGTATTTCTACCCCAAGGATGACACCCCCGGCTGCACCACCGAAGCGCTGGATTTCACCCGCCTCGCAGCCGAATTCGAGGCGGCGGGCGCCGTGGTGCTGGGCCTGTCGAAAGACACTGTGGACAAGCATGACAAGTTCTGTCGCAAGCACGGGCTGGGCATCACGCTGGTATCGGATGCCGAGGCCGACACCTGCGAACGCTATGGCGTCTGGGTGGAAAAGAATATGTATGGCAAAACCTACATGGGCATCGAACGCGCCACCGTGCTGATCAACGGCGCGGGTCAGGTGGTGCGGGTCTGGCCCAAGGTAAAGGTCGCAGGCCACGCCGAAGAGGTGCTGGAGGCAGTGCGCGCACTGTGATCGCTGCCGCGCGGACCTGGGGCGAAACGGCGGGAAACCGCTGATCGCCCCCTTGAGACGGCAAAACCTGTTGCGCGGTTGCTACAGCCGCGCTTATTTCTCGCCAACCCCACGGGCAGATCAGGCCGGCATGGGGCTGCGACCGACACCGAACCGAGAATGACGGGACAGGACCTTGCCGCACCGTATCACGAACCGCCTGAATGCCGCGCTTGAACGCTGGTTGCCCGAACAACGCCTTTTTCTGAAATCCACCGACAGCACGCGCTTTGTGCGCCTCAAGCCTCTGACGCAGACGATGGCGCTGGCCTCGTTTGCGCTGATGTTCGGCTGGTCAATCCTGGCCGCCGCGATCCTGCTCAGTGACGGGCTGGCCTCGGGGTCAGCCGTCGATCAGGCGCGCCGGGCGCAGATCGCCTTCGAGTTGCGCCTTGACAGCCTGTCGCGCGAACGCGACGCCCGCGCCGCCGAGGCGCTCGCGGCGCAGAAGCGCTTTGCGCTGGGCCTGGAGCAGGTATCGCAGATGCAGTCGGCACTGCTTGATTCCGAAGAACGGCGGCGCGAACTGGAAACCGGCATCGACGTGATCCAGACCACTCTGCGTCGCACCATGACCGAGCGTGACGAAGCCCGCAGCAAGACCGCAACCCTCTTGGCCGAGGTGCAGGGGCAGACCGGCGCCGCCCGCAGCGGTGCCGATCAGGCCGAAGATGTGGTTGCCACGCTGGATATCATGACCGAGGCCCTGGGCCAGACCGCCGCCGAACGCGACCGCATGGCCCGCGCCGCCGACGAGGCCCGCGCCGAGGCCGAGACGATCGCGCTGGAAAAACGGCTGATGGAACAGCGCAACGACCAGATATTCACCACGCTGGAAGACGCAGTCACAGTGTCGATGGAGCCGCTCGACAAGATGTTCAAGGCGGCGGGGCTTGACTCTGACTCGGTTCTCAATCAGGTGCGCCGCGGCTATTCGGGCCAGGGCGGGCCGCTGTCGCCGATCGTGTTTTCCTCCAAGGGCAACCCCGCGATCAGCGCCGACGAGGCGCGGGCCGAGCAGATCATGGGCGCGCTTGACCGGATGAACATGTATCGCATCGCCACCGAAAAACTGCCCTTCGACATGCCGGTAAAGGCCTCGCACCGCTTCACCTCGCCCTTTGGCTACCGCTGGGGCAGGCTTCATGCGGGCATCGACCTGGCCGCGCCCGTGGGCACGCCGATCTACGCCGCCGCCGATGGCGTTGTCACCAAAGCAGGCTGGGAAAGCGGCTATGGCTATGTGATCAAGCTGCGCCACGAATTCGGAACCTCGACGGTTTACGGCCATCTGTCCAAAATGCGCGTGAGCGAGGGGCAAAAGGTCTCGCGCGGGGACCGGATTGGTGATATGGGCAACACCGGACGGTCAACCGGCCCGCATCTGCACTATGAGGTGCGCGTGGGTGGTGCGCCAGTGAACCCCATGACCTTCATCAAGGCGGCGAAAGATGTTTTCTAAAAGCAAGATCAACGAACCCGGCCCCAAAACGGCAGATGCCGACAAGCCCAAGGCACCCGAAACCGGGCTGACACGGCCCGGCGGCGATTTCGTGCCGACCGCACCGCGCACCAAGGTTGCGGCCTCGGTGCTGTCGTCGGATCTGACGGTGGTAGGCAACCTCAAGACCACCGGCGACATTCAGGTGGAAGGCGTCGTCGAAGGCGACATCCGCGCCCATCTGCTGACGGTAGGCGAAACTGCCACCATCAAGGGCGAGATCGTTGCCGATGACATCGTGGTCAACGGCCGCGTCGTGGGCCGCGTGCGCGGCCTCAAGGTGCGCCTGACCTCGACCGCGCGGGTCGAAGGTGACATCATCCACAAGACCATCGCCATCGAAAGCGGTGCGCATTTCGAAGGTTCGGTGCAGCGTCAGGATGACCCGCTGTCCACCGGCGTCACGCCGAAACTGGCGCCGCCGATGCCGAACTCGATCCCCGAATAATCCGGCCCCGGCACAGCCCGTGGCTGATAGCAAAGGGCGGGGCCATGGCCCCGCCTTTTTCATTCGACCAAGGCTCCGCCCGTCACTCGCCCTGAGCTTCGGCCCGGCTTTTGCCCGCCACATCCATGGCCAGCGTCGCCGCCATGAACGCGTCAATATCGCCGTCCAGAACCCCGCCGGTATCCGAGGTTTCATACCCGGTGCGCAGATCCTTCACCATCTGATAGGGCTGCAACACATAGGATCGGATCTGGTTGCCCCAGCCCGCATCGCCCTTGTTTTCATGGGCGGCGTTGATTGCGGCGTTGCGCTTGTCCAGTTCCAGTTGATAAAGCCGCGATTTCAGCGCAGCCATACAGTTGGCGCGGTTCTGGTGCTGCGATTTTTCCGAACTGGTGACCACGATCCCGGTGGGAATATGGGTGATCCGCACCGCAGAGTCGGTGGTGTTGACGTGCTGCCCACCCGCACCCGACGACCGGAACGTGTCGATGCGAATATCACGATCGGGGATCTCGATCTCGATGTTGTCATCGACCACCGGATAGACCCAGACCGATGAAAACGAGGTGTGCCGCCGCGCCGCACTGTCATAGGGCGAAATCCGCACCAGCCGGTGCACGCCGCTTTCCGATTTCAGCCAGCCATAGGCGTTGTGCCCGCTGACCTTGTAGGCGGCCGAGCGGATGCCCGCCTCGTCGCCCGGCGTTTCGGCCAGCAATTCGACCTTGTAACCCTTTTTCTCGGCCCAGCGCACATACATCCGAGCCAGCATCGAGGCCCAGTCGCAGCTTTCGGTGCCGCCCGCGCCCGCGTTGATCTCCAGGAAGGTGTCGTTGCCGTCGGCCTCGCCGTCCAGCAAGGCCTCCAGCTCCTTGGCGGCCGCCTTCTCGCGCAGGGCCTTCAGGCTGGCCTCGGCCTCGGCCACGATCTCGTCGTCGCCCTCCATCTCGCCCAGTTCGATCAGCTCGACATTATCGGTCAGGTCGCGGTCGATGCTGCGATAGGTCTCCACCGCATCCATCAACGCCTGCCGCTCGCGCATCAGCTTTTGCGCGCGATCGGGGTCAGACCACAGGTCGCCATCCTCGATCATCGCGTTGAATTCTTCCAGCCGATGCGGGGCAGTTTCCCAATCCATCCGCTGGCCCAGCAGTTTCAGCGATTTACGGATCGCCTCAATGGTGTTTTGCGTCTCAGCGCGCATCTTGTCCTCGTGATCCTGGTCGGCCGCGACCGTTGCAGGCGGTCTTATCCGCTTGCACCCGCACGGGCAAGCGGGGCCGCGCCGCAGGACGGGGTCAGTAAAGCCCGCCGGCCGACAATGTGCCGAAATCAGCCTTCTTCGGGATGACCCTCTGCTGCCCGGTCGAGGTGGTAATGGCTGTAGAGCCGAAATCATCCTCGCCCTGCGCGAACATAGGCAGGTTTTCCCCCATGCCAAAGCCGCCATCGATCACCGCGTAAAGCCCGGTCAGGCTATCGTCGCCGTCGCGGAAATATTCAGCCACTACATGCTCGCCGCTGGCATCGTCCGACAGGCGCTCGCCGGTGAAACGGTTGATCTTGACGAAATGCCCGCCCGGCGGAACCGCAAACCGGGTGCCGCCATAGCTCTTGATCGCCTCGCGCATGAAGCTTTCAAACACCGGCCCGCAGAACCCCCCGCCCGAGACGTTGCCCAAGCTACGCGGCTGATCGTAGCCGATATAGCAGCCCGCAACGAGGTTCGAGGAATAGCCGATGAACCACACGTCCTTGGCGTCATTCGTGGTGCCGGTCTTGCCCGCAATCGGCACCGGCAGGTTGATGCCGCGGGCGGTGCCGCGCTGCACCACACCCTCCATCATCGAGGTCAGTTGATAGGCGGTGATCGCATCCATCACCCGTTCCCGGTTCGATGTGATGGCGGGCGCCTGCCCCGATGCCAGCCGCGGCGCGCCGCAGTCGGGGCAGCCGCGCTGATCGTGGCGATAGACGGTGCGGCCCCAGCGGTCCTGCACCCGGTCAACCAGCGTCGGTTCCACCCGCTCGCCGCCGTTGGCAAACATCGCATAGGCCGCCACCATCTGGAACAGCGTCGTTTCCTGACTGCCCAGCGCATTGGCCAGAAACGGCTTCATCGGGCTGTAGACGCCAAAGCGTTCGGCATAGGCCGCCACCGTCTCCATCCCGATTTCCTGCGCGATCCGCACCGTCATCAGGTTGCGCGATTGTTCGACCCCGGTGCGAACCGGCGTGGGGCCGTAAAACTTGTTCGAGGCGTTCTTGGGCCGCCACAGCCCCTGCGGCGTGTTCACCTCAATGGGCGCGTCGATCACGATAGTGGCGGGGCTGAAACCGCTGTCCAGCGCTGCGGCATAGACGAAGGGCTTGAACGAAGACCCCGGCTGACGCTGCGCCTGCGTGGCCCGGTTAAAGACCGATGACTGGTAGGAAAACCCGCCCTGCATCGCGATCACCCGGCCCGAGTTCACGTCCATCGCCATGAAGCCGCCCTGAATGTCGGGCACCTGCCGCAGCGACCAGCGCAGGAAATTGCCATCCTTGCCGGTCAGCGATTTCACCAGCACAACATCGCCGACGCCGACCAGATCACCCGCCACCTTGGCCTGCGGCGCGCGTTGGCGCCCCGGCATCAGTTTGCGCGCCCATGTCACGTCTTCGGCCGGAATCCAGTGCCCATCGGCATCGTCGCTGACGCCCTCGATGCCGATGCGCGCGTCACGCGCGCCTACCTCCAGCACCACGGCCGGGTGCCAGCCCTTGATGTCGCGCGGCACCTTGGCCTCGGCCAGGGCCGCGCGCCAATCGGTTTCCGACCCAAGCCGCGCCGGGTCGATGGCCACTTTCGTGCCGCGCCACAGGCCGATGTTGCGGTCGTATTTCTCAAGCGCCTCGCGCAGCGCGCCAGCAGCCACCTGCTGCATCGACGGATTGACCGTGGCACGGATCGTCAGGCCCCCGCCAAAGAACTCTTCCTCGCCAAAGGTCTTGGACAATTGGCGGCGGATTTCGTCGGTAAAATAGTCGCGCGGCGGCAGCGCTTCGCGGAACGGTTCATAATCGCCGTTCTGCACCGATTTCAGCGACGCCTCGCGTTCGCGCAGATAGGTGGCCTCGTCAAGATAACCATTCTGCCACATCTCGCGCAGCACATAGTTGCGCCGGCTGATCAGGCGGTCTTTGGCGCGCACCGGATGAAACTGCGACGGGGCGGCGGGCATCGCGGCGAGCGTTGCCGCCTCATGCGGGGCCAGTTCGGCCAGTGTCTTGTTGAAATAGGTCTGCGCGGCGGCGGCCACGCCGTGGCTGTTCTGACCCAGAAATATCTCGTTGAGATACAATTCCAGAATGCGGTCTTTCGACAGCGTTTCCTCCAGCCGCGTGGCCAGAATCAGTTCCTTGATCTTGCGTTCCGCCGAACGGTCGGACGACAACAGAAAGTTCTTCATAACCTGCTGCGTGATGGTTGACGCCCCGCGCACGTTTTCCCCGCGCGAGCGCACCGCCTCGACCGCGGCGGCAATGATGCCGCGGGCGTCATACCCCTTGTGGGTATAGAAATTCTTGTCCTCGGCCGAGATGAAGGCCTGTTTCACCACATCGGGGATTTCGGCGATCGGCACGAACAGGCGCCGCTCCTCGGCGAATTCGTCGATCAGACGGCCCTCGCCGGAATAGATGCGGCTGATGGTCTTGGGCGTGTATTGGGCAAGCTGCTCGTGGCTGGGCAGGTTGCGGCCATACATCCAGAAAATGGCACCCAGCGTCAGCGCGCCAAAAAACACCGCCGTGACGATCCAGCTGAACAGACTGCCGAAGACGGAAAGAAAAAAGCGGATCAAGGGCACCCCCACAAACGGACACCCCGCTATACCGCCGCGCGCGGGCAGGGTCAAAACAACTCGGTGTCAGCCGGGCGGCGCACCGCCTATTGGCGGATCATCTGCGCCTCGGCCGCGTCGCCGCGCGCCCATAGGGCAATCGCCGCCACAATCGCATCGGCCATCTGACCGCGCCAGACCGGGTCGATCAGCCGCGCGCGATCGGCGGCCGACGACATGAAGCCCAGTTCCAGCAGCACCGAGGGGATATCGGGCGATTTCAGCACCGAAAACTCGGCGGCCTGAATCGCGCGCTTGTGCATCTTCAGCCCGGCGCCCTTGATCGCCCCCTCCAGCGCCAGCGCCAGCCGTTGCGAACGCGGCGCGGTTTCGGCCCGCGCCAGTTCCATCAGCACCGCCGCCACCTCGTCGTCGTGGCCCTCCAGATCGACGCCTGCCAGCAGGTCGGCCCGGTCGTGGCGTTCGGCCAGCCGTTGCGCGGCGGCCTCGCTGGCCTCTTCGGCCAGCAGATAGACGGTAGCGCCCGCCGCTTCGCCCTCGGCCAGCGCATCGGCATGCAGCGACAAGAACAGATCGGCCCCCGCGGCGCGCGCCACCGACATGCGGGTTTCCAGCGGCACAAAGACGTTTTCCTCGCGCGTCATGACCACGCGCATTCCGGCGCGGCGCAGGCGGTCTTGCAGATCGCGCGCAAACGTCAGCACCAGAACCGCCTCGCTGACGCCATCGGCCTCGGCGCCGGGGTCGATGCCACCGTGGCCGGGGTCGAGCACGATCTTCAGCGCCTCGGCCCCGGTCTGGCGGCGACGCGGCGCATCGACCGGGGCGGGCTGCGGCAGATCCCACAGCGCCGAGGCGGGGGCGCCGGTCCGCGCGGCAAAATCCTCGGGGCTGGCGGGTGCCAGCCGGACCCGCACCAGCGCCTCGTCTTCGGTCCGGGCCTCGGCCAGTGTCACGTTGAACGGCCCCGACAGTTCCGCCACCAGCCGCGACCAGCCCGGCCGGATCGGCCCCCAGCGCAGCGCCACGACACGGTCGGAATGTTCCAGCGCCTCGGACCGGGCGGCCGAGAAATCAACCTCGCGGAAATCCATCACCAGCCGGGGCGGCGCATCCAGCAAATAAACGCGCCACGGCACCGGCTGGCTTAGCCCCAGATCAACGGCGATCCCGCGGCCCTCGTCCACGATAGCGCTGCGCACCGGCTCCAGCCGCGCCAGCGCAGAACGGTCCTGCGCGGGGGCACCGCCCACAAGGGCCAGCCCCAGCACCAGCGCCGCCAGCAGATAGCGCGCCCAGCAGATCATCGGCCCCGCGCCGCCATATAGGTTGCCAGCCGCGCCAGCCCCTCACGGATGTCAGCGGTGGCGCGCGCATAGGAAAACCGCAACGTGTGCGCCCCGCGCCGGGGATCGAAATCCAGCCCCGGCGTCACCGCAACGCCTGTCTTTTCAAGAATTTCAGCCGCAAATCGCAGGCTGTCATCGGTCAGGTCCGACACATCGGCATAGATGTAAAACGCCCCGTCGGGCGGCGCGATCTTTGTAAACCCCGCCTTTGGCAGCCCCTCCAGCATCAGCCGGCGGTTTTCGGCGTAAACCGCGCGGTTCGCTTCCAGCTCGTCGATGCAGTCCAGCGCCGCCAGCGCCGCGATCTGGCTGGCGTGCGGCGGGCAGATGAACATGTTCTGCGCCAGCCGTTCGACCGTGCGGATGTGATCTTCGGGCACCACCATCCAGCCCACGCGCCAGCCGGTCATGCTGAAATACTTGGAAAACGAGTTGATCACATAGACATCGTTCGACAGTTCCAGCGCCGAAACCGCGCGGTCTTCGTAATGCAGGCCGTGGTAGATTTCATCCGACACAAAGGCGATGCCCCGATCCGCCGCCGCCCGCACCAGCGCGCCCAACGCATCATGCCCCAGCATCGTGCCCGAAGGGTTGCCGGGCGAGGCCACGATCAGCCCTGCCACATCGGCGGGAATATCATCGGGGCGCGGCTGGAACCGGTCCTCGGCGCGGGTCTGAATGCCCACCGGCGTCAGGCTCATCGCGCGCAGGATCTGCCGATACGACGGATAGCCCGGCTCGCCCAGCGCCACCCGGTCGCCTGCGTCGAACAAGGCCGCAAAGGCCAGCAGGAACGCCCCCGACGACCCCGGCGTCACGATCACCCGCGCCGGGTCCAGATCGACGCCATACCAGCGGCGATACAGCCCCGCGATACCCTCGCGCAGCGCAGGCAGGCCCAGCGCCACGGTATAGCCCAGCGCGTCGGTTTCCAGCGCGCGGGCTAGGGCTGCGCGCGCGGCGGCGGGCGCGGGCGTCGAGGGTTGGCCCACCTCCATGTGGATCACATGGCGCCCGGCGGCTTCGGCCGCACGCGCAGCCTCCATCACATCCATCACGATGAAGGGATCGACCTGACCACGGGTTGAGGATCGCATCGGCTGCTCCTAGGCTGCAACTGGCCCGGTATTCCAGCGCAGGGGGCGAAGGTCAAGGATGCCACCTTGCCATTCCACTCCCGCACCGCGATGCTGCGCGCAACCCGAACGGAAATACAGGACAGCCCATGACCCGCACGCCCCTTGCCGCCCTCGCCCTGTCGGCGGCCCTTCTGGCCGGCCCGGCCGCCGCCTTCGACCCCGCCGCCATGACCGAGACCGAACGCGCGGCCTTTGGCGAGGCGGTCAAAGCCTATCTGATGGAGAACCCCCAGGTTCTGGTCGAGGCGATCGGAGTGCTGGAAGAACGCCAGCAGGCCGCGGAATCCGAGAATGACAAGGTTCTGGTCCAGACCAATGCGAAAGACATCTTCGAGGATGGCCATTCCTGGGTCGGCGGCAACCTTACAGGGGATGTGACGCTGGTCGAATTTGTCGATTACCGCTGTTCCTACTGCCGCAAGGCGCATGATGAGGTCGCCGAACTGGTCAAGTCGGACGGCAACATCCGCCTGATCATGAAGGAATTTCCGATCCTTGGCGCAGAATCCGACCTGTCGGCGCGGTTTGCAGTGGCGGTCAAGCAACTGGCGGGGGATGCGGCCTACAAGACCGCGCATGACCGGCTGATTGCCTTCCGCGGCGCCGTCACGCTGGAGAGCCTGACCCGGCTGGCCGAAGACCTGAAGCTTGATGCCCCGGCGATCTTGAAACGGATGAACGAGGAAGAGGTAACGGCGGTGCTGCGCGCCAATCACCAACTGGCCGAGCGGATGCGGATTTCAGGCACGCCGACCTTTGTGCTGGGCGGGCAGTTGCTGCGCGGCTACCTGCCACTGCAGGGCATGCAGGCGCTGGTCGGCGAAGAACGCGGTTGACCCAAGACCAAAGCGCCGGGCGATGCCCGGCGCTTGCCCCGCCCCGGCCGGGCAATCACTCGGCGGCTTCGGCCTGTTCGGCTTCGATCCGGGCCGCGCGTTCCTCGACCAGTTGCACGATGTGGTCAATCATCTTGTCGTTCGACAGCTTGTGATCCTGCTTGCCCGCAAGATAGACCATACCCGACCCCGACCCGCCGCCGGTAAAGCCGATATCGGTCATCAGCGCCTCACCGGGGCCGTTCACCACACAACCTATGATTGACAGGCTCATCGGCGTCTTGATGTGTTCCAGCCGCTTTTCCAGCGCCTCGACCGTCTTGATCACGTCAAACCCCTGCCGCGCGCAAGACGGGCAGGAAATGATCTGCACACCGCGGGTGCGCAGACCCAGCGACTTCAGGATTTCGTAGCCGACCTTCACCTCTTCGACCGGATCGGCCGACAGGCTGACCCGGATCGTGTCGCCGATCCCGGCCCACAAAAGGTTGCCCAGGCCCACAGCCGATTTCACCGTGCCCGCCATCAGGCCACCCGCCTCGGTAATGCCCAGATGCAGGGGGGCATCGGTCGCCTCGGCCAGCGCCTGATAGGCGGCAGCGGCCAGAAACACATCCGACGCCTTCACCGAGATCTTGAATTCGTGGAAATCGTGGTCTTGCAAAATCTTGACGTGGTCCAGACCGCTTTCCACCATCGCCTCGGGGCACGGCTCGCCGTATTTTTCCAGCAGATGCTTTTCCAGCGACCCCGCGTTCACCCCGATCCTGATCGAGCAGCCGTGATCCTTGGCGGCCTTCACCACCTCGGCGACGCGGCGCGCATCGCCGATGTTGCCGGGGTTGATGCGCAGACAGGCGGCGCCCGCCTCGGCGGCCTCGATCGCGCGCTTGTAGTGAAAATGGATGTCGGCCACGATCGGCACAGGGCTTTCGCGGCAGATTTCCTTCAGGGCGCGGGTCGAGTCTTCGTCAGGGGTCGAGATGCGGACGATATCGGCCCCCACCTCGGCGGCGCGCAGAACCTGATCCAGCGTCGCCCTCACATCCGAGGTGATGGTGTTGGTCATGGTCTGCACCGAAATCGGCGCATCGCCCCCGACCGGCACCTTGCCCACCATGATCTGGCGCGATTTGCGCCGTTCGATATTGCGCCAGGGGCGGACAGGATTGTGCATCGGAAAACCCTCGGGGTCAGTATGTCTGCACCACAGATAGGCCAGTGCGGGCGCGCGGGCAACCGTGCCCGCGCTGCGACCTATTCGCTGGGCGCAGGGCGGCTGACCGGCCGCGGCAGATCGGGCGCCAGCATCGCGGGCGCGGCCTGCGCCACATTGGTCGCGCGGGCCAGATCGGCATCTGCGGCAGGGTCTGCCAACGCATATTTGCCGGTCAGCGCCGCGGGCGACAGTTCGATGTTCTTGGTCACTTCGCCGCGCTTGCCCGCCGGGCCATAGGTTTCGCCGTTCACCGCGAAATAGACGGCGCCCGATTCACCCGCGCGCAGCAGCGGCGGTTGTTCCAGCCTGGGCAGTGCAAAGCGTTCCCCCGCATCCAGCACCTTTTCCAGAATCACGGTGCCATCTTGTGCCTGCACCCGCACCCAGGCCGGGCGCACCGCGACCAACTCCACCTCGGGTGCGTCGGCGGCAATGGTGCGCACCGCAGGCTGTTCCGACAGATCGTCCGTCTCGGCCAACATCAGCCCCGAACCGCCGCCGGTCATCACCGGGCCAAGGCCGCTGTCGGGCATCGGCGCGGCCAGAACGCCCGCCTGACGCGGGTCGATCGCGGCGATCGGGCCATCGCGGGCCACCAGAACCGGCGTTTCCAGAGCCTGCGGGCGGTAAAGACGATCCAGCGCCTCGGCGCCCGGCAGAACGGGGGCGGTATCGCTGGCCTCGGCCAGCATCGGCGCACCCTCCAGCGGGTCGAGCATGGCCACCACGCCGGGCGCCTGATCGACCGGGGCAAGTTGCACGCGCTGCACCTCTTGCAGAACGGTCCAGCCGCCGTAGCCCAACCCGCCCGCCAGAGCGACCAGAACCATCAGCGACCCGACGGCGCGCGGTTCGATCTTTGACCAGAACGGCTCGGCGCGCGGCACAAAAGCAGCGTTGGGGTTGGCGAGCGCCTCGGCCGGGTCGGCCGGGCGGCGCTGCGGTTTGGGGCCGGACGCGGCCGCGGCCATGCCATGGGTCGGCACAAAGCCCGCCTCGCGGCAAAAGCGTTCGAACGCCCGATCCGGGTCCATCCCCAGATAGCGCGCATAAGACCGGACATATCCCGCAATAAAGCTGGGGGTGTCAAAGGCTGCAATATCGCCATTTTCGATAGCGGCGATATAGGCAGCCTTGATGCGCAACTCGCGCTGCACATCAAGCAAGGATTTGGCCAGCGTGGCGCGTTCGCCACGCATCATATCCCCTAGCCGCAGGTCAAAATCGTCAAAGCCTTTCGGCCCGTCAACCTGCTGCACCGAAGGTGAACCCCTCCGCCCGATCATGCCCCGCCTCTTTCTCGATGCCCAAGTTATAGACGAATCGAGCCGTTAAATACCGACCTCTTGTAATTTCGGTATCACAGGAGCGCGAGGGATGCATCGGCAGAAAACATCTCAGGCGATGTTCTCGGCGCGATTCAGCGCACAGCGGGCCCAAAGCGAATCCATCGCGCGCACAAGATGATCAATCTGCCCCAGATCGTGCACCGGCGAGGGCGTAAAGCGCAGACGCTCGGTTCCGCGCGGCACGGTGGGGAAGTTGATCGGCTGCACATAGATGCCGAAATCTTCCAGCAGCATATCCGACAGCGCCTTGCAGTGAACCGGGTTACCGACGTGAACCGGCACGATATGGCTGCCGTGGTCGATGATCGGCATCCCCAGCCCCTTCAGCCGCATCTTCAGCACACGCGCGTGCAACTGCTGCGCGTCGCGCAGTTTCTGCCCTTCGGCGGTCTTGAGGAAGGCGATCGAGGCCTGCGCCCCGGCCGCAATCGCCGGTGGCAGCGAGGTCGAGAAGATGAACCCCTTGGCATAGCTGCGCACCGCATCAACCATCTTGGCCGATGCCGCGATATAGCCGCCGAACACGCCAAAGGCCTTGCCCAGCGTGGCGTTGATGATGTCGATCCGGTCCATCAGCCCGTCACGCTCGGCCACGCCCGCGCCGCGGGGGCCATACATGCCCACGGCATGAACCTCGTCAATATAGGTCAGCGCGCCGAATTCCTCGGCCAGGTCGCAGATTTCCGAGATCGGGCCGAAATCGCCATCCATCGAATAGACGGATTCGAAGGCAATCATCTTCGGCGCCTCGGGATCGTCAGCTTCCAGCAGTTCGCGCAGGTGAGCCACGTCATTGTGGCGGAAAATCCGCCGCTGGCCGCCGTGGCGGCGGATACCCTCGATCATCGAGGCGTGGTTGAGGCTGTCGGAATAGGTGATCAGCCCCGGGAAAATCTGCGGCAGCGTGCTCAGCGTCGCGTCATTGGCCACATAGGCCGACGAAAACACCAGCGCCGCCTCCTTGTGATGCAGGTCGGCGATCTCGGCTTCCAGACGCTTGTGGTAAACGGTGGTGCCCGAAATGTTGCGGGTGCCGCCCGAACCGGCGCCGGTGGAATCCAGCGCCTCATGCATCGCGGCCAGAACGGTGGGGTGCTGGCCCATGCCCAGATAGTCGTTGCCACACCAGACGGTGATGTCTTTGGTCGTGCCGTCAGGACGGCTCCAGACCGCTTTCGGGAAGGCGCCTTTCTGCCGTTCGATGTCGATGAAGGTGCGGTAGCGCCCCTCTTCGTGCAGACGTCCAATCGCCCGATCGAGTGCCTGGTTGAAATCCATGTCATTTCCCTCGCTAGTCGCTGGGGACAGCCCTAAAGGCTGCGCCAAAGTCCTGCTTTGATACGAGTCAAATCGGGATTTGGGAAAGAATAAATTGACGCGGGGCCTTGAAACCCGTCCCGCAATGATCAAGGCCGATCACCCGCGCTCTTGCACGGCTCCGCACTGGCCCGCCTCTGGACAGCCGCGCCCCGGCTGTTAGGTTCGACCCGCATCTGAATGGGAGCCCGCGATGAGCCTTGAAACCGTCCTGACCCGGATCGACGAAACCCTGCCCGACGCAGTGGCAAGGCTGCTGGATTTGCTAAGGATTCCGTCAATTTCCACTGACCCTGCCTACAGGGAAAGCTGTGCCGAAGCAGCCCGCTGGCTGGTGCGCGAACTGACCGATCTGGGTTTTTCCGCCGCGCTGCGGCCCACGTCCGGCCACCCGATGGTGGTGGCCCATGCGCCGGGCGCGGGGCGCCACATCCTGTTCTACGGCCACTACGACGTGCAGCCCGTGGACCCGCTGTCACTGTGGGACCGCGACCCTTTCGCCCCCCAGATCGAGGACACGCCTCGCGGAAAAGTGATCCGCGCACGGGGCGCCTCGGATGACAAGGGGCAGCTCATGACCTTCATCGAGGCTTGCCGCGCATGGAAATCGGTTCACGGGCAACTGCCCGGAAACCTGACAATTTTTCTTGAAGGCGAAGAGGAATCGGGCTCGCCCTCGCTGGTGCCCTTCATGCAGGAAAACGCGGCCGAACTGACCGCCGATCTGGCGCTGATCTGCGACACCGGCCTTTTCGCCGATGATCAACCCGCGATCGTGACCATGCTGCGCGGCCTTCTGGGCGAGGAGCTGACCATCACCGGCCCGTCGAAAGACCTGCATTCGGGCATGTATGGCGGCGCCGCCATCAACCCGGTCCGGGTGCTGGCGCGGATCATCGCCAGCCTGCATGACGACACCGGCCGCATCACTCTGCCGGGCTTTTACGAGGGCGTGCAGGAATTGCCCGAACAGGTGCGCGCCCAGTGGCAGGCGCTGGCCTTCGACCATGCGCGGTTTCTGGGCGACGTTGGCCTTACGACGCCCGCGGGCGAACAGGACCGCACACCGCTGGAAATGATCTGGTCGCGCCCGACCTGCGAGGTGAACGGGATCTGGGGCGGCTACACCGGCGACGGGTTCAAGACGGTGTTGCCTGCGCAGGCCCATGCCAAGATCAGCTTCCGGCTGGTGCCGGGGCAAGACCCGCTGGCGATCCGCGCCTCCTTCCGCGCCCATGTGCAAAGCCTGCTGCCGCCCGATTGCCGGGTGGAGTTTCACGGCCACGGCGCCAGCCGCGCGAGCCTGATGGAAATCTCCGACCCCGCCTTTGACGCGGCACGCGCCGCGCTGACCGAGGAATGGGGCCGCCTCGCCGCCTTCGTGGGCTGCGGCGGCTCGATCCCGATCGCGGGACATTTCAAGACGATCCTCGGCATGGATGCGATGCTCATCGGCTTTGGCCGCGATGACGACCAGATCCATTCCCCGAACGAGAAATACGACCTCGAATGCTTCCACAAGGGCATACGCAGCTGGGTGCGCGTGCTCGACCGGATCGCGGGCTGACCGAAGCCGCGGGGGCGCTGCCCCCGCACCCCCGGGATATTTCGACCAAGATGAAGCGGGATCGGTTTTTTTCAGCTTGGATCAAATATCCCGGGGGGAACGCCCGCAGGGCGTGGGGGGCAGCGCCCCCCCTGCCCGGTCAGATCACCATATCATCGCGGTGGATCAGCGCCGCGCGGCCCGGATAACCCAGGATCGCCTCGATCTCACCCGACTTGTGGCCCGCGATCGCGCGCGCCTCGGGGGCGGTGTAGCGCACCAGCCCCTTGCCCAGAACCGCGCCATCGGGACCAAGAATCGCCACCGGATCACCGCGGCCGAAGGCACCGAAGATGCCAGTGACGCCCGCGGGCAGCAGTGACTTGCCCTGACCCAGCGCCGCCACGGCGCCCGCATCCACGCCGATCTCTCCGCGCGGTTTCATCGCGCCGATCCAGCGTTTGCGCGCCAGTTGCGGGTCGGCCTCAGGCAGGAACCAGGTGCAATTGGCCCCTTTGGCCAGCGCCCGCAGCGGGCGTTCGACCGAGCCCTCCATGATCGCCATGGCGCAGCCGCCCGCGACCGCCGTCTTGGCCGCCATCAGCTTGGTCTTCATCCCGCCTTTTGACAGGCCCGAGATCGGATCGCCCGCCATCGCCTCGATTTCGGGGGTGATGTGATCTACCACAGCAAAGCGCTCGGCGGTCGGGTCTTCCTTGGGGTTGGCGGAATAGAGCCCGTCGACATCGGACAGCAGCACCAGTTGATCGGCCCCCACTGTCACCGCGATCTGGGCCGCCAGGCGGTCGTTGTCGCCAAAGCGGATTTCGTCGGTGGCGACCGTGTCGTTTTCGTTCACGATCGGCACCACGCCAAGGCCCAGCAAGGTTTCCATCGTGGCGCGCGAGTTCAGGTAGCGGCGGCGGTCCTCGGTATCTTCGAGCGTCACCAGGATCTGCGCGGTGGTCACGGAATGCGGGGCCAGCACCTCTTCATAGGCGCGGGCCAGCCGGATCTGGCCCACTGCGGCTGCCGCCTGGCTTTGTTCCAGCGACAGCGGGCCCGCGGGCAGGCCCAACACCCGGCGCCCCAGCGCGATCGAGCCGGAGGAAACAAGGATCACATCCGCCCCCCGCGACCGCGCCGCCGCCACATCTTCGGCCAGCGCCTTGAGCCAATCGACACGAAGCCCGCCTGCCCCCACCAGCAGCGCCGAGCCGATCTTGACCACCAGCCGCCGGGCTGCGGCAACATCAGGCGTCAGGGTTGCCACGGCGCATCCTCCTGGGCGGTGCCGCGGCGCTCCTGAATCTGCGCCCAGAGCGCGCGCAGCACCTCGGGAACGCCCTTGCGCGACACACCCGACATCAGGAACACCGGCCCGCCGGTGGCCTTTTCCAGCGCCCGTTTGCGGGTGCCGAGTGTCTTGGCGTCGAGCGCGTCGATCTTGTTCAGCGCGGTGATGCGCGGCTTGGAGGCGAGCTCTTCGGAATAGGCTTCCAGCTCGGCTATGATCGTGCGGTAATCCCTGGTGATCGTGGACGAGGTGCCATCGACCAGATGCAGCAGCACCGCACAGCGCTCGACATGGCCCAGAAACTGATCTCCCAGGCCCCGACCCTCGGACGCGCCCTCGATCAGGCCCGGAATGTCGGCCATCACGAATTCCTTGCCATCGACCCCCACCACGCCAAGGTTGGGCACCAGCGTGGTAAAGGGATAATCCGCGATCTTGGGGCGCGCGTTCGACACTGCGGCGAGGAAGGTCGATTTGCCGGCATTGGGCAGGCCCACAAGCCCCGCATCGGCGATCAGCTTCAGTCGCAGCCAAAGCGTGCGTTCGACCCCGTCCTGCCCCGGATTGGCGCGCGAGGGGGCGCGGTTGGTAGCCGATTTGAAGCGCAGATTGCCCCAGCCGCCATTTCCACCGCGCGCCAGCAGCACGCGCTGGCCGACCTGCGTCAGGTCGGCGACAAGGGTTTCCTCGTCTTCGTCGATGATCTCGGTGCCCACGGGCACTTTCAGCACGATATCGTCGCCATCCTTGCCGGTGCATTGGCTGCCCATGCCGTGCTGGCCGTTCTTGGCAAAGAAATGCTGCTGATAGCGAAAGTCGATCAGGGTGTTCAGCCCATCCACCGCCTCGGCCCAGACCGAACCGCCGGTGCCGCCGTCACCGCCATCGGGGCCGCCGAATTCGATGAATTTCTCGCGCCGGAACGACACGCAGCCGCCGCCGCCCGCGCCGGAGCGGATATAGACTTTGGCGAGGTCAAGGAATTTCATCGGACAGGCCCCTTTCGCAAGGCGTCCGTTTACGCTTGGGCGCGTCAATCTGCAAGCGGTGGATCGCCCCTCCCGGTCTGCCGGGCCAAGGGTTATGGCAGCGGCGGGCTTTGCGGCGGGGCAGCATCGGGCAAGGGCGGCGGCACCGGCTTTTGCCGCAACAGCCAGCCCGCTGACCCGGTCGGGCCATACCATTCTTCGTTGCGGGTCGAATACATCGTCGCGCCCAGAGCAAGGAACGCCAGACTGGCCCCCGCCAGCAGCGCGTAATCGGTCGATTGCAAGATCAGATACAGCACCGCATAAAGCACCCCCAGCATCAGCCCCAGCACCGCCGCCCGCCGCCCAAGCCGCAACCCGAATACCCCGAAGGCGGTCAGCAACAGCGTGGTCGCCCCCGCCGACAGCGCATAGGCCGGACCAAAGCCGATCTGTTCGGCATAGGCCAGCATCAGCAGGATAAAGATCGCCTGCGCCAACCCGATCAGGATGTATTGCACCGGATGCAACGGCGTTTCCCGCCGCCCCTCGATCAGGAATACCGTCAGAAAGGTCAGCGCCACGGTCAACAGCCCGTATTTGCTGGCCCGCCACGCCTTTTGATAAAAATCGTTCGGCTGATAAAAGGAAAAGCCGAAACTGGTGTCGGAACTGGCCTGCCGCAGCATGTCCGAGGCGCTGGACGCGGGCATCCGGCTGGCCTGCGCCAGATTGCGCGCCAGATGCGGGATCATCCATTCCGCGACAAAGCCGGTGTCGGTGATGTCGTGGGTGTTGGGCAAAAAGGCCCCGTCAAAGCTTGGATGCGGCCAGTCAGACCGCATTTCGACCTTGGTCGTGCGCCCCACCGGCGCAATCCGCAGGCTGTCCGCGCCGTTCAGGTCCAGTCGCAGCGCATAGCGGTCGTGCCCGCGCGGATCGTTGAGGGCCACGCTCAGGCCGGGTTCGTCGTCATTGCGCGGCTCAAGCCCGAAGTCGGTGTTCCCGGCCTTCAGACTGGCCGCACCGCGCAGCGCACGGTTGCTTTGCAACCGCGCCACCAACTGCGCCCCGGCCCAGTCCACCTTTTCGGCGCCAACCAACAGCTTTTCGGCCTGTGACAGCGGAAAATCGAACTCCATCTCGACCGTGGCCTGATAGACCGGCACGTCAAAGATGCCGCGATGGCGCAGTTCGGTGCGGGTGGACAGCCGCGCCGTGAATTGGCCGGGCAACAGCACCACCGGATCGCGCGCGGTGGAAACGGTGACTTCGTAGCTTTCCTGCACCGGCAAGCCGCTGGCCTCGTGCACCATCACCCGCCCGGTGGCCGGGTCGATCACGTCGCGTTTGCGCTGTTCGACGACATCTTCGGTGACCGGCAGCACCAGCATCGGCCCCGCTATCACCTGTTTGCCGCCCCATTCCTCGCCGACCTGGTCCAGCACATCGGTGTGGTAAGTGCGGCGGCTGCTGACCACGTCAGACACCATCAGCAGCGGGATCAGCATCAACAGACCCAACACAGCCACGACCAGAAACCGGACCCCCGCAGATCGCAACATCGCCGCCCTCCCGATTTGGGATACACTACCCCATCAGGCCGGATCGACAACCGCAGCGGCGGCTCGCCGGGGGCGGCGATCAGGCCAGCCTGCGCAGATAGGTCCAGGTCGCCACATGCGCGCCACGCGCCACCGACCAAGCCTCGGCATCGCCCAGATAGGCAAAGCCGTTGTGGCTCAGCACCCGGGCCGAGCCGGGATTGTCCTGAAACACCTCGGCAAAAAGCGTGCGCGCCTTGTGCGGGTTTGCCGCGACCAGCGCCGCCACCGCCTCGGAGGCAAAGCCGGTGTTCCAGAAGCCGGGGCCGACCCAGAAGCCGACCTCGGATTGCCCGTCCTCAAGACGGGTCAGCGACACCACACCCAGCACTTCGGCCAGAGCATGGGCCGAGCCATCCAGAACCCAGACATCCTCAACGCGATGCTCGGACATGGCGCGGGCGACATAGGCCTCGGTTGCGCCGGGGGGCAGCGGATGCGGAATCGACCGGGTGCCGCAGGCCAGCCGTTTGTCCGCAGTATACATCGCAATCAGGCCGGCATCGGATTTGCGCAGGGGGCGCAGCACGAACCGTTCGGCCGTGATGACGGGCTGGGTAGAGATGGGTTCCTGAAACATGCATCCTCCTGACTGCTCTTGCGGGCGGCGTCTGCCCGCTATCACCCCAATGCGGCAGCCCCATGACGGAGCCGCACCCGAGCCCCCTCCTACGGGCCGCGGAAACGGAAAGGGGGACCGGCTTGCCAGCCGATCCCCCTTGTGTCTTGCCGGGTTCTGGCGGGCTTACTCGGCCGCCTCCGCAACCGGAAGCACCGAAATGAAGGTGCGGCCCTTGAGCCCCTTCTTGAAGGTGACGCGGCCTTCGGTGACGGCGTAGATCGTGTGGTCACGGCCCATGCCGACGCCGACGCCCGGCCACCACTGGGTGCCGCGCTGGCGCACGATAATGCAGCCCGGCGCCGCGGCCTGACCACCGAACAGTTTCACGCCAAGGCGACGACCGGCCGAGTCGCGGCCGTTGCGGGACGAGCCGCCTGCTTTCTTGTGTGCCATGGGGGATTACTCCTGAGCTTCAGCGGCTTTTTTCGAAGCGCGCTTCGGTTTCGCGGGGGCCTCGGCAGCGACCGGGGCTGCGCCATGCGCGGCGCGACGGGCAAGGGCGGTGCCCACGGCTTCCTTCACGCCCGAGGCTTCGGCGCCCGAGGCCAGAACCTCGGTCACGCGCAGCAACGTCAGTTGCTGACGGTGGCCACGGGTCCGCTGCGAGGAGTGTTTCCGGCGGCGTTTGTGGAAGGTGATGACCTTGTCGGCCTTGATCGTGTCGATCACTTCGGCCTGAACCGCGGCACCGGCCACAAAGGGCGCGCCCACGGTCAGCGTATCGCCGCCGACCATAAGAATGTCGTTGAACTGGACTTTGTCGCCAGCAGTCGCCGCAAGCAGTTCCACGCGCAGCACATCGCCCGCCTGAACCTTGTATTGCTTGCCGCCCGTCTTGAGGACCGCGAACATGGTCTTTCCTTCATCATCAGCCGCGTCCTGTGGCCCCTTGCGGAGTTATTGGGGGATGCCCCGCCTCGGACAGCGCGCCCCGGTCGGGGCGAGTTTCAAAAAAGAGTGACCGGCGGAAAGCGAACCTTCCACCGGATCGCGTTCATATCGGGGAACCGGGCACCAGAGTCAAGCCTGTTGGTTACGCCTGTTGCTCAGGGTTCGTGCCGGGCCAGATCGGCGCGCGCATCGCGGATGATCACCCAAACCGCCTGCAAAAACAGCCCTGCCATCGCCAGCGCACCACAAGGTCGGGCCAGGCACTGCCCGTCACCGCCACCAGTGCCGCGGCCACAACCACGATCACATTGCCGATGGCATCGTTGCGCGAAAACAGCCCGACCGCGCGGATGTTGGCATCGCCCGTCTGATGTGGCATCAACACCAGCGCCGACGCAAGGTTGACCACCAACCCGCCCAGCGCAAAGCCGCCCATCAGCCCCGCCTCGGTCGGCAAATGATGAAACGCCTGCCGCGCGCTGTCGCCCAGCGCACAAAGCCCAAGGCACAGCAGGAAAATTCCCTGCACCAGCGCCGATGCCGCGCGCGCGCAAACCCCAGCCAATCGCGATGACGGCGAGTAGCGTGATCAGCCCGTCGCCGATGAGATCCAGCGCACGGGCATGGGCGACCGAACGGCGAGCCGGGGCCGAAACCCGTTTGATGCGATAGCCTGCGGCAGGTACCGCCGCCTCCATCCCCGGCAATCGGGCATCGTCGGGGGCAAGCGGCAGGGTCAGGATCGACGAGGCAATGGAGACGCGAAAGCCCGCGATCCCCGCCCCGCGCACGGCCCTTTCCACCTTGGCCGCGCAAGAGGTGCAGTCCATCCCGAACCCGGTATTTCATAGTCTGGCTCATGGCGTGCCCTCGATCCCGCCCCGGAAAACCGCGTTTGCGCATCAGGCGCAAGTCCCCGTCACGCGCCCCAGCGCCTCAGCGCGACTTCGGCATCCAGCCGGGTGTCGGGCGAGCCCGCCCCGATCGCGCCGGGCGTGGCCGAAAACCGCGGCGCGGGGGCGGGCTGGGTCAGGCCCTCGTGCTGCACAAAGCCGCCGCGGGCGATGGTGTGGGGGTGATGCGGGGCCTCGGCCAGAGCCAGCACCGGGGCGGCGCAGGCATCGGTGCCCTCCAGCACCGCGGCCCAGTCATCGCGGCTGCGCGTGGCTATGACTGCGGCAAGGCGCGCACGAGCTTCGGGCCAGCGGGCGCGGTCGTGCTGGCCAGGCATGCTGGCCGGGTCGATGCCGAGGCGGGCCAGCAACTCGGCCCAGAATTTCGGCTCAATCGCGCCGACTGCCAGATGTCCGCCGCAGGCGCAGCGGTAGGTGGCGTAAAAGGGCGCCGCGCCATCCAGCAGGTTGGCCCCGCGCCGGTCGGCCCAGGCCCCCTGCGCGGCCATGCCATGGATCATCGCCGCCAGATGCGCGGTGCCGTCGCAGATCGCGGCATCGACGACCTGCCCCTGCCCTGTCGCGCGGGCATGCAGCAGCGCTGCCAGCATCCCGACCGCCAGATACATCGCACCGCCGCCGAAATCGCCCAGCAGGTTCAGCGGGACCGCGGGCGCCCCGGGCGTGCCGATGGCATGCAGCACGCCGCTGATGGCGATATAGGTGATGTCGTGGCCCGCCGACTGCGCCAGCGGCCCCGACTGGCCCCAACCCGTCATGCGGCCATAGACCAGAGCCGGGTGATCGGGAAAATCGTCGGGGCCCAGCCCCAGCCGCTCCATCGAGCCGGGGCGCATCCCCTCGATCAGCACCTCGGCGCGACCGATCAGACGGCGCGCGATGGCGCGGCCCTCAGGCGATTTCAGATCAAGTTCCAACACGTCGCGGCCGCGGTCAAGCACGTCACGGGCCAGCCCCAGAACATGGGTCTGGCCGGGGCGGGCGATGCGGATCACATCGGCGCCCATGTCAGCCAGAAGCATGGCGGCAAACGGGGTGGGACCAAGCCCCGAGATTTCGACGATGCGCAGGCCTGCAAGCGGGCCTTTGGGGGCGTTGGTCATGGCGGCTCCGGTCGGAACCGGGGGTTTTCCACCCCCGGACCCCCGGAGGATATTTGCTTCAACGGGAAGGAGGAAGCCGGTTTTCGCGCCTCAAGAGGCGGCCTTGTCTTCCAGCATCAGCCATTCCTCCTCGGCGCGGGCGAGCGCGTCCTGCCGCTCCATCAGCGCCTCGGAAGCTTTCTGGAACTTGACCGGTTCGCGCGTGAACAGCGCGGGGTCCGACAGCAGGTCGGACAGCTTGCCGATCTCGGCCTCCAGCCGTTCGATGATGCCGGGCAGCGCGTCCAGCCGGTGACGCTCGGTGAAGCTGAGACCGCCGCGGCGCTCGGAGCGGGCGGCGGGCCTGGCCTCGGGGCGGGGGTCTGATTTGGCGGCGGGTCTGACCTCGGCCGCCGCGCCAGCCTTTTGCGCCTGATAATCGGTCCAGCCGCCCGCATAGACGGTGGCGCGGCCGTCGCCCTCCATCGCGATGGTGGTGGTGGCCACGCGGTCGATGAAATCGCGGTCGTGGCTGACCAGCAGGACCGTCCCGTCATACTCGCCCAAGAGGTCTTGCAGCAGGTCGAGCGTTTCAACGTCAAGATCGTTGGTCGGCTCGTCGAGGATCAAGAGGTTCGAGGGTTTGGCCATGATCCGTGCCAAGAGAAGCCGCGCACGTTCCCCCCCGGAAAGCGAACCGATCGGCGCGCGGGCCTGTGCCTCGTCGAACAGGAAATCCTTGAGGTAGGCCACCACATGCTTCGGCGCGCCGCGCACCATCACCTGATCGGACCTGCCCGAGACCCGCATGTCGGGGTCGTTCACCATCCCATCCCACAGGCTCATGGTCAGATCGAGCGTGGCGCGGGCCTGATCGAACACCGCCACCTCAAGGTTGGTGCCCAGACTGACCGTGCCCGCATCGGGGGCGATCTCGCCGGTCAGCATTTTCAGCAGCGTGGTCTTGCCCACGCCATTGGGGCCGACAAAGGCCACCCGGTCGCCGCGCAGCACCCGCAGGTCGAAATCCTTGACGATGACTTTGTCGCCGAAGGTCTTGGTCAACCCCCGCGCCTCGATCACCCGCTTGCCCGAGGTCTGGCCCGAGTCGAGCTCCATCGCCGCAAGACCCTGACGGCGGATCATCGACGACCGTTCGGCGCGCAGCGCGGCCAAGGCCCGGACCCGGCCCTGATTGCGCTTGCGCCTGGCCGAGATGCCCTCAACCGCCCATCGCGCCTCGGCCTTGATCTTGCGGTCGAGCTTGTGGCGCGCCTCGTCCTCTTCGGCCCAGACGGTTTCGCGCCAATCCTCGAAGGCCTCAAAGCCCTTTTCCTGCCGCCGCACCTGCCCGCGGTCGATCCAGAGCGTGGCGCGCGTCAGCGCCCGCAGAAAGGCGCGGTCGTGGCTGATCAGCACAAAGGCGGTGCGGGTGTCGCGCAACTGCGACTCTAGCCAGCCGATCGCCTTGATGTCGAGATGGTTCGTCGGTTCATCCAGCAGCATCAATTCGGGCGCCTCAGCCAGCAGCTTGGCGAGCGCCGCGCGGCGCCGCTCGCCGCCCGAGGCGGTGGCAACCGGGGTATCGGGGCGAAACTTCAGCCCCTCGGCCACCATTTCCACCCGGTAGGCATCGCCCTCGCTCAACGCCGAAGCGGCAAAATCACCCAAGGTGGCGAAGGCCGACAGGTCAGGCTCCTGCTCCATGTAGCCCACCTGCACACCGGGCGGGACGATGCGGGTGCCCGCATCGGGCTCCACCAGCCCCGCCATCACTTTCATCAGCGTGGATTTGCCCGACCCGTTGCGCCCCACCAGCGCCACCCGGTCACCGGGTTGCACCACGAGGTCGAGCCCGTCGAACACGGGGTTGCCGCCGAAGGTCAGCGAGATCGAAGAAAGTTGCAGAAGGGGTGCGCGTGCCATGCTTGCGAGGTAGAGAAGCCGCACGCCCCCGTCAACGGGCGCAATCACCTTTCATCTTGGTGCAAATATCCCCGCCGGAGGCTCCCACGGGGGTCGGAGATCGCTCCGCGGGGGATATTTGCACCAAGATGAAAGGGCGCCTCCTAGCCCGCCACCTCGCGCAGCGCGCGGACGCGGGCGGGCGGGATCGCGCGAATCTCCAGCCCGGTAAAGACGTGCAGGGTGTTCAACTGTCGGTCCACCACGGCATGATCGCTGACCCAGCCGCCCATCATCAGATAGCTGCGCAACAGCGGCGGCATTCCGGCCATCGCGCGGCGCGGGTCGGGTTTGAACAGGCCAAGGCTTTGGGCAAAACGGAACACATCGGGCGCCTTGACGCGGGGCAGCCAGCGTTTCGGAGCAAGGTGGCGGTCCTTCAGCACGGCGAAGGCATCCAGATAGGCCTCGGCCTCGGTGCCCATGAAAGACGAGCAGCCAAACAGCATCTCGATACCTTCCTCATCCACGAAGCGGGTCATCGCGCCCCAGGCCACGCGGAGGATATCGGGGTCGTGTGCATCGGGATGCAGGCAGAAGCGGCCCATTTCCACCATCTTGCCGGGATAACCCTGCAGCCCCGACAACTCGTAATATTGCGCCGAGTAGCTGCGCCCGATCTCGGCCCCGCCGGACAGCGGCAACAGCCGGAAGCAGCAGACCAGCCGACCGCTGCGCACCTCTTCCACCAGCACATGGCGGCAGAGCGGGTCGAAACCGTCGGCATCTTCGCCCGCATCCTGCCCGGCCAGCCCGCGCGCCGCGACGAAGGCCAGCCAGCGCAGGCGTTGCGCGCGCCGCACATCTTCGGGCGTTTCGGCAAACCGCGCCGCATAGCGGCCTTTCAGCAATGACAGCATTGCGTACTCCTGCACCTGGCCCGAGAGGAAGGCTCCGCTATATCGAAGCATGGCCGAGCATAGCGCGAGGCTATGACAAGACTGCAACGATGAAAACGGAGCTGCCCATGCGACAAAAGATTTTCCGCACCGAGGCCGAATGGCGCACCCGGCTGGACCCGCTGGCCTTTGCCGTGACCCGTCAGGGCGCAACGGAACGGCCCTGGAGCCACGAGGGCTTTGCCTCCGGCCCCGGCACGTTCCGCTGCATCTGCTGCGGCGCGCCGCTGTTCGAGAAGGGACACAAGTTCGACTCGGGCTGCGGCTGGCCCTCGTTCACCGCGCCGCTGGAGGCCGGGGCAGTCGAGGAACGCGCCGACCTGAGCCACGGAATGCGCCGGACCGAGGTGCGCTGCGCTGCATGTGAGGCGCATCTGGGCCATGTCTTTGAGGATGGCCCGGCGCCAACCGGGCTGCGCTATTGCATCAACGGCGTGGCGCTGGAGTTCGAGCCCGAGCAAGGCTGACCGGGCGCGATCTAGTCGACCAATTGGCCTGCGGTCACACGGCCGATGCTGCCCAGAAGTTGCCGGACCAGACCGACGCCCTTGATCGAGGTATCGGTCACACGGCGCGACAGCACGACGACCTGCCCCTTTTCCAGCCCGAAGCGTTCGACATTCTCGACCACGCCGGTTTCGCCAAAGCTGACGGCGACAACCTGCCGGTCGATCTCGACCGGGGGGCGGGCGCCGTAATATTCCCAGCGGCTGCCGACGTAATACCAGGCCGAGCCTTCCAGCAGACCGGCCGACGAGGGGCGCCCGATCAACTGGGGCAAATCTTCGCGCACGGTCTTGCCGACCTCGACCATGGCAAGGTCTTCGTCGGTGGGCACATAGCCGTGGTTGCGATAGACTGACGAACAGGCGCTGCCCAACGTCAGACCGGCCAGCGCAAGAACCAGCGCGCTGCGCCGCGTCACGGAACCGATGCTCACCCCGAAACCCCCTCTTGCCTTGCGGCCCCTGGCCTTTTATCCCGATTACAACAGACAGGCCCGGCCCTCAAGGACGCAAGTTGGCGAAATCCGCACGCCTTGGCCCGCTTGGCGCACCGCCCCGACCGCAAGGATCCCGCCATGACCGATACCCTGCCCTTCACCCATCCGTTCCGCGTGGCCGAACTGGCAGGGCGCAAGCCGACGCGGTTTCGCATTGCGCCCGACGCCGAGGCGCGGGCGCACATCGCCGAATGGCTGGGCATCGTCACGCTGCCCGAGGCGAGCCTTGCGGGCACACTGACGCCCAAGGGTCGTAGCGACTGGGTGCTGGAGGCCGATCTGGGCGCCGAGGTCGTGCAGGAGTGCATCATCACGCTGGCCCCGGTCACGACGCGCATCACCGAACGGGTCGAGCGGCGCTATCTGGCCGAAATGCCGGAGCCTGCGGGCGACGAAGTGGAAATCCCCGAAGATGTCAGCATCGAACCGCTGGGCCAGGTGATCGACCCCGGCGCGGTTCTGCTGGAGGCGCTGGAACTGGCGCTGCCGCTTTACCCTCGCGCACCCGGTGCCGAACTGGGCGAGATCGCCGTGGCCGCGCCGGGCGCCGAGCCGCTGACCGATGTCGCGCGGCGCCCCTTTGCGGGCCTGGCCGACCTGCTGGGGACCAAACGTGACGACGAGGGCGGCGCCGAGCGGTGAAGCGCAACGTCCAACCGCCGCATAGCCCCAACAAAGGGGCTTGCGCCGCGGCAGAATCGCAGTATGTTCCCGGCCTCGTTCACAAGTAGGGTTCACACCCGGTCCGGTCCGCGGCGCCAGTGCTGAAACCCCAGGAAAATCAGGGCCCGAGGCCCACAAAACCCGAGGTTTGAAATGGCCGTTCCGCAGAACCGAGTCACCCGGTCCCGTCGCAACATGCGCCGCGCGCATGACGCTCTTGTTGCTGGCAACCCCAATGAATGCCCCAATTGCGGCGAACTGAAGCGCCCGCACCACGTTTGCGGCGCCTGCGGTCACTATGACGACCGCGAAGTGGTGGCCAAGGCCGCCGAAGTCGATCTGGACGACGACGCGGCCTGACCGGCATCCGGCAGCAGGGCCAGATCATGACCGCACAGGAATACATCTCTGCCGCACCGACACAGGCCCGGCCTGCCGGTGTTGTCATTTCGGTTGACGCCATGGGCGGCGACCGCGGCCCTGCGGCCGTCATGGCCGGGGTGGCCATCGCGGCGAAAAAGCATCCCGGCATCGGGTTCATCGTGCATGGGTCCGAACTGGATCTGAAGCGGTTGGTGGAGCGGTATCGCCTGCAAGGCCGGGTCGAGATTCGACCGACCACGGGCGTTGTCACGATGGATGACAAACCCAGCCAGGTGATGCGCAATGGCGCTGGCACCTCGATGTGGTCGGCGATCGAGGCCGTTCGTGCGGGCGAGGCCACGGTGGCTGTATCTTGTGGCAATACCGGCGCGCTGATGGCCCTGTCGATGATCCGTCTGCGCAAGCTGCCGGGTGTGAACCGCCCGGCGATTGCCTGTTTCTGGCCCTCGCGCAACCCCGCCGGATTCAACGTGATGCTGGACGTGGGCGCCGATGTCAAAGCCGATGCCCCCGATCTTGTGCAATACGCGCTGATGGGCGCCTCGTATGCCCGCAACGGGCTGGGGTTGACCCGCCCGCGCGTGGGCCTGCTGAACGTGGGCACCGAAGAAAACAAGGGCCGGGCCGAACTGAAGCTCGCGCATGAGATGATCGCACAGGCGACCGAGGCCGGGTCGTTCGACTATGTCGGCTTTGTCGAAGGCTCTGACCTGCCTTCGGACCGGGTCGATGTGATCGTGACCGACGGCTTTACCGGCAATATCGCGCTGAAAACCGGCGAAGGCACGGCAAAACTGATTGGCGATTTCATGCGGCAAGAATTTTCCGCAGGGATATTCTCACGGTTGGCTGCGGCTTTCTCGGTGCGGGCGCTGAACCGCCTGAAAAAGCGCATGGACCCGCGCCGCGTAAACGGCGGCGTGTTCCTTGGGCTGAACGGCACCGTGGTCAAGTCGCATGGTTCGTCGGACGGCACCGGGGTGGCGGCGGCGCTGGGTCTGGCGGTGCAGTTGGCCCAGTCGGGCTTCAGGGACCGGCTGGCGGCGCGGGTGGCCGCCTCGCTTCAGGGCATGGCAGAAACCGTGCAGGATGTGACTGCAGGCGGTGCGCATTCATGACACTTCGGGCCGTGGTGCGCGGCGTTGGTCATTTCCTGCCAACGCGTGTCGTGGAAAATGCCGAGTTTGAGGCCAGCCTCGACACCAGCGACGAATGGATTCGCTCACGCAGCGGAATCGAACGGCGACATTTCGCCGCCGAGGGTGAGACCACCTCTGACCTGGCCATTCACGCGGCAAAGGCTGCGCTGACTGACGCCGGGATGGAGCCCGAGGCACTGGACGCGATCATCGTTGCCACCTCTACCCCGGATTACACCTTCCCCTCGGTCGGAACGATGGTGCAGGCGGGCATCGGGGCCGACCGCGCCTTTGCCTATGACGTGCAGGCGGTCTGCGCGGGCTTTGTCTTTGCGTTGGCCAATGCCAATGCGCTGATCCTGTCGGGGCAGGCCGAACGGGTGATGGTGGTGGGTGCCGAAACCTTCAGTCGCATCATGGACTGGACCGACCGCGGGACCTGTGTGCTGTTTGGCGACGGTGCGGGTGCCCTGATCCTTGAGGCGGCGCGCGGCACCGGCACCAATGCCGACCGCGGCATACTGTCCACCGATCTGAACAGCGACGGGCGCCAACGCGACATTCTTTATGTCGATGGCGGTGTCTCGACCACCGGCACCGCCGGGAAATTGCGGATGCAAGGCAATGCCGTATTCCGTCAAGCCGTTGAAAAACTGACGGAAACCGCCCACAAGGCGCTGGACAAGGTGGGCTTTTCCGGTGGCGATGTGGATTGGCTGGTGCCGCATCAGGCCAACCTGCGGATCATCAGCGCCACGGCTGCGCGGATGCAGGTGCCGATGGATCACGTCGTGCTGACGGTGCAGGACCATGGCAATACCTCGGCCGCCTCGATCCCGCTGGCACTGTCGGTGGGCAAGGCCCGCGGGCAGATCAAACCCGGCGATCTGATCGTGACCGAGGCGATCGGCGGCGGCCTGACCTGGGGCGCGGTGGTGCTGCGCTGGTAGGCGTGCTGCGACCTGATCCTTGCGTTGCAAGCCATTGATATTGACTCGGGATTTCAAAGCGCCCATCCTGCGGAAAATGACCGGGGGACGATGATGAGCGAAAAGACCCTGACCCGTATGGACCTGAGCGAAGCCGTCTTCCGCGAGGTGGGGTTGTCGCGCAATGAATCTGCGCAGCTGGTGGAATCGGTGCTGGGCCATATCTCTGATGCGCTGGTGCGCGGTGAGACGGTCAAGATATCATCCTTCGGCACGTTCTCGGTGCGCGAAAAGTCCTCTCGCATGGGGCGCAATCCGAAAACCGGCGAGGAGGTGCCGATCTCGCCGCGCCGGGTGCTGTCGTTCCGCCCCTCGCATCTGATGAAGGATCGCGTGGCCGCGGGCAACAAAGGCTGATCCGCCGATGTCCAAATCGGCCGACGCCTTCCGCACGATCAGCGAAGTGGCCGAGATTCTGGCAACCCCGGCTCATGTGCTGCGGTTCTGGGAAAGCAAGTTTCCGCAGGTGAAGCCGGTCAAGCGGGCGGGCGGGCGACGCTACTATCGCCCTGCCGACGTGGTTTTGTTGCAGGCAATCAAGCAGTTGCTGCACGATCAGGGCATGACCATTCGCGGCGTGCAAAAGATCCTGCGCGAACAGGGTGCGCGGAAATTGCTGGAGATTTCGGGGCTTGGCCTGCTGGCCGAGACCGAGGCCGCCGCCCCCGATCCAGCCCCGGCCCCCGTCGCCCCCGACCCGGCACCTCAGCGGGTGATCCGCCGCCGCCTGCCTCCGCCCGAAACGCAGCAACCAACGCTTGACCTGTTCGCCGCCCCGCCCGATGACGCCGAGGCGCCGATGGCGCTGGATGTCGTCCCCGAGCCCGAGGCCGAGGCCGCCGTCGTGGCCCTCCCGCGGGCACCGGCCCCAGCACCCTCGATTCATGTGCGGCTGATCACGGGCGGGCGGTTAGCCACCGCGCAGCGGCCCGCGGCGCGCGCACTGCGGGCGCGCGGGCAGGCGCTGCGGGCGCGGCTTGCCAGCGCCGATCCCACCCGGCAGGGCTAAGCTGCGGGCGCCGTGCAAGAAGGGCGAAAAAGATGCGTTTTGTCGCTTGCCCCCGGCCCCGCAATCGCTCTATATGCCCCTCGTCGGGCCGTGGCGCAGCCTGGTTAGCGCGTCCGTCTGGGGGGCGGAAGGCCGCGAGTTCGAATCTCGCCGGCCCGACCAAAACCGAAACGCCCACCTCCTCGCGGGGGTGGGCGTTCGCTTATCCGGAGCTTGCCCGATGACCACCGGCGTTATTCCCGACCACATGATCCGGGCGATGATTGCCGCGGGTGCAATTGCCGCCGATCTGCCGGTGACTGCCGAGCAGGTGCAGCCCGCCAGCCTCGATCTGCGGCTTGGACATGTGGCCTACCGGGTGCGCGCGTCGTTTCTGGCAGGCAAGGGACGCCGCGTCGAAAGCCGCCTTGCAGAATTCGAGATGCACCGGATGGACCTGTCCGACGGCGCCGTGCTGGAAAAGGGCTGCGTCTATCTGGTGCCGCTGATGGAACGCCTTGCCCTGCCCGCAGGCGTGACGGCGGTGGCCAATGCCAAAAGCTCGACCGGGCGGTTAGACTTGCTGACCCGTGTCATCACCGATGGCGGCGCCGAATTCGACCGTATTCCCGAAGGGTACGACGGCCCGCTTTACGCTGAAATCTGCCCTCGGTCGTTTTCGGTGCTGGTGCGGCCGGGGATGCGGCTGAACCAGATCCGGTTCCGGCAGGGCCATGCGGTGCTGACCGACGCCGAACTGATGCGCCTGCACAGCGAGGAACCACTGGTGGACGGGCTGGCAGTGATCGACGGTGGCCTTGGCTTTTCGGTCGATCTTTGCCCCGAGGCGGGCGATCTGGTCGGCTACCGCGCCAAGCCGCATACCGGCGTGATCGACCTCGACCGGATCGCGCATTACCCGTCGTCGGAGTTCTGGGAAGAGTTGCACACCCGCGACGGCCGCATCATCCTTGACCCCGGCGCCTTCTACATCCTCGTCAGCCGCGAGGCGGTGACGATCCCGCCCGATCATGCCGCCGAAATGGCGCCCTATCTGGCGATGGTGGGCGAATTCCGGGTGCATTACGCGGGCTTTTTTGACCCCGGCTTTGGCCATGGCGCGGCGGGCGGCGCCGGCTCGCGCGGGGTGCTGGAGGTGCGCTGCCACGAGGCACCCTTTGTGCTGGAACATGCGCAGGTGGTGGGGCGGCTGGTCTATGAACGCATGGCCGCCGCGCCCGAGCGGCTTTACGGCGCGGGGATTGCCTCGAATTATCAGGGCCAGGGCCTGAAACTGGCCAAGCATTTCCGCGCCGGGTGATCCGGCCTCAGCGCCCGATGCGGCGGGTGATGCGGGCGGCCTGACGGGCGCGCTTGACCGCCTCGCGCGCGGTGCGGGCGGCCTGGCGTTCGGCGGGGGTCATCTGGTCGCGGCCCTTGCCCTTGCCTGCGGCCATGTCGATGCCCTTGTTGATACCGGCATTCATCGCCCGCCGCCCGAACACCCGGAACAGTTGCGAAAACAGTTTGCCCAAGTCCATTGCTGCCCTCAATCCTCGAAAAGCTCGGTTTGTCCGGGCGCATCCTCGCCCTCTTCGTCGGCCCCGGCAAGCCCCCCCGGCAAGGGGCGGCTGTCCAGCAGACCCGCCGCGCGCAGGTCTTTCAGGCCGGGCAGATCGCGCGCGCTTTCCAGCCCGAAATGATCCAGGAACGCCTGCGTGACCACATAGGTCACCGGGCGACCCGGCGTCATCCGGCGGCGGCCAAAGCGGACCCACTCCAGCTCCAGCAACTTGTCGATGGTGCCGCGCGACAGCGCCACACCGCGAATCTCCTCGATCTCGGCGCGGGTCACCGGCTGGTGATAGGCCACGATCGCCAGCGTCTCGATCGCGGCGCGCGACAGTTTGCGCTGCTCGACCGTTTCCTTTTGCATCAAAAAGCCCAGATCGGGCGCGGTGCGGAAGGCCCAGGCATCGCCCACCCTGACCAGCCGCACCCCCCGCCCCTCATAGCGGCGGCGCAGATAGGCCAGCGCCTCGGCGGGGTCGCAGCCATGCGGCATCCGCTCGGCCAGTTGGGCCACCGTCACCGGCTCGGCGCTGGCAAACAGAATGGCCTCGACCATGCGTTCCTGTTCGGCAATCGGCGGGGCTTCGAACAGCGACTTTTCGGCGGTCATCCGTCTCTCCGGCGCAGAGCGATGGGGGCGAAGGTTTCCGACTGGCGCAATTCGATCTGGCCCTGTTTGGCCAGTTCCAGGGCCGCCGCAAAGGTAGCGGCGGTGGCCGAGCGGCGCCGCGCCGGATCGGCGCACCAGCCCTCGGGCAGAAAGCTGGCGATATCAGACCAGTCGCCGGCAAAGCCGATCAGGTCGCGCAACCGCTCCAGCGCCTGTTCCATCGTGTAGACGTTCACGCGATCAAAGGCATAGGGGCGAAATTCGTCACGGGTGCGGATGCGGGCATAGGCCTGCATCAGATCCAGCAGCGAGGCGGTCCACGTCACGCGGCGCACCCGCATCACCTCTTCCGACACGCCGCGGGCAAAGATGTCGCGCCCCAGCCGGTCGCGCGCCATCAGCCGCGCGGCAGCCTCGCGCATGGCCTGAAGCCGCTCCAGTTGAAACGCCAGATGCGCGGCCATGTCCTCGGCCGAGGGTCCGGCCTCGGTCGGATCGGGCGGCAGCAGCAGCCGCGATTTCAGAAACGCCAGCCAGGCCGCCATCACCAGATAATCGGCTGCAAGTTCGATTCTCAGCGCTTTGGCCTGTTCGACAAAGCGCAAATACTGCTCGGCCAGTTGCAAAACTGAAATTCGGCGCAGATCGACCTTCTGGCTGCGCGACAGCGTCAGCAGCAGGTCAAGCGGGCCTTCAAACCCGTCCACATCGACGATCAGCGCCTCGGCCTGAAGCCGGTCTGATACGCTCGCAGCCTCGAACAGGTCAGGCTCGGCCATCGCCGCCCCCGGCTAGAAGGGCGGTCAATTCTGCCGTCAGCGCGCATTCGTCGGCCGGTTCAGGGGCGTGGCGGCAGGCCAGCGCCGCGGTGGCGCGGGCCTCGGCTGCGGGGGACAGACGGCCCGCGGCGGCCACCACCGCCGCCATCTCGGGCATCTCGCCGTTGCAATGCAGCACCAGATCGCAGCCCGCCGCGATCGCCGCCGCCGCGCGGGTGCCCACCGGCCCTGCCAGCGCCTGCATCGAGATATCGTCGGTCATCAGCAGCCCCTGAAAGCCGATCACATCGCGGATCAACCCGATCATCCGGGCCGAGGCGGTGGCGGGCGCATCGTCAAAGGCCGGAAAGCGGATATGGGCGGTCATGCCCAGCGGCAGATCGGCCAACGCCGCAAAGGCGGCAAAGTCGGTGGCGCTCAGATCCTCGGGCGTGGCGGTGACGGTGGGCAGGTGCAGGTGGCTGTCGGCCTCGGCCCGGCCATGGCCGGGGATATGCTTGACCACCGGCAGCACGCCCCCCGCCAGCAGCCCCTCGGCCAGCGCGCGGGCATTGCGCGCGACCTCGGCGGCGGTTTCCCCAAGGCAGCGGTTGCGCAGAAACGGGTGGGTGCGGGGGCCTGCGATATCGGCGCAGGGCGCGCAGTTGGCGTCGATGCCCACGGCGCGCAATTCGGCCGCCATCAGGCGCGCACGCAGCCACAGGCTGCGCGGAGCCGCGGCTCCGGCGCGGGCGACCTGATCGAGCGGCGGCAGCCAGTCGCGCCAGTGTGGCGGGCGCAGACGCGCGACCCGCCCGCCCTCCTGATCAATCAGGATCGGCGCCGCGCGGCCCACCCCTGCGCGCAGATCGCCGGTCAGACGCCGCAACTGATCGGGCGTCTCGACGTTGCGGGCAAAGAGGATGAACCCCCAAGGATCAGCCGCGCGGAAAAACGCGGTCTCATCGGGGGTCAGCACCGCACCGGCACAGCCGAGGATCGTGGCCCCTGCGGCCATCACCGCGCCTGCGCGGGGATGCAGCTTTGCTGTTCGGCAAGCAGCGCCGCGCAAAAGCCGCGGGCGTCAGAGACATCGGCAAAGCCCTCGACCCGCAGCCGATAGAAGGTGCGACCGCCCGCAACCGCCTGCTGAATCACACGGCGCTTGCCCGCCATCAGCCCGCCAAACCGCCCCGCCACACGGTCCCATTCCGCCTTGGCGGTGGCAGGATCGTCGAAGGCGCCCAGTTGCACCAGCCTTGTGCCGGGCGCCAGGCTGTCGGGGTCAAGGTCCAGCGCGCCCGGCGCGACACTGGCAGTGGAGGCAGAGGCAGAGGCCTGCGCCACGATGCGCGGGGCCGCAGGTTTGACCGCCGGGCGCGGCGAGCGCGCGACGCCCGGCACGCTGGCCGGGATCACGCCTGCGGCAGGGGCCGCTGGCGTTTCCGGCGCGGCCGCTGCCGGAGCGAGCGTCGCGACAAGCGGTTCCTCGTCAGCTTCGGGCGCGGGCTCGGGGTCTTCGGCCATGGCCTCGGCCAGCGCCAGCGCGGTTGCTTCGGCCTGACGGGCCGCGGTGGCGGCGGCGCGGGTGGCGGCATCGGGCACCGGCAGCGCGGCGGGGCGCGGTTGCAGATCAAGGGGCGCGGGCGCCACGGCTTCGGGCGCGGG
>NZ_PZKF01000005.1 GCF_003034995.1 Phaeovulum veldkampii DSM 11550 | reverse complement strand
CGGGCTAACTGCGGCCTGCACTATCACAGGTGGTCTGCCATGATGCCCGTCAAAAGTCTGGTTCTACTTTCTCTTCTGGCTGTTGCAGCCTGCGCGCCGACGACTGTTCCGTTGGGGCCAGATGGCAAACCGCTGCCGCAGCTTTACAAGATTGGCGCAAAGGATGCCGAGCGCATCCCCTATGCGATGCTCGATCAGGTCAACGCGCTGCGCGCCGCCACCGGGGCCACGCCGCTGGTTCTGAACGCGCAGCTTGCCGCTGCCGCTACCTCCCATGCGCGCGATATGGCTGCGCAGAACCGGCCCTGGCATTTTGGCTCAGACGGGTCCACCCCGTTCGATCGCGCCGCGCGGGCGGGCTATGTGGGCCGCGTCCGGGGCGAGAATATTTCAGAGACCTTCGAATCCGAAACCGAGACGCTTTCGGCCTGGATGGGGCTGGCCGATACCCGCGACGTGGTGATGAACCCCGCCGCCCGTGACATGGGCATTGGCTGGTATCAGGAAGCCAGCGGCAAGATCTGGTGGACTCTGATCACCGGGGGGTGAACGGGTGGGCTGACCTGGCCAGCCGATCCGTCACGGGAAGATGATGACCGGGGTGCCAATCTGCACCATCGCAAAGATATGCTCGATCTGGCCATCCTTCACCGCGATGCACCCTGCCGTCCAGTCACGCCCGCCGCCCTTGTGCTTGCCCGCGCGGCCGTGGATGAAGATATCCCCCCCCGGTTTGCGGCCCTGCGATTCCGCATAGGCCACGTCATGCGCATCGGGGTAGGAAATCCCCAGCGACAGGTGATAGCCGCTGTTGGGGTTCTTGCGGTCGATCAGATAGGCCCCCTCGGGGGTGCGGCCATCGCCTTCAAACCGCTTCGGCCCAACCGGGTTTCCGCCAAGCGAGATTTTGTAGGTCTTGATGATGTCTTGCCCTGAAAACAGATACATCCGCCGCTTGGCCTTGTAGATCTGGATCTGGGTGACGGCCGGGCCGTCGTAGCGCAGCAACTGAGGCTTGCGCGGGCCACCGCAGGCGGCCAGAATCGTCAGGCTGGCAAGCCCGAGGAAGGTGCGGCGGGAAAGCATCGTGCCTGTATCCGTTTTTTGTTCTTCTGATCCGCTGATAGCCTGTTTTGCCCGATTTGCCTAGCGGGCTGGCGCATTCGGCGCCGCGGCAAGCGCAGGTCAGCCCGGTAATGGCCGCACCGAAACTGGACGGCTTGGCAAGATCGGTGCTAGCGTCGATGCTGTGCAATAAAGGTGCTCCTTCATGTCGGCCCCCCGCCGCAAAATTCCCGCCGGTGGCAAAGGCTTTAGCCCGTCGATTGAAACACTGCGCGGCGTGGCCGTGCTGCTGCTGGTCGCCTATCATGTCATCGGGTCAAGCCCGACCTCGGGGCTGATGGTTGGTTATCCGCACCCTTTGCGTATCTTTGCCGATGCCATGGCCGATGTGCGGATGCCATTGTTTGCCTGCATTGCAGGCTATGTCTATGGTCTGCGGCCGTTGACCCTTGTGGGCTACCCCACATTCGTTGCCGGCAAATTCCGCCGACTGGTCATTCCGGGGGGGATTGCTTGCACGCTGTTTGCCATCCTGTCCATGATTGCCGGTAAGGATACCGCGCCTGCACCGGCCGAGTTCTGGACGATCTATGTTTATCCATATGCACATTACTGGTTTCTTCAGGCCATTCTCGTTATTTTCGCGCTGTTCGGTCTGTTCGACGCGGCGACCGGCAGGCGCGGCCATCTTGTTGCCTTTGTGCTGGCGCTTGGCGTGTTTCTGGTCACGCCGCCACTGAAGCCTGATTACAACATCCTGTCGATGAATGCGGTCGTCTATCTGCTGCCGTTCTTTCTGGTGGGTCTGATCCTTCAGCGCGAACAGGGCCGGGTGGTGGCATGGTGGCCGCTGATCATGGCCGCCAGCCTGCTGTGCGTGCTTGCAACGGGTTGGGTGGCATTGAACCATTACAGCGCCAATGGCGTTCTGGAGACTGACCGGCGCGATCTGACCAGCCTTGCCATGGGCCTTGGCATCTGCACGCTCGCCATTCTGGCGCTGCCCCGGATCACGGCGCTGGAATGGATCGGCCCCTATTCGCTGACGATCTATCTGTATCATGTCTTCGCCACCGCGCTGATGTATGAAATCCTGGTGGCCTGCGGGGCTGTGGCGCTGCTGCCGCTGTTTGCTATTGGTCTGGTCGTCGGCATTGCGGTGCCAGTGGCGCTGCATCGCATTGCCGCGCGCTGGGCTTTGTCGCGCCGCTATATTCTGGGCATCGGTTCGGGCCGCAAGGCGGAACGCTAGGGCGCGGCCCCTGTTGCGGCGAAACCCCGCATGTCGGCGCCCCGGCCCGGCGATTACGACGCGGGGTCCCCAGCCCCGAGGAGTTTCATGCCCCGCCTTTTCCCGACCGTCGCCGTGGCCCTAGCCCTTGCCGCCAACCCCGCCATCGCAGGCGGGATCGAACGTGCGCTGCCCCCGTTCGGCCTGCTGTTTGAGCCGGGCAACCATCTGCAATTCGACATTGCCCGCATCAGCCCGCGGGTGACGGGCCAGCAGGTGCCTTGGCCCGCGGAAACCGGCGATGTGCTGGGCAATTTTTCCACCGGGGCGCTGGCGCTGAAGGTTGCATTGGGCGCGCGGGCCGATCTGGCGGTGGTGCTGAACAAGCCGGTGGGCATTGATCTGGCCTATCCGGCGTCGGGTTACATGATCAGCGGCTCGCAGGCGGCGATCTAGGCGACGCGGCTGACTGCGCTTTTGCGTTGGCGTTTGACCGGCGCAATCAGCCTGATCGGCGGGGCGCTGCTGGAAACCGCCAGCGGCACGGTCGATCAGTTTGACGGCTACAGAATGCGCACCGAAACCGATCTTGCCCCTGGCGCGATCCTGGGGGTTGCCTGGGAACGCCCCGACATCGCCGCACGGGTGGCGCTGATCTGGACCTCGGCGATCAACCACGATTTTTCGGCGCGCGAAATCTGGGGGGGCGACTGGTCCGACACCGCCTTCCGCACCACGATTCCGCAAAGCCTGACGCTTGAGGCGCAGACCGGCATCGCCGCCGACACGCTGGTGTTCGGCTCGGTCCGCTGGGCCGACTGGAGCGCCTTCAACATCTCGACCCCATTCTATGAAGACGTCTACGCAATGCCTTTGGCGGATTACAAAGGCGACGTGACCACCTTTGAGATCGGCCTTGGCCGACGGTTCAGCGACCAGTGGTCTGGTGCGGTGATGCTGACGCATGAGCCGAAGATTGGCGGCTACTCTGGCAACCTCGGCCCGCAAGACGGGATGACCGCGATCACCCTTGCCGCCACGCGGACCCAAGGGGCGGTAACGGTCACGGGCTTTGTGCGCCATGCGGAATTTGGCGATACAGCCACACAGTTGCCCGGCCTTGAACCGCTGGGCCGCTTCACCGACGATCACGTCACGGCGGTAGGTCTGCGGGTCGGTTACGCCTTCTGACCGGGCCGCGACAGCCGCGCCACCAGTTCGACATGCGCCGACCAGCGAAATTGATCGGCCGGCAGAATCCAGTCGATCAGGTAGCCTGCGCCGGTCAGCACACGGGCGTCGCGCGCAAAGGTGACGGGGTTGCACGATACATAGGCAATGACCGGCACGGCCGAGGCTGCAAGCTCGGCCACCTGTGCTGCGGCGCCCGCGCGGGGCGGGTCGATGACCACGGCGTCGAACCGGGCCAGTTCGTCGGGCAGCAGCGGGCGGCGGAACAGATCGCGCGCCTCGGTGGTGACGCGTTGCAGCCCTGCGGCCCCGCGCCAGCCGGCATCAAGCGCCGCCAGGGCCGCCTGTTCGCCCTCGACCGCGTGAACCTCTGTCGTTGCCGCCAGGGGCAGCGCAAAGGTGCCGCAGCCCGCGAACAGATCGGCCACCCGCGCCGCATCATCGGTGGCGCGGCGCACGGCGACCAGCAGTGCCGCCTCGCCCTCGGCGGTGGCTTGCAGAAACCCGCCGGGGGGCGGGGTCACGCGCGCCGCGCCCAGCCGCAGGAACGGCGGGCGGCGTTCGGTGACCTGCGCGCCGTTCCAGTCGAGCCGCGCCAGATCGGCGGTGTCGGCCAGCCGGGCAAGCGCCTCGAACAGCGCAGGCTCTATCCCTTTGCCGCCGGTTGCGGCCACGGCTACGCCCGCCTCTGTCAGGGTCAGGGCAAAGGCGATTTCACCCTTGCGGCTGGCGCCAAGCGCGGTTGCCTCGCGCAGGGCGGGCAGACAGGCGATCAGTTCGGGGCGCAGCAGCAGGCATTCCGGCACCTCGACCACGGTTTCCGAAGCGCGGGCATGAAACCCCACCAGAACCCCTGATTTCACCCGCCGCCCGGCCAGCGTGGCGCGCCGGCGCGACCGGGCGGGCGAGGTCTCGGTGGCCAGCACCGGCGCCTCCAGCCCTTGACCGGCCAGCGCAAGCCGCACCACCTCGGCCTTCCAGCGCGCCACCAAGGCATCCGAGGCATGTTGCAGCGTGCAACCGCCGCAGGCGCGGGCGTGGGGGCAGGGTGGGCGCACCCGGTCGGGGCTGGAGGTGATGATCTTTGGCGCGGCGATACGGCCCGCGACCGGTTCGCCCTCGACCACCTCGCCGGGCAGCGCGCCTGCGATGTAGGTCGCGCCTTGGGTGCCACGCGCCACGCCCTCGGCCGTCAGGCTCAGCCGCTCGACCGTCAGGATCATGCGTCGTCGGTTCCCAGAAAGCCGCCGGATTGCCGGTTCCAGTAGCGGGCATAAAGCCCGTGCTGGGCCAGCAGTTCGGCATGGCTGCCCTGTTCCACGATCTGGCCCCGATCCAGCACCACGATCCGGTCCATTGCGGCGATTGTTGAAAGCCGGTGGGCGATGGCCAGCACCGTCTTGCCCTCCATGATCTTGTGCAGCGCGTGCTGGATCGCGGCCTCCACCTCGCTGTCCAGGGCCGATGTGGCCTCGTCCAGCACCAGGATCGGCGCGTCCTTCAGGAAGGCGCGCGCCAGTGCGATGCGCTGGCGCTGCCCGCCCGACAGTTTCACCCCGCGTTCCCCCAGATTGGCGTCATAGCCGGTGCGCCCGGTATGGTCCTTCAGGCCCAGAATGAAGTCATGCGCCTCGGCGGCCCGCGCGGCGGCGATCACCTCGTCCATGGTGGCATCGGGGCTGCCATACAGGATGTTCTCGCGCGCCGATCGGTTGAACATCGCGGTTTCCTGCGTCACCATCCCGATATTGCGGCGCAGGGATTCCTGCGTGACATCGCGCAGGTCGTGCCCGTCGATCAGAACCCGCCCTTCCTCGGCGTCGTAAAGGCGCAAAAGCAGCGCGACCAGCGTCGATTTCCCCGCACCCGAGGCGCCGACGATGCCCAGTCGTTCGCCCGCGCGGATCGTCAGGTCGATCCCGTCTACGCCGCCCACCTCGCGGCCATAGGCAAAGCGGACATTCTCGAACTGCAGCTCGCCCCGGACTCGGCCAAGCTGAACCGCGCCGGGCTTGTCGGTGAGGGTGTGCGGCGGGGTCAGTGTGCGCATCCCGTCTTCGACCTCGCCGACCGAGCCCCAAAGGCTCATCAGCGCCATCGACACCCAGCCGGTCATCTGCGCCAACCGCATCGAAATGGCCCCCGCGGCGGCAATATCGCCTGCGCTGGCATGGCCCGCCTGCCACAGAAGGATCGTGCCGCCCACCAGCAGCACCGGCAGCATCCCGGCCAGCGTCATCAGCGCCAGGCGGAAGCTGGCCGATACGCGACCGAAATCCAGCGCGCGTTCGCGGAACCCCGCCATCGCCGACAGCGCGGCGCGGTCTTCGTGGTCGGCATGGGCGAACAGCTTGACGGTCTTGATGTTGGTTATCGTATCAACCACCTGCCCCGTCACCATCGCGCGGGCCGAGGCGCGCGCCGCCGACTTGCCCCGCACCCGCGGCAGAAACCAGCGGATCAGCCCGAGATAGGCCACCAGCCAGACCGCCAGCGCAGCCGCCGCCCAGGCGTCGATCGCCAGCAGGAACAGGGCCGAGCCGATCATCGAGGCCAGCGCAAAGGCCACGACGTTGATCACCTCGGTCGCCACATCGGTCACCGACCGCGCGGTCTGCATCTGCTTTTGCGCGATGCGCCCGGCAAAGTCGTTGTCAAAGAAGGTGACGGCCTGCCCCATCGTCCAGCGATGCAGCCGCGACAGCACCAGAGGCAGCACGTTCGGCCCGACAAGGATGTTGGCCGAGGCCGAGGACAGCCCGAACACCACCGGCCGCAGAATCAGGAAAAAGGCGACGAAGGCAGCCAGCAGCCCCCAGTTGTCGGCAAAGATGCGGTCGGGTTCCGAGGTCAGCGCCGCGTCGATCACCCAGCCCAGCAGCAGCGCCGAGATCACCTCAAGTGTGCCCGCCAGCGCCGACAGCACACCCGCCAGCCACAGCACCGGCCAGGCGCCTTTCAGGCACCAGCCAAGGAATGCGCCAAGGCGTCGCGGTGGGGCCCCTTCGGCGGGGCTGAAGGCGTCGATCATGTCTCTCAGGGCCTCGCTTTTGCCCTCTATACGCCCCGCTTGCGGCTGAGGAAACCCGGCTCAGGCCAGCAGGTCATCACGGGTCAGTGCAAAGTCCGACGCGATCCAGCGTGCCTCCAGGTCTTTCAGACGCGCGCCCAGTTCGGCGCCCGACAGGCCCGGCATCAGATCGCGCGCGGTCACCGGAAAGCGCGCTGCGGCACCGCGCAGGGCGGCCTCGGCCCAACCCTCGGGCATCGGTGTGCCGATCAGCGCGGCGCGGATCAGCCCCGCGTCCAGCGCCGCCTGTGCCCCGATCCGGTAGCCAAGCACCCCCGGCCCCTCGCCTCCGCGCGCGCAATCGTGCAGGGTTTCCAGCCTGCGGTCCTCGGCGCGCGACAGGCGCAGCCGTTCGGCCACATCCTGCCCACCCAGCACGGCAAGGCGGCGCAAGGCATCGGGTGCGCGCCCGGCTTCCAGATGAATCAGCGGGGCCAGCGCCGACGCCTCGGCACCCGGCAGGACATGGGCCAGAACGCCGGTGATCTGCATCGCGGCCACAGCGGGTGCGGGGTCGACGGCGGCCAAAAGCTTGCGCATTTCGGCCCCCACCCGTTCGCGCGACAGGGTTGCAATGCCGCCCGCCAGCATTGCGCAGGCGGCCAGCCCCTCCGGGTCGGGGCCGTGGGTCGGGTCGGCGTAATGGGCGGTAAAGCGGAAAAAGCGCAGGATGCGCAGATAGTCTTCGCGGATGCGGTCTTCGGGCAGGCCGACAAAGCGGATGCGCCGCGCCGCCAGATCGCTCAGGCCGCCGCCCAGCGGGTCGATCACCCGGCCCCAGGCATCGGCATAAAGCGCGTTGACGGTAAAGTCGCGTCGCGCCGCGTCGTCCTCGATCCGGTCGGCGAAGGCGACGATGGCGTGGCGGCCGAAGGTTTCCACATCGCGGCGGAAGGTGGTGATTTCGTGCGGCTCGTGGTTCACGACCACGGTCACGGTGCCATGTTCGATGCCGGTAGGAACTGGCCTGACCCCGGCGGCGGTGGCCAGTTCCATCACCCGTTCAGGCCGCGCGTCGGTGGATATGTCGATGTCGCTGACCGGCAGGCCCAGCAGCGCGTTGCGCACGCAACCGCCCACCAGCAGTGCTTGATGCCCGCCCTCCGCCAGCATTGCCAGCACCGCCTGTATGCCTGCATCGGCCAGCCAGTCGCCCGAAATCCGCATTACGCCATCCGATCCGCCAGCGCCCGCAGGATGCGGGCCGTTGCGCCCCAGATGTAATAGGGGCCGTAAGGCACGGTATAATACCGCCGCATCTGCCCGCGCCAGAGCCGCGCCTCGATCCGGTAATTGGCGGGGTCTGCCAGATGCGCCAGCGGAACGGTAAAGACCTCGTCCACCTCGCCTGCCTCGGGCAGCGGGTCGAACGGGGCCAGCCGCACCAGAACCGGGGTGATCAGAAACCCTGTCACCGTCTCATGCGGGTCGATCAGGCCCAGCAGAGTGGCAGCCCCCGGCGGCAGCCCCACCTCTTCGCTCGCCTCGCGCAGCGCGGCGGCGGTTGCATCGGCATCGCCGGGGTCAACCTTGCCGCCCGGAAAGGCGATCTGGCCGGGATGGTGGCGCAGATGCGAGGCGCGCTTGGTCAGCAGCACCTCGACCCCGCGGCGGGTTTCCACAAACCCCACCAGAACCCCGGCGTGCCGCAGCACCCGGCCTGGCGGCAGCAGGATTTCGGGGTTCAGGTCGAAATCCGACGATGGCCGCCCCGGCCGGGCAAGTGCAGCCAGAACCGGGGCCAGCGGGTCAGGCATCGGCCGCGTCGAGCGGCGTGCCATCGGGGGCCACCGTCGCCTCGAACCCAAGGCTTTTCGGATCAAAGATGTAATGCGCGCCACAGAACTGGCAATCGGCGGTCACGGTGCCTTCGGGCGTGGTCATCGTGCGGATGTCCTTGGCCGAATAGATCGACAGGCTTTCGCGCACCCGATCCGCCGAACAGGTGCAGCCGAATTCAACCCGCTGCGCATCAAAGACGCGGGGGCCTTCCTCGTGGAACAGCCGCACCAGCAGGTCGGTGGGGTGAACGGTCGGGCCGATCAGCTCCATCTCTTCGACGGTGTCCAGCAGCAGGTTAACCCGGTTCCAGTTTTCGCTTTCGGCGCCTTGCAGAATGTCGGCCCCTTCCAGCAGTCCACCCTCGCCGCTGGCCTCGCCGGTGGAGACGAAAGGCGATGCCTTGGGCATATGTTGCAACATCACGCCCCCCGCCCGCCAGCGTTCGCCCTGACCGGGCAGGCGCGAGCGACCGTAAGACAATGCAAACCGCGTGGGCAGTTGTTCGGACTGGGCGAAATAGGTTTGCGCGCAATCGGCCAGTGACCCGCCCGCCAGCGGCGTGATGCCCTGATAGGGCACCATCCCCTGGCCCTGGTCGATCAGGATGGCGAAATAGCCGGTGCCGATTTGCTCAAACGCACCTGCCGACGGCTCAAGCCGCGCGGCATCAAAGCTCGCCCAGCCGCGGATGCGGGCAGGCGCGCCCTCTTCTGCCGGGCCATAGTAATCGGTGGCGATGATGCGGATCGGGCCATTGCCGCGGATTTGCAGGCTCAGCTTCCAGCGCAGCTTGATCGTCTGGCCGATCAGCGCGGTCAGCAGGGCGGCCTCGGCCACCAGCGCCTCGATCTGCGGGGGGTAGTCGTGCTGGGCCAGCACATGTTCCAGCACGCCATCAAGGCGCGCGACCCGGCCACGGATGTCGGACAGGTCAAGCTGAAACGGCAGGACGGTATCGTCCCAGGCAATCTGCGAAAGCGTGGTCATGGTGATCCTAGGGGGTTCACGGGGGGTTCCTTCAGCCCTTGGGCTGGCATACCGTGCCTATATAGGCGCAGCAACCGCACACCCAAGGGCAAAAGCATGATCCGCAGATTTGGTGAACCTGTTGTCGCGGGGCAGCGATACCGTCGCCGCCCCGGCGCCTATGCGGTTCTGGCGCTGGGCGGGCGCGTTCTGGTGACCCATCAGGCCGAACCCACGCCCGAGTTTCAATTGCCCGGCGGCGGCATCGACCCCGGCGAGCATCCGATTGCCGCCTTGCACCGCGAGGTGTTCGAGGAAACCGGCTGGTCGATCGCTGCGCCGCGCCGGTTGGGGGCGTTTCGTCGCTTTACCTACATGCCGGAATACGACCTCTGGGCCGAGAAACTGTGCATGATCTACCTCGCCCGCCCGGTGCGCCGCCTTGGCCCCCCGTCCGAACCCGGCCACCGCGCGGTCTGGATGGACGCCGCCGAAGCCGCCCGGCGGTTGGGTAATGCGGGCGACAGGCATTTTCTGCGGCTGGTTTTCGCCGGGCATTGACCCCGTCGCCTCTCTTATATTCAGACCGCTTCACCGCCTGTTAAGGCGCACGGGGTTAGCTGCCCGTGCGGGCTATCTTCTTAATGGGTTTTCATGGTGTCGGATGATCGTTCAACGGGGCTGGCCATGGTGGAAACGCCCCAGCTCACCGCGGCGCGGCGGATTCTTGTTGTCGATGACAGCCGGATGCAGCGCCGCATTCTGGCGGCCCAACTGGCGCGCGCCGGCTATCAGGTGCAAGAGGCGGGCACGGCCGAGGAGGCGCTGGCGATCTGCGCCGAGACCGAGCCTGACCTGATCCTGTCAGACTGGGTGATGCCCGGCATGTCCGGGTTGGAATTTTGCCGCGCCTTCCGCGAAATGCCGCGCACGGGATACGGCTATTTCGTGCTGCTGAGCTCCAAGACCGAAAAGGACGAGGTGGCGCTGGGCCTGCAAAGCGGGGCCGATGATTACCTGCTCAAACCCGTCAATGGCGACGAGTTGCGCGCCCGGCTGGCCGCCGGTGAACGTATCCTGCGGATGGAGCGGGAGCTGAAGGAAAAGAACCGTCTGGTGTCTTCGACGCTGGCCGAATTGCAGGGCCTTTACGATACGCTCGACCGTGACCTGAAAGAGGCGTGGAAGCTGCAGCAAAGCCTTGTGAGGGAACGCTTCCGCAGCTTTGGCAGTGCCGATGTGTCGCTGCTGTTGCGGCCCACGGGCCATGTTGGTGGCGATCTGGTGGGCTTTTTCCCGATCAACGCGCGCCGCATCGGCCTTTATGGTATTGACGTGTCGGGCCACGGCATCACCTCGGCGCTGATGACGGCGCGGCTGTCGGGCTATCTGTCGGGGGCCTCACCTGATCAGAACATTGCCCTGATCCCCGCCGAAGCCGGGGGCCACGACGCCCGGCCCCCGGCGGAGCTGGCCGCCTATCTGAACGCCCTCGTGATCGAAGAGATGCGGACCGAAAGCTATTTCACGCTGATCTATGCCGATGTCGATCTGATCTCGGGGCGGGTCGAGATGGTGCAGGCCGGGCACCCGCACCCGGCGGTGCAGCGCGCCGGTGGCCGGGTTGAATACCTGGGTCGCGGCGGGTTTCCGATCGGGCTGATTGAAAATGCCGAGTATGAGAGCTTTGCCACCGTGCTGCGCCCCGGCGACCGGCTGTTTCTGATGTCGGATGGCGTGACCGAGGCCGCCGATGCGCGGGGCGCTTTGCTGGGGGAAACTGGGCTGGGGGCGATCATGGCAGGTTCGGCGCAGATGCCTGGCCCCGCCTTTCTTGAGGCGTTGATGTGGGATCTGATCACCTTCAGCGGCGGCGACCTCACCGATGACGTGTCGGCGGTGCTGCTGGAATTTCACGGCGCGCCCTCGTCGTGCTGAATGGCCAGCGATTAACGCTTCGGCAAACATTGCACCTTAGCCTTGAGCCGCAGGCGACAGTGCAGACTTTGGTGGAGAGTGTGATGATTGACTGGAACAGGGTTGCAGAACTGCGCGAAGAAGTCGGCGCAATGGGGTTCAGCGAGGTGTTGGATCTGTTTCTGGAGGAGGTGGAGGGGGTTCTCGATACCCTCGGCGCACAGCGTGATCGGCTGGGGGAAGACCTGCACTTTCTGAAAGGCAGCGCCTGGAATTTGGGTTTTGCATCATTCGGGGTGCTGTGCCAAGCGGGTGAACGGCTGCTGGCCACCGGCAGGGCCGAGGTGGATATTGCCGCGATCCGCGACTGTTACGCCCGCTCCAAGGCTCAGTTCATGGAGCGCGCGCCTGAATTCTGCGGCGCGCCGGTCACCGGCTCTGCCGCGGCCTGACCTGCGGGCGTCAGATCAGAAATTCGGCCAGGGCTTCATCATCCGTGATGTCACGATAGCTGAACCCTGCGGCATCCAGTTGCGCGGTCAGCGCAGCGAAATTCGCGGCCTGTTTGGTCTCGATCCCGATCAGGACCGAGCCAAAGTTCCGTGCCGATTTCTTGAGATATTCGAAACGGGCGATATCGTCCTCGGGGCCAAGCATCGTGAGGAATTCGCGCAGGGCGCCGGGTCGCTGCGGCATTCGCAGGATGAAGTATTTTTTCAGCCCGGCAAACCGCTGGGCACGTTCCTTGACCTCGGGCAGGCGTTCAAAATCGAAGTTCCCGCCCGAGGTGATGCAGACCACCGTCTTGCCGCGGATCTGGTCGGCCAGTTCGGGCAGCACATCAATCGCCAGCGCCCCGGCAGGCTCCAGCACGATCCCCTCGATGTTCAGCATCTCCAGCATGGTGCCGCAGATGCGGTCTTCGGGGGCGCGCAGCACCATGTCGGGCGTGACCCAGTGCAGGCGGGCAAAGGGCAGGGTGCCGATCCGCGCCACGGCCGCGCCATCTACAAAGCTGTTGACCTTTTTCAGCGTCACCGGCGCGCCTGCCGCAACAGCCGCGGTCAGGCTGGCGCCGCCCAGCGGTTCCACAAAATGAAACGCGGTGCCGGGCGCCTCGGTGCGCAAAAATCCTGTAACCCCGGCGGCCAGCCCGCCGCCGCCCACTGGCAGCACCACCATGTCGGGCGCGCGGCCCAGTTGATCTAGAAGCTCTACCCCCACGCTCGCCTGCCCCTCGATCACATCGGCATCGTCGAAAGGCGACAGGAAATGCGCCCCTGCATGGGCGCAAAAGGTCTGGCTCGCGGCCAGCGTCTGGTCGAAATAGTCGCCCGTCAGCACGATTTCGACCGCATCGCCGCCAAAGGTTCGGGTCTTGTCGATCTTTTGCTGCGGCGTGGTGACCGGCATGAAGATGGTGCCCTTTACTCCGAAATGGCGGCAGGCATAGGCCACACCCTGCGCATGGTTGCCCGCCGAGGCGCAGACGAAATGGCGCTGTGCGGGGTTGGCCTCGCGCTCTTTGCGCATTGCGGTGAAGGCGCCGCGCAGCTTGTAGCTGCGCACCGGGGTCAGGTCTTCGCGCTTCAGCCAGATTTCGGCACCATAGCGCGCCGAGAGGTGATCGTTGCGCTGCAGCGGGGTCGGCTCGAACAGGTCGCGCAGGGCCGCGGTGGCGATTCGGGCATGGTCGGCAAAGCGTGTCATGGCAGTCCTGCAGGTTGGCGATGCGTCGTTGCGCCATGATATTGCCGGGCTGTCAAGGCGATGCTGCGCGCAGACTTGCCGCCCCGCACAAAACCCAATACACCTCCGCCGATCCATATTGCCCGCGCAGAGGCCCGCCATGTCCGCACCCAAAAAAGTCGTCCTCGCCTATTCCGGGGGTCTTGATACCTCGATCATCCTGAAATGGCTGCAAACCGAATACGGCTGCGAGGTTGTCACCTTCACCGCCGATCTGGGGCAGGGCGAGGAACTGGAACCCGCGCGCCAGAAGGCCATCATGCTCGGCATCAAGCCGGAAAACATCTACATCGAAGACCAGCGCGAAGAATTCGTGCGCGATTTCGTGTTCCCGATGTTCCGCGCGAACGCGCTGTATGAGGGGCTGTATCTGCTGGGCACCTCGATCGCGCGGCCGCTGATTGCCAAGCGTCTGGTTGAAATCGCCGCGATGACCGGCGCCGATGCGGTGGCCCATGGCGCCACCGGCAAGGGCAATGATCAGGTCCGTTTCGAACTGTCGGCCTATGCGCTGAACCCGGCGATCAAGGTGATCGCGCCGTGGCGGGAATGGGATCTGACCTCGCGCACCAAGCTGCTGGAATTTGCCGAGGCGAACCAGATTCCGATCGCCAAGGACAAGCGCGGCGAGGCGCCGTTCTCGGTTGATGCGAACCTGCTGCACACCTCGTCCGAGGGCAAGGTGCTGGAAAATCCGGGGCAAGAGGCGCCTGATTACGTCTATCAACGCACCGTTCACCCCGAAGATGCGCCCGACACGCCCGAGATGGTGGAAATCACCTTTGAACGCGGCGACGCCGTGGCGATCAATGGCGAGGCGATGAGCCCGGCTGCCATCCTGACCCGTTTGAACGAATTGGGCGGCAAGCATGGTGTGGGCCGCCTCGATCTGGTGGAAAACCGCTTTGTCGGCATGAAGTCGCGCGGCATCTATGAAACGCCGGGTGGCACCATCCTGCTGGAAGCGCACCGCGGCATCGAACAGATCACGCTGGACAGCGGAGCGGGTCACCTGAAGGATTCGATCATGCCGCGCTATGCGGAACTGATCTACAACGGCTTCTGGTTCAGCCCCGAGCGTGAGATGCTGCAAGCCCTGATCGACAAAAGCCAGGAACATGTCAGCGGCACCGTGCGCGTCAAGCTATATAAGGGCATGGCCCGCACCGTTGCGCGCTGGTCCGACCATACGCTGTATTCAGAGGCACATGTGACCTTTGAAGAAGACGCCGGCGCCTATGATCAGAAGGATGCGGCGGGCTTCATCCGGCTCAATGCCCTGCGGCTAAAGCTGATCGCCACCCGCAACGCCCGGTTCAAATGACCGCACGGGTCGCCATTGTCACCGTTTCCGACCGTGCGAGCCGTGGCCTGTATGACGACAAGGGCGGCCCGGCAGCCGAAGACTGGATCAGGGGCGTCGTCACCTCGCCCCTGACCGTCACGCGCGACATCATCCCTGACGGGCACGCCAGCGTTGCGGCCTGCCTGCGGAGGCTCGTGGACGAGGGCGCCGATCTGATCCTTGTCACCGGCGGCACCGGCCCCGCGCCACGCGACGAGACGCCCGAAGGCATGGCGCAGGTGATCGACAAGGAATTGGCAGGCTTTGGCGAGGAAATGCGCCGCGCGTCCCTGCGCGAGGTTCCCACTGCGATCCTGTCGCGCCAAAGCGCCGGCATTGCGGGCAAAAGCCTGATCATCACCCTGCCGGGCAAGCCCGCAGCCATTGCCACCTGTCTGAACGCGGTTTTTGCGGCGGTGCCCTATTGCCTTGACCTGATCGGCGCGGCGCGGATCGAAACCGACCCGTCGCGGATTGCGGCCTTCAGGCCGAAGGCCTGATCGTATCGCCCGGTTGCAGAACCGGCGTCAGCTCCACAACCTTTGGCCCGGTCTCGTGGCCCCCCACGATCCGCGCCGCGCGGCGGCCAATTTCGGCCCGGCAGGCATCCATCGTGGCCAGCCGCCGCGGCAACCCCTCCAGCAGATCAACCCCGTTGAACCCGGCAAGACCCAGCCGCCCCGGCACGTCGATGCCCGCCTCGAGGCACCACAAAAGTCCGCCGGCGCCGATCATGTCATTGGAATAATAAAGAAAATCAAGGTCTGGCGAGCGCGCCATGATCGCCTCGGTCATCTCGCGACCCTTTTTCAGGGCAGAGCCGCCCGAATAGAACTCGCGGTCGGCAAGCTGCAGCCCCGCCTCGGCCAAGCCTTCGGCAAAGCCTTCCAGCCGTTTGCGGGAGCGGTGATCCTCGGGCATCTTGGTGCCCAGAAACCCGATCCGCCGATACCCCGCCGCCACGATCGCCTGCGCCATCTGCCGCCCTGCGCGGCGGTGTGAAATGCCCACGACCGAATCCACCCCCGTGCCATCGACATCCATGATCTCGACGACCGGAATGCCGGCGCTCAGCAGCATGGCGCGGGCCGCGGGCGTATGTTCCAGCCCCGCCAGGATCACCCCCGACGGGCGCCAGGACAGCATCTCATACAGAACCTGTTCTTCGCGCGCGGGCGAATAATTGGTGACGCCCACCACCGGCGTCAGCCCGGTTCCCTCCAACTCGGACGAGATCCCGCCCAGAACCTCGGGAAAGACCAGATTGGACAGTGACGGAATGATCACCGCGATCAGGTTCACCCGCTGGCTGGCCAGCGCGCCCGCGATCCGGTTGGGCACATAGCCCAGCCGCCGCGCTGCCTCCAGCACCCGCGCGCGGGTGCCCTCGGACACATCACCCCGGTTGCGCAGCACGCGGCTGACCGTCATTTCCGAAACGCCCGAGGCTTCGGAGACGTCGCGCAGAGTCAGCGGGCGCGGCTTGGCCGACCGGGGGGTGGGGCGGCCGTGATCGGCGGGGGAACGGGTCACGCAATATCCTTTCGCGCAGGCATGGCCCTGAATAACGCCATTGCTTTTGCCAGCGCAAGCGGCGCTCCTGCAGGGCTGGCTTGCACTCGCGCAGGATTGCCCGCATTAAGACGGCATCGGCCCCGTAGCTCAGGGGATAGAGCGACCGCCTCCTAAGCGGTAGGTCACAGGTTCAAATCCTGTCGGGGTCACCAAAACCTTCTTAAGCATATGTTTTTCCTTATTTTCTCTGAAGGTTTGGAACTTTGGTCGATTGAGTTGGAACTTTTTGTTCCGTTTTCGTGCTGCTGAGCACCTTCCGCTTGTTGAAATTGCGGATGTATCGTTCGATCTCTGACAGGCTTTCGTGCCCCGTCCAGGCTCCAATTTGAGCCGAGGTTCCTTCGGCTTCGGCGAGCGCCCGTGCCCGGCTTTTCCGCAAACCATGCGCCGAGCGACCTGAGATGCCCGCAGCCCTGGCTTTTCCTCATGTCGTCTGCTCCTTCTCAGGTTGGGCAGACTCTACATCACAGCGAGGGAACTTCCGGGGGGCAGGTCAACCTCGTCACGCCGTTCACCACTGGCGATCGCGACCGCGAGTCTGTCCTTTGACACGTCTATACCAACGTAAATCGATGCTTGTGCTTCGGGCATGCCTTTCTCCATCGCAAAAGGACGGCAGCAACCGTCCAACGATCAAGATACGCGACGATCCGTCAGCGGCGGGCCGGTGAAAAAAGACATGCGGTCTTACAGTGAACGCATCGCCGCAAGAGACCCGGACCGCCAAACTGCCGAAATCCAGATCCGAGTTGCCCTCATCAACCGCTTCAATGCCCTCGGCACTGCCGAGATCGTCCGCGTCGCCCAACACTGGTGGAGAAAGGGGCACTACGCCTCACGTCGGCGTTCTGCAACAACGCCCACTCAAACTATTGAGGTAGTAGCTAAATTTTGTGGATTTCTGTAGCATGACCGTTTCGGGGTGCACTCTTTTGCCGTGTCAGCAAAGATCGCGCGTCTGGCCCAGCAAGCCCTCGGTCACCTCTTGCAGGGCCAGTGCCGCGGCGCCATGGGCCCAGAGCAGATCGCCCCAGGCATGGGTTTCCACCCGCGGCATCGGCCGCCCGGTGTTCAGGATCATCGCTTCCATCTCGGCCAGGGTTTCCTTTGCGTAAAGATAGTCAAATCGCATCCGTTCGCCCGACAGGATGATCAGTTCCGGGTCGAACAGGTTGACCACATTCGACAGCCCCAGCGCCAGATAGCGCCCGGCCCGATGAAAGATTGACCGCGCGGCGGCGTTTCCCGCCTTGGCATGGTCATAAAGGCTTTCCAGCAGGGCGCCCACGGCCTGGGTTTCCCGGTTGGGCAGGTTCAGCGCGGTTTGCGCCTCGCGCACCAGCGCGTAATCGGCCACATAGGCCTCCAGGCAGCCGCGCTGGCCGCAGCGGCACAGCGCGCCATCCAGTTGCACCTTGGTGTGACCCAGCTCCATTCCCAGGCCTCGCGCGCCGCGATAGATGCGGTGGTTCAGCACAAAGCCCATGCCCAGCCCGTGCTCGATCGTGACCACGGCAAAATCCGACAGGCGGCGGCCGACGCCAAACCACAATTCGGCCAGCGTGACCAGGTTGGCGTCATTGTCCACATGCACCGGAAGGCCCAGGCGCCCCGCGACCGCGGCGGCCAGCGGCACATGCCGGTCGGCCAATACCGGCGACCAATGTACGATGCCGGTGGGGCAATCGACAAAGCCGGGCACGCCGAGCCCCACCGCCGACAGATCGCCCCGTGCCAGGCCCGCCTTTGCGCAGACCCTGTTCAGCAGCGTTTCCGTCGCCTCCAGCAGCCCCGCCAGCTCCATCGGGCCTGGCTGGCGCGCGATCGCCTCGCCCGCGATCCGCTTGCCCGCGAAATCGACGATCACCGCGGTATGTTCACGGTCCGACAGCTTGATTCCGGCGACGTGATGCGCTGCCGCCCGCACCCCCAGCGCCACCGCCGGCCGCCCGCGGCCTCCCTCGGCGCCGCGCGGCGCCTGCACCTCCTCCAGAAAGCCGGCCTCGATCAGTTCCGAGGTCAGCGTGGTCACCGATGCCGGGCTGACCGACAACTCGCGCGCAAGCTGGACCCGCGGGATCAGTCCGGCGGCGCGAACGCGTTCAAAGATTTGCTGGCGCAAGGGGCGCGCGGTTTCCGACAGTGGCGGGATCAGCGGGCCGCAGCCCGGCGTGCCCTCGCCCATTCGGTGGCGTCGTCCCGCTGCTGCCGCTGTCATTTATTTGGCCCTCAAAATTAAAAATTCTGTTGCAGCACGATTTTGCCCGAAATAACGCCGCAATGCAGCATTCTCGACCGGATCGGCGGCGACAACGTAGTTTGCGCACGGTTTTTTATTTTGACAACCGAATTTAATGGGCGCAATTTTGCCGCATCCTGGCGAGTCTGCCGGGCATGGCCCGTTGGGCCTGATCACGGGAGGATGACATGCACAAGACCCTTCTTGCCGCCGTTGTGCTGGCAGCAGGCGTTTCGACCTCGGCCTATGCCGAAATGACCGTGGGCGTTTCCTGGTCGAATTTCCAGGAAGAACGCTGGAAAACCGACGAAGCGGCGATCAAGGCGGCGCTGGAGGCGGCGGGGGCGAAATATGTCTCTGCCGATGCGCAATCGTCCTCGGCCAAGCAGTTGTCGGATATCGAAAGCCTGATGGCGCAGGGCGTGAACGCGCTGATCATTCTGGCGCAGGATACGCAGGCCATCGTGCCTGCCGTCTCGGCGGCTGCCGACGAGGGTATTCCGGTGATCGCCTATGACCGGCTGATCGAAGACCCGCGCGCGTTTTATCTGACCTTCGACAACGTCGAAGTGGGCCGGATGCAGGCGCGCGCCGTGTTCGAACAGGTGCCCGAGGGCAATTATGTGATGATCAAAGGCTCGCCCACCGACCCCAACGCCGATTTCCTGCGCGGCGGCCAGCAAGAAGTGCTGCAAGCCGCGATTGACGCCGGCAAGGTCAAGATCGTGGGCGAGGCCTATACCGACGGCTGGTTGCCCGCCAATGCGCAGCGCAACATGGAACAGATCCTGACCGCGAACGATAACAAGGTCGATGCGGTGGTGGCCTCGAATGATGGCACCGCGGGCGGTGCCGTTGCGGCGCTGAGTGCGCAGGGCATGGCCGGCATTCCGGTTTCGGGGCAGGACGGCGACCACGCCGCGCTGAACCGCATTGCACTGGGCACGCAGACCGTGTCGGTCTGGAAAGATTCGCGCGATCTGGGCCGGTCGGCGGCGGAAATCGCGGTGGCGCTGGCAGGTGGCGCCGCGATGGAGGCGGTGGATGGCGCGGTGACCTGGACCTCGCCCGCAGGCACCGCGATGACGGCCAAGTTCCTCGCGCCGATGCCGATCACCAAAGACAACCTGAGCGCGGTGGTGGATGCGGGCTGGATCACCAAGGAAACGCTTTGCCAAGGCGTGACCGCCGGCCCCGCCCCCTGCAACTGACCCTGACCCGGCCGCCCCGGCCCAGAGCCGGGGTGGCCCCTTGCGGGACATCTTTTCATCATGACCGACGCGGCTTCTGCCAGCCCAAAGGCACCCCGACGCAGCCTTCTGCAATCGCTTGAAATCGACACCCGCCTTTTGGGCATGATCGGTGCCTTTGTCGCGCTGTGTCTGGTGTTCAACATGTTCACCGACGGCCGGTTTCTGACGCCGCGCAACATCTTCAACCTGTCGATCCAGACGGTTTCGGTGGCGATCATGGCCACTGGCATGGTGTTCGTGATCGTCACCCGCCACATCGACCTGTCGGTGGGGGCGCTTTTGGCGACCTGCTCGGCGGTGATGGGGGTGATGCAGGTCTGGATCTTGCCGCAGACCCTAGGCCTTGGCATCGGTCACCCGCTGATCGCGCCGGCCACCATGATTGCGGGCATGGCCACCGGTGCGCTGATCGGCGCCTTCAACGGCTGGCTGATCGGCTATCAACGCATTCCAGCCTTTATCGTCACCCTGGGCGGGCTGCTGGTCTGGCGCAACGTCGGCTGGTATCTGACAGACGGGCAGACGGTGGGGCCGCTTGACTCCACCTTCATGCTGTTCGGCGGGATCGAGGGCACATTGGGCGAGCCGTTGTCCTGGGCGTTGGGCGCGGCGGCCTCGATCGCGGCGATCTGGGCGCTTTGGCGCGCGCGAGCCGACAAGGTGCGCCACGGCTTTCCGGTCAAGCCGGTCTGGGCCGAGGCGGTGATGGCCAGCCTTGCCGCAGCGGCCATCCTGGGCTTTGTGGCGGTGCTGAACGCCTATCAGGTGCCCGCCGCCCGCCTGCGGCGCGATTTCGCCGCCCGCGGCGAGGTGATGCCCGAAGGTTATACCGAGGCATTCGGGCTGCCGATCTCGGTGTTGATCCTTGTCGTTGTGGCGGTGGCGATGACGGTGTTGGCCCGCCGCACCCGGCTGGGCCGCTACATCTTTGCCGCGGGGGGCAACCCCGACGCTGCCGAACTGTCGGGCATCAACACCCGGATGCTGACGGTCAAGGTCTTTGCGCTGATGGGCTTTCTGTGTGGGCTTTCCGCGATCATCGCGCAGGCGCGGCTGCAAAACCACACCAACGACATCGGCACGCTGGACGAATTGCGCGTGATCGCCGCGGCGGTGATCGGCGGCACCGCGCTGTCGGGTGGGGTCGGCACGATCTATGGCGCCATTCTGGGTGCGATCATCATGCAAAGCCTGCAATCGGGCATGGCGATGGTGGGGGTGGATGCGCCCTTCCAGAACATCGTCGTGGGCCTTGTTCTTGTTCTCGCGGTCTGGATCGACATTCAGTATCGCAAGCGGACCGGAGAAAAATCATGACGCCGCTGGTTGAGTTGCGCAACATTTCCATCGCCTTCGGCGGCATCAAGGCGGTGGATCGTGTTACCGTCGATCTCTTTCCCGGCGAGGTGGTGGGCCTGCTGGGCCATAACGGCGCAGGCAAATCGACGCTGATCAAATGCCTGTCGGGCGCCTATCAAAAGGATACGGGCGATATTTTCATCGATGGTGAAAGGGTCGAAATCCGTAACCCGCGTGATGCCCGCGCGCTGAATATCGAGACGATCTATCAGACGCTGGCGCTGGCCGACAATCTGGATGCCGCCTCGAACCTGTTTCTGGGGCGCGAGTTGACCACGCGCTTTGGCTTTGTCGATGACGCCGCGATGGAGGCCGAAACCCGCCGCATCATGGGCCGGCTGAATCCGAACTTTGCCAAGTTCAAGACGCCGGTCAAGGCCCTGTCGGGTGGGCAGCGGCAGTCGGTGGCCATCGCCCGCGCGGTCTATTTCAACGCGCGCATCCTGATCATGGATGAACCCACCGCGGCACTTGGCCCGCAGGAAACGCAGATGGTGGCGGAACTGATTCAGGAACTGAAGGCGCAGGGTCTGGGCATCTTTCTGATCGAGCATGACATCCACAACGTGATGAAGCTGTGCGACCGCGCCAGCGTGATGAAGAACGGCCAGCTTGTGGGAACTGTGAACGTGGCCGAGGTCACCGACGAGGACATTCTGGGCATGATCATTCTGGGCAAGATGCCCGAGCGGCGGGGCGCGTGATGTATCTGGGGCTCGATCTGGGCACCTCGGGGCTGAAGGCGGTGCTGATCGACGAGGCGCAACATGTGATCGCCGAGGCGTCGGCGCCGCTGGCGGTGTCGCGCCCCGCCGAGGGTTGGGCCGAACAATCGCCCGCCGACTGGATCGGCGCGGCCGAGTCGGTGCTGGGCCAGCTTGCCGCGCGCGGCCTGGGGGCGGTCAAGGGGATCGGGCTGTCGGGGCAGATGCATGGTGCGGTGCTGCTGTCGGCGTCGGATGATGTGCTGCGGCCCTGCATCTTGTGGAACGATACCCGCGCCCACCGCGAGGCGGCCGAACTGGACGCCGACCCCCGCTTTCGTGCGATCAGCGGAAACATCGTGTTTCCGGGCTTTACCGCGCCCAAGCTGGTCTGGGTGGCGCGGCATGAACCGGCGGTCTTTGCCCGCGTGGCGCGGGTGCTGTTGCCCAAGGATTACCTGCGCCTGTGGCTGACCGGCGAGGCGGTGGCCGACATGTCGGATGCGGCGGGCACAAGCTGGCTGGATACCGGGGCGCGCGACTGGTCGGATGATCTGCTGGCCGCCACCGGCATGACCCGTGCCCAGATGCCCCGGCTGGTCGAAGGCGCCGCTGTGTCGGGCCATCTGCGCCCGGAACTGGCCGACCGCTTTGGCCTGCCGCGGGGGGTGCCGGTGGCGGGCGGTGGCGGCGACAATGCGGCCTCTGGCGTGGGGGTGGGCGTGGTCCATGCCGGGCAGGCCTTTGTCAGCCTCGGCACCTCGGGCGTGTTGTTCGCCGCCAATGACGGCTACCGCCCCGATGCTGCCAGCGCGGTGCATACCTTTTGCCATGCGCTGCCGGGGCGTTGGCATCAGATGGGGGTGATCCTTGCCGCCACCGATGCGCTGAACTGGTTTGCCCGGCTGGCCAGAGCCGATGCCGCCGCGCTGACCGGGGCGCTGGGCCCGTTGCTGCCGCCGGGCAAGACCCGCTTTCTGCCCTATCTGGGTGGCGAGCGCACGCCGCTGAACGATGCCGCCATCCGCGGTGCCTTCATCGGGCTGGACCATGCCACCGATCGCGCCGCTGCCACCCGCGCCGTGCTGGAGGGTGTGGCCTTTGCGCTGCGCGATTGCCGCGATGCGCTGGCCGCCACCGGCACAAGGATCGACAGCCTGCTGGCCGTGGGCGGTGGCGCGCGGTCGGACTATTGGCTTGGGGCTATAGCCACCGCGCTGGGCACGCCGGTTGTGGTGCCCGTCGCGGGCGATTTCGGCGCGGCGTTCGGCGCGGCCCGGTTGGGGCTGATGGCCGCCACCGGCGCCGGGGTCGAGGTCGTTACCCCCCCCGCCACCGCCCGCATGATCGAACCCGACCGCGCGCTGAGCGCGGCCTTCGACGCGGGCCATGCCCGCCATCGCGCCGCACAGGCGGCCATCAGAGGACTGACATGACCGACTTTTTCAAGGGCATCGCACCCATCCGCTATGAAGGGCCAGACAGCCAAAACGACTTCGCCTTTCGCCACTACAACCCCGATGAGGTGGTGCAGGGCAAGCGGATGGAGGACCATCTGCGCTTTGCCGTGGCCTGGTGGCACAGCTTTGCCTGGCCCGGCGGCGACCCGTTCGGGGGGCAGACATTTCAGCGCCCGTGGTTTGGCGACACGATGGCACTGGCCCGGATGAAGGCTGATGTGGCGTTTGAAATGTTTGCCATTCTGGGCCAGCCCTTCTTCTGTTTCCATGATGCCGATGTGCGCCCCGAAGGCGCAAGCTTTGCTGAAAGCGCCCGCAATCTGGAAGAGATCGTCGATTATATCGGCACCCGGATGCAGGGCGCCCGGACCCGGCTGTTGTGGGGCACGGCCAACCTGTTCTCGCACCGCCGGTTCATGGCGGGGGCGGCCACCAACCCCGACCCCGAGGTGTTCGCCTATGCCGGGGCCACGGTGAAAACCTGCATGGATGCGACCCACCGTCTGGGCGGGGAAAACTATGTTCTGTGGGGCGGGCGCGAGGGCTACGAGACGCTGTTGAACACCGATCTGGCCCGCGAGGCAGAGCAGATGGGGCGGTTCTTGTCGATGGTCGTCGAGTACAAGCACAAGATCGGCTTCAAGGGCGCGATCCTGATCGAGCCGAAGCCGCAGGAACCGTCAAAACATCAGTATGACTATGACGTGGCCACCGTTTACGGCTTTCTGCGCCGGTTCGGGCTGGAGGCCGAGGTCAAGGTCAACATCGAGCAGGGTCATGCCATTCTGGCCGGGCACAGCTTTGAACACGAGATCGCAACGGCGGCGAGCCTGGGCATCTTTGGTTCGATCGACATGAACCGGAACGATTATCAATCCGGCTGGGATACCGATCAGTTCCCCGACAGCGTGCCGGAAATGGCGCGCGCCTATTACGAAATCCTGCGTGCGGGCGGTTTTGCCACTGGCGGCACCAATTTCGACGCCAAGCTGCGCCGCCAAAGCCTTGACCCCGAAGACCTGATCCTGGCCCATGTGGGCGCGATGGATGTGTGTGCGCGGGCGCTGAAGGCGGCGGCGGCCTTGCTGGCCGATGGCGGGCTGGAGGCGGCGCGGGCGGCGCGCTATGCGGGCTGGGACAAGCCCGGGAATGCCGCGATGCTGCACACAGATCTGGACAGCCTTCACGCCCGCGTTCTGTCAGAGGGGCTGAACCCCGAGCCGCGATCAGGGCGGCAGGAACGGCTGGAAAACCTCTGGAACCGCTATGTCTGATGCCTAGGGCGCAAAGCAGCGCGCGCGGCCGTCACGGCGGATGGTTTCGGCGCCATCCTGAATCGCATTGGCGCGTTTGTCGGTGAATTTCGAGGGGCGCACCGCGTTGCGGCCCTTGGGATCGGGCAGGACGGCGGCCAGAAGGGCGGCCTGCCGAGGTGTCAGCTTGTCGGGCGTCACGCCGAAATGATGCTCGGCCGCGGCATGGATGCCGAACACCCCGGTATCGAATTCAGCGATGTTGAGATAGACCTCAAGAATGCGCCGCTTGGTCCAGACCGTCTCGACAAGGGGGGTGATCGTGGCCTCTAGCGCCTTGCGGGCCCAACTGCGGCCCTGCCAGAGAAACACGTTTTTCACCACCTGCTGCGACAGGGTCGAGGCGCCGCGGTTTGATCCAGTGTCAATCGCCCTGCGGATTTCGGCCATGTCAAAGCCCCAGTGCAGGCAGAAGTTCGCGTCTTCGGCAGCCACCACCGACCGGGCCATGACCGGCGCAATCTTTTCGATCGGCACCCATTTACGCTGCACCCCGCCCAACCGCTGAGATTCCGACAGGATCGTCAGCGTGGTCGGCGGGTTGATTACGCTGAACAGCAGCACCAGCGCCAGCAGCGCCCCCAGCACGCCCAGAACCCCGCGCAGCACCCACCGACGGGCACGCGCGACAATCGCGCGGGGCGGGGTTGGCGCGGGCGGGCTGGGCACCTTTTTGCGGGCGCCTGCGGGGGTGGATTTCTTGCGGGCCATGATCGCCATAAGTCATGCCGCCCCCGCCCCGGTCAAGGGCGGAGGCGGCAGGTTGCCTGCCACATGGCGGGGATGCGCGCCTTATTCGGCGGGCACCTGCAGCGCGGCTTCGGTCAGCGGATGGGGCAGATGCACCAGCATCTCCTTGGGGCAGACCTGCAGGAAACGGGCGCGCTCCACCTCCCAGTTTTGGAGGATCGCAGCGGCCTTGCGGCTGCCGGTTTCCTTCACATGCCGCTCGATCAGGCCTTTCAACTGGGCCTCCCAATGCGGATGCGACACGGCGCAGGTCACAAGGCTTTCGGGGTTGATATAGGCGGTTGCCGCCCCTTCGGGGTCATACAGGTAGGCCATGCCCCCGGTCATGCCCGCGCCAAAGTTGGCGCCGATCCGGCCAAGGATCACCGCGACGCCGCCGGTCATGTATTCGCAGCCGTTGGTGCCGCAGCCTTCCACCACCACCGACGCACCCGAGTTGCGCACGGCAAAGCGTTCGCCCGCGCGGCCCGCGGCGAACAGGTAGCCCGCCGTGGCGCCGTACAGCACCGTGTTGCCGATGATCGTGTTTTCCGACGCCTCCAACGGGCTGACCATCGGCGGGCGCACGGTGATGGTGCCGCCCGACAGGCCCTTGCCGACATAGTCGTTGGCATCGCCCATCACCTCGAGCTTCAGGCCCGGCGCGGCAAAGGCGCCCAGCGACTGCCCGCAAGAGCCGGTCAGCTTGACCGTCAGATGGTCGGGTTGCAGCGCGTTCTTCATGCCGAAGTTCCGCACGATCAGGCTGGAGGCGCGGGTGCCGATGGTGCGGTGGGTGTTGCGCACCGCATAAGACAACTGCATCTTCTCGCCGTCTTCAAAGAAGCGCGCGCCGTCGCGGATGATTTCGGCATCCAGCGTGTCGGGCACATGGTTGCGGGGCTTGGACCGGTCGTAGACGATCTTGTCCCAGCCATCGACGGTAATCAGCAGCGGGTTCAGGTCGAGGTCGTCAAGATGCGCCGAGCCGCGCGAAACCTGCGTCAGCAGGTCGGCCCGGCCGATCACCTCATCCATCGAGCGCGCGCCGATGCTGGCAAGGATTTCCCGCACCTCTTGCGCATAGAAGGTGATCAGGTTGACCACCTTGTCGGCGGTGCCGTTGAACTTGGCGCGCAGGGCGGGGTCTTGCGTGCACACGCCCACCGGGCAGGTGTTCGACTGGCACTGGCGCACCATGATGCAGCCCATGGAAATCAGCGCGGCGGTGCCGATGCCATATTCCTCGGCGCCCATCATGGCGGCCATCACGATGTCGCGCCCGGTGCGCAGGCCGCCATCGGTGCGCAGCGTGACCCGTTCGCGCAGCTTGTTCATCGCCAGAACCTGATGCGCCTCGGTCAGGCCCATTTCCCACGGCAGGCCCGCATATTTGATCGACGTGGCGGGGCTGGCCCCGGTGCCGCCGTTGTGGCCCGATATCAGGATCACGTCGGCCTTGGCTTTGGCCACGCCCGCCGCAATGGTGCCCACGCCCGACGAGGCCACCAGCTTGACCGTCACCTTGGCGCGCGGGTTGATCTGCTTGAGGTCATAGATCAGCTGCGCAAGGTCTTCGATGCTGTAGATGTCGTGGTGCGGTGGCGGTGAAATCAGCGTGACGCCCGGCGTCGAATGGCGCAGCCGCGCGATCAGCGCCGTGACCTTCATGCCCGGCAACTGGCCGCCCTCGCCGGGTTTGGCCCCCTGCGCCACCTTGATTTCCAACTCCTCGCAGGCGTTCAGATATTCGGCGGTGACGCCGAACCGGCCCGAGGCCACCTGCTTGATCTTGGCACTGGGGTTGTCGCCGTTGGGTTCGGGCACGAAATGCGCTGGGTCTTCGCCACCCTCGCCGCTGTCGGATTTTGCACCGATGCGGTTCATGGCGACGTTCAGCAACTTGTGCGCCTCGGGCGACAGCGCGCCAAGGCTCATGCCCGGCGTCACGAAGCGCTTGCGGATCGAGGTGATCGATTCCACCTCTTCGATCGGCACGGGCTTGCCCAGTTGTTTGATGTCCAGCAGGTCGCGGATGTGAATCGGCGGGTTCGCCCGCATCATTGCGGAATACTGTTTCCACAGGTCGAACGAGGCCTTTTCGCAGGCCGATTGCAGCACATGCATCGTCTGCGCTTCCCAAGCGTGTTTCTCGCCTGATTTGCGCGCCTTGTAAAAGCCGCCAATCGGCAGAATGTCTTGCCCCGCGGTCCAGCCCTTGGCATGCACCTCTTCCAGCTTGCGCTGGATGCCATGCAGGCCAATGCCCGAAATGCGCGACTGCATTCCGGGGAAGTATTCGGCCACCATGGCGCGCGACAGCCCCACCGCCTCAAAGTTCAGCCCGCCGCGATAGGATGAGATGACGGAGATCCCCATCTTCGACATGATCTTCAGCAGGCCCGCGTCGATCGCGTCGCGGTAGCGGCGCATCGCGTCTTCAAGGCTGCCTTCCAGCAGGCCGCGGGCGATCCGGTCGGCGATGCTGTCTTGCGCCAGATAGGCGTTGACCGTGGTCGCGCCGCAGCCGATCAGCACCGCGAAATAATGCGGGTCGATGCATTCGGCCGACCGCACGTTGAGCGAGGTGAAGGTGCGCAGGCCCTTGCGGGTCAGCCACGAATGCACCGCCGAAGTGGCCAGAATCATCGGCATGGCCACGCGGCCCACGCCCTGATGTTCGTCAGTCAGCACCAGATGGTTGGCGCCCGAACGCACGGCATCTTCGGCCTCGGCGCGGATGCGCGCCAGCCCTTCGCGCAGCGCCTCCTGACCGGCGCCTGCCGGGAAGGTGCAGTCGATGACCGCCACATGGCTGCCGAACTGCGTCATCATCACTTCGAATTCGGCGTTGCAGACGAACGGGCTTTCAAGGATCAGGATTTCGGTCTGGCTGCCGTCTTCGTCCAGCACGTTCTTGAGGTTGCCAAAGCGCGTCTTGAGGCTCATCACCCGGCTTTCGCGCAGGCTGTCGATGGGTGGGTTGGTGACCTGGCTGAAGTTCTGCCGGAAGAAATGGCTTAGCGGGCGATAGATCGACGACAGCACCGCGGGCGGCGTGTCATCCCCCATCGAGGCGATCATTTCCTTGCCGTCTTCGGCCATCGGCGCCAGAACCTGCTCCAGTTCTTCGACGGTGTAGCCCGCGGCGACCTGGCGGCGGCGCAGATCGGCGCCCGCGAACAGCGCCTTTTCCGGCACGTCGCGCAGCATCGCGTTCAGGTCGACCACCTTCTCGATCCAGTCGCCAAAGGGCTGGCTGCCCGCCAGACGGTCCTTGATCGCGCGGTCGCGGTAAAGTTTGCCGTCTTTCATGTCGACCGCAATCATCTGCCCCGGACCCAGCGCGCCCTTTTCGACAACGCTCGCCTCGTCCACCGGCACCATGCCCACCTCGGAGCCCGCGATCAGCAGGCCGTCGCCGGTCACGACATAGCGCATCGGACGCAGGCCGTTGCGGTCCAGCCCGCCACAGACCCAACGGCCATCGGTCATCGCCAGCGCGGCGGGGCCGTCCCACGGCTCCATCACGGCGTTGCAATAGGCATACATGTCTTGCCACGCCTTAGGCATGTCGGTGGTGGCCTTCGACCACGCTTCGGGCACCAGCATCGTCTTGGTCATCGGCGCCGAGCGGCCCGAACGCACCATCACCTCGAACACCGCATCCAGTGCGCCCGAGTCTGACGTGCCTGCCGGAATGATCGGCTTGATGTCTTCGGCGGCATCGCCGAACGCGGTCGAGGCCATGCGGATCTCATGGCTGCGCATCCAGTTGACGTTGCCCTTCAGCGTGTTGATCTCGCCGTTATGGGCCAGCATGCGGAACGGCTGCGCCAGCCACCATTGCGGGAATGTGTTGGTGGAATAGCGCTGGTGATAGATCGCAAAGGCCGATTCAAAGCGTTCGTCCATCAGGTCGGGGTAGAACACCGCCACCTGTTCGGCCAGCATCATGCCCTTGTAGATGATCGACCGGCACGACAGGCTGCACAGGTAAAGCCCGGCGATCTGCGCGGCGGCGGCGGCCTTCTCGATCCGGCGGCGGATGATGTACAGTTCGCGCTCAAAGGTTTCCTGGTCGACGTCCTTTTCGCAGCGGATCAGGATCTGTTCGATCTCGGGGCGGGTGGCATTGGCCTTTTCGCCCAGAACCTCGGTGTTCACCGGAACGTGGCGCCAGCCATAGATATAATGGCCCATCCGCAGCACTTCGGTTTCCACGATCGTGCGGCAGCGTTCCTGCGCGCCGAAATCGGTGCGCGGCAGAAAGACCTGACCGACGGCGACCAGCTTGTCCATGTCGGGTTCATGGCCGGTGCGGCGGATCACGTCGTAGAAGAAGCGCACCGGGATCTGAACGTGAATCCCCGCCCCGTCGCCTGTCTTGCCGTCGGCATCCACCGCGCCACGGTGCCACACGGCCTTGAGCGCGTCGATGCCGTTTTCCACCACCTGACGCGAAGGCTTGCCGTCGATCGACACCACCAGCCCGACCCCGCAGGAGGAATGTTCATCCTCAGCCTTGTAAAGGCTGTTTTCATCCATCCACGCGCGCTTGGCTTCCTCGGCGGCAACCCAATTGGTATCAAACTCGGTCATGTCAGTGCCTCCTCAGAGAGTGGGTCGGATGGTGGGGGTGGGCGTGCCGGTCATCAGCACGTCGCAATCAAAGATCGGTTCTGCGGCGCCAAAGCCATCTTCGCCGGGCAGGGCAAAGCTGGCGGGCGGCTGGGCCGTGGCCACACGCTCGCCCACGGCGTTTTCAAAGGTCTCGGTATCGGCAAAGAACAGGCGCCAGTCGCGGTGGATCAACTGCATTCCCTCACGCCGGGAAATGACCGCGCCGGTTTCGTCGAAGGCGGCGATTTCAAAGGCCACGCGCTCCAGCCGGACCCCGTCGATCACCACGGTTTCGCCAGTCATCGCATCAAAGCCGCGATAGCGGCGCAACTCACCGGTGCCAGAGCGGGTGACAAAATCATAATCGTCCCGACCGGTTGCAATCAGCGCACTGAACGAGGCGTGATCTGCCGCGCGCGGTTCCAGCCGGTCGGTTTCGCCGGTTTCCAGATCAATGCTTTCCATCCAGCGCGTTTCAGCGTCGATCCGGCTGAGGTAGAACGGGCCCTTGCCGTCGGAAAATGCCGTCCAGCGGTCGCCCGGTGCATCGCCCGTGCAGGTATAGACGTTGGCCACCTGACACTGACGCAGTTGCGAAGTCAGTTGCAGGGTGCAGCCCGGCGGCGGGGCAAAGCTGGCGGCATGGCCGGGCAGGGGGGCCAAGGCCCCCGCCAGCAGCGCCAAGGCAAGGCCCGCCCGCGCCACCATTATTCGGCCGCAGCCTGCGCGGGTTGGGTCAGCCAGGTCAGGATCGAGGTGCCCGCCTCGCGGCCGTCGCGGATCGCCCAGACCACAAGGCTTGCGCCCCGCACGATGTCGCCCACCGCAAAGACGCCCGGCAGGCTGGTGGCATGGGTGCCGAAATCGGCCTTGACCGTGCCCCAGCGGGTGGTTTCCAGCGCTGGGGTGGCCCATTGGCCGGGCAGATCCTCGGGCTCGAAGCCCAGCGCCTTGATCACCAGATCTGCGGGCTCGTCGTAATCGGCGCCTTCGATCAGCTCGGGGCTTTGGCGGCCCGTCTTGTCGGGGGCGCCCAGACGCATCTTCTGCACGCGGACAGATTGCACCGGCTCGCCCGCAAAGCCGCAGGGCGCTGCCAGCCAAACGAATTCCACACCCTCTTCCTCGGCATTCTGCACTTCGCGCTGGCTGCCGGGCATGTTGGCCCGGTCGCGCCGATAGAGGCATTTCACGCTGGTTGCGCCTTGCCGGATCGCGGTGCGCACGCAGTCCATCGCGGTATCGCCGCCGCCGATTACCACCACGCGCTTGCCCGCGGCGTTCAGCGCACCGCTGTCGAATTCGGGCACCTCGTCGCCAAAGCTTTTGCGGTTCGAGGCGGTCAGATAATCCAGCGCGGCGACGATGCCGGAGGCATTCGCGCCGGGGCCGTCAAGATCGCGGGTTTTGTAGACGCCGGTAGCGATCAGCACCGCGTCATGCTTGCCGCGGATCGCGTCAAACGAGATGTCGGTGCCCACGTTGCAGTTCAGCACGAATTGCACGCCGCCCTGTTCCAGTTGGGCGATGCGGCTCATCACCACGTCTTTTTCCAGCTTGAAGCCGGGGATGCCATAGGTCAGCAGGCCGCCCGCGCGGTCGTTGCGGTCATAGACCGTGACCTGCACGCCCGCCCGGCGCAGCACATCGGCCGCAGCCAGACCGCCGGGGCCTGCGCCGATGATGCCCACCGTCTCGACACGTTCGACCGCCGGCTGGATCGGCTTGACCCAGCCCATGTCCCACGCCGTGTCGGTGATGTATTTTTCCACCGCGCCGATCGTCACCGTGCCGTGCCCCGATTGTTCGATCACGCAATTGCCTTCGCACAGCCGATCCTGCGGGCAGATGCGGCCGCAGATTTCGGGGAAGGTGTTGGTGGCTTGGCTGATCTCATAGGCTTCTTGCAACCGGCCCTCGGCGGTCAGGCGCAGCCAGTCGGGGATGTTGTTGCCCAGCGGGCAGTGTGCCTGGCAATAGGGCACACCGCACTGGCTGCACCGGCTGGCCTGTTCGGCAGCCTTGCTGGCGGCAAACTCGCGGTAGATTTCGTTGAAATCATGGGCGCGCGCAGTCGCGTCACGCTTTTCGGGCGTTTCCTTGCCCACAGTGACGAACTTGAGCATGCGTTGCAAAGCCATGGCTGCGCCTCCCACCGGGTTTCAGGTGCGCATTGCTACATCGGCGCCGATTCAAATAAAAGTCAGCATTGATTACCTAAAGGGGGGATTTTTGCGACCAATTGGCACCGCAAGGCCGGTTTTTGTTAAAAAATAGGTCGCAAATCGGACCTAATGCTTAAATGCCTGCCAAAAGTGCCGCCAAAGCAACGCTGCCAACGATGATTCGCCACCAGCCGAACAGCGCGTAACCATGTTTGCTGACATAGGCCAACAGTCCCCGCACCACCACGATGGCCGCCACGAACGCACAGGCAAAGCCCACCGCGATCTCGCTCATCGCGCTGGCATCCAGCAGGGCGCGGTTCTTCCACAGGTCATAGGCAAAGGCCCCGGCCATCGTCGGCATCGACAGGAAGAACGAAAATTCGGCGGCGGCGCGTTTGCTGACGCCCATGGTCAGTGCACCCACGATGGTGGCGCCCGACCTTGATACGCCAGGGATCATGGCGAGGCATTGAAACAGCCCGATCTTCAGCGCCACGCCCAGTGGCAGCGCCATCGCTTCGTCATGGCGCGGGCGCAGTGCCATCCTGTCCACCGCCAGAAGGATCACGCCGCCAATGATCAGCATCACCGCGATCAGTATCGGAGTTTCAAAAAGCACGGTCTTGATGATGTCATGCGCCAGAACGCCCACCACAACCGCAGGCAGAAACGCAATCAGCACCGAGACGATGAAACGCCGCGCCGACGGGTCGTGCGGGGCCGCGGCGAACACAGCCAGCAGACGCGCGGCATAAACCCCCACGATCGCCAGAATGGCACCCAGTTGGATGACCACCTCAAAGGTGCGCCCGGCGCTGTCAAAGCCCAGAAAATGGCCCGCCAGCAAAATATGCCCGGTAGAAGATACGGGGATGAACTCGGTCAGCCCCTCCAGCACGCCCAGGGCCGCGGCAACCAGCGTGGTGTCGGGCATTACGGCTCCTTGCGCATGTTTCGGGCCGAGGCCTTGATCGCCTCATACTGGCCGCCGGGGCGGAAGCGCCACAGATATTCGGGCAGCACCACCTCCATTGCGGTGGGGGTCAGCCCCAGGTCGGCAAAGCCGCGGGCGCCTGCCGCCACCACATTGTCACGCCGCAGGTTCTTGATCTGATCCAGCGTCACCACGCGGTTCACGAAAAAGCCCCCGGTCAGATCTTGCAACAGATCAAAAGCGCCCCCCATTACTTGCGCCACCGGAAACGGGATGCTGACCACCGGCTTGGGCCGGCTGATGACGCGCAGCATCAGCCGCATCAGATCGGCAAAGCTCATCACCTCGGGGCCGCCAAGGTCAAAAGTGCCACTCTGGCCCTTCAGGATACAGGCCGCCGCCGCCGCGGCCACATCATCCACATAAACCGGCTGGAATTTCGTGCGGCCACCGACCACGCCCAGAACCGGCGCAAACCGCGCCATGCTGGCGAAGCGGTTGAAGAACTGATCCTCGGGCCCGAAGATCACCGACGGTCGCAGGATCGCCGCCGTGGGAAATGCGGCGCGCACGGCATCTTCGCCCACGCCCTTGGTGCGGGAATAAAGGCTGTTTGAGGCCGGATCGGCCCCGATAGCCGAGATGTGCACCATCTGGCCCACCCCGGTTTCCGCCGCGATCCGCGCGATCCGCGCGGCGCCTTCGGCCTGCACGCTGTCAAAGCGGTTCTTCCCCTCGGGCACCAGAATGCCCACGCAGTTCACTACCGCATCGGCCCCCGCCATCGCCGCGCGGACCGAGGCTTCGTCGCGGATGTTGCACAAGACCGGCTCGACCTGTCCGGGGGTGCCGTAGGGGCGCACAAAAATCGCGTCATTCGGGCGGCGCACGGCAACGCGCACCCGCCAGCCCTCGCGCGCCATGCGCTGAGCGATATAGCGCCCCACAAAGCCCGAACCGCCATAGATGGTGACTAGTTTCGACATCGGCCTCTCCCTGCCTTGATCTGTCTCGCCCCCCGGAAAACAAGGAAAAGGCTTAGCGCCCTGCCCCCCGTCGGACAAGCTTAATCCGGTTGATGACGGGGATATGAAAATTCTCTCGAAACCCCGTTGACACTCCCTGCCGCCGCCTTTAATCAACCGCCTCACGACACCGGCCCAGGTGGCGGAATTGGTAGACGCGCACGGTTCAGGTCCGTGTGCCGCAAGGCGTGGAGGTTCGAGTCCTCTCCTGGGCACCAAATCATAAAAGCCGCCTAAGTCAAAGACTTAGGCGGCTTTTGATTTTAAATTTTCAGCCTTAGATTTTCAGCCAGAAATCGACCCTTTGTTGCACGCCACGCAGCGAATTTCTGCGCACGCGGCGGGCCTTTCGGGGCAAGGCGGGTCGGGCCTGCCGTGCCGCCCGATATCTCCGAAGTCCGGGCTATAGCCCTGGCGGCAAGGAGTGCGCCGTGGCCAAGGGGCCCCGGCAGGACTGGAACCCACTATCCGCCGGGTAGAGCCGGTTGCGTGCTCCGGTCGAGCGTCGGATCCACAGCGCCAGCGTGAAAGCACGCGGCTGGGCAACGCTGAAACGATCAGCGTTTCAGCCCTCCAGCCGGTCGGCCAGCCCCGCAGCCGAGCCCAAAAGCCCTAGCAGCGTGCGCACCGATGTCACCTCGCTTTCGGTGGCCAGAACCGTGTCCTTCGGGTTGATACGGAATTTCCGTGCGGCAAAAAGCCCCTCGGCGGTGGTCAGGTCGAAGGTGAAGACGACCTGCTGCATCGTGGGGCCCGACCCGTCGGTGCGCACCGTCTTGGCGGGATATTCGCGCAGCACGACAACGCCTTTGGGGTTGGCGCGCGTATCCGACAGCCCGCCGATGATCGACAGCGATTCCAGCGCGGTGATGTCGTCTTTCTGGAAATAGATCAGATCCTCGGCGCCGGTGGCGCCCAGCGCGGTGAAATAGCGCCGGTCCTCCTCGACTAGAACCTTGTCGCCGCCGTGCAGGGTGGTGTTCGTTGACGCGTCGGCAAACAGCCGGTCGGCACGAATTTCATAGGTATGACCGTCGCGGATCAGGCGCACCAGCGGGTTGCGCAGGCTTGCGGCAATGCCGCCACCTTCGGCGATCAGGCTGAGGATCGAGTGGTTGCGATCAGGCAGCGGATAGCGACCGGGGCGGGCCACACCGCTGACCAGATCGACCGAGTTCTGCTTGCCCGGCGCCAGCGTCAGTTGCACCTGCGCCGAAGGCATCACCGGCGCCAGCGCCGATTGCACCGCCACCCGCGCGTCTGCCGGGGTCTTGCCGCGCACGGCCACCTCGTTCAGATATGGCACAAAGATCGTGCCCTGGGGCGTTACCTCCAGCCCGGCCATCTGTGTTGCCCGCGCCTCGTTCGGGACCAGAAGCGCATTGTCCTGACTGTCCCAGATCGTCAGATCCAGCCGGTCGCCGGTGCGGATCACCGGGCTGTCAGGCCCCGCCGCGGCCCCGATCCAGCGATAGCCCCCCGACCAGCCGGTGGCGGGCCAGCGCTCAATCTGCGCCGCGTTGGCGCGGGTGACGGGCACCAGCGCAAAGCCGGGGTTTCTGGCGTCCATCGAGGCCAGAAGCTCTGACGACAACGCGCCTCCGCGCGGTAAGGTGCAGCCCCCCAGCAGCGCTATGCCAATCAGGACTACAGTCGGTCGGATGATATGCCGCAAATTGACGCCCTCACAGGTCTGCGCGCTTGGGTTGTAAATTCTTTATCGGCGGTTGCAGCGGCATTCCAATCGTCAGCAGAGGGTGTGGCGATGTTGCGCAGGCTGTGTGGCGAGAAGGGCGCACCTTTATCGCCTGATTGCACGGGCGGGGATTGATCTTGGATTACAGCTTTGCAATCTTTGGTTGTATTTTCGGGGTGAGGATGCCAGTATGAACAACACCGGGCACCCGCAAGAGCGGGGCAGACGACTGGTGGCTGTGGTTGTTACACACAACCGGCTTTGCCAGCTTCGGCTGACCCTCGCGCGGTTGCTGGAGACGCCTCATGATCTTTTGTCCTCTGTCGTGGTGATCGACTCCGCCTCATCCGACGGCACGGCGCCGTGGCTTGGAACGCTGCGCGACCCCCGCCTGATCATCGAGCGGAGCGAGACCAATCTGGGTGGTGCGGGCGGGTTCGAACGCGGGATGCGGCTTGCGGTTGCGCAGTGCGATCCGGATTGGATCGTTGTGATGGATGACGATGCCCGGCCCGCACCCGGCGCGCTGGCGGCGTTTCATGCGCAGGAACCCTCGGGCTGGGATGCTATCGCCGCAGCGGTGCATTATCCCGCTGGCGGCATCTGCGAGATGAACCGCCCCTCGCGCAACCCGTTCTGGCACAGCGCGGTGTTCTTGCGCACGCTTGCCGCGGGGCGCGGCGGCTTTCATCTGCCGCCCGCGGCCTACCAAGGGCCGCCGCAACAGGTTGATATCGCGTCATTCGTGGGCCTTTTCGTCTCGCGCGGCGCGATTTCCCGGGTGGGCTATCCTGACGGGCGGCTGTTTGTCTATGGCGACGACGGGCTGTACACGCTGGGTCTCAGCCAGGCCGGAGGCCGCATCGGGTTCGTGCCCGCAGTCAGGTTCGAGCACGATTGCTCCACCCTGTCCGGCGGCGCCTCGGGGCGATTCCGGCCATTGTGGAAGGTCTATTATTATCACCGTAATCTGCTGCTCCTCTACCGGATGGCTGCGGGTTGGATGTTCTGGCCGTCGCTGATCATCGTCTTGCCGAAATGGTTGGCAAAGGTGCGCCATCATGATGGCCAGCGGCGCGCTTTCCTGGGGCTGATGGTTAGCGCAATCCGCGACGGACTGGCGGGCCAATTTGACCGCGACCACGAGACAATTCTGGCTGCAGCGCGGCGTTAGATGGTGAGAATATCCTTGTGGTATCGGTGCAGCAGCACAAGCCCCAGCGCAAGCGTGGAAAGTGCAAAAACAACCACATAGATGACCGAGACATAGCCGGGGTGATACATCGGATAGAATCCGGCGCGCATGATTCCCGCGATATGGAGCAGCGGGTTGAACCATAACACCGCCTGCACCGCGCGCGGCACGCTCTCGAATAAAAACAGGGCGCCCGAGGCCAGAAACAGTGGCCGTGTCAGGATCGACCAGATCACCTCCCACGCGGGGAAAAGGCCGGTCAGCAGGCAGTTCAGGGTGCCCATTCCAAGCCCGACGCCGGCCGCCAGCGCAAAGGCGGTCAGTATCGGGCCGATCTCAAGCACGCTACGCGTGTCTGACAGGGCCAGGATCGCAGCCAGAATCAGGCAGGCCACCATCACCCCCGTCAACGCGTTCAACACGAAGCGGGCGATCAACGCATCGGCCCAGGTGACCGCGGGGTAGAGCAGCAGCGGACGCGAGAATGTCAACGCGCGCGCCACCGTCAATGCGACCCCCTGATAGAGGGCAAAGGGCAGGTATCCGGTGGCGTAGAACAGCAGGAAACTGTGTCCCAGTGCCGGAGCGCGGACCAGCATCGAAAAGCCTGCGGCCAGAATCAGGATCGTGCCCATCGGTTCCAGGATGGCCCAGATATAGCCGCCGGGCGTGCGGCCATAGCGCGTCGACATTTCGCGCAGAATCAACGCGATGATCGTTCGCGCTGCGGCCAGCCCCCACCCCGTGGCGGGTGGGGGGCATGGTCGGGCCGAAGCGGCAAGGTCGGTGCAAGTCATCGGAACCCTTCCTGTCAGTTCCTTGGTCATACAAGCGATTCCTTAACGAATGCCCCCATAGGTTCGGGACATCAGGGGTAAAAACCCCGGCTATCCGACTCGGCTCATGCTTTGGACCCTGACATGACACATTCCGCCCCACCCGGCCCGAAATCAGGGGGCAGATCTGGCCCCGTGCCGGTCGGCCCGGTGCGACCCGCTCAGCCCGCGCCTGTCGTCGCGATCAGGCCGATGGCGGGGCTGGCGCAGGTGAAGCGGCGGCACCGCGGTTTGTTGGTCAGTTTTCTGGTGCTGGTGGCACTGCCGCTGGCCGCGATGATCCTGTATCTTTGGCTGGTCGCCACCGACCAATACGCCTCGACCGTTGGTTTTACCGTCCGCAAGCAGGAGGGTGTCGGTGCGACCGATCTGATGGGGGGGCTGGCGCAATTCACCGGCGCCTCTGCCTCGTCCGAGGCGGATATTCTTTATGAGTTCATCCAGAGCCAGGAGATCGTGCAGGCGATCGACGCGCGTGTTGATCTTGCGCGGCTTTACGCCGGCCCTTGGCCGAAAGACCCGGTGTTTTCCTTTCGGTCCGGCGCCAGCATCGAGGATCTTGTGCGGCACTGGCAGCGCATGGTCAAGATTTCCTATGATCAGGCGACCGGCCTGATCGAGGTGCAGGCCTTGGCCTTTTCCGCCCCGGCGGCACAGTTGGTTGCCACCGAAATAATCCGAGAAAGTCAAAATAAAATCAATGATATGAACGCCAGTGCCCGCGCGGATGTGATGCGCCATGCGGAGGCTGATCTGGTGGCCTCGGTCGCCCGTTTGAAAGCCGCGCGCGAGGCGTTGACCCGGTTTCGCACCCGCACGCAGATCGTTGATCCGGCAGCCGATATTCAAGGCCGGATGGGGGTGCTGAACAATCTGCAGCAACAGTTGGCGCAGGCGCTGATCGAATATGACATCTTGCAGGAAAGCGCGGCGCCCGGCGATCCGCGACTGGCGCAGGGGCAGCGACGGATTGAGGTGATCCGGGCGCGCATCATGGATGAACGGCAGACCTTCACCGGCCCGTCGGACGCGCCGGGCAGCCTCGCGGGTGACTATCCCACGCTGATCGCGGATTACGAGGGGCTGACGGTAGATCGGGAATTTGCCGAGGAGACCTATCGCGCGGCACTGGCGGCGGTCGAACTGGCCCGGTCAGATGCTGCGCGCCAAAGCCTGTATCTGGCGGCCTACATCCGCCCGACCCTGCCGGAAACGTCGGAATTTCCGCGCCGCTTCGTGCTGACCGGGGTCGCGGCGCTGATCCTGTCGATGATCTGGGCGATCGGGGCGCTGGTCTACTACAGTCTGCGCGACCGGCAGTAAGGCGGGGGCTGCGGCAATGATCCGCTTTGAGAACCTTAGTAAAAGCTTCCGGGTTGGCGATGGCCGCAAGATTGTGCTCGACAATGTCAGCATGAGCCTGCCGGGCGGGGTGGCGCTGGCGCTTCTGGGGCGGAACGGCGCGGGCAAATCGACATTGTTGCAGATGATCGCAGGCACGATGCGCGCCGATGCCGGGCAGATCGTCAGCGATGGCAGAATCTCGTGGCCGGTGGGGTTTGGCGGCAGCTTCCACCCCGATCTGAGCGGAGCGCAAAACACCCGCTTTATCGCGCGGATCTATGGCGTGGACACCGACGATCTCTTGGCTTTCGTTGAGGATTTTGCCGAACTTGGCAAGCATTTCCGGATGCCGTTGCGCAGCTATTCTGCAGGGATGCGGGCACGGCTGGCATTTGGCGCCTCGATGGGGATCGGCTTTGATACCTATCTGGTCGATGAGGTGACGGCGGTGGGCGACGCCACCTTCCGCCGCAAGAGTCAGGCCGTGTTCCGCGAGCGGATGACGCGGGCAGGGGCGATTCTGGTCAGCCACGAGATGGCACAGGTGCGGCAGTTCTGCACCGCAGGTCTGGTGCTGGAGGCAGGCCGATTGCGGTATTTCGACGATCTGGACGAGGCGATTGCCTGCCATCAGGCGCTGATGGCCTGAAATGCAGCGCCCGCTTGTGATTTGTTCCTTGCCGCCGAAGAAGGGGGGCATCGCATGGTCGCGTTGATCGTTCGCGCAGTGGTTGAGACCGGGCAGGATGGGCTTGATACGGGCATCAGTGACCTTGCCCTGCTGCATCTGCCGGGTGGGGTGTTCGCCTATGCGGTCACCCGACAGGGTCTTGCGGCCTACAGCCTTGATGCGGGTGCTCAGGCGAGGCTGGTTGATACGAGCTACTTTCTGGGGGCGGTTCCGGGGGCGGTCAGCGGCACCCTGATACCGCATCAGGTCAACGGACAGACGCGGCTCTGGCTCGGTGGCGACGGGCGTGACCTCGGCGCGGGCTATGCGCCCGCCGACGGCGGCGGGATCGGGCCGACGATCTGGTGGGGGTTGTCGCAGCCTGATGGCGTGGCCTCGGCCTATGCCGCGCTGAACGATGCCGCTGGCCAGAGGATGTTTGCGGCGGACGCTGACACCGGCGCGATCACGGCCTATCACTGGCAGGATGACGGCTTTGTGCCCGGCGCGACTGTTGCGGGGGTGGACGCCGGGGTGACGGCGATGGTGCCGCTGCTGCGCGATGGCCAGGGCTGGCTGTTCACCGCGGCGACCGGAACTGATGCCATCGCCTCATGGCAGATCGACCCACAGGGCGAGACGCTGCACCAAGCTGATACCTTGGGGGCGGCTGACGGATTGGGCATCCGGGCGCCCAGCGCGCTGAACGTGGTGGAGGCCTATGGTGAAACCCATTTGGTCGTGGCGGCCGCGGGCAGTTCCACGCTTAGCGTGATGCGGGTCGGGGCTGGGGGCGAGTTGACGCCCACCGATCATGTGCTGGATAGCTTGCACAGCCGGTTTGCCGACGTTCAGGCGCTGGAGACGGTTACAGTGGACGGGCGCGCCTATGTTCTGGCAGGGGGCAGTGATGACGGGGTCAGCCTGTTTGTGCTGCTGCCGGGCGGGCGGCTGTTGCACCTGACAAGCCTGGCCGACAGCCTGGAAACCGGTCTTGAGAACATCACCGCAATCGGCGCCTCACAGGTGGGTGCCGAGGTTCAGGTTCTGGTGGCGGCGAGGGCGCGGCGGGGCTGACACAACTGGTGTTTTCGGTGGCCGATCAAGGCGCCGTTCTGCTGGGGGGCGGCGGGGCCGATGCGCTGACTGGCACCGCCAAGGGTGATATTCTGATCGGTGGCGCGGCCGATGACGTCTTGGCGGGGGGCGCGGGCGCCGACATCCTGGAGGACGGCGCCGGGCAGGACAGGCTGACCGGCGGCACCGGGGCTGACATCTTTGCGCTGCGCGCCGATGCGATGCCAGACAAGATCACCGATTTTGTGCCAGGGGTCGATCAGATCGATCTGTCAGATTACCCGATGCTGTATGATGCGCGGGAATTGGGATATCTGGCCACAGCCCTTGGCGCCGTGGTGGCCTGGCGCGATGAGATTCTGGAAATCGAGCGTGCCGATGGCCAGACGCTGAGCTGGGCCGAACTGATGGCGGCGATCCGACTGGGGCCGGATCGGCCGCCGATGGGGCTGGGGTCGGAACTGACCGGGACCGAGGCCGCCGATGCGCTGACCGGAGGCTGGATGGCCGATCTGATCCGCGGGCTGGGAGGAGATGATACCCTGCGCGGCAATGCGGGCGATGACACGATTCTGGGCGGGGTGGGTAACGATCTGATCATCGGCGGCGCCGACAATGACCAGATGGAGGGCGGACTGGGCAATGACCGGCTTTATGGCGGCGACGGTCGCGATAGGCTGTTGGGGGGGGACGGCGACGATCAGATCTATGGCGAGGCGGGCGATGATCTGGCCTATGGCGGTCTTGGCACTGACCAGATGTTCGGCGGCCCCGGAAACGACGTTCTGTATGGCGAGGCGGGCGACGACCAGATTGAGGGCGGCACGGGCGATGACATGCTGTATGGCGGGCCGGGGGCCGATGTGTTGCAGGGGCTTGACGGCGCCGACACGCTTTATGGTGTGGATGGCAACGACCGGCTGCTGGGCGGCGCCGGACCAGACCGGCTGTATGGCGGTGTGGGGGACGATACGGTCTTTGGTGGGCCGGGCAACGACTATATCGAAGGCGGGCCGGGAAATGACGTGCTGCATGGCGAGGATGGGGAAGATACCATCTTTGGCGGATCTGGCACCGATATCATCTATGGCGGCGCCAATGCTGACCTGATTGATGGCGGTGACGACGACGATCAGGTTTGGGGCGGGCTGGGCCGCGATACTGTCTACCTGGGCGCCGGGAACGATGTGTTTTTTGACCACGCGCAAAATGATCTGAACGGCGGCGACCGGATCTATGGCGGCGCGGGGATGGACACGATCCATCTGTGGGGCGGCGACGATATCGCCACCGGCGGGCCGGATGCGGATCGTTTCGTCATCCTCGCCGATAGCGCTGCCGACCATATCACCGATTTCACACCGGGCGAGGATGTGCTTGCATTCGATCTGCCCGATTTCAGCTACCTCGATCTGGAGATTTCGGCGCTGGAGGGCGATACCCTGCTGCGCTGGGACAGCGGACAGTTGACGCTGGATGCGGTCGAGCCGGAACGGCTGTCACTGTCGGATTTCGTCTTTCTATAGGGTCGCTGCCGCTCAGACCCCGTCCCAGCCCGAGATTGACTTGGTATCAAGAAATTCCTCGATACCCCAATGCCCGCCCTCGCGCGCCCGGCCCGATGCCCTGACCCCGCCAAAGAACGCACCCGCCCCGCGAGGCTGGCCGTTCATCTCGACCATGCCTGATTTCAGCTGTCGCGCCAGCCGGTTGCGGCGCGCGCCGTCCTGGCTCTGGACATAGTTGGTCAGCCCATAGGGGGTGTCATTGGCAATCGCCAGCGCCTCGGCCTCGGTCTCGAAGGGGATGATCGACAGCACCGGGCCAAAGATTTCTTCGCGCGCGATGGTCATGTCGGGGGTGACATCGGCAAAGACCGTAGGGCGCACGAAATAGCCGCGGTTCAGCCCTTCGGGGCGGCCGGGGCCACCCGCCACCAGTCGCGCCCCCTCGCGCAGGCCGGTCTCGATCAGCGTCTGGATGCGATCATATTGCACCTGGCTGACGACCGGCCCGATGTGCTTGCCCGGCTCATGCGCCGAGGCAACGCGGGTCGCCTGGGCCAGATCGCGGGCGATTTCAACAGCCTGGTCATAGATCGGGCGCTGCACCAGCATCCGCGTGGGGGCGTTGCAGGACTGCCCCGAGTTGTTGAAGCAGTGCCGCACCCCACGCTTGACCGCATCGGCGTCGGCATCGGCAAAGATCAGGTTGGCGCCCTTGCCTCCCAGTTCGAGGCAGACCTTTTTCAGCGTATCCGCCGCGGCCTTGGTGATGGCGACGCCTGCGCGGGTCGATCCGGTGAACGAGATCATGTCCACATCGGGATGGGTGGACAATTGCGTGCCCACGCCCGCCCCGTCGCCGTTCACAAGGTTGAAGACCCCCGGCGGCACCCCTGCTGCATCGACGATCTCGGCCCACAGCAGCGAAGAGAGCGGCGCCACCTCGGAGGGTTTCAGCACCATGGTGCAGCCCGCCAGCAAGGCGGGCACCACCTTCAGCGTGACCTGATTCATCGGCCAGTTCCACGGCGTGATCAGGCCTGCCACCCCCACCGCTTCCTGCGCGATCATCGCGCCGGGGGCATGGGGGCCGAGCGGGCGCAGAAAGCTGAAATCGCGAAAGGCGGTGATGAAGTTGGTGATATGCCATGTGCCCGCAGCGACCTGATCGTTCAGTGCCATGTCGATCGGCGCACCCATCTCAAGGCTTATGGCGCGGGCCATTTCTGCTGCGCGGTCGGTATAGACGGCCAGGATACGTTCCACGCAGGCCAGCCGTTCGGCAGCGGGCGTGGCCACCCAGTGCGGCAGCGCGGCCTTGGCGGCGGCCACCGCGGCGTCGGTATCGGCCTTATCGCCGAGGCTGATCACCGCGCAGGGCTCTTCGCTCGAGGGGTCGATCACGGCCAGATCCCGCGGGTGCGCCGGGGCGACCCAGCGCCCATTGATGTAAAAGTCGCGCTTCTCGATCATGGCGTGGTCCTTTCGTGACATCGGGCTTGCCTGCCCCGTCCGCGCGGGGCCTGCGACAGACTGTATCACCGCTGTCGGTGCGGGCCAGAGGCTTCCCGCGCCGCCGTGCCGGGCAAACTCTTCGTTAACCCTGCGCGCTTAGGGTCACGGTAACGCCCGTCAGAATCGGCAGGAGCCTTGCCTTGAACCTTGTCTGTCACATCGGCACGCCGAAAACGGCCACCACCTACCTGCAGGAAACCTGCGCCGCCAACCCCGACTGGCTGCGCGAAAACGGCATGGTCTACCCCGATCTGCTCTCGCCCATCGCCAACCACATCACGTTGTTCTACGCGGCCGCGCAGTATGTTGACCCGTCCGCCCATGCCTATGGCCTGCGGTCGATGGCCGAGGTGGCGGTGTTCCGGGGCACACTGGCCGACCAGATCCGCCAGCAGATCGCCGCGGCCCCGCCCGGTGTCACGACCATGCTGATGTCATCTGAAAACCTGACCGGTAACCTGGGTGGGCCGGGGGTGCGCGAACTGGCGTGTCTGCTGCGCCCGCTGTTCGATCAGGTGCGGATCGTCGTCTATCTGCGGCGTCAGGATGATGCGGTGCTCAGCATGTATGGCGAATTCATGCGCCGCGGCTATCACGGCGCGCCCTTTGCCGAATTTGTCGAAAATGCCCTGCGTCCTGACCCGACGCCGCCCTATCTGAACTATCGCCGCCTGCTGGGCCACTGGATCGAGGCGTTCGGCGCGCAGGCGATCACCGTGCGTCTGTTCGACCGCGCCGAACTGGTCGATGGCGATGTGCTGACCGATTTCATGGCGCAGGTTCTGGGGCGGCGCCCTGACTTGGCGGGGCTTGTGCCCTCGGGCAACGGCAACGAAAGCCTGTCGGCGCCCGCGCTGGAATTTTTGCGACTGATCCAGCCGATGGTGCCGTTTCAAATGAATAATACCGTCAACCCCGCGCGCCAGCGGCTGGAACGGCGGATCAACCGGCTGCCGGGCACACCGCGGCCGCAGATGTCGGCGGCGCAATCGGCGCGGATCATGGCGCATTACCGCGCCGCCAACGACTGGCTGCGCCAGACCTTCTTCCCCGACCGCCCCGGCCCGCTGTTCGCGCCTCGCCCCGAATTGCCTGCCGACAGCAATCTGGGCCGAATCTCGCTGACCGAATTTGCCCGCTTCACCGGAGAGATGCTGCAATGAACATCCCCCTGACTGCGCCGTTTGCATCGATCGGCGCCACGCCCCTTGCCGACGCCACGCCCTCAAGGCTGCAAGGGCTGATCTGGCCCGAACCGGGCCTTTGCACTGAACGCGATTTGTATATGCGTCTGCACGGCCCGGCGGGTCTGTCGCAGACGGGGCGCGAGGTGCAGTTTGCCGCAGGCGGGATGGCGGGGTTCGACACATATTTCAACCTGTTCAACCTTGGCAAATGGTTGCGTCATTGCGGGCTGGTCGATCTGCATCTGGTGCTGTGGGGGGCGGGTCTGTTTGAGGTGACGGTGTTTCTGGCGCTGCCTGACCGGTCCTGGGAACGGTTGGTGACCGAAGTTGTCACCCTGACCGAGGATGCGCCCGCACAGTTCGACCTGTCGCAGGCCATGGCCTTTGGGCCGCAGGGCATCGTGTTCTTTGAACTGCGCGCGCTTGGCCCCGGCAGGCTGACCGATGCCGCCTGGCAGACCCGGCAACCTCCCCGCCGCACCCCCCGGCTGGCGGTTTCCATCACCACCTTCCGGCGCGAGGCTGCTGTGCGCCAAAGTGTTGACCGGTTTGAAGATTTCATCGAAAGTTCGCCCCTGCGGAACCAGATCCGGCTGATCGTTGTCGACAATGGCCAAAGCGCAGGGCTTGTGCCCGGCCCCTATGTCAGCCCGGTCTCAAACGACAATCTTGGCGGTTCGGGCGGATTTGCGCGGGGCCTGATCGAGGCCGAGGCCGCGGGCGCGACCCATTGCCTGTTCATGGATGACGATGCCGCCATCCACATGCAAAGCCTTGAGCGGACATGGCAGATGTTGGCCCATGCCACCGATCCCCATACCGCGATTGCGGGCGCGATGACGGTGGCGGCCCACCGCTGGGCCTTGTGGGAAAACGGGGCGATTTTTGATAGCCGCTGCCAGCCGCGGTTCAATGGCACCGACCTGCGCCACGCCGGACAGGTTTTTGCGATGGAATTCGCCACCACTGGCCCCGCCCCGCGCAACCTGTATGGCGGCTGGTGGTTCTTTGCCTTCCCGATCGACCGGCTGCGGCACCGGCCATTCCCGTTTTTCGTGCGCGGGGATGATGTCAGCTTCAGCCTTGCTAACGGGTTTGACATCGTCACGCTGCCCGGCGTGGTCTGCTTTCAGGACGCCGATTTTGCCGAGAAGGAAACGGCGCAGACGCTTTATCTCGATCTGCGCAGCCATCTGGCCCATCACCTCAGCCTGCCGCAGATGGACATCGGACGGCTGCGCACCCTGCGTATCGCGCTGTGGTTTTTCGCGCGCGCCTTGGTGCAATGCCATTATGACACGCTCGCCACGCTTAACCTTGCGCTGGAGGATGTGCTGGAGGGCCCCGGCTTCTTTGCCCGAAACGCCGACATGGCCCAGCGCCGCGCCGATATCCGGGCGCTGGCCGATGCAGAAATCTGGACCGAGGCGCCGCCCCGGCGCCCGAAAGATCGGCTGTGGTTTAACCCTCATCGCCGGTTCGACCGGGCGCTGATGAAGCTGACGCTGAATGGGCATCTGCTGCCCTTCTTCGCGCTCTACGGCAATCGTGTTACGCTGGAGCCGCGCGCGCGCGGGCATCTTCGCCCGGTCTGGGGGGCGGCGCGGATCACCTATCTGGACCCGGCGCAGGCACGAGCCTGCAGGTTGAACCATTCAAAACGGCTGGCCTGGCGGCAGGGCTGGCGCATGGCTCGTAATGCCGGGCGTTTCCTTTGGCGCTATCCGCGTCTGAAAGCAGACTGGCAGCGCGGCTATGCCGAACTGACAACCGATACGTTCTGGCGCAAGGCTCTGCGGATCTGACCCTCTGTGCCGGAAGCATTGATCGCCGCCGCCCCTGCCGCTATCACGAGGGCCAAGCCTTCCAGCGCAGGGTCCTGTCATGAACCGTCTTTACCATGTTGCCCTTTCGCCCTTTTGCCGCAAGGTGCGCCTGACGCTGGCCGAGAAGAAGATCGAGGTCGAACTGGTCGAGGAACGCTATTGGGAGCAGGGCCCCGACTTTCTGCGCCGAAACCCGGCGGGAAAGGTGCCGGTGATGAAGATGGAGGGGCGGACGCTGTCGGAAAGTCAGGCGATCTGCGAATATCTTGAGGAAACCGTGCCGACCCCGCCGCTGATGCCCCGCGACCCCGAGGGACGCTATGAGGTGCGGCGGCTGTGCGCGTGGTTCGACGACAAGTTCAACCAGGAAGTCACCACCAAGATCATGGGCGAGCGGGTCTGGAAGAAGGTGATGAAACAGGGCTACCCGGACAGCAAGAATGTGAAATCGGGGCTGAGCAAGATCAAGTTTCACCTGGACTACATGGGCTGGCTGCTGGATCAGCGGCGCTGGCTGGCGGGGGATATGATGACGCTGGCCGATTTTACCGCCGCTGCCCATCTGTCGTGTCTTGACTATATTTCGGACGTGGATTGGGATCGCTCATCCAACGTCAAGGACTGGTATGCCAAGATCAAGTCGCGCCCGGCGTTCCGTTCGCTGCTGGCGGATCAGATGTCGGGGCTGCCGCCCGCACCGCAATATGCCGAGCTGGATTTCTGAGCCCTGGCGGCCGAGCGGGGGGCTGTCGGCCCCCCGCGCCCCCCGAGGATATTTGCGCCAAGATGAAAGGGCGCGGTGATGGCAGAGATGAAGGACCGGCTGGTTCGACGCGCGCTGGAGGAGGGTTTTTACAAGGTGCGGGTCTGTCGGCCCGATGCAATTCCAGATGCGGCGGCGCGGCTGGCCGCCTTTGTGGCGGCGGGGCGTCACGGGCAGATGGGCTGGATGACCGAGCGGATGGGCTGGCGCGGCGACCCTGTGGCGCTGTGGCCCGAGGCGCGGTCGGTGATCATGCTGGCAGAGGTTTACTCGCCCGGTTTCGACCCTATGGCCGTCCTGACGCAACGCGACCGGGGGGCGGTGAGCGTTTATGCGCAGGGCAAAGATTACCACGATCTGGTCAAGCGGCGGCTGAAGCGGTTGGGGCGCTGGCTGATCGACGAGGCCGGGGGTGAGATCAAGGTGTTTGTCGATACCGCGCCGGTGATGGAAAAGCCGCTGGCGCAGGCGGCGGGGCTGGGCTGGCAGGGCAAGCACACCAACCTTCTGGCGCGTGATCTGGGCAGTTGGTTCTTTCTGGGGGCGATCTTTACCACGCTCGACCTGCCGCCCGACGCGCCCGAGGTCAGCCATTGCGGGGCCTGCACCGCCTGCCTTGAGGCCTGCCCGACGGGGGCTTTTCCGGCGCCCTATCAACTGGATGCGCGGCGCTGCATTTCCTATCTGACGATCGAGCATCGCGGCCCGGTCGATTCCGAGTTGCGCGGGCTGATGGGCAACCGCATCTATGGGTGTGATGATTGTCTGGCAGTCTGCCCGTGGAACAAGTTTGCGCAGGCCGCGCGCGAGATCGGCTATGCCCCGCGCGAGGCCGGCGCGCCCGCGCTGGCCGATCTGGCGGGGCTGGACGATGCGGGCTTTCGCGCGCGGTTTGCGGGCAGCCCGATCAAGCGGATCGGACGCGATCGGATGGTGCGCAACGTGCTTTATGCGATCGGCAATTCGGGCATCCCGGCGCTGCGTGCGGTGGCCGAAGGGCTGTGTACAGACCCTGACCCGGCGGTGGCAGATGCTGCCTGCTGGGCTGTGGCGCGGCTTTCCTCCGGGACGGGCGCGCGCTAGAGTCGGCGCATGTCTCCGCTGCGTGGTATCCTGTTCAAGCTGGCTTCGGTTCTGGTCTTCATCGCCATGGCGGCGGTGATCAAGGCCACCGCTGAGCATGTTCCGGCGGGCGAGGCGGTGTTTTTCCGGTCGTTCTTTGCGATCCCCGTGATTCTGGTCTGGCTGGGCTGGCAGCGGGAGCTGCGCAGCGGGCTGCGGGTGGCGCAGCCGATGGGCCATGTCTGGCGCGGGGTGGTGGGGACCGCGGCGATGGGGCTGGGCTTTGCCGGGCTGGGCCTGTTGCCTTTGCCCGAGGTGACCGCGATCGGCTATGCCGCGCCGCTGTTAACCGTGGTCTTTGCCGCGATGTTTCTGGGTGAAGAGGTGCGGCTGTTCCGGCTGTCGGCGGTGGCACTGGGGATGGTGGGGGTGATGATCGTGCTGTCGCCGCGGCTTGGGGCGGTTGATCAGACCACCAGCGGCGAGGCGCTGGGCGCGGTGGTCACGCTGATGGGGGCCACCTGTGCGGCGTTGGCGCAGGTGTTCGTGCGCAAGCTGGTGGCGACCGAACGCACAAGCGCCATCGTCTTCTGGTTTTCGGTCACGGCCAGTGTCCTGTCGCTGGCCACTTTGCCGTTTGGCTGGGTCTGGCCCAGCTCGACCGAGGCGGCATTTTTGGTCGCGGCGGGTGTGCTGGGGGGCTTTGGCCAGATCTTTCTGACCTCGGGCTATCGGTATGCCGATGCCTCGATCGTGGCGCCGTTCGAATACGCCTCGATGATCTTTGCCCTCGCCATCGGCTATGTCTTTTTCGACGAGGTGCCGACGCTGGTCATGCTGGGCGGTGCGGCTCTGGTCATCCTTGCCGGGGTGCTGATCATCTGGCGCGAGCGCCAGCTTGGGCTGGAACGCGCCCGTCAGCGCAAGGCGATGACGCCGCAGGGGTGAAAATGCGCTCTGCCTGTGTTATGTAAACGGTAGATGATCATTGAAGGAGGCACTGCCATGACCCGTCACGTCATCGACCGCACACGCGAAAGAACTGATGCCGCCCGTGTGAAGGCTTTTGTTGCCATTGATCGCAACGAGATGGTGCATCCGGCGACCAAGGAATTGATCCGTCGGCCCGACCGTGAGGACGACAACGGCCGCCGGACCGCCGAATATGCGCGAATCGCCCGCGGGCGCACCGCCTGAGGCGCGGGTGGGCCACAGGCCCACCCGATCCGGTCACGAGCGGACCAGCTTTTCGTAATCGGTGGCGATTTCGCGCGTCAGCGCGCCCACTTCGAACGTGTAATCCCCGATCTGGCCCACCGGCGTCACCTCGGCGGCGGTGCCGGTCAGGAAGCATTGCTCGAAACCTTCCAGATCGGCGGCCTCGATCCGGCATTCGTGCACGGTGATGCCCTTGGTGCGCAGCATCCCGATGACCGTCTGCCGGGTGATGCCGTTCAGGATCGCATCGGGGATCGGGGTGAACACCTCGCCGCCCTTGACAAAGAAAATGTTGGCGCCGGTCGCCTCGGCAACATAGCCGCGATAGTCGAACATCATCGCATCCGAGCAGCCCTTGGCCTCGGCGGCATGTTTGGACATGGTGCAGATCATGTAAAGCCCGGCGGCCTTGGCAGCATGGGGGATGGTTTCGGGCGAGGGGCGTTTCCACTTGGAAATATCAAGCTTGGCGCCCTTGAACTTGGCGTCGCCATAATAGGCGCCCCATTCCCAGACCGCGACGGCCAGATGCACCGGGTTGCGCTTGGCGGCAACGCCCATGTCTTCGCCTGACCCGCGCCACGCCAGAGGGCGCACATAGGCGTCACGCAGGCCGTTGGCCTCCAGCGTCAGACGCTTGGCCTCTTCGATCTGGTCCACCGTCCACGGGATCGTCATGTCCAGCAACTCGCCCGATTTCAGCAGGCGCTGCGAATGCTCGACCGATTTGAAGATTTTGCCGTTATAGCAGCGCTCACCCTCGAACACCGAGGATGCGTAATGCAGGGCATGGGTCAGGATGTGAACCTTTGCGTCGCGCCAGTCCACCAGCGTGCCATCCATCCAGATCTTGCCGTCGCGGTCGTCATAGGCACCGGCCATCATACCCTCCTTGGTGCTGCCTGTTTTGCAAAAGTTGCGCCAGATATGTCCGCTGCGGACATAATGTTGCGCGAAATCTGCCGCTCGGTAACAATTGATTCTTGGAAAGTCAACAAGGCTGACTTAAAATCGCACAGAGCAAGGGGACGGGCATGGCAGATACCGGCGCACCGGGGGGGGAGACTCTCCTGTTTCTGACAGATGAGCAGTTGCGCAAGGGCATCGAGGCGATGTTCTTTGCCTATCGTGGCTTTACCGCAGACCCGGACCGGATTCTGGACGGTCTGGATTATGGCCGCGCGCATCATCGTGCGATCCACTTCATCAACCGGCAGCCGGGGCTGACGGTCAACGCGTTGCTGAACGTGCTGGGGGTGACAAAGCAGTCGCTGAACCGGGTGCTGCGCACGCTGATCGAGGATGGGCTGGTGGAAAGCCGCGTCGGCCGCAAGGACAAGCGCGAGCGGCATCTGCATCTGACCGAGCGCGGCACCGCGCTGGAGCGCGAGTTGTCCGAGGCGCAGCGGGTACGGATGCGCGCGGCCTATCGCGCCGCCGGGCCGCAGGCGGTGGCCGGGTTCCGCCAGGTGCTTGAGGCGATGATGGACCCCGACCTGCGGCGGCAGTATCAGATGATGGGGGCCGGGTCGTGATGCAGGGCCCCGCCCATATCCTGATCGTGGATGATGACGAACGTATCCGCGGGCTTTTGCAGAAGTTCCTGATCCGAAATGGTTTCATGGTGACGACGGCGCGTGATGCGGCCCATGCGCGGCGGCTTTTGGCGGGGCTGGAATTCAACCTGATCGTGATGGATGTGATGATGCCGGGCGAGGACGGGCTGAGCCTGACCCGCGATCTGCGCCGCCGTCTGGCAACCCCGATCCTGCTGCTGACGGCGCGCGGTGAAACCCGCGACCGGATCGAAGGGCTTGAGGCGGGTGCCGATGATTACCTGCCCAAACCGTTCGAGCCAAAGGAGTTGTTGTTGCGGATCAATGCGATCCTGCGGCGTGTGCCCGCTGTGGCCGAGCGCGGGCCTATGCCGCTGCATCTGGGCCCGCTACGTTATGACCCGGACCGGAGCGAGTTGTGGCAGGGTGATACGCTGGTGCGGCTGACCGGAACCGAAGCCGCGCTGATGCGGATATTTGCCGCCCGTGTGGGGAAGGTCGTGACGCGCGCCGAACTGGTCGAGGAACTGGGCCGCGACCGCGGCGGCGCCCCCGATCCGGGAGACACGCAAGACCGGGCGGTGGATGTTCAGATCACCCGGCTGCGCCGCAAGATCGAACCCGATCCGCGAGAGCCACGCTACCTGCAAACTGTGCGCGGCGCCGGTTACGTGCTCTCCCCCGAATAACCTTATAGTTACGGCTCTGCGCGTTATTGTCCGCTGGACTGACTGGGGCACGGTTGCTAAAACGCGCCGGGCAGGGCTGGGTAATTCCGCGGCCTGAATATGTTGTGGCCTGTCGTTCAGGCCGGGGAAGGGAGAGAATTGATGTCCCACGCAGATGATCACGCCGGCACCCGACGGGATTTCCTCTACTATACCACCGCGGGTGCGGGTGCCGTTGTCACCGGCGCAGCCGTCTGGCCGCTCGTTGACCAGATGAACCCGTCCGCCGACGTGCAGGCGCTTGCCTCGATCTTCATCGACGTCAGCGCCATCGAAGTCGGCACCCAGTTGACCGTGAAATGGCGCGGCAAGCCGGTCTTTGTGCGTCGCCGCAGCCAGGAAGAGATCGACATGGCCCGCGCCGTGCCGCTGAACGCGCTGGTGGATGACAAGGCCGAAAACGCCAACCTTCCGGCCAGTGCCCCGGCGACGGATGAAAACCGCACGCTGGACGAAGCCGGCGAATGGCTGCTGATGATCGGTGTCTGCACTCACCTGGGCTGTGTGCCGATCGGCAACATGTCGGGCGACTTCGGTGGCTGGTTCTGCCCCTGCCACGGTTCGCACTACGACTCGGCCGGCCGCATCCGCAAGGGCCCCGCGCCGCGTAACCTTGATATTCCGGTCGCGAAATTCGTCGACGAAACCACGATTCTCGTGGGCTGAGGGAGAGCAGGAATGGCTGGTATTCCACACGACCATTACGAACCGAAGCCGGGTGCCGAAACCTGGCTGCACAAACGCCTTCCGATCGTGTCGCTCGTCTATGACACCATCATGATTCCCACCCCCAAGAACCTGAACTGGTGGTGGATCTGGGGCATCGTGCTTGCCTTCACGCTGGTGCTGCAGATCGTGACCGGCATCATTCTGGCGATGCACTACACGCCGCATGTCGATCTGGCCTTCGCCTCGGTCGAACACATCATGCGCGACGTGAACGGCGGCCACATGTTGCGCTACCTGCACGCCAACGGCGCATCGCTGTTCTTTGTGGCGGTCTATATCCACATCTTCCGCGGCCTCTACTACGGCAGCTACAAATCCCCGCGTGAAATCACCTGGATCGTCGGGATGCTGATCTACCTTGTGATGATGGGCACGGCCTTTATGGGCTACGTTCTGCCTTGGGGTCAGATGTCGTTCTGGGGTGCTACCGTGATCACCGGCCTGTTCGGCGCCATCCCCGGCATCGGCGAACCGATTCAGACCTGGCTTCTGGGCGGGCCGGCGGTGGACAATGCCACGCTGAACCGCTTCTTCTCGCTGCACTACCTGCTGCCGTTCGTGCTGGTTGCGCTGGTTGCCGTCCATATCTGGGCCTTCCACACCACCGGCAACAACAACCCCACCGGGGTTGAGGTGCGCCGTGCGTCGAAAGCCGAAGCTCAAAAAGACACGCTGCCGTTCTGGCCGTATTTCGTGATCAAGGACCTGTTCGCGCTGGCGATCATTCTGGCGGTGTTCTTTGCCATCGTCGGCTTCATGCCGAACTATCTGGGCCACCCGGACAACTACGTTCAGGCTGACCCGCTGGTGACGCCGGTCCACATCGTGCCGGAATGGTATTTCCTGCCGTTCTACGCGATCCTTCGTGCCTTCACCGCCGACGTCTGGGTGGTGATGCTGACCGAGTTCGTGACCTTCGGCATCGTTGACGCCAAATTCTTCGGCGTGGTGGCGATGTTCGGTGCGATCATCGTGATGGCTCTGGCCCCGTGGCTTGATACGTCGGCGACCCGTTCGGGTCGCTACCGTCCGAAGTTCAAGATCTGGTTCTGGCTGTTTGTGGTCAACTTTGTGGTTTTGACCTGGGTTGGCGCGATGCCGACCGAGGAGCCCTATGCCACGATCTCGCTGATCGGCTCCACTTACTGGTTCGCCTACTTCCTGGTGATCCTGCCCGTCCTCGGCATCTTCGAGACGCCGCTGCCGGAGCCGGCCACGATCGAGGAAGACTTCAACGAACACTATGGCGCCAACGCGCATCCGGCCGAGTAAGGGAAAGGACCAAAAAGATGAGGAAACTCGCAATCTCCGCCGTCTCTGCCCTTGCTCTTGGCGCGGGCGCGGCGATGGCCTCGGAAGGGGGGGCCGTCCACGACGTGAACTTCTCCTTCGAAGGCCCCTACGGCACCTATGACCAGGCGCAACTGCGCCGCGGTCTGCAAGTGTTCACCGAGATCTGCTCCGCCTGCCACGGGATGAAGTTTGTTCCGATCCGCTCGCTGGGTGACGAGGGCGGCCCGAACCTGTCCTCTGACGAGGTGCGCGCCTATGCCGAAAACCTGTCGATCTTCGACCCAGAACTGGACGAGGATCGCCCGCGCAAACCCACCGACATGTTCCCAACCGTGACCGGCGACGGCATGGGGCCGGACCTGTCGGTGATGGCCAAGGCGCGCGCTGGCTTCCACGGGCCTTATGGCACCGGGATCAGCCAGTTCTTCAACGGCATCGGTGGCCCGGAATACATCTACTCGATCCTGACCGGCTATAACGGCGAGGAAAAGGAAGAGGCCGGCACGCTTTATTACGGCAACCCGACCTTTACCGCCGGCAACGGCTGGATCGCGATGCCGCAGATGTTGACGGATGAGGCGGTCGAGTTCGAAGACGGCTCGCCCAATGATGCCAAATCGCTGGCCAAGGATGTGGCGGCCTTTCTGATGTGGGCGGCCGAGCCCAAGCTGAACGCCCGCAAGGAAGCAGGCTATATTTCGGTCGGCATGCTGATCATCCTGTCGGTGCTGCTCTACTTTACCAACAAGGCGCTTTGGGCTCCGCACAAGGGCAAGAAAGCGGTCTGATCTGTCGGCTATGATCTGTTAACGCGCCCCTTTCGGGGCGCGTTTTCTTTTGGTCGGGGCTGGCTTATCGCAGCAGCGCCAGGGCGGCAGTCACGATCCCCTGGGCCGAGGGCAGAGTTGCCGCATAGGCGGGACCGGTGGCAATAAAGCTGTCCTCGGCTGTCAGCCGCGCCTTGCAGGGGTGATCTGCCAGCAGCGTCATCAGCGCCTCGGACAGGTTGCCCGAGCGGCGGCATTCGTCCACCACCAGCACCGCCGCGCAATCCTGCGCTGCCGCGCGGATCGCGGCCTCGGGCAGTGGCGCCAGCCAGCGCAAATCAACGATCCGCAGGTCGATCCCGGCAGCGCGCAGCGCGGGTTCAGCCTGATGCGACAGGTAGACACCGTTGCCATAGGTGATGATGGCCAGATCGCGCCCCGTGCCCTGCGTGCCGACCGTGCCGAACCCGATCCTCTGGTCGGGCGCGGGGTAGTGGTCCATCCAGAGGCCATCCTTGTCGCGGTGCAGATCGCGCATCGGATAAAGTGCGATGGGCTCCAGAAACACCACGACGCGCTGGTCTTCGCGCGCAAGGCGCACGCATTCGCGCAGCATCATGGCGGCCTCGGCCCCGCGCGAGGGGCAGGCCAGAATCAGCCCCGGAATGTCGCGCAGCACGGCCAGACTGTTGTCGTTGTGGAAATGCCCGCCAAAGCCCTTTTGGTAGCCCAGTCCCGCGATCCGCACCACCATCGGGTTGCTGAACTGCCCGCGCGAGAAAAAGGGCAGCGTCGCTGCCTCGCCGCGCAACTGGTCTTCGGCGTTGTGCAGATAGGCAAGAAACTGAATTTCAGGCACCGGCAGAAAGCCGTTATGCGCCATACCGATGCCAAGGCCCAGAATCGACTGTTCATCGAGGAGCGTGTCCATCACCCGGCCCGCACCGAACCGCGTGAAAAGCTTTTGCGTCACGCCATAGACGCCGCCCTTGCGGCCGACATCTTCGCCCATCAGAACGATCTCGGGATGGGTCACCATCAGATCGGTCAGCGCCCAGTTCAGCAGGCGGCTCATCGGCTGTGGCTCGTCCATCGCCTTCAGATCGGCGCCGAACGCCTCGGCCCGCGCCTCGGGTCCGGGGCCATTGCGCGCGGCGCAGGGCCGGGCGGGGGGGATCAGGCTTTCCATCACCTCGGCCGCCGTGCGCAGCCTAGGGCGCGTGACCACCTCGGCCGCCACTTGCGCGACGCGGTCCAGCGTTTCGGTATAGATCGCCAGCGCCTGATCGGGCGCCAGCGCCCCGGCCAGATCCAGCAGCCGTACGCTGTGCAGCAGCGGGTCGTTTGCCTCCTCGGCCTCCACCTCCTCGCGCGCCATGTAGGTGGTAGGCAGATCGGCCCCGGCATGGCCATAAAGCCGCACCATCCGCAGATGCAGAAAAGCCGGCTTGCGGCAGCGGCGGACGTAATCGGCGGCTTCGGCAGCAACTGCGAAGGTCTGATACAGGTCAAGCCCGTCGGCTGCAAAATACCGCACACCGGGCCGAGCCGCCTGGCTGGCTTTTATCCAGCCATTGGGGGTTCGGGTCGAAATACCGATACCGTTGTCTTCGCAAACGAACAGCAGCGGCAGCGGCAGGCCCTGATAGGCTGTCCAGGAGGCGGTGTTCAGCGCGCCCTGCGCGGTCGAATGGTTGGCCGAGGCATCGCCGAAGGAACACAGGATGATCGCATCCTCGGCCAGCGCGCGATGCTCGGGCGGGTGGCGACGGGCGAGGCCCAGACTGAAAGCCGCGCCCACCGCTTTGGGCAGGTGGCTCGCAATGGTCGAGGTCTGGGGCGGAATCGTCAGCGCCTTTGACCCCAGCACTTTGTGCCGCCCGCCCGAGATCGGGTCTTCGGCGGCACAGGCAAAGGACAGCAGCATGTCACGGCACATGTCCTGCCCCGGCACCTGATCTGCCCGTGCGATCTGAAAGGCCGCGTCGCGGTAATGCAGAAAGGCCATGTCGGTCGGTCGCGCCGCATGGGCCACCGCCGCCATCCCCTCATGGCCACTGGACCCGATGGTGTAATAGCCCTGACCGGCCTTTTGCATCGCGCGCGACTGACGATCCAATGCGCGGCTGAGGCATTGGGCACGATACAGTCGCACCGCATCCGCCGCCGACAGCCCCGGCTCGGGCGCCTTGCCAGAGGGAAAATCCCGCGCCGTGACCCGGCGCAGGAAACTTTCGTGCACAATTTCCGAGCGCGGCATCAGAAGAACGCCTGCAACCCGGTAATCGCGCGGCCTAGAATCAGGGCATGCACGTCATGCGTGCCCTCATAGGTGTTCACGGTTTCCAGATTGACCATGTGGCGCATCACCGGGAAGGCATCAGAAATGCCGTTGCCGCCGTGCATGTCGCGCGCCATCCGCGCGATATCCAGCGCCTTGCCGCAGTTGTTGCGCTTGATCAGGCTGATCATTTCGGGCGCGGCGTTGGCGCTATCCATCAGTCGCCCAACGGTCAGGCAACCCTGAAGGCCAAGGCTGATTTCGGTCAACATATTGGCCAGTTTCAATTGGTAAAGCTGGGTCTGGGCCAGCGGTTTGTTGAACTGCTTGCGGTCCAGCCCGTATTGCCGCGCGGCATGGAAACAGGTCTCGGCCGAGCCCATCACACCCCAGGCGATGCCATAGCGCGCGCGGTTGAGGCAACCGAACGGGCCCTTCAGCCCCTCGACGCCGGGCAGTAGCGCATCTTCGCCCACCTCGACGCCGTCCATCACGATTTCGCCGGTGATCGAGGCGCGCAAGGACAGTTTGCCCCCGATCTTGGGTGCCGACAGGCCCCTCAGGCCCTTGTCGAGCACAAAGCCGCGGATCTTGCCGCCATGCGCCTCGGATTTGGCCCAGATCACGAACACATCGGCGATCGGCGCGTTCGAGATCCACATTTTCGACCCGTTCAGCACATAGCCCCCGGCGGTCTTCTTCGCCGTGGCTTTCATCCCGGCCGGGTCGCTGCCGGCATCGGGTTCGGTCAGGCCAAAACAACCGATCAGCGTGCCCGCGGCCAGTCCCGGCAGGTATTTCTGCCGCTGCGCCTCGGACCCGTAGGCGTAGATCGGATACATCACGAGGCTGGATTGCACCGACATCATCGACCGATAGCCCGAATCGACCCGCTCGATCTCGCGCGCGACCAGACCATAGGCGACATAGGACGCGCCCAGCCCGCCATAGCTTTCCGGGATCGTCACGCCGAGAAGGCCCATCTCGCCCAGCTCGCGAAAAATCGCGGGGTCGGTCGTCTCGTCTCGGTAGGCGGCGGTGACGCGGGGGGCAAGTTTGCCCTGGGCATAAGCGCGGGCTGCATCGCGCAGCATCCGCTCTTCTTCGGTCAACTGGCTGTCCAGCCGCAGGGCATCGTCCCAGTCGAACCGCGACAGGTCGGGGGCGTCCTTGGGCTTCAGGGGGCTTTTGTCGGTCATGGTCATCCTCGGTCGGGTTCGGGCTTGCCATGCATATTGCACAGGTTTACCCCGGAAAATAACCCGTTTTGGGCAGTATGATATGCGTAATGAACATATGGCGCCACCGCGTCGTTTTGTGCCTTCGACCAGCCTGCTGCGCGCGTTCGAGGCGGTCTGCCGCACCGGATCGACGGCGGCGGCGGCGCGGGAACTGGCGCTGACCCAGGGTGCGGTCAGCCGTTTGGTGCAGACGCTGGAAGGGCAGTTGGGCGTTGCCCTGTTCCGGCGCGAGCGGCGGCGGCTGGTGCCGACCGATGCGGCGCTGGCCTATTCACGCGACATCCGCAAGGCGCTTGACCTGATCGGGCGCGCTTCGGTGCAGTTACGGGCCAATCCGGGCGGGGGCACGCTGTCGCTGGCGATCCTGCCCACCTTCGGCACGCGCTGGCTGGCGCCACGGCTACCGCGGTTTCTGGCGATGCATCCGGGGGTGACGATCAACATCGGCACCCGGCTGCGCCCCTTCGACTTTGCCAAGGAGGGGTTTGACGCCGCGATCCATTTTGGCACGGACGATTGGCCCGAAGCCGGGCATATGAAACTGTTTGACGAGGTGCTGGTGGCCTGTGCCGCCCCCGATCTGTGCCGCGGTGTGACAGCCCCGGCCGAACTGGCGCGGCTGCCGCTTTTGCAGCTTGAATCGCGTCCGACCGCCTGGGATCTGTGGTTCCGCCAGCACGGCCTGGCGGCGCCTGCTGCGCGGGGGATGCTGTTCGATCAGTTTGCCACGCTGATTCAGGCCGCGATCCACGGCGCCGGGGTGGCGCTGCTGCCTGCCTTTCTGGCCGAGGCCGAGATCGCCGAGGGACGGCTGGCCCGTATCGCGGGCGAAGATGTGCGCGGCCTTGGCAGTTATTACCTCGTCTGGCCCGAGGCCGAGGCGCAGCACCCGCCGCTGGTGGCGCTACGCGGCTGGCTGGCGCAGGACTGCGCCGACCTGAACCACTAAAGCGGGCGCCTGGCAAAGGCGGGCATCGCCTGGCCGGTGGCGGCGCAGTCCAGAAACTGCCGCGCGGTATCCAGAGCCTCGCGGATCGTCACATCCATATCAAGGTAACGATAGGTGCCCAGCCGCCCAACGAAGGTGACGCCTTCGGTCGCCTCTGCCAGTGCCACATAATCGGCCAGCAGCGCGGTTTCGGCGACCAGCCGGATCGGGTAATAGGGGCTGTCGTCTGCGTCTGCGGCGCGGCTGTATTCGCGGTAGCAGACGGTGCCCTCATGCGCTTCCCACGGCGCGAAATGCTTGTGTTCGGTGATCCGGGTCCAGGGCACGTCGGGGTCGCCATAGTTCATCACGGCGCAGCCCTGATAGTCGCCGGTATCGGTGAAGCGTTCAAAATCCAGCGTGCGATAGCCCAGCCGCCCCAGCCGGAAGCCGAACCATCCATCCAGCGCACCGGAATGGAACACGCGATCATAGGCCCCGGCACGGTCGGGGTCGAACCGGCTGTGCAGATGCACGTCGATGCCCGGATGATCCAGCATGCGCGCGATCATTGCAGTATAGCCGCCCTCGGGCATCCCCTGAAAGCGGTGGGCGAAGTAGGTGTCATCATAGTTGAACCGCAGGGGCAGCCGTTTCAGGATCGAGGCGGGCAGATCGCGCGGTGCACAGCCCCATTGCTTTTCGGTGTATCCCTTGAAGAACGCCTCATACAGATCGCGCCCGACGAAACGCAGCGCCTGATCCTCAAAGCTTTGCGGGTCGGTGATCGAGTGGTCGGCCAGCGCCTCGATAAAGGTGCGCGCCTCTGCCGGGTGCAGGGTCTTGCCAAAGAACTGGTTGATCGTGTGCAGGTTCACCGGCAGCGAATAGACCGCGCCGCGGGCGGTGGTCTTCACCCGGTTCGCATAGGGCCGGAACTGTTCGAACCGATTGACATAGCCCCAGACCTCGGCATCGTCGGTGTGAAAGATGTGGGGGCCGTAGACATGGACCATCACCCCGGTGTCGCCATCGCGTTCGGTGTGGCAGTTGCCGCCCACATGCCCCCGCGCATCGACCACCGTCACCCGGTGCCCCGCCTCGGCCAGTTCGCGCCCGATCACCGCACCCGAAAGCCCCGCCCCGACCAGAAGAATGTTCATTGCCCGCCCCGTGCCGAATCTGTTGCTCCTTCGTTCTGGCAGCGGCGGTCTAAAATTTGCTTAATGCCCGCCGATCCCGCCCCCGGTGCGATGGACAAAGCCGCCGCAAAGCCCGAAACAGGAGTGGTCCCGCGAAAGGAATGCCCGATGACCCAGACCCGCGCCCCGCGCTTGTGTGTGCTGATTGACGCCGACAACGTGCCTGCCAGCTATGCCGAGGCGATCTTTGAAGAGGTCGCAAGCCTCGGTGAGGCCAGCGTGCGCCGCATCTATGGTGACTGGTCGGCGGTGCGGCTGAACAAATGGGCAGAAAAGGTGGCCGCCCTCGGGCTGGTGGCCGATCAGCAGTTTTCCAACACCAAGGGCAAGAACGCCTCGGATATCGGTCTGGTGATCGCGGCGATGGATTTCCTGCATTCGCGGCTGTTCGACGGTTTTGTTCTGGTGTCTTCGGACAGCGATTTCACGCGCCTTGCGGCGCGCATCCGCGAACAGGGCCTCGATGTTTACGGCATCGGCGAGAAAAAGACGCCCGAGGCGTTCCGCATGGCATGCAAGCGCTTCATATATGTTGAAAATCTCGGCTCCGAAGAGGTGACCGAAAGCCGGGGCGACACTGCGCGCGCCGACGACGGCGCCCGCCGCGGCAAGGAGCCGGCGAAAAACGTGATCCCGCTGGTGGTGGCCGCGATGCGCGCCATCGGCGGCGATGAGGATTGGTATTCGATGGGCCAGATCGGCCAGTTCATCACCCAGGCCAACCCCGATTTCGACGCCCGCAGCTATGGGGCGGCGAAACTGTCTGACCTGATCCGCAAGACAGGCCGGTTCGAGGTGAAAACCGGCGCCGGAAGCCAGCTTCTGATCCGCGATCTGGCGTGACAAACTCGGCCTTCTGCGTCAATCTTTGGTCAGTTACGCACGAGGCATTTTATGTCAGAACTCCCCTTCGCCTTGTTGATTGACGGTGAAAACATCTCCAGCGACCTTGCCCCTGCAATCTTTTCCGCGGCACGCAAGCACGGCCCCCTGCCGATCCGGCGCGTCTACGGAGATGCGGCGCGACTGAATGGATGGTCAGGGGTGCCGGGGCTGAAGGTGGTGCATTCCGGTTCAGGCAAGAATGCGACCGACCTTCTATTGTGCATCGAAGCCATGGAACTGTTCCACAGTCGGCATGTGGCAGGGGTCGTGCTGGCGGCGTCGGATCGGGATTATACCCACCTGGCGCTGCACCTGCGCGAACGGGGCTTTCCTGTCGTGGGGCTGGGCGAGGCCAAGACGCCGAATTGCTTTCGCCTGTCGTGCTCCCGGTTCGAGACCCTGGCAGCGATGCCTGCGAAGTTGGAGCCCACGGCCCCCGCTGCGGTCAGATTACCGCAATTGGATCAGGCGATCCATGAGATGATCCGAGCCGAGGGGGGCAGCATGGCGATCGCCATTCTGGGCTCACGGATGCATAGTCAGCATAAGGTTTTGATCAGCACCTTTCCCGACAAGACATGGCGTGCCTATTTGACCGCACGTCCCGGTCTTTACCAATGTGACCCGAAGGGAAGTGCTGCAAAGGTCCGGCTGGCGCCCGCTCAACGCCCAGTCCCGTAGCGGGCCAGAAACATCTCCACCGCGCCCTTGATGATGCGCGCGCGGTCGGCGGCGTCGCAGGGGCCAATGCCGAACAAAAGCCGCGCCTGAATATCGACCCGGCACAGTTCGGCGAACTGGTCGGCAGCAAGGCTCATGTCGTCGATGGCCAGTTCGCCCCGCGCCACCGCGCCCGCCAGATAGCCCGCCAGCCGTTCACGCACCAGAAGCGGGCCCGAGATGTAGAACTCGCGCCCCAATGCGGGGAAGCGGTCGCTTTCGGCCACGCAGATGCGGTAGATGCGCTGGCCAAAGTCCGAGGTCAGGAAGGCAATGATCCGCTCTGCGGCGGCGGGTAGAACGGTTTCGGGCGGGGCGGTCTGGTCGATGACCTGCACCGCCTCGTCGGCCTGACGGCGGCATTCGGCCTTGACCACCTCCAGAAACAACAGCCGCTTGTCGGAAAAATAGCTGTAAAGCGTGGCCTTGGACACCCCGGCGGCGCGGGCAATATCATCCACGCTGGCGCCTTCGAACCCGTCGCGCAAAAAGATTTCGCGCGCCCCTGCAAGCACCTGATCGAACTTGCGGCCCTTCTTGATTGTTTCGGTTGCCATCTGTCCCGCCTTTGCCCTGCTACAGCTTAGCCCGGCCCGATCGGCCAAAACAAGCCGGGGCTGTGGGCAAGGCCGCCCCTTGCCAGCCCCGCCGCAGAGGTTATGTGTTGCGGGACCATCAAGGGCGGAGGCTTCATGCCGGAACACGACAAGATCAAGGCGGTAGCCGACAGTTTTGTGCCGGGGCCTGAAAACCCGCGCGCCCTGCGTGATGCGCTGGGCCGCTTTGCGACCGGCGTCACCATCGTTACCGCGCGTGATGCCGACGGGGCGGGGGTGGGGATTACCGTCAACAGCTTTGCCTCGGTCTCGCTCGATCCGCCGCTGGTGCTGTGGTCGGTGGCAAAATCCTCGAACCGGCACGATCTGTTTGCAGCAGCAGACGCCTTTGCGATCCATGTTCTGGGGGCCGATCAGGCGGGCCTGTGCGCGCGCTTTGCCCGGCAGGGGGCTGGGTTTGACGGGCTGGCGCATGGAATTGGCGCGGCGGGCGTGCCGCTGATCGCCGAGGCGCTGGTGGTGTTCGAATGCGAAACAGAGGCGCACCACCCCGGCGGCGATCATACCATTCTGATCGGCCGGGTGACGCGGGTCATACTGGGGGCAGACCGCGCGCCGCTGGTGTTTTCGCAAGGGGCGTTCGGGCGGTTCGTGGCGGGGTAGCGGGCGCTTACGCCCGCTTGGCCACCGCCACGCCCAGCACTTCCAGCACCTTCGCCTCGATCTGCGGCGCGTTCATCGCGGCGGCGGCATACATGTCTTCGGGGTTGGCGTGGTCGATGAAGCTATCGGGCAGCACCATCGAGCGGAACTTGAAGCCCCGGTCCATCACGCCCTCGTCGAACAGAAGCTGCGCCACATGGCTGCCAAAGCCGCCGATCGCGCCCTCTTCGACGGTGATGATCGCCTCATGCTCGCGCGCCAGCCGCAGGATCAGCTCGCGGTCCAGCGGCTTGGCAAAGCGGGCGTCGGCCACGGTCGGTGCAAGGCCGCGCTGGGCCAGCGACTCGCGCGCTTTCAGCACTTCGGCCAGCCGGGTGCCAAACGACAGGATCGCCACGCGCCCACCCTCGGCCACGATGCGGCCACGGCCGATTTCCAGCGGCACGCCGCAGTCGGGCATGTCAACGCCCATGCCCTCGCCGCGCGGATAGCGGAAGGCGCAGGGCCGGTCATCCAGCGCCACCGCTGTGGCGACCATATGGACCAGTTCGGCCTCATCGGCGGCGGCCATCACCACCATGCCCGGCAGGCTGGACATGAAGCCCACGTCGAACGACCCCGCATGGGTGGCGCCATCGGCGCCCACCAGTCCCGCGCGGTCGATTGCAAAGCGCACCGGCAGGCGCTGGATCGCCACGTCATGCACGATCTGGTCATAGCCGCGCTGCAGGAAGGTGGAATAGATCGTGCAGAAGGGCTTGAGACCGCCCGCCGCAAGCCCCGCCGAAAAGGTCACGGCGTGCTGTTCGGCAATGCCCACGTCAAAGCAGCGCCGCGGAAAGCGCTCTGCGAACAGGTTGAGCCCGGTGCCTTCGGGCATCGCGGCGGTGACGGCCACGATCTTGTCGTCCCGCTCGGCCTCGGCGATCAGCGACTGGGCAAAGATCTTGGTATAGCTGGGCGCGTTCGAGGGGGCCTTGACCTGCTTGCCCGTCACCAGATCGAATTTTGCGGTGGCGTGGCCGCGGTCAGGCGCGCCTTCGGCGGGAGCATAGCCCTTGCCCTTCTTGGTGACGATATGGATCAGCGTGGGGGCTGTGGCCCGCGTCTTGAGCATCCGGAACAGCGGCAAAAGCTGGTCCAGGTCGTGGCCATCGACGGGGCCGACATAGTTCCAGTTCAGTTCCTCGAACAAGGTGCCGCCAACAGCCATGCCCTTGAGCATTTCCTTGGCCCGCCGCGCGCCTTCCTGGAACGGTTCGGGCAGCAGGCCCACGGCGCCCTTGGCCACCGCGCGCAGATCCTGGAAGGGCGCGCCGGTGTAAAGCCGGGTCAGATAGGACGACAGCGCGCCGACGGGGGGCGAGATCGACATTTCATTGTCGTTCAGCACCACGAACACGCGTTTGCCCATATGGCCGCCGTGGTTCAGCGCCTCAAAGGCCATGCCGCCGGTCAGCGCGCCATCGCCGATCACCGCGATCGCATCGCCCGGATCGCCGCCCAGTTCACGCGCCATGGCAAAACCCACAGCCGCCGAAATCGAGGTGGACGAATGGCCCGCGCCGAAGGCGTCGTAGGGGCTTTCGCTGCGTTTGGTAAAACCCGACAGCCCGCCCTTGGTGCGCAGGGTGCGGATACGGTCGCGCCGCCCGGTCAGGATTTTGTGCGGATAGCACTGATGGCCCACATCCCAGATGATCTTGTCGCGCGGCGTGTCAAAGACTGCGTGCAGCGCCACGGTCAGTTCGACAACACCCAGCCCCGCGCCCAGATGCCCGCCGGTTTCCGATACCGCCGAGATCGTCTCGGCCCGCAATTCCCCGGCAAGCTGGTGCAACTCGCGGTCGCTCAGGGCTTTGAGGTCGGTGGGCGTGTTCACGCGGTCGAGGGTAGGGGTCAGCGGTGGGTTCGTCATGGGGCCCTCCGGGGGCTGGTCTATCACGTTTGTCTAGCGATAACGAAGCGGGCCGCAGCCCGCAAGTTATCCGCTGTCGCACCAAAGGGTTCCAGCGCTGCCTCGGCCTCGGCCACCAGTTCGGCGGCTCGGGTGCACGCGCCATCAAGCCCCAGCAGCGACACGAAGGTGGCCTTGCCCGCCTCGGCATCCTTGCCGACGCGCTTGCCGGTTGCAGCCTCGTTGCCGGTCACGTCCAGAATGTCGTCGGCGATCTGGAAGGCCAGCCCCAACGCATCGGCATAGGCGCGCAGCGGCGCGCGATCCGCGCCTGCCAAAATCGCCCCGGCCTCGGCGGCAAAGCCGATCAGCGCACCGGTCTTGCCCGCCTGCAACGCGGTGATTTCGTCAATCGTCAGCGGGCGCCCGGCCGTTTCGGCGGCGATATCCAGCGCCTGCCCATGCACCATCCCTTCGCCCCCCGAGGCCTTGGCCAGCGCCGCAACCAGGTTGATGCGGCGGTCGGCGGCGCCCAGAACCGGCGCGCAGCACAGCTCGAACGCCAGCGTCTGCAACGCGTCGCCCGCCAGAACGGCGGTGGCCTCGTCCCATTTCACATGCACGGTGGGCAGGCCGCGGCGCAGGTCGTCATTGTCCATGCAGGGCATGTCGTCATGCACAAGGCTGTAGGCATGCAGCGCCTCGACAGCGGCAGCAGCAGGCAGCGCCGCCGTGGCCGGAATGCCGTAAAGCGCGGCCCCCTCCAGCACCAGAAACGCGCGCAGGCGCTTGCCGCCCTGGCAGGCATAGCGCATCGCGGCGGTCAGCGGCGTGTCGGGGCGGGTGGCAAGGGTGGCATCCAGGGCAGATTGCACAAGACCCTGCACCTCGGTCAGGCGGGCTTCGAACATCACAGACCTTCCAGCGGAGTAGTTCCGGCGGGTTGGCCCGCCTCGTTCAGGGTGATCTTTTCAACGCGCTCTTCGGCGGCGCGCAGCAGTGTTTCACACTGCGCCTTCAGTGCGGCGCCCTGCTCATACAGCGCAATCGACTGATCGAGCGAGACCTGCCCCGATTCCAGATCGCGGACGACCCTTTCCAGCGCCGCCATTGCCTCCTCGAAACTCATCGCCTTTATATCGTTCATTCGCCCCGTTCCATCAGCACCGCAACATGGGCCGCCGCGCAAGCGGCCAGGCTTTCTAAATCATATCCGCCTTCCAGCGTCGAGACTATGTGTCCGCGACAGCATGACCACGCCAGATCGCAGATCGCCTCGGTCAGCCATCGGTAATCGTCGGTCTGCCACATCAGCCCGGCCAGCGGGTCTGCGCAATGCGCGTCAAACCCCGCCGAGATCAGGATCAGATCGGGGGCAAAGGTGTGGGCGCGGGCAAGGATACGCGCCCATGCCGCGCGCATTTCGGCCCCGCCCGACCCGGCGGGCAGGGGGGCGTTCATGATCTGACCATGCGCGCCGGTTTCGCCTGCGGCCCCGGTTCCCGGATAAAGCGGCATCTGATGCGAAGAGCCAAAGAAGGCGCGCGGTTCATCCCACATGATCGCCTGCGTGCCGTTGCCGTGGTGCACGTCAAAATCCAGCACCGCCACGCGGGCCAAGCCGTGATGGTCCAGCGCGCGGCGTGCGCCGATGGCAACAGCGTTGAACAGGCAAAATCCCATCGCGCGTTCCGCTTCGGCATGGTGGCCGGGCGGGCGCATCGCGACAAAGGCATTGACTGCCTCGCCTGCCAGCACCGCATCGACGGCGGCGCAGACCCCACCCGCGGCGCGCAAGGCGGCCTCGACCGTGCCGGGCGACAGGAAGGTGTCACCATCCAGTTGCGCAAAGCCCGCGGCGGGCAGGGCGTGATCGATCGCTGTCAGATAACGCGGGGAATGGCCGCGCAGCACCTCAGACCGGGGGGCCCGCGGCGCCTCGTGTCGGATAAGCGCCGAAAAACGCCAATCTGCCAGCGCAGCGTGAACGGCGACCAGACGGGCGGGCCCTTCGGGGTGGCCGGGCGGAACCAGATGGGCCAGCCCGGCCGGATGGGTAAAGAACGCGGTCGCCATGGGCCGGCGTCAGCCCCGGCCCGTCATTGCCGCGCGTCTCATCAGCCCTGAATCGACTCGATGTATTGCGCCAGCGACAGGATGCGCCCGCGGGTGGCCAGCACCTCGGTATAGTCGATCGTGGCCGCGTGTTCGGTGCTGAACACAGCGCCAAACACCGGCATCGGCCCGCCATGGGCGCGCACACCGGTTCGGCCGTCGATGATGTGCAGCACATCCAGCATCGGGAACTTGCCCTCGTTGCGGGCTGAAAGCGTGGTCAGGTCGGGCGATTTGAGCGTGAGGTATTCAGCCATCGGGCCATCGCCCTTGCCCTCAGCGCCGTGGCAGCTGGAGCAGTATTGCGCATAAAGCCCCCTGCCCGCGTCATCGGCCTGCGCGGGACCAAAGGCGAGCGCCCCTGCCACGAGGATCAGGGAAACAAATTTTCCGGTCATAACATCCTCCTCTTGAGGTGAACCCCCGTTCAGGATGACGCTACGTCAGCATGAGTCAATCCAGAAAGCACTGCGGGCAGAGGAATGTTACGACAGCAGACGCGCGCCATCATGCCCGGTGATGCGCGTGGTCAGGATCGTGCCTTCGGGCTGGTCGGTTGCAAAGGCCACCTCGGTGAAATCCTCGCAGCGCCCGGCTCGGGCGCCTTCGGTCAGGATCAGCCGATCCTGGCCCACCTGCGCCGCCAGATGCGCGGCCAGCCGTGCCGCGCCTGCCATGCGCAGGCGTGCCGCGCGCTCCTTGATCGCGGGGCCGGGCACGCGCGGCATCCGGGCCGCGGGCGTGCCCTTGCGGGCGCTGAACGGGAACACATGCAGGAAGGTCAGCCCGCAATCTTCGACCAGCCGCAGCGAGTTTTCAAACATCGCCTCGGTCTCGGTCGGAAAGCCCGCGATGATGTCGGCGCCAAACACGATGCCGGGGCGCAGGCGCCGTGCATCTTCGCAAAAGCGGATCGCGTCATCGCGGCTGTGGCGCCGCTTCATCCGCTTCAGGATCAGGTCATCGCCTGCCTGAAGGCTCAGGTGCAGATGCGGCATCAGGCGCGGTTCGGTGGCGATGGCCAGCATCAGGTTGTCATCCGCCTCGATCGAGTCGATCGAGGAAATCCGCAGCCGGGGCAGATCGGGCACCAGCCGCAGGATGCGCATCACCAGATCGCCCAGCCGCGGCTGACCCGGCAGATCGGCACCCCAGCTTGTCAGATCGACGCCGGTCAACACCACCTCGTTGAAGCCGCGGTCGCGCAGGCGCCTGATCTGATCGACCACCACGCCCGCAGGCACAGACCGCGAATTGCCCCGCCCGAAGGGGATGATGCAGAAGGTGCAGCGATGGTCGCACCCGTTTTGAACCTGCACATAGGCCCGGTGCCGGCCGAAACCGTCGATCAGGTGGCCGGCGGTTTCGCGCACAGACATGATGTCATCGACCATGACCTTTTCGGTCTGCCCGATCAGATCGGGCGCGCGCAGCCCGGCCCAGGTTGCGGCCTGCATCTTTTCGGTGTTGCCGATCACCCGCGTCACCTCGGGCATGGCGGCAAAGGTTTCGGGTTCGGTCTGCGCGGCGCAGCCGGTCACGATGATTGCCGCGCCTGGGTTTTCGCGGGCCAGCCGCCGGATATCCTGCTTGGCCTTGCGCACCGCCTCGGCGGTTACGGCGCAGGTGTTGACCACCACGGCATTGTCCAGCCCCGCCGCGGCGGCCAGTTCCTTCATCGCCTCGGTTTCATAGGCGTTCAGCCGGCATCCCAGCGTTTCAAAGATCGGCGCGGTCATGGCCCCGCCAGAAACGCGGGCGTCAGCACCCCGTCGAACACATGCGCGGTGGGGCCGGTCATCCAGACGCCATCCTCGCGCCAGTCGATTTCCAGCACGCCGCCATCGACATGCACGGTAACGCGCCGGTCGGTCAGCCCGCGCCGGGCTGCCGCCACCGCCGCCGCGCAGGAACACGAGCCTGATGCCAGCGTGACCCCGGTGCCGCGTTCCCAGATCCGCAGCCTGATCGAATCACGGCCCAGCACCTGCACGAATTCCACATTGGTGCGTGCGGGGAACAGTGGGTGATGTTCGATCTCGGGACCGCGGGCGGCAAGGTCCACCGCCTCCGCATCGGCGACAAAAAAGGTGCAATGCGGGTTGCCCATGCCGGTGGCCACCGGGTCGCCCGCAATCGGCAGATGCAGGGTTTCCATCACGGCTGACAGCGGAATCTCATCCCAGCGCAGCATCGGCGCACCCATGTTCACGCGGGTCAGCCCGCCGCCTGCCTCCTCGGCCAGCAGGATGCCGCGTTCGGTGCGCAGCCGCAGATGGGTCTTGCCGGTGGTGTCGATCAGATGCCGGGCGATGCAGCGCGTGGCATTGCCGCAGGCCGCTGACAGCGAGCCATCGGCGTTGTAGAACGTCAGCCGCGCATCTGCCTGGGGGTCAGTCTCGATCACCGCCAACTGGTCAAAGCCCACGCCACAGTGCCGGTCGCCCAGCGCACGCGCCAGCGCTGCCGTCACCGGGTTGCGGCCCGCGCGCGCGTCGATCACCACAAAATCGTTGCCCAGCCCGTGCATTTTCATGAACGGCAGGCCTAGGGGGGGTATCTGGTCCATGGCCGCGATATACGCGCGCCGCAAAGATTCTTCCAGTGGGCCGATTTTTCCTGCACTTGGCCCTTGACCCGCCCCGCCGTGGTTTATAGAGAAACGCCCTGTGATGGGCCGGTAGCTCAGTTGGTAGAGCAGCTGACTTTTAATCAGCGGGTCACAGGTTCGAATCCTGTCCGGCTCACCATCACACTCTAACTGGCGCTTTTTACCCAGGTTGAACGCCTCATCACGAGGTGCTTCACCTGCGTCAGACGGTTGCTTTGAAACCGCTGACTTGTGCGACCCAGGTTTACGCCCTGCGGTCTGGAATTGTCGCGCTGCACCTGTCGGTTGACCGGCTGTTTCCTTTCATCGCGCACGCAAACTGATCCGGCTTGGCCTGCCCTTGGTGCGCAAGTGCGGCCCTTGCGGCGATGTCTGGTGATGCGCAGGCCTCCCGGCGATCACAGGCTGCCCCGCCTTTGCAGCCCATCGCGGGCGGTGGCGGCAGCAATGCCCCGGCGAATGCCGCGCTGCGGAATAAAATTTCACCCAGACCAATAATTTCGCTTTCGCTTCGCTGCGCAGCAGAATATTGCGCGCGCCGAGGAGTTCCTTAGGAGGAGTCACATGGTTCCCGTTCACGAAAAAATTCTGGCGAATCAGCGCTTTCACGAGCTGGTAGCGCGCAGGAACCGCTTTTCTGTCACCCTGTCGCTGATCGTTCTGGCGGTCTACATCGGGTTCGTCTCGGTCGCCGTGTTCAACCCGGCGCTGTTTTCGGCCCCGTTTCTGGGCACCTCGGCGTGGTGCGTGGGGCTGATCGCGGGCTTTTGCATTCAGGCCTTCGCCTTTGTCATGACGGGTATCTATACCCTGCGCGCCAATGGCCAGTTCGACCGTCTTGCGCGCGAAGCGATCCGCGGGGGGCAGGCATGACGCGCATCTTCTTTATGGCCTCTGCGGCCATGGTGGTGCTGACCGGTTGGGCCATGGCCGCCGGCGGCGCGATCGAGGGCGAGGTTGCCAAGCGGTCGGTCAACTACATCGCTATCGGCATGTTCCTGTTCTTTGTGGCCGCGACGCTGGTGCTGACGGCATGGGCGGCGCGGCGCACGCGCTCGGCCTCGGATTTCTATACCGCCGGGGGCGGTATCACCGGCTTTCAGAACGGGCTGGCGATTGCGGGTGACTATATGTCGGCGGCGGCCTTTCTGGGCGTGTCAGGCATGGTGTTTGGCAAAGGGGTGGACGGGATTTTCTACACCGTCGGCTGGACCGTGGGCTGGCCGCTGATCCTGTTCATGATCGCCGAACGGCTGCGCAACCTTGGCAAGTTCACGTTCGCCGATGTGGCCTCGTTCCGGTTTGAACAGACGCGTATCCGCACCCTGTCGGCCTTTGGTGCGCTGACGGTGGTGGTGTTCTATCTGATCGCGCAGATGGTGGGGGCGGGCAAGCTGATCCAGCTTTTGTTCGGGCTGGAATACAGCTACGCCGTCATCCTTGTTGGCGTGCTGATGATGCTTTACGTCACCTTCGGCGGCATGCTGGCCACCACTTGGGTGCAGATCGTCAAGGCGGTGCTGCTGCTGGGCGGTTGCACCGTTCTCGTGATTCTGGGGCTGGCGCAGTTCGGCTTCAGCCCCGAGGCGATGATGCGCGCCGCATTGGACAATCACGCCGCGCATGAGGAAATCCTGAAACCCTCGTCCTCAATCTCGGACCCGATCGCGGCGGTGTCGCTGGCGCTGGCGCTGATGTGCGGGCCTGCGGGCCTGCCGCATATCCTGATGAGGTTCTTCACCGTGCCCGATGCCAAGGCTGCGCGGAAATCGGTGTTCTATGCCACCGGCTTCATCGGCTATTTCTTCATCCTTGCGGTGACGATCGGGTTTCTGGCCATCACGCTGGTCGGCACCAACCCGGCCTATCTGGACGGAGCGGGCAAGCTGATCGGCGGCGGCAACATGGCGGCCATCCATCTGTCGGGCGAAGTGGGGGGCGATGTGTTCCTGGGCTTCATCTCGGCGGTGGCATTTGCCACCATCCTCGCGGTGGTGTCGGGGCTGGCGCTGTCGGGGGCCTCGGCGGTGAGCCACGACCTTTATGCCCGGGTGATCCGCAACGGCAAAGCCTCGGACAAGCAAGAGATGCGGGTGTCGCGCATCGCCACGCTGATGCTGGGCGTCATTGCCATTGTGCTGGGGCTGGCGTTTGAAAACCAGAACATCGCCTTCATGGTGGGGCTGGCGTTCGGGCTTGCGGCTTCGGTCAACTTCCCGGTGCTCTTCCTGTCGCTGTTCTGGAAGGGCATGACCACCCGCGGCGCCTTCATCGGCGGGCTGATCGGGCTGGTATCGGCAGTAGCCTGCGTGGTGCTGGGGCCGACGGTCTGGGTCAGCGTCCTGGGCTTTGCAGCGCCGATCTTCCCGTGGGATCAGTATGCGCTGTTCTCGATGTCTGCGGCGTTCTTTGGCATCTGGTTCTTCTCGGTCACTGACCGGTCGGCCCGCGCCGCGCTGGACAAGGCGGGGTATCCGGCGCAATTCGTGCGCTCGGAAACCGGGCTGGGGGCCGCGGGCGCGCTGGCGCACTAAGGCCCGCGCGACAGCAACCGAAAGGCCCGGGCGATTGTCCGGGCCTTTTGCCGTTCCATCCCGCTGCGCGGCCTATAGACCCAGATAGCGGTCTGTCACCTCGGGCGTCAGCGCGGCCATTGCCCCCGCCCAGACCGAGCGGCCGCGTTCCAGCACCACCGCCCGATCGGCCACGGCGGCCAGTTCGCGCAACGATTTGTCCACCAGCAGAATCGACATGCCCCCGGACTTGAGGCGGCGCACCGCGGCCCAGATTTCCTGCCGCACCAGCGGCGCCAGCCCCTCGGTCGCCTCATCAAGGATCAACAGGCGCGGGTTGGTCAGCAGCGCCCGCCCGATCGCCAGCATCTGCTGTTCGCCCCCCGAAAGGGTGCGCGCGTTCTGCCCCAGCCGCTCGCCCAGACGCGGGAACAGCTCGGTCACGCCCGACAGCGTCCAGGCGCCGGGGCGGGCGGCGACGGCCAGGTTTTCGGCCACGCTCAGCGGTGCAAAGCAGCGTCGCCCCTCGGGCACAAGCCCCAGACCCAGCTGCGCGGCGCGATGTGCGGGCAGGCCCGCCAGATCGCGGCCTGCAAAGCGGATCGTGCCGCCGCTGGCGGGCAACAGCCGGGTGAGGGTGCGGATCGTGGTGGTCTTTCCCATGCCGTTGCGGCCCATCAGCGCCACCACCTCGCCCTCGGCCAACGCCAGATCGACGCCGAACAGCGCCTGCACCGGGCCATAGGCAGCGGTGACGCCGGACATCTCCAGCAGGGTCATGCGGCATCCCCCAGATAGGCTGCGCGCACGGCCTCTGACGCGCGGATTTCGGCCACGGTGCCGGTGGCGATGATCCGGCCATAGACCAGAACCGAGATCCGGTCGGCCAGCGCAAAGACCGCGTCCATATCGTGTTCGACCAGCAGGATCGGCGCTTCGGTGCGCAACTCCGACAGGATCGCGGTCAGATCGCGGGCGCCTTCGGTGCCCATCCCGGCCATCGGCTCGTCCAGCAGAAAGGCGCGCGGGCGCAGGGCCAGTGCCATGGCGATTTCCAGCCGCCGCCGCTCGCCATGGCTCAGGTCGGCTGCGGGCATGTGCGCGCGTGTGCCCATCCCGACATGGGCGATGTGAAACTGCGCGGGTTCTGTCAGCGCCCGGTCGCGCAGGGCAGGGCGCAGAAAGCGGAAACTGGCCCCGCTGGCCCCCTGCACCGCCAGCATGACGTTTTCCAGCACCGTAAAGCCCGGAATGACCGCGGACACCTGAAAGCTGCGTGCCAGCCCCAGCCGCGCGCGCGCGGCTGGCCCCAGCCGGTCAATCGCCTGCCCTTCGAACCGGATGGTGCCGGAATCGGGGCGCAACTCGCCCGAGATCAGCTTGATCAGGGTTGATTTGCCCGCGCCATTGGGGCCGATCAGCGCGTGTATTTCGCCCGGATGCAGCGTCAGGCTGACGTCATCGGTGGCGGTCAGCGCGCCAAAGGTCTTGCGCAGGTTGTGAAGGTCCAGAATCGGCTCAGACATGGCGCCTCCCGGCGATCAGCCCGATCAGGCCGCCCGGCGCATAGATCACGATGGCCAGCAAAAGCAGCCCCAGCAGCGCCTGCCAATAGTCGCTGACGCCGCCCAACAGATGCTCCAGCGCGATATAGGCCAGCGCCCCCGCTACCGGCCCGAACAGTCGCCCCACCCCGCCCAGGATTACGAACACCATGATTTCGCCAGACATGTGCCAGCTCAGCATCGCCGGGCTGACAAAACGGTTCAGGTCGGCATAAAGCGACCCCGCCAGCCCCACGATCATGCCCGATAGCATGAACGCCAGCAGCCGGATCGAATAGGGCCGGATGCCCACGGCAACCACCCGCGATTCATTCTGCCGGGCCGCCCGCAGCGCAAGGCCAAAGCGCGACCGGGTCAGCACCGCCACCAGGCCCAGGGCTGCCGCCAGCAGCCCCGCGCAGATGGCGAAAAACTGGATCGGGTCAAAGGTGTTCAGGCCAGGGAAGGTGTTGCGGACGTAGAACGACAGCCCATCCTCGCCGCCGTAGGCTGGCCAGCTGATGGCGAGGTAATAGATCATCTGCGCGAAGGCGAGCGTGACCATGATGAAATAGACGCCCGAGGTGCGCAGGCTGAGCGCCCCGATCGCCAGCGCCGCAAGGCCCGAGGCCGCGATGGCCAGGGGCCAGATCGCCAGCATTTCGGTGCTGCCGTTCAGTGTGAAGGGCAGGGTGGCGACGGGCACCCCGCTCATGGCGTGGCTGGCCAGGATGCCGGTAGCGTAGCCGCCCAGCCCGAAGAACGCGGCGTGGCCGAAGGACACGAGGCCCCCATAGCCCAGCACCAGGTTCAGCCCTACCCCCGCCAGCGCAAAGATCGCAGCCTTGGTGGCCAGCGTGATGATGAACCCCTCGCCCAGCGCCTGCGCCACCAGCGCGGTGCCGATCAGGGCCACGAACAGCGCGGCATTCAGCGCGGCCTCGCGGGTCATGCCATGCCCCTTTCGCCGTAAAGCCCCTGCGGGCGCACGATCAGCACCCCCGCCATCAGCACATAAATCAGCACCGAGGCGATGGCCGAGCCGATGGTGTTGGCTGCCGACGGGTCGATCAGCCGCGCCAGAACGCCGGGCAGGAAGGCCTTGCCCAGGGTGTCAGTCATGCCCACCAGCAGCGCGCCCACCAGAGCGCCCTTGACCGACCCGATGCCGCCGATGACGATCACCACGAAGGCCAGGATCAGCACCGGCTCGCCCATGCCGACCTGCACCGACTGGATCGTGCCCACCAGCGCCCCCGCCAGCCCCGCCAGCGCGGCGCCAAGGGCGAAAACGGCGGTGTAAAGCCGCGCAATATCCACTCCCAGCGCCGCCACCATCTCGCGGTCGGCCTCGCCCGCGCGGATGCGGGTGCCAAGGCGGGTGCGGGTGATCAGCAGATAAAGGCCAAAGGCTATCGCCGCTCCCAGCCCGATCAGCGCCAGCCGGAACAGCGGGTATTGCAACCCGCCCGGCAGGGTAACGGCCCCCGACAGCAGTGGCGGCAGCGTCAGATAGAGCGGGAACGACCCGAACAGCCAGCGCGTGCCCTCGGAAAACACCAGGATCAACGCAAAGGTGGCCAGCACCTGATCCAGATGATCGCGGGCATACAGCCGGCGGATCACCAGCAGTTCCACCACCGCCCCCGCCGCAGCGGCGGCCGCAAGGCTGGCGGCCAGCCCCAGCCAGAACGAGCCCGTGGCGCCTGCCACCGCAGCGCAGGCAAAGGCGCCCACCATGTACAGCGCACCATGCGCCAGATTTATCAGCCCCATGACCCCGAACACCAGCGTCAGGCCCGCAGCCATCAGAAACAGCATCATGCCGTATTGCAGGCCATTCAGGGCCTGCTCGATCAGCAGCATCATGGGGTGATCCTCATGTCGGTCGGGCCGGGGGGCTGCCCCGGCCCGTCGGCCTTACATGCCGCACTGGTCGGCGTAGGCGTCGGCCCGGTCGGTCATCGCGGTTCCGACGATGCGGTTGGTCAGCGCGTCGCCTTCCTTCATCACCTCGCGCACATAAATATCCTGCACCGGGTGCTGGTTTGTCCCAAAGCGGAACTTGCCGCGGACCGAGGCGAAGTCGGCCGCCTGAAGTGCCGCGCGGAACGCCTCGGCATCGGCCACATCGGCCTTGGCGATCGCCGACAAGAGCAGGTTGGCCGTGTCATAGCCATACGAGGCATAGATCGACGGCAGTCGCCCATATTCGGCCTTGAACCCTTCGACAAAGGCGGCGTTGGCGGGGTTGTCCAGATCATGCGACCAGTTGGCAGTGTTTTTCACCCCCAGTGCCGCATCACCCACGGCGGGTAGGATGTCCTGGCTGAAGGAGAACGCCGGGCCGATCAGCGGCAGGCCCACGCCGGATTCGGCATATTGTTTCAGGAAGGCGATCCCCATCCCGCCCGGCAGGAAGAAGAACACCGCATCCGCCCCGCTGGCGCGGATTTGCGCGATTTCGGCGGCGTAGTCGGTCTGGCCGACCTGAGTATAGACCTCTGACACCACTTCGCCATCATAGAACCGCTTGAAGCCGGTCAGCGAATCCTGCCCTGCCGGGTAGTTCGGCGCCATGATGAACACCTTGCCGATGCCCGCGCTGGCCGCGTAGGCGCCAGCCGCCTCGTGCAGGTTGTCGTTCTGGTAGGATACCGAGAAATAGCGTGGGTTGCAGCCCTTGCCCGCCAGCGCCGAGGGCGCGGCGTTGGTGGACAGGTAGAACTTGCCCTGCGCCACGGCGGCCGGCACCACCGCCATCGCAAGGTTGGACCAGACGATCCCGGTCAGCACATCGACCTTGTCGGACTGAATCATCTTGTCGGCGATCTGCACCGCCACATCGGGCTTTTGCTGGTCATCCTCGATGATCAGTTCCACCGCCTTGGCGGCATCGCCTGCCTGTTTCAGCGCCAGTTGGAACCCGTCGCGCGTATCGACGCCGAGGCCCGCGCCGCCGCCCGAAAGGGTGGTGATCATGCCGACCTTCACCCCCTCGGCGCTCGCCGTGCCAAGGCCCATCGCCAGCGCCGCCACGGCACCCATCAGAATTGCCTTCATCGTCATCCTGTTTCCCCCGGTTGGTCTTTTGTCGAGTTAGCGGGCAGTTTTGCACGCCCGCAACCGAAACTTGACCGCGGCCGGGTATTTGGCGCCCGGCGGGGGCAGGATGCCGCAGGTTTCAGCCCATGCGCCCGGTTTCGCGCAGCCGCGCGTGCCAGGACAGCGCCTCTTCCAGAACATGTGGGGTATGCCCGCCGCGGGCGCAGGCGCGTTCGAAATAGTCCTGCAATGCGGGGCGCCATTCAGGGTGGACGCAGTTGGCGATGATGGTCTTTGCCCGCTCGCGCGGCGCAAGCCCGCGCAGATCGGCAAGGCCCACCTCGGTCACCAGAATGTCCACGTCATGTTCGGTGTGATCGACATGGCTGACCATCGGCACCACCGACGAGATCAGCCCGCCCTTGGCCTCGGATTTTGTCACAAAGACCGACAGATAGGCATTGCGCGCGAAATCGCCCGACCCGCCGATGCCGTTCATCATGTGCGAGCCCATCACATGGGTCGAGTTGACATTGCCATAGATGTCGAACTCCAGCGCGGTGTTGATGCAGATCAGCCCGAGCCGCCGCACCACCTCGGGGTGGTTCGAGATTTCCTGCGGGCGCAGGATCAGACGTGGCTTGTATTCGGCCAGTCGCGGCAGAATCTCCTGATACTTGCCCGCCGACAGCGTGATCGACGAACCCGAGGCAAAGATCAGCTTGCCCGAGTCGAACAGATCGAAGGTCGAATCCTGCAAGACCTCGGAATACATTTTCAGGTTGTGGAACGGCGTGTCGAGAAAGCCGTGCAGCACGGCATTTGCGATAGTGCCGATCCCGGCCTGCAAGGGTTGCAGGCTGTGATCGAGCCGCCCCATTTTCACCTCGTGCAGCAGGAAGTCGCCAAGGTGGCGCGCAATCGCGCGGGTGTGGTGATCGGGTTCAAGAATGGTTGCCGAACTGTCCAGCTTTTCGGTCACGACGATGGCCGCGATCTTTTCCGGCGGCACCGGAATAAAGGGCAGACCCACCCGGCTTTCAGGCGTCACCACGGGTATCGGCAGCCGGTTCGGCCGGTAGGTCGGGATGTAGATATCGTGCAGACCTTCCAGCGCGGCGGGCTGGTTCAGGTTGATCTCGACGATCACCTTTTCTGCCAGAATGGCAAAGCTGGCCGAGTTGCCGACCGAGGTCGTGGGCACGATGCCGCCGGATTCGGTGATCGCCACGGCCTCGATCACCGCGACATCGACAGCTGGAAGCTGGCGGGTGCGCAGCATTTCCACCGTTTCTGACAGGTGCTGGTCGATGAACATCACCTCGCCATGGTTGATCGCGCGGCGCAGCGCCGGGTCGGACTGGAACGGGATGCGGCGCGCCAGCACATGCGCCTCGGTCAGGGTTTTGTCGAGATCGTTGCCAAGGCTTGCGCCGGTCATCAGCGTGATCTTCAGCGGCTCAGTCTTTGCGCGGGCGGCCAGCGCCATCGGCACGGCTTTGGCCTCGCCCGCGCGGGTAAAGCCCGACATGCCCACGGTCATGCCGTCGCGGATCAAAAGCGCGGCCTCGTCGGCGGTGACGATCCGTTCGCGCAGCGTTGCGTTGCGAATTCGGTCCAAGTTCGGATTTTGCACGATTGCCTCTCCCAAGGATGTGCCGCACACCCCGATGGGCTGGGGCCAATGTCCGGCCGGGGGGGTCCGCCGGCTCGGACAAGGCCCCGACAGGGGCAAGGGGTTTGCTAGAACCTGGCCGTAGAAACCTCAATTGTCCGAATCGGATATTGGCCGACGTGAAGGCAGACATGCGAAAAACGCATGGCCTTTGGCGTCTGGTGCATGGCCTGCGGATTATCACGAATTTGTGATCATCCGCACCGGGCGCGCCGGGTGTTCCCTTGCGGGCGGTAAGGGAGGGGTAACTGTTCCCGCTCTCTGCATCGCATCTGAACAGCGTTCCGGGTTTCGGATATCCGCAGAACATATGCTTGAAATGCAATGTTTTTTTGCTGGTCAATCGTGCTAACCCCGGCCTTGAATGCCGCGGCGTCGGGTGCCACCAGAAACAAAACATTGTTCGCCAAGGAGCCCCCGATGAACAAGATCCTTGCCCTTGCTGCCGCTATTGCGCTGGTTCAGGCGCCCGCCTTCGCGCAGGGGGCTTTTGGCCCGCTGATCGCCCCCGCCGATCTGGCCGCGCAGGCCGACGCGCTGCTGATCCTCGATATCCGCCCCGCCAGCACCGAAGACGGCAAGAAACCCTATGCCGAGGGCCATATCCCCGGTGCCGTGGCCGCGCCCTATGGGCTGTTCCGCGGCCCGGCTGAAAACCCCGGCGCTGTACCCGCCATCGACAAGCTGACAGAGGTTCTGCGCAGCCTTGGTGTCACCCCTGGCCGGCCCACCGTGATCGTGCATCAGGGCAGCGACGAAACCGATTTCGGCGCCGCTGCGCGGGTTTACTGGACGCTGAAATCTTCGGGTGTCAGCCAGTTGGCGATCCTGAACGGCGGCTTTGACGCATGGACAGGGGCGGGCCTGCCGGTTTCGACCGAAGCGGTCGCGCCGGTGGTCTCTGACATCACGGTGACCTTTGCCGATACCTGGCTTGCCACGACTGACGACGTTCTGGCGGTGGTCGAAGGCAAGGCCGTGGGTGATCTGATCGACGCGCGGCCCGAGTCGTTCTGGGCGGGCGAGCAGGCCCATGCCTCGGCCGCCCGGCCCGGCACCTTGCCGCAGTCGAAATACTTCACCCATTCGCGCTGGTTCACCTCTGGTCCCAGCCTGATCGACGGCGCCGCGGTGCAAAGCCTTGCGGCGGCAAACGGGTTCCAGCAGGGCGACCAACTGGTGTCGTTCTGCAACACCGGCCATTGGGCCGCGACCAACTGGTTTGCGCTCAGCGAGCTTGCCGGGATCGAGGGGGTGAGGCTCTACCCCGAGTCGATGGTGGGCTGGTCGCAGGCGGGCCTGCCGATGGACAACACACCCGGCCCGATCCGCAACCTGTGGAACCAGATCAAGAGCGTGTTCTGAGGCAGCCATGACCGATACAACACTTTCTCCGCCCCGCGCGGGTGCCCCGATTGCCGGGCGCCTGGCGCTGGTGGCGCTGGCGCTTGCGGCGGCCCTGGCTGTCGCAGCCTTGGCGGGCGCGCGCTATGGCGCGCTTTTGCTCATCGGCCTTGGTTTCGGCATCACGCTGGAGGGGTTGCGCTTTGGTTTTGCCGGCCCGTGGCGTGCGATGATCCTGCGGCGTGAACCGGCCGGGCTGGTGGCGCAGCTTCTGGCGATTGCGTTGGTCGCGGCGGTGGCCTTTCCACTGCTGCAATCGAACGCAGGCGAGTTGATGGGCGCCCATGCGCCGGTGGGCGTGGCGATGATAGGCGGTGCCTTCGTGTTTGGTGCCGCGATGCAGCTGGTGCTGGGCTGTGGGTCAGGCACGCTGGTAAACGCGGGCAGCGGCAACCCGGTGGGGGCGCTGGCGCTGCCGTTCTTTGCGCTGGGCAGTTTCGCCGCAACGCTGCACCTGGACTGGTGGCTGGGCCTTGGCACGGCGCCGGTGGTGGCGTTGGCGGGCAATTCGGGGCTGGGCCTGACGCTGGCTGCGCTGGCGGCAGTGGCGGTTCTGGCGCTGGCGCTGGGCAAGCCCGGCAGCCGCAAGCTGCCCGGCCGGTTGTGGCTGGCGGCGGTTTTGCTGGCGGGGCTGGCGGTACTGAACCTGATCGTGTCGGGCCAGCCCTGGGGCGTGGTCTATGGCCTTGGGCTTTGGGCTGCCAAGGGCGTGCAGGCGCTGGGGGCCGATCTGACCGGCGTCGCCTTCTGGGCCGCGCCCGGCAATGCCGAACGTCTGGCGCAAAGCGTGCTGACCGATGTGACTTCGCTCACCAATATCGGCATCCTCGCGGGCGCCGCTCTGGTCGCTGCCTGGCGCGGCGGGCTGACAGCGCGGCTGCCGCGGCTGTCTGCACGGGCCTGGGTGGCGGTGGTGCTGGCGGGGCTGGTGCTGGGCTATTCCTCGCGGCTGGCGTTTGGCTGCAACGTGGGGGCCTTCTTCAGCGGAATTTCGACCGGCAGCTTGCACGGCTGGGTCTGGTTTGTCGCGGCCTTTGCGGGATCATATGTGGGCATCAAGGCCCGCCCCGCCCTGGGGCTGGAGGCGCGGCCATGACCCGTCGCCCCGTCGCCCTTGCCGTCGTGGCTGCCCTTGCCGCCGTGATCGGCCTTGATCTTGCGGCCAGCGCGCCGCTCAACCCCTACAAGGCGCCGCCGTTTCTGGCGCTGGGCTCGGGCCTGGCTGCCAGCGGGGCGCATTGCACCGCAGCGCCCGCCAAATGACCAAAGGACATGACATGACCATTTTCGCTGATAACTCGCTTTCGATCGGGCGCACCCCGCTGGTGCGGCTGAACCGGATCACCGACGGCGCCGCGGCCACCGTTCTGGCAAAGATCGAGGGGCGGAACCCGGCCTATTCGGTCAAATGCCGGATCGGCGCCGCGATGATCTGGGATGCCGAGGAAAAGGGCATCCTGACCCCCGGCAAGGAGATTGTGGAGCCGACCTCGGGCAACACGGGCATCGCGCTGGCCTTCGTGGCCGCTGCCCGCGGCATTCCGATCACGCTGACCATGCCCGACACCATGAGCATCGAGCGGCGCAAGTTGTTGCTGGCTTACGGCGCCAGGCTGGTGCTGACCGAGGGTGCCAAAGGTATGAAGGGTGCCATCGAAAAGGCCGAAGAGATCGCGGCATCAGACCCGAAATATGTGCTGCTGCAACAGTTCCAGAACCCGGCCAACCCGGCCATCCACGAACGCACCACGGGGCCGGAAATCTGGCACGATACCGACGGCGCGGTGGATATTTTCGTGGCGGGCGTGGGCACCGGCGGCACCATCACCGGCGTGTCGCGCTATCTCAAGGCGCAGAACCGCGCGATCACCTCGGTTGCGGTAGAGCCTGCCGCCAGCCCGGTGTTGACCCAGACCCGCGCGGGCGTGCCGGTGCAGCCGGGCCCGCACAAGATTCAAGGGATCGGCGCAGGCTTTGTGCCCGGCGTGCTCGACCTGTCGCTGGTGGACGTCATCGAGCAGGTCAGCAACGACGACGCCGTGGCAACCGCCCTGCGGCTGGCGCGCGAGGAGGGAATTCTGGCGGGCATTTCCTGTGGTGCGGCCACCGCGGCGGCGCTGCGGCTGGCGCATCGGCCCGAAAACGCGGGCAAGACCATCGTTGTGGTGCTGCCCGATTCCGGCGAACGCTATCTGTCGTCGGTGCTGTTCGAGGGGGTGTTCGACGCGGCAGGCGCGCCGGGCTGATCCTCGGGGCGCAGCCGACCCATGATCTCGGCATGCAGCGCGGGCGGCGCGGCGATCAGGCCGCAGGCCTGCGGATGCGGGCGGTTGAACCCCAGTGCCGCGCCCGTGCGGTCGGTCACCGTCGCCCCGGCGCGTTCGGCGATCAGGCTGCCCGCGGCACTGTCCCATTCCCAGGTGGGGCGCAGCGACAGCATGGCGTCGAACCGCCCCTCGGCCACCAGACACAGCCGCCAGGCAATCGCCGGGCGAAACGCCCGGCGCCACAGCGGCGGCTGGTCGTCGTGCCAAAGCGCCGGGTCGGAACTTGCCGCGGTCGTCAGCACCTCGGCCCCGGCCAGCGGGCGGTTTGCGGCGGCGCTGATCGGCAGGCCGTTTTTCAGCGCAGGCCCGCCCGCGGTGGCGGCATAGAGCGCTCCGCGCGCGGGCAAAAACACCACCGCCGCAATCACCCGCCCTGCTTCGGTCACGGCAAGCGAATGGGCAAAGCCGTCCTGCCCGGCCAGAAAGCTGCGGGTGCCGTCTATCGGGTCAATGATGAAGCTGCGCGGCGCGGCCAGCCGTCCGGCGCTGTCGGCGCTTTCTTCCGACAGCCAGCCATAATCAGGGCGCGCGCCGCGCAGCATCTGCGCCAGCGCGGCATTCACGGCCAGATCGGCCGCCGAGACGGGCCCCGCGCCGCCGGGCTTGTCCCAGACCTGCACCGGCTTGCGCCACCAGCGCAGCGCAATCTCGCCCGCCGTCCGCGCGGCCTCGGTCAGCAGCGCAAGCTCATGCTCCGGCAAGGGTCAGACCTTCGACCAGAAGGCTGGGTACGACATGGCTCAGATGGGGCCGCGCGTCATTGGCAGGGGTGATGCGCATCAGCATGTCGCGCAGGTTGCCCGCCACGGTGCATTCGTTTACCGGATAGACCGGCACCCCGTTTTCCACCCAAAACCCCGCAGCGCCGCGCGAATAATCGCCGGTGGTGGGGTTGATGGTCGAACCCAGCATGGAGGTGATCCACAGCCCGGTGCCCATCTCGCGCAGCAGATCGTCGCGGCTGGCGGTGCCTTGGGTCAGCGCCACATTGCCTGCCGAGGGGGAAGGCGGGGCCGCCGGGCCGCGGCTGGCCGAGGCGGTGCTGTCCATCCCCAGCTTGCGCGCCGAGGCGAGATCGAGCGTCCAGCCGGTCAGCACGCCCCTGTCGATGATCAGGCGGGGCCTGGTTGCCAGCCCCTCGGCATCGAAGGGGCGCGAACCGGAGATGCGCGGGCGGTGCGGGTCTTCGCGCAGCGACAGGCCCGCGGGCAGCACCTGCGCCCCCAGCGCATCGCGCAGCCAAGATGACCCGCGCGCGATCGAGGCGCCGTTGATGGCGGCCAGCAGATGCGTGATCAGCCCCGAGGCGATGCGTTCGTCATACAGCACCGCAAAGGCGCCAGTCGGCGGCTTGCGCGCGCCTGCACGGGCCACGGCGCGTTCGGCGGCCAGTTGGCCTACGCTTTCGGGGCTGGGCAGGTCGGCCTGAAAGGTGCGGCTTTCGGCGGCCCAGTCGCGTTCCATTCCCAGCCCCTCGCCGGTGATCGCCACCGCCGACACAGCGCGCGAGCTGCGCGCATAGCCGCCCGAAAACCCGTTGGAGGCGGCCAGATGGATCGCCCGGCGCGAATAGCTGACGCTGGCCGACTGCATCTGGCTGATGCCTGCCACGGCCAGCCCTGCGGCCTCGGCCCTGCGGGCGTCATCCTCCAGCAGGGCGGCGGCGGGTTCGGGGGCGGGGTCTTCCAGCTCCAGCGCGGCCACGTCCCAGTGGCGCGCGATCTGGTCCGGGTCGGCCAGCCCGGCGTAGGGGTCCACCGGGGCCTCGCGCGCCATCGCCACCGCGCGTTCGGCGATTTCGGTGATGGTGCGCGCCGAGATATCCGAGGCCGAAACACAGGCCTGCCGTCCGTCAAGGATCACCCGCAACCCGATTTCCACGCCTTCGGCGCGTTCGGCCTGTTCCAGCCCGCCGTCGCGCACGTCGATCGAGATCGACCGCCCCTCGATGGCGATCGCGTCGGCCTGCCCGGCGCCTGCCTGTGCCGCCGCCTGCAACAGTGCGGCCGTCAGCCCCTCTAGCCTGTCCTGCATGATGCCCCCTGCATCGCCCCATGGCGAGGAAAGAAGAAGCCGCCCGGCATCCGGGCGGCCCCGCGCGCCAAGGCGCCTGTTATTGCAGCCGCTGACCGTTGGCGTAGATGCCGCCATCGGCGCGGAACTCGATGGTCGAGGTCAGCGTATCCTCGCCCGAGGGCACCGCGAACAGGCCCAGCATCATCCGCGCGCCCATCGCCTGATCGTCGGGCAACAGGCCCATCGCCACCAGCTTGTCGATCAGCGTGTTGCCGCCGACAAGCCGCAGGTTGACCGCGCCCACGGGTTTGGGGGCGGCGCCGGAATTGTCCACCGTCACATCGCCGGTGCCGCTTAGATCGGCGCCCGCCACGTTCAACTGCATCGCGGTCAGCTTGACCGCTTCAATCTCGCCGGGGGCAGCGCCGCTCTGCATCGCGGTCGCATCGAAGAAGTCGGCCACCAGCTTGGCCTTGCCCGTGATATCAACCAACAGTCGGGCCGGGTCGCGTGGCAGTTGTGCAGTGGGGTCGAACATGCCCCAAAGCGCCTCGGAAATCGTGACGCCGCTGAAGTCGAGCTTCAGCCCGAAATCCTGCGCCATGTCACGCTTGGCCACCGGCATGGCAAATTTGAACGCGGCTTGCTGCATCGCAAAGCTGACCGGGAAGGGCATCGTCGGCGCGGTGATTTCCACCTGCGTGCCGGTGCCTTGCCCCGCATAAGACAGTCCGTCGCCCGAGACCGAGAAATCGAGCGTGGCACTGTCAGCGCTGGATTTGATGTTGCCAGTGCCTTCGGCATCAGAGAAATCCATCACATAGCCGGTCTTGCCATAGGTGATCGCGCCTGTCGAAGAGAACCCGGCCGCCAGTGCCGCGGCCATGTCTTGCATGTCCACGCCCTTGGGCATGCGGGTCTTGCCGGTCAGGCTCAGATCTTCGGTGCCACCTTTGGCGGTAAAGGTGCTGCCGGCTTCCGCATCGGCGCCCGAAAGGGTGAAATCGATCGCGTCGGTTGTGAATTTGCCGTCGATCATCTGAACATCGGCGCCGTCCACGGTATAGGCACCTTCGTTGCCGGTCATCGTGACCAGAAACTTGACCGGAACCCCGCCCGCGCCGGCAGAGCCTGCCGCGGCAGCGTCGGCTGCATCGCCTTCCAGCACGATTTTGGGGGCTGTGATGGCATAAGACATGGCCTCGGGCGTGCCTGCCACGATGGTGCGCATGTCTTTGGTGCGCATCACCACGGCCATGTCGGTTGCCGGCCCCTCGGTCGGGGTCGCGTTGATCTGCATCGGAATTTCCGGCGCCACCGTCACTTCGACGCTGCCGTCACCGCGTTCGCGCAGCCGCAGTTCGGGCACGTTGGCGCTGTAGCCGCCTTCGGGAGTGGCTTGCGAAAAGACCAGATCGCGCAGCACCAGCGTGTTGCCCTCGCGCCGTTCCGAGCCGACGCTGACCTGCTGGCCCATCGACACCGCAGTGTCGGACCAGCGTTTCCAGACATCTGTGGCGGTCACATCGGCAAAGGCCGCAGTCGTTCCCATCAGCGCAGAAAGCGCCACCCCGGCGCCGAGGGTTTTCCACTGAGCCATGACATGTCCTTTGTGCTGTGCCAGCCTTGGGCAGAGCATCCCGCGCCTGTCGGCCATGGTCAAGGGGGGGCGGGCTTGCTAGAGCGCAGATCGGCAGGCGAAAAGGGGGTGCTGCGATGATACGGCTGGAAACCGAAGCAGGGCTTTGGCAGGTGGTGATCGACCGGCCTGAAAAGGCCAATTCGCTGACCCGCGCCATGCTGGAAGACATCGACACGCTCGCCGCCCGCGCCGCGGCAGAAGGCGCGCGGGTTTTCGTGCTGCGTGGCACTGGCAAGGTGTTTTCCGCCGGCGCCGATCTGGACGAGGCGCGGGCGGGGCTGGCCACCGCCGATGTGTGGGAACGGCTGTCGGGGCGCATTGCCGCGCTGCCATGCCTGACGATCGCGGCGCTGAATGGCACCCTGGCGGGCGGCGCCTTTGGCATGACGCTTGCGTGCGACCTGCGGCTGGCGGTGTCGGGGGCGAATTTCTTTTATCCGGTGATGAAGCTGGGGTTTCTGCCCCAGCCCTCTGATCCGAAGCGGATGGCGGCGCTGATCGGCCCGGCGCGGGCCAAGATGATCTTGATGGCAGGCGCCCGGATCGGCGCCGAAGAGGCCCGCGACTGGGGTCTGATCGAGCGGGTTGTGCCCGATGCCGCGGCCCTGGATGAGGCTGTGGCGGCGCTGGCAACCGATGCGCGCAACGCCACCCCGGCCCATGTCGCCGGGATCAAGGCGTTGGTCACTACCGCCCTCTAAGCCCGCCCTGTCAGCCGTAAACGGCCTCTTTGCCAAAGTGCTTGACCAGCATGTAATAGACCACGGGGCGGTACTTGTTCCGCTCCGACCTGCCGTAGGTGTCGATCACCGTGTTGATCGCCTTCATCAGTTCCGGCCCGTCGGGCAGCCCCAGCTTGCGCATCAGAAAGTTGGTGCGAACGGTCTCCAACTCGCTTTCCTGGCTGGCGGCGACGGTTTCCGAGTCGGCGTCATAGATGGTGGGACCGCAGCCGATGGTGATTTTCGTCAGCAGGTCCATGTCGGGGGTGATGCCGCATTTGCTGCGCAGGTCGTCGGCGTATTTCGCGATCAGATCGTCTCTTTTCCCCATCGGGTTTCCCTCGTTCTGGCCTGGCGCGCAGGGCGCCCACGCCAAAGCCTAAGGCCAATCTGCCGCCGCACAAAGAAAAAACATGCACGGCCCGGGCGCACCGCTGCGACCTTGACCCGCCTTGGCGCGGCGCTGGCCACCCGGCATAGTCTGGCCGATCCCAAGCCAGAGGAGCCGGTCGATGACCTCTTACCTGAAAACCCACCCGACGCGTGACGGCTATTTCGGCAGCTATGGTGGCGCGATGCTGCCGCCTGTGCTGGTGCCGCATTTCCAGGCGATTGCCGAGGCCTATGACCGCATCTCGAATTCGGCCGAGTTCATCCGCGACCTGCGCTATATCCGCAAACATTTTCAGGGCCGCCCCACGCCGGTCTCTTATCTCAAAAACCTGTCCGGTACATGCGGCGGCGCGCAGATCTACGCCAAGCGTGAGGATCTGAACCACACCGGCGCGCACAAGCTGAACCATTGCATGGCCGAGGCGCTGTTGGCCCGCCACATGGGCAAGACCAAGCTGATGGCCGAAACGGGCGCGGGCCAGCATGGCGTGGCACTGGCCACGGCGGCGGCCTATTTCGGCATGGAATGCGAAATTCACATGGGCGAGATCGACATTGCCAAAGAGGCGCCCAATGTCACCCGGATGAAGCTGCTGGGGGCCAAGCTGGTGCCGGTCGGTTTTGGCGGCCGGTCGCTGAAAGAGGCGGTGGACAGTTGCTTTCAAAGCTATGTCGCACAGGCCGACACGGCGCTGTTCGCCATCGGCTCGGTTGTGGGGCCACATCCCTTCCCGATGATGGTGCGCAACTTTCAGCATGTGGTGGGCATCGAGGCGCGCGAGCAGTTTCTGGAAATGACCGGCAAGCTGCCCGACATCGTGACCGCCTGCGTCGGCGGCGGGTCCAACGCGATGGGGATTTTCGCGGGCTTCATCGACGATGAAGATGTGGCGCTGTATGGCATCGAGCCGCGCGGCACCTCTTCGGCGCTGGGCGACCATGCCGCGACCATCACCTATGGCGAGGATGGCGACATTCACGGCTTTCGCACGATGGTGCTGAAGGATGCCGACGGCAACCCCGCCCCGGTGCATACCGTGGCCTCCGGCCTCGATTACCCCGGCGTCGGGCCGGAACACGCCTATCTGCACCGTTCGGGCCGCGCGACCTATGCCTGGGCCGACGACAAGGAGGCGCTGGCGGCCTTTTTCGCGCTGTCGCGGCAGGAGGGCATCATCCCGGCACTGGAAAGCGCGCATGCGGTGGCCTTTGCCATGCGCGAGGCGAAAAACCACCCCGGCAAGTCGATCCTGATCAACCTGTCGGGCCGCGGCGACAAGGATATTGACTATGTGACGCAGAATTTCGGCTTTGGCGGAGTCCTGTAAGCCGAAACCCAACCGCCGCCCGGAGTGACCGGGCGGCGGCAGCGCGCGGCAGTGGCGCTTAGTAGCGGTAGTGATCGGCCTTGAACGGGCCTTCCACCGTCACGCCGATATAGTCGGCCTGATCGGGGCGCAGCTGGGTCAGCTTGACGCCGATTTTCTTCAGATGCAGGCGGGCCACCTTTTCATCCAGATGCTTGGGAAGGATGTAGACGCCCGGCGCGTAGGCCTCGCCCTTGGTCCAAAGTTCGATCTGCGCCAGCACCTGATTGGTGAAGCTGGCCGACATCACGAAAGACGGGTGGCCGGTGGCATTGCCCAGGTTCAGCAGTCGCCCTTCGGACAGCAGGATGATGCGGGCGCCCGAGGGCATCTCGATCATGTCCACCTGATCCTTGATGTTGGTCCATTTGTGGTTTTTCAGGGCGGCGACCTGAATTTCGTTGTCGAAATGGCCGATGTTGCCGACGATGGCCATGTCCTTCATCTCGCGCATGTGCTCGATGCGGATCACGTCCTTGTTGCCGGTGGTGGTGATGAAGATGTCGGCATCCTTGACCACATCTTCCAGCAGGACCACCTCGAACCCGTCCATCGCGGCTTGCAGCGCGCAGATCGGGTCCACTTCCGTCACCTTCACGCGCGCGCCCGCGCCCCGCAGGCTGGCGGCCGAGCCCTTGCCCACATCGCCATAGCCGCAGACGACGGCCACCTTGCCGGCCATCATCACGTCGGTTGCGCGGCGGATGCCGTCCACCAGCGATTCCTTGCAGCCATATTTGTTGTCGAATTTCGACTTGGTGACGCTGTCGTTCACGTTGATCGCGGGGAAGGGCAGCAAGCCCTTTTTGTGCAGGTCATAAAGGCGATGCACGCCGGTGGTGGTTTCTTCCGACACGCCCTTGATCGCGTCGCGCTGCGCGGTGAACCAACCCGGTGTTTCGGCCATGCGCTTGCGGATCTGGTTGAACAGGCACACCTCTTCATCGCTTGTGGGCACCGCGATCAGATCGGTTTCCCCCGCCTCGACCCGCGCCCCCATCAGCACATAAAGCGTGGCATCCCCGCCGTCATCGAGGATCATGTTGCAGGTGCCTTCCGGGAACTGGAAGATCTTGTCGGTATAGGTCCAGTAGTCCTCCAGCGTCTCGCCCTTGATGGCAAAGACCGGCACACCCGCCGCGGCGATCGCGGCGGCGGCGTGATCCTGGGTCGAGAAGATATTGCACGAGGCCCAGCGCACCTCGGCGCCTAGCGCCACCAGCGTTTCGATCAGCGCGGCGGTCTGGATCGTCATGTGCAGGCTGCCCGCGATGCGCGCGCCCTTCAGCGGCTTGGCCGCGCCGAATTCCTCGCGCAGCGCCATCAGGCCCGGCATTTCGGTTTCGGCGATGTCCAGTTCCTTGCGGCCGAACCCGGCCAGCGTGATGTCCTTGACGATGTAATCCTGCGGCATGGCCGGGCTCCTTAATTCGATGATTGAAGGCGAGATAGCACCGCAACGCCGTCTCGACAATCTTTGCGCGCCCGGCTTAGGGTCGCGGGGCGACATGAGGTGACCATGAAACAGCCCCGCGCCTGGCAACGGATGCTTTCAGGCCGCAGGCTTGACCTGCTTGACCCGACGCCGATGGATATCGAGGTCGAGGATATCGCGCATGGTCTGGCCTTTGTGGCGCGCTGGAACGGGCAGACGCGGGGCGAGTTTGCCTATTCGGTCGCCGAACATTCGCTGTTGGTGGAGGAAATCTTTGCCCGCGCCAACCCCGGTATTGCGGCGCGCTGGCGGTTGGCGGCGCTGCTGCATGACGCACCCGAATATGTGATTGGCGACATGATCAGCCCGGTCAAGGCTGCGATCGGGCCGACCTATGGTGAACTGGACGCGCGGCTGATGGCGGCGGTTCATCTGCGCTTTGGCTTGCCCGCGGCGCTGCCCGTGCCGATCAAGCGCGAAATCAAAAAGGCAGACGCGGTGTCGGCCTGGCTGGAAGCGGTGCAGATTGCAGGGTTTTCCGAGGCCGAGGCGAACCGGCTGTTTCACCGCCCCGACCCGGTCCTGGCGCGGGGGCTGACGATCCGGCTGCGGCCCCCTGCCGAGGTGCGCGCGGATTACACCGCGCGCCACCATGCGTTGCTGGCGGCGATCACCGCCTGAATCTGTCAGCGACGCGGGCGCACACCCTCGGGCGCCCGGCGCGGCGCATAGCCGCCAATGGCAATCGTCATCACTTCTGCTAAGATACGGATCATGGTCTGACCCTCCTGTTTCATCTCTATTGCCTCGATTATAAGCAGAATGAAAACTGAACGGTGAGTCAGGAAATTTGTGAAGCTGTTAGCTGAGGTAGCAGATGCCCAGTCTGGATTGGCGCCGGATGCCGCCCCTTGCCGCGCTGCGTGCCTTTGAGGCGGCGGCCCGCAACGGCGGCTTCAGCGCCGCCGCGCGTGAATTGAACGTCACCCATGCCGCCGTGGCGCAGCAGGTGCGCGCGCTGGAGGCGGTTCTGGGCCTGCCGCTGATGTGGCGCGAGGGTCGCAGCCTTCAGATCTCGCCCGAGGGGGCGCGACTGGCGCAGGCGCTGAGCGAGGGGTTCGGCACGATTCAGGCCGCGCTGGCGGGGTTGGCGGCCGAAACTGGCGGTGGCCCGTTGACGGTGACGCTGCCGCCGGCTTTCGCCTCGCATTGGCTGATGCCGCGGCTGGCGCGGTTCTGGAAACAGCACCCCGATATTTCGCTGTCGCTGCTGCCCGACCATCGGGTGATCGACCTGCGCCGTGAGGGGGTGGCGCTGGGCATTCGCTTTGGCGATGGCCATTGGCCCGGTGTGCGGGCCGAATTTCTGACCCGCGCGCCGCAGGTGGTGGTGGGCGCGCCTGCGCTGCTGGGCGGGCGCACCAGCCTGTCGCCCGTCGAAATGGCCGCGCTGCCCTGGGTGCGCGAGGCCGACTGGCCCGAGCAGATGGAACTGCTGCAATCCATCGGGCTTGACCCCGACGGGTTGCGTTTTACCGAATTGCCGAACGAGGAACTTGCCTTGTCGGCGGTGCGCGAGGGGCTGGGGCTGCATCTGGAAAGCGCGGCGCTGGTGGCTGACGATCTGAAATCGGGCCGTCTGGTGCCGGTTTACGAACTGCCCGATGATCGCACCGGCTTTTACGTCGTCTATCCGCCGGGGCCGCTGAGCCGGTCTGCGCGCAGCTTTGTGTCCTGGCTCAAGGCTGAAGTGTGATCGGCAATGACTTGCCTTTCCTGCCCCCCACGCTCTAGGTAAGGCGCGACGCAAGGCCGCAGCGGGGGCGGGCAGGGAATGACCGAAACGAGTAAGGGCTGGCTGGCGGGGTTTTACGCCGCGGCCCGAACGGCCCGGCTGGAGTCTGCTGGCTGGATCACCGCCGCGGCGTCGCTGTTGTGGCTGCCGCAGGCGGCGCTGGTGGCTGCGGTGATTGCGGGGCTGCTGGACCCGGCATCGGCGCAGGTCGGCCCGCTGGCGGGCACGGCGGGATTTGCGGCGCTGGGGCTGGTGCGCGCGGGGCTTGAGGTGCTGGCTGCGCGTTGGCTGATGGAGGGGGCCGAGGCGGCGCTGTCGCTGGCCCGGCGCGATCTGGTTGCCGCCGAAACCGCCCGCGCACCCAAAGACCCGTCACGTCCCGCGGCTGCCGCCGTTGCCGCGCTTGCCAGCGAAAAGCTGGCGCTGCTGGGGCCGTGGCTGATCCGGTTGCGCCCGGCCATGCTGCGGGCGCGGGTGGTGCCGCTGGCGATTCTGGCGGCGGCGCTGCCGCTAAGCTGGGTTGTCGTGCTGATCTTTGTGGTCTCGGGGCCGCTGATTCCGGTGTTCATGGCGCTGGTGGGTATGGCCGCGAAAGAGGCCAGCGCCCGCCAACTGGCCGAGGTGGGCACACTGAACACGCTGCTGCTGGAACGGCTTCAGGCGCTGGTCGATATCCGGCTGCTGGCGGCATCAAGCCGGGTGGTCGAGGGGTTTCGCGCCGCGGCCGAAGATTTGCGCGCGCGCACCATGGCGGTGCTGCGGCTGGCGTTTTTGTCCTCGGCGGTGCTGGAACTGTTTTCGGCCATCGGGGTGGCGATGGTGGCGGTCTATGTGGGCTTTCATTTGCTGGGGGCGCTGGGCTGGGGCAGTTGGGGCGGGCTGTCGGTGGGCGAGGGGATCTTTCTGATCCTGCTGGCCCCTGCCTTCTTTGAGCCGCTGCGCGATATGGCCGCCGCCTGGCACGACAAAGCCGCCGCCGAGGCCGTGGCCGAAGAGATGGCGGCGCTGGAGGCCGGGCGCGGGGCGCTGATGCTGGGCGCGGGGGCTGCGGTTGCGCCGCTGCCCGGCGCGCCGGAAATTGCGTTGCGGGGGGTGGCGGTGCAGATCGCCGGTCGCTGGCTGCGGCTGCCCGATCTGACCGTGGCACCTGGCGAAGCGCTGGCGCTGACCGGCCCCAGCGGCGTGGGCAAAAGCACCGCCTTGGCGCTGATTGCCGGCCTTCAGGCCCCCGATCAGGGGGAAATCCGGGTCGCGGGCCAGCCACTTGGCCCTGACACGGCCGATGCCTGGCGGGCGCGGCTGGGCTGGCTGCCGCAGGTGCCGCATTTTCTGGCCGGAAGCCTGCGGACGACGCTGTCGGCGGGGCCGGTGGCGCCTGCGGCCATGGCGGCGGCGCTGCGGCTGGCGCGGGCTGATGGCGTGGTGGCGCGGTTGCCGCGCGGCCTGCTGGCGCGTCTGGGCGAAACCGGGGCCGGGGTGTCGGGCGGCGAGGCGCGGCGGCTGATGCTGGCGCGCGTCGCGCTGGCCGCGCCGCAGGTAGTGCTGGCCGATGAACCGACAGCCGATCTGGACGAGGAAACCGCCACCGAAGTAACCGAGGCGCTGCTGGCGCTGGCTGCGGGCGGGGCCACGCTGATCGTGGCCACCCATGATGCGCGGCTGGCCGCGCGGATGGGCCGGGTGGTTGCGCTGGAGGGGGCGGTCTGATGCGGGCCTTGCGGGCAATTCTGCGCCGGATGTGGCGCGCCGAACGTGCCGCGCTGTTGCGCGGGGTGGCGCTGTCGGCGGTGGTGCTGATGGCGGGGGTGGCGCTTCTGGGCCTGTCGGGCTGGTTCATCACCGCCGCAGGGCTTGCGGGCATGCTGGGGCTGGGGCTGGTCTTTGACGTGTTCCGCCCGTCGGCCGGGGTGCGGATGCTGGCGCTGGGGCGCACTGCGGCGCGCTATGGCGAACGGTTGATTACCCATGACGCGGTACTGCGGGTGTTGGCCAGCCTGCGCGTGGCCTTGCTGGAGCGGTTGCAGCGCCTGCCCTATGGCCAGATGCTGCGCCTGCGCGGGGCGCAGACGCTGAACCGGCTGACCGCCGATGTCGATGCGCTGGACGGGGTCGCGCTGCGGCTGGCGATGCCGCTTGCGGCGGGAGCGGTGACGCTGGCGATTTCCGGGGCGATGCTGGCGTGGCTGGTGGCGCCCGCGGTGGCACTGTGGTCGGTGGCCAGCTTTACGCTGGGCGCGGCGGCAGCCCTGATCTGGGCCGGGCGCCGGGCGCTGGCCCCCTCGCGCCGGGCGGAACTGGCACAACAGGCGTTTCGGATGCGGCTGATCGATGCCCTGCGCGCCGCGTCCGATCTGGCGGTGCAGGGTCGGTTGCACATGCAACGCATGGCCGTTCTTGAGGCCGAGGCGCGCCTGCATTCTGCCCGCGATCAGGTCAACCGGGTGGAGCGGCGCGCGGGGTTTGCGCTGTCGGTCACGGTGACGCTGGCGGCGGCGGGGGCGCTGTGGCTGGGCTCGGGTCTGGCGCAGGCGGGGCAGATTTCGGTTGCGGCGCTAGCGCTGGGGTTCTTTGCCACGCTTGCCTTGGGCGAAATCACCGGGCCGCTGCGCCGGGGCATGGCCGATCTGGGGCGGATGATGGACGCCGCCCGCCGGGTCGAGCGGCTGCTGGCCGCCCCGGACCCGGCTCCGGCCCCCGCGGCCGCCGTCGCCGCGCCGCGCCCCGATCCGACGGCCCCGGCGCTGGCCTTTGCGGGCGTGTCGCTGGCGGCGCCGGGGTCGTCGCGCCCTGTGCTGGATGCGCTGTCGTTTGACCTGGCCGCCGGGGAATGCGTCGCGATGACCGGGCGCAGCGGCAGTGGCAAATCGCTGGTGCTCGCGCTCGCGGCGGGGCTGATCGCGCCGGATGCGGGCCGGGTGCTGCTGGCGGGTCAGCCGCTGGCCGACTGGCCCGAGGCCGACCTGCGCGCCCGGCTGGCGCTGTTGCCGCAGCGCGCGGCGCTGATGCGGGGGACGGTGTTCGAGGCGCTGGCGCTGGCCCGCCCCGATCTGACCGAGGCCGAGGCAATGGCGGTGCTTGAGGCGGTGCAACTGACCGGGGTGGTTGCGCAGAACGGCGGGCTTTCGGCGCGGCTGGGCGACGGCGGCGCGGGCCTGTCGGGCGGCGAGGCGCGGCGGCTGACACTGGCCCGCGCGATTCTTCGCCGCCCGCAAGTGCTGTTGCTGGACGAGCCTACCGAGGGGCTGGACCGGCCCACCGCCGAGGCCGTGCTGCGCGGGATTCGCCACGAATTGCCTGCCGCCGCGCTGCTGATCGCGTCGCATCGCGCTGTGGAACAAGAGTTTTCCGACCGTCTGCTAAGGCTGGATCAAGCGGCTGCGACGACCTGACGCCTGCGACAAAAAATTGCAGACCGGGATGATTCTTTGATCTGCATCAATTATACATAGAAGAATTATAATATACCGTTTCTCTATCTATTACGCCCTCCGCTTCGAGGGCAACTGGAGTGAAGAAATGGAGCTTGATGTCGTCGAGCTGTCGCGCCTGCAATTTGCGATGACAGCGATGTATCACTTCCTCTTCGTGCCGCTGACGCTTGGTCTGTCGATCATCGTGGCGGTCATGGAGACGGTTTACGTCATGACCAACCGCCCAATCTGGCGGCAGATGACGAAATTCTGGGCAACGCTGTTCGGCATCAACTTTGTGTTGGGTGTGGCGACTGGCATCACGATGGAATTCCAGTTCGGGATGAACTGGAGCTACTACAGCCACTATGTCGGCGATATCTTCGGGGCTCCGCTGGCTATCGAAGGGCTGATGGCCTTCTTCATGGAAGCCACGTTCGTCGGTTTGATGTTCTTTGGCTGGGACAAGATGTCGAAGGTGGCCCACATGATCGTGACCTGGCTGGTTGCGATCGGGTCGAACTTTTCGGCGCTTTGGATTCTGATCGCCAATGGCTGGATGCAGAACCCGGTGGGGGCCGAATTCAACCCGCTGTCGATGCGGATGGAGATGACTTCGTTCTTCGAGGTGATGTTCAACGAAGTGGCGCAGGCGAAATTCGTTCATACCGTTTCGGCGGGCTATGTGACGGCGTCGATCTTTGTTCTGGGCGTTTCGGCGTGGTACATGCTGAAGGGACGGCACATCGAGCTGGCGCGCCGGTCGATCGCGGTGGCAGCGGCTTTTGGCTTGGCCTCGGCGCTGTCGGTCGTGATTCTGGGCGACGAGTCGGGCTATTCGGCGACCCACAGCCAGAAGATGAAACTGGCCGCCATCGAGGGCATGTGGCACACCGAAGAAGCCCCCGCCAGCTTCACCGCCTTTGGTTTCCCCGATCAGGAAGCGCGCGAGACGCACTATGCGGTGCATATCCCCTATGTGATGGGTATGATCGGCACCCGCTCGCTTGATACCGCGATTCCGGGCATTGCCGAACTTGAGCAGAACGCGATCACGCGGATACGCTCGGGGATGATCGCCTATGACGACCTGATGAAAATCCGCGAGGCCAAGGGCGTTGTGGACGAATCCGTCAAGCTGTCGTTCGAGAACCACTCGGCCGATCTGGGCTTTGCCTTCCTCTTGAAGCGCTATATCGATGACCCGCGTCTGGCGACCGAAGAACAGATCCTGATGGCGGCGGAAGACACCATTCCCACCGTCTGGCCGCTGTTCTGGTCGTTCCGTATCATGGTCGGCCTCGGCTTTGCCTTCATCGCGGTTCTGGGCTACTTCTTTGTGGTCACGAACTGGAAGGGCATGAACTACCCGCGTTGGGCGCTGCGGATGGCGGTCATCGTCATTCCCGCGCCGTGGATTGCCGCCGAAATGGGCTGGTTCACCGCCGAATTCGGGCGCCAACCCTGGACGGTGGACGGGGTTCTGCCCACGGCCATGTCGGTCAGCCATCTGTCGGTGACAGATCTGGCCATAACGCTTGCAGGCTTTGTCACCTTCTACTCGATCCTGTTCATCATCGAGATGGGCTTGATGATCAAATACATCAAGAAAGGCCCCTATATGGATGTGGCCGAAACCGAGGAATGGACGCGCACGCACGAACGCCGCCTGTCTACCTTGGGCGACCCTGTCGTCATGCCTGCGGAGTAATCAGCCATGATCTTGCATGAACTTCTGAGTTTTGAACTGCTGCGCGTGATCTGGTGGCTGCTTCTGGGTGTGCTTCTGATCGGTTTTGCGCTGACTGACGGGTTCGATTTTGGCGTGGGGGCTCTGCTGCCTTTCGTCGGGCGCACCGATACCGAACGCCGCGTGGCGATCAACACCGTTGGCCCGGTCTGGGAAGGGAACCAGGTTTGGTTCATCCTTGGCGGGGGCGCGATCTTTGCCGCCTGGCCGCCGCTTTATGCGGTCAGCTTCTCGGGCTTCTACCTGGCGATGTTTGCGGTTCTGGCGGCGCTGATCCTGCGTCCGGTGGGCTTCAAATACCGGTCCAAGCGCGACAGCAAGCTGTGGCGCAGCTCGTGGGACTGGGCGCTGTTCGTGGGTGGCGCGGTGCCTCCGGTGATCTTTGGTGTCGCGGTGGGCAACGTGCTGCTGGGTGTGCCCTTCCACCTGACCGATGATCTGATGCCGATGTATGAAGGCACCTTTTACGGCAAGTTTCTGGGCCTGCTGAATCCGTTCTCGATCCTTGTTGGCGTGGTGTCGCTGTCGATGCTGATGATGCACGGTGCGGCATGGCTGGCGCTGAAAGCCGAAGGCCCGGTGCAGGCGCGCGCCCGCTCGATCGGGGCGGTCGCGGGGATTGTGGCGATTGCAACCTATGCGGCCGCGGGCCTTTGGCTGGCCTTCGGCATCCAAGGCTATGCGATCGTGGGTGAGGTGGTCAAAGACGGGCCGTCGAACCCGCTGCATTCCGAAGTGGTGCGCACGGCAAGCTGGCTGTCGGCCTATGCCGAACGCCCTTGGATCATCATCGCCCCGGTGCTGGGCTTTGTGGGCCTTGCGCTGGCGGTGCTGGGGCTGCGGTCTACCCGCGAGGTGTCAACGCTGTTGTGGTCCAAGCTGGGCATCTTTGGCGTGATTTCGTCGGTTGGCCTGACGATGTTCCCGTTCATCCTCCCCTCGTCTAAGATGCCCGCAGCCTCGCTGACGGTGTGGGACAGTTCGTCCTCGCATCTGACGCTGTTCGTGATGCTGATCTCGGCGCTGATCTTCATGCCGATGATCCTCGCCTATACGGCATGGGTCTATAAGGTGCTGTGGGGCAAGGTGACGGAGAAAGACATCACTGACAACAGCCATACCGTTTACTGAGGAGACACAAGATGTGGTATTTCGCCTGGATCCTCGGTCTGCCGCTGGCGGCGCTGATTGCCGTTGCCAATGCGATGTGGCTGGAAATGCTGAATGACCGCCGCATTGCCGAAGAGGCCGATGCAAAACGCTGATCCCTGAGACGCGTCCCTTCGCAACTCAGGCTCTGCCGCCCGGCCCGCAAAGGTCGGGCGGCTTTTTGTTCGCCTCACACCGTCATCGTGGCGGCCACTGCGCGTTGCCAGCGGGCGTATTTCTCGGCGCGGGGGGCGGCGTCCATCTGCGGGGCAAAGCGGCGTTCCAGCGCCCAGCCTGCACTGAACCCGTCGGGGCCGGGGCACAGGCCCGCCTGCATCCCCGCCAGCCATGCGGCCCCCAGCGCAGTGGTTTCCGTCACCCGCGGCCGGTCCACCGGGGCGCCCAGAATGTCGGCCAGAAACTGCATCGCCCAGTCTGACCGGGCCATGCCGCCATCCACCCGCAGCACCGCGCCAGTGGCGCCCGGCCAGTCGGCGCGCATCGCCTCCAGCAGGTCGCGGGTCTGGAAGCCCACGCTTTCCAGCGCCGCGCGCGCCAGTTCCGCGGGCCCCGAGTTGCGCGTCAGCCCATAGATTGCGCCACGACAGTCGGGCCGCCAGTAGGGCGCACCCAGCCCGGTAAAGGCGGGCACCAGAACCACCTGCTGTGCGGGGTCTGCGGCCCCGGCCAGCGCCTGGGTCTCGCCTGCCTCGCGGATCATCCTCAGCCCGTCGCGCAGCCATTGCACCACCGCGCCCGCAATGAAGATTGAGCCTTCCAGCGCATAGGTCGTCTGCCCGTTCAACCGGTAAGCGATGGTGGTCAGCAGGCGGTTGTGGCTGGTCACGCGGTCGGCGCCGGTGTTCAGCAGGGCAAAACAGCCGGTACCGTAGGTGGCCTTCATCATGCCTGGGGCAAAGCAGGCCTGCCCCAGCGTTGCCGCCTGCTGATCGCCGGCAACGCCCAAGACAGGGATTTCGTGCCCGAACAGGTCGGCCCGTGTCATGCCAAAGGGGGCGGCGCAGTCGCGCACCTCGGGCAGCATCGCCATGGGCACGCCAAAGGCGGCGCAAAGCCCCGCGTCCCATGCGCCCACGCCGATGTCATACAGCATCGTGCGCGCGGCATTGGTGGCGTCGGTGGCATGGACGCGCCCGCCCGTCAGCTTCCAGATCAGGAAGCTGTCGACGGTGCCAAAGGCCAGGTCGCCTGCCTCGGCCCGCCGCCGTGCGCCTTGCACGTGGTCCAGTATCCAGCCGATCTTGGTGGCCGAGAAATAGGGGTCCAGCAAAAGGCCCGTCTTCGCGGTCACCTCGGGTTCCAGCCCCTCGGCGCGCAGCCGGTCGCAGGCGGGGGCGGTGCGGCGGTCCTGCCAGACGATGGCGTTGTGCAAAGGTGTGCCCGTGGTGCGGTCCCACACAAGGGTCGTTTCCCGCTGGTTGGTGATGCCGATTGCGGCAATCTTGCGCGGATCAATTCCGCCGCGTTCCACCGCCGCGCGGGCAGTTGCCGCGACGCTGGCCCAAAGGTCGGCGGGGTCATGTTCCACCCAGCCGGGGGCGGGATAGATCTGGCGAAACTCTTGCTGCGCAACGGCTCGCACGCTTAGGCCAGCATCAAACAGGATCGCGCGCGATGAGGTTGTGCCCTGATCTATGGCAAGGATGAACGGCATCATGTCCTCCGGTCAGTCGGGGTTTTGGGCTTGCGCCATGAAGGCGGCAATCGCCGCCACCTGATCAGCGCCCAGCCGCAGCCCCAGTTTCGAGCGGCGCCAGATCACATCATCTGCGCTGCGAGCATATTCGCGGGTCATCATCCAGCGCAATTCCGCCTCGGTCAGGGTTGCGCCGAAATCGCGGCCCAGATCGGTTCGGCTGCGCGCCCCGCCCAGAACTGCGGGCGCCTCGGTGCCATAGGCGCGGATCAGCCGTGCAGCCCAGTCGGGTGCAAGAAACGGATAGTCGGCGCGCAGCGATGCGGTCAGCGCCGCGACCCCGTCATGCGGAAAATCGCCGCCCGGCAGCGGCACCCGCGCTGTCCAGCGGCCGGGCAAGCCGGGAAAAGCCGGGGCCAGCCGGTCCAGCGCGGCCTCGGCCAGACGGCGATAGGTGGTGATCTTGCCGCCAAATACATTCAGCAGTGCAGGGCCCTGCCGGTCCAGCCGCAGCACATAATCGCGCGTTGCCGCACTGGCCGAGGCGGCGCCATCGTCATAAAGCGCGCGCACCCCGGAATACCGCCAGACGATATCGGCGGGGGTGACAGGCCGGGCGAAATAGGCCGAGGCGAAGGCGCACAGATAGGCGGCCTCTGCCTCGGTGCACCTGGCTGTTTCAGGCGGGGCCGACTGGTCCTGATCGGTGGTGCCGATCAGGGTGAAATCCTGCTCATAGGGAATGGCAAAGATGATGCGACCGTCGCTGCCCTGAAAGAAATAAGCGCGGTCGTGGTCAAACAGGCGCCGGGTCACGATGTGACTGCCGCGCACCAGCCGCACGCCTTCGGGGCTGACGATCCCCAGCGTGTCGCGGATCACATCGCCCACCCATGGCCCCGCGGCGTTGACCAGCGCGCGGGCGCGATGGGTTGCCACGCCCGCAGGGCCATGGGTGGTGATCTGCCACAGATCGCCCGCGCGCCGCGCTGCGGTCACGCGGGTGCCGACCATGATACGCGCCCCGCGCGCCGCCGCATCGCGCGCGTTCAGCACGACCAGGCGGCTGTCATCGACCCAGGCATCTGAATATTCGAACGCGCGGGTGTATTTGGCCTGCAAGGCTCGGCCCGCCGGATCGTGCCGCAGATCGAGGCTGCGGGCGGCCGGCAGGATGCGGCGCCCGCCCAGGCGGTCATAGACCCACAGCCCCAGCCGCAACAGCCAGGCCGGGCGCCGCCCCTTCATCCAGGGCATCACCCTTGCCAGCAGCTGCGACGAGGGGGTGTCGGCCTCAAACCGCATTGCGGGGCTAAGCGGCAGCACAAAGCGCAGGGGCCAACTGATGTGCGGCATGGCGACCAGCAGGGTTTCGCGCTCGGCCAACGCCTCGCGCACCAGCCGCAGTTTGAAATATTCCAGATACCGCAGCCCGCCATGAAACAGCTTGGTCGAGGCTGACGACGTCGCCTGCGCCAGATCGCCCTGTTCCGCCAGCGCGACCGACAGCCCGCGCCCCGCCGCGTCGCGGGCAATGCCGCAGCCGTTGATGCCGCCGCCGATGATGAACAAATCGACCGGGTCGGTCCCAGGCTGGCATTCGGCCATTGCGCCCCCCTTTGGATGCCTTCCAAGGGACACGCGCCGCCAGTGATTTGTCAAAGGCTGGTTTCGTTGCGCCACGATTTTGTGCAAGCAACCCAAAGGTGCCCGATCTCGCCGCGCATTGCTGTGGCGGGGGCTGCGGCGGCAAGATAACTGGAATGTGTCTAAACTAGCGGATGCAGTTGTCGCACAGATCGGCTAACACGGCGAAGAAATATACATCCATAATAAAGGATTTCCCAATGGCGCTACGCATCAACGACATGGCCCCCGATTTCACCGTCGATTCGACGCAGGGGCAGATCAACCTGCATGACTGGATCGGCGACAGTTACGCGATCCTGTTTTCGCACCCGAAGGATTTTACCCCGGTCTGCACCACCGAATTCGGTGCGGTTGCCCAACTGGCCGGTGAATTCGCCAAACGTAACACCAAGGTGATGGGTGTTTCGGTCGATACGGTCGAAGAGCATATGCGCTGGAAATCCGATATCGAGATGGTCTCGGGAAGCCCCGCCGATTTTCCGATCATCGACGACACCGCGCTGACCGTGGCCAAGCTGTATGACATGCTGCCCGCCGAGGCCTACCTGCCCGGTGGCGACACCGCAGCCGACAGCGCTTCGGTTCGCACCACATTCATCATCGGCCCGGACAAGAAAATCCGGCTGATGCTGATCTACCCGATGACGGTGGGCCGCAACTTTGCCGAAATCCTGCGCGCGCTGGATGCGGTGCAGGCCGCTGACCGCCTGCCCATCGCCACCCCCGCCGACTGGACGCCGGGCGACGATGTGATCGTGCGGCTGAACGTCAGCACCGCCGATGCAACGGCCCGCTTTGGCGCGGTGAACGAGGTTCTGCCCTATCTGCGCACGGTGGCCCTGCCCGCCTGAGCGCCGCACAGACGGCAATGCAAAAGGCCCCGGATCGCTCCGGGGCCTTTTCTGTCTGATGAAACGCTCAGGCCTCGGCCGAGTCTTCTTTTGCCTTTTCAGGCGAGATTTCCTCGCCGGTTTCCTGATCGACCATCTTCATGCCCAGGCGCACCTTGCCGCGGTCGTCAAAGCCCAGCAGCTTGACCTTCACTTCCTGCCCTTCTTTCAGCAGTTCGTTCGGATGGTTCAGGCGCTTGCCCGAAATCTGCGACACATGGACCAGACCATCACGCTTGCCGAAGAAGTTGACGAAGGCGCCAAAATCAACCAGTTTCACCACCTTGCCGGTGTAGACCTTGCCTTCTTCGGGTTCGGCCACGATCGACCAGATCATGTCATAGGCCTTCTTGATCGAATCGGCATTGGCCGATGCGATCTTGATCACGCCGTCGTCGTTGATATCGACCTTGGCGCCCGAGGTTTCCACGATCTCGCGGATCACCTTGCCGCCCGAGCCGATCACTTCGCGGATCTTGTCGGTCGGGATCTGCATCGTCTCGATCCGCGGCGCATGCGCCGAGAATTCCTGACGGCCAGCGGTCAGCGCTTTGGCCATTTCGCCCAGAATGTGCATCCGGCCGTCTTTCGCCTGCGCCAGCGCCTGTTTCATGATCGCGGGGGTGATGCCGGCGATCTTGATGTCCATTTGCAGCGAGGTGATGCCCTTGTCGGTGCCGGCCACCTTGAAGTCCATGTCGCCGAGGTGATCCTCGTCGCCAAGGATGTCGGTCAGCACGGCCCATTTGCCGTCATCTTCCAGGATCAGGCCCATCGCTACACCCGCCACCGGCGCCTTCAGCGGAACGCCCGCATCCATCATCGACAGCGAGCCACCGCAGACCGAGGCCATAGAGGACGAACCGTTCGATTCGGTGATCTCGGACACGACGCGGATGGTGTAGGGGAAGTCGGTCGGTGCGGGCAGCACCGCCTGAAGCGCGCGCCAAGCCAGCTTGCCATGCCCGATCTCACGCCGTCCCGGAGGGCCGAAGCGGCCCACTTCGCCGACCGAATACGGCGGGAAGTTATAGTGCAGCATGAAGTTGGAGCGCGAGTTGCCGTGCAGCGCGTCGATGATCTGTTCATCATCGCCGGTGCCCAGCGTGGTGATGACCAGACCCTGCGTTTCGCCGCGGGTGAACAACGCCGAGCCATGGGTGCGCGGCAGGATGCCCACTTCCGACACGATCGGGCGCACGGTGCGGGTGTCGCGCCCGTCGATGCGCGGGCCGCCGTTGATGATGTCGCCGCGCAGGATCGAGGCTTCCAGCTTCTTGAACGCCGAGCCGAGGTTGATGTCGGCCAGTTCATCCTCGCCCAGAGCCGCTTTTACGGCATCGCGGGCGGCGGAAATGGCGTTCACACGCTCTTGCTTGTCCTTGATCGCGAAGGCTGCACGCATCTGCGCCTCGCCCAGCGATTTGACCTTGGCATAGAGCGCCGAATAGTCGGGCGCTTGGAAATCGAACGGCTCTTTGGCGGCTTCTTCGGCAAAGTCGATGATCAGGTCGATCACCGGCTGCATCGCCTTGTGGCCAAATTCGACGGCGCCCAGCATCTCGTCTTCCGAAAGCTCATAGGCTTCGGATTCGACCATCATCACTGCGTCTTTGGTGCCCGCGATGACCAGGTCAAGCCGCTGCTCGGGGTTCATGCGCAGGTTGTCCATGTCGGACACTTCGGGGTTCAGGACATAGGCGCCATGCGAGAAGCCGACGCGCGCCGCGCCGATCGGGCCCATGAAGGGCACGCCCGAAATCGTCAGCGCCGCCGAGGTGGCGATCATCGCCACGATGTCGGGGTCGTTCACCAGATCATGGCTCAGAACGGTGCAGATGATCAGCACCTCGTTCTTGAAACCTTCGACGAACAGCGGGCGGATCGGGCGGTCAATCAGGCGCGAGGTCAGCGTTTCCTTTTCCGAAGGACGGCCTTCACGCTTGAAGAAGCCGCCGGGCACCTTGCCCGCGGCATAGTATTTTTCCTGGTAGTGCACGGTCAGCGGGAAGAAATCCTGCCCCGGCTTGGCTTCGCGGGCGAAGGTCACGTTGGCCATGACCGAGGTTTCCCCCAGCGTGGCGATGACCGAACCATCCGCCTGACGCGCGATCTTGCCGGTTTCCAGCGTCAGGGTTTCCTGACCCCACTGGATGGATTTCCGAGTAACGTTGAACATATCTTTTCCTATAGATGCGCGAGGACCCTCCCCGCGCCGGTTGCGTACGGGCCCCATGCCCGTGGCTTCTTTTCCTTTCCCGGCTGCCCGCCCCATGAAGCCCGGTGGGGAGGCCGACACCCACGCAAGCCGCGCAGGTCGAAAGAGAAACGCGCCCCGCAGGGCGCGTTCCGTCAGATCAGCGGCGCAGGCCCAGACGACCGATCAGCGCGGTATAGCGCGCTTCGTCGCGGGACTTGAGGTAGTCCAGCAGCTTGCGGCGCTGGGCGACCATCATCAGAAGGCCACGACGCGAGTGGTTGTCCTTCTTGTGGCTTTTGAAGTGCTCGGTCAGCGTCGCGATGCGCGACGACAGGATGGCCACCTGAACCTCGGGCGAACCGGTGTCGCCTTCCTTGGTGGCATAGTCCTTGATCAGACGGGCTTTTTCTTCAACGGTGATCGACATCGGGTTCTCCTGTAAGGTTGGTGTGACGGCACAAGCCGGGATGTCGTCCAGCAGGGCCCTTGGCTCTGCCACGCGGGGCAGATGCGCGCCTATAGGGGAAATCGCGCGAAAAGGGAAGTGTTTTCCCTGTGCGGCCCGGCCTAGAACGCGATCAGCGGGCTGTCGGCGCGCAGGTAAAGCGGGTGTTTGGCCGAGCCGTCGGCGTTGCGGCCAAGGCAGAACAGTGGCTTGCCGGTGGCGCGCAGCGCCTCCAGCGTCGTGGCCACCACCGGGGAATAGCGCGGGGCCAGCTTGCCGTAAGCCAGCACCACCTGTTCGGCCTCGGCCGCCAGTGCAAGGATCGCGGGCAGGTTTGCGGGGCTGGCGGCAAGGCCCGGATCGGCGGGCAGATCGCGCGGCGAGGTGGCGCGCCAGTCCAGCATGTTGGCCTTGAGATAGCGGGTAAAGCCCCAGCGGCGCGCAAAGCCCAGTTCGCGGTGGCAGGTCGGGTCTGACACTGCCGCATCGGCGACCGAGGGGTTCATGCCAACAAACACCACAGCCCGCGGCACGGTGCCCGCGGGTGTCCAGTCGCGCACAAGGGTCTGGCGATAGCGCCCGCAGGGCGAAAACTGCGCCTCGCCCGCCACCCCGTCGGGCAGGCGGATGCGCACCCGCCCGCCGGGGTCATGCTGCGCCGCGGGGTCGGGCGCGCCGGTCACAGGTTGAACACCCGACTGGGGTGCAATTCGCCGGATTTGTAGATGCCCACGGCGACCGGCTGACCCTGAAAGCTGGCCCAGGCCTCCTCGCCCCACTCGGCTTCCGACGCAAACACCATGCCGGGGTTGCCGTTCTTCAGCCGCACCGCGCCTTCGGGGGTTGCCTTGACCTCGGGCAGATCGGCAAGGCCCACCTCCAGCGGCAGAAGGTGCGCCTCAAGGTCGGGGGTGCGGGCCAGCCGCTCGATCTCTTCCATGCTGATCCCGTCTTCGGCGTCGAACGGCCCCGACCAGACCCGGCGCAGGCACAGCACATGGCCAAGGCAGCCCAGCTTGGCGCCCAGATCGCGGGCGATCGACCGCACATAGCCACCCTTGCCGCAGACCATTTCCAGTTCCACCGTATCGGGGTCGGGGCGGGCGATCAGCGTCAGGCTTTCCACCCACAGCGGGCGGGCGGCCAGATCCATCTCTTCGCCGGCGCGGGCCAGCGCATAGGCGCGTTCACCATCGACCTTCACGGCGGAAAACTGCGGCGGCACCTGCATGATCTCACCGGTGAAGGCGGGCAGGGCGGCGGCGATGGCGTCATCCGCGGGTCGGATGTCGGACGTGGCGATCACCTCGCCCTCGGCATCGTCGGTGTTGGTGGCCGCCCCCAGCCGCACGGTGAAGCAGTAGCATTTCAGCGCATCGGTGATGTAGGGCACGGTCTTGGTGGCCTCGCCCAGCGCCACCGCCAGAACCCCGGTCGCGGCGGGGTCGAGCGTGCCGGCGTGGCCTGCCTTTTTCGCGTCCAGCGCCCAGCGGACCTTGTTGACGACCATGGTCGAGGTGACGCCCGCAGGCTTGTCCACCACCAGCCAGCCGGAAATGTCGCGTCCCTTTTTGCGTGCCATGATCGCCCCCTTGCTGCGAAGGCCGCGTGCTAGCCCCTGCGGGCCGGGCCGTCAACGTGCCTGCGCCACAAGCCCCACGATTGGCCCCATCGGCGCCCCGGTATCCGCGCGCCCCAGCCCCGGCGCGAACAGGCGCGACACCGAGCCGTCAAGATACAGCGCATTCGCTGCCCCCAGCTCATCCCGGAACAGCCGGGCAAAGGCGTGAAATGTCACCGGCGCGTTCGAGATGGCAAACCATGCGGTGTCGCCATCGGCGGAAACCCCCACGCCGTTGCGGGTGTTCAGGCTGTCACTGTCGGGCACGAAGCGGGGGTGAAGCGCGCCGTCGATCACCAGCATCGGCCCCGACTGGGTGGCAAAGCGGCACTCCGGGCCGGTAGCGGCATAGGCGCGCGATTCGATCACGGCAAATCGGTTGGCGATGCAGAAAACGCCGTTGGGCAGCAGGCCAAAGTTGCCCGGCCCTTCGCGCGTGACGATCGGCGCCGCCTGAGTGCCATTCTCGACATAAAGTCCGACGGGGCGCCGATCCGGGTGATACATCCCGGCATTCATTGCAAAAGCGATGGTTTCGCCGGGCGCAAGCCCTGCCTGCAACCGCTCGAACGTAGCCACGGGCAACCCGTCGGGCGCCTGCCACCACAGCCGCAGATCGGCGGGGGCGGTCACCTCGCAGACGGTATAAGAGGTGCCGTCATGGGTCAGGTCGCGGCAAGGTTCGGCCAGCGCCGGAGTGGCCAGCGCGATCAGCGCCAGCGCCTCAAGCGTCGGTTTCATCGTCGCTGTCGGGCTGCGCGATGTCGCGCTGCACACGTTCGTCGGCGAACATGCGGCGAGTTTCATCCAGCCGGTCAAAGGTTTCGTCAATCTGAAACCGCAATTCGGGCGCAAATTTCAGCGTCAGCCCCTTGGCGACCAGATGGCGCAACTCGCCCTTGTTGCGGCGCAGCGCCTTGAGCATGTCATCGGCGCCTTCGCCGCCCAAGGGCGCCACGTAGGCGGTGGCCACCTTGAGGTCGGGCGAGGTGCGCACCTCGCCCACGGTGATCGAGATGCGGTTGAGGTCCGGGTCATGCACATCGCCACGCAGCAGCACGTCGGACAGGGTGCGTCGGATCAGTTCGCCGACGCGAAGCTGACGTTGCGAGGGGCCATGCCCATGGGAAAAGCGCGATTGTGCCATGCGCTCCATGTAGGGCATGGACGCCGCCCCCGCAACGGGGCTTTGCCAAGCGCCGCGCACCGGGCTAAAGCTTGCCGATCATCAAGGAGGACCGCCATGACCGATCTGCCGGGCGTTGTGATTACCGGGGTTTCCGGCCGTATGGGCCGCATGCTGGCGGCCATGGTGGCCGCATCGGGCAAGGCGCGGCTGGTTGGCGCGGTGGAACGCGCAGGCCATGGCTGGGTCGGGCAGGATCTGGGAGCCGCCCTGGGCGGCGCGGCCAATGGCGTGATCGTGACCGATGACCCGCTGGAGGCATTTGCGACTGCGCAGGCGGTGATCGACTTTACCGCGCCCGCGGCGACGGTGGAATTTGCGGCGCTTGCCGCGCAGGCCCGTGCGGTGCATGTGATCGGCACCACGGGGTTCGAGCCCGCCCATCTGGCGGCACTGAAGGCCGCCGCCCGGCATGCGGTGATCGTGCGGGCGGGTAACATGAGCCTTGGCGTCAACCTGCTGGTGCAACTGACCAAACGCGTGGCCGCCGCGCTGGATGCCGATTGGGATGTCGAGGTGGTCGAGGCGCATCACCGGATGAAGGTCGATGCGCCCTCGGGCACGGCACTGATGCTGGGGCAGGCCGCCGCCGAGGGGCGCGGCGTCGATCTGGCCCAGAATCGCGAGGCCGGCCGCGACGGGCTGACCGGGGCGCGGGCGCGTGGCGCCATCGGTTTTTCGTCGATCCGGGGCGGCGACATCGTGGGTGAACATGATGTGATCTTTGCCGGTGAAGGCGAGCGGGTGATCCTGCGCCATGTCGCCACCGACCGCGCCATCTTTGCCCGCGGCGCGTTGCGGGCGGCGCTGTGGGGGCAGGGCCAGAAGCCCGGCGAATATGATATGCTCGACGTGCTGGGGCTTTAGTCCACGGTCTTGCGACTGCGCCGGTGCTGGACCTGTTCCAGCCGCGTGTGTCGTAGTGCTTCGACCAGAAGCGCGGTCAGCAGACCGATGTTCAACAGCCCGTTGGCCGCCGCCAGCCCACCCAGAATGCGCCATTCCTGGGGCAGCAGCACATCGCCGTAACCCAGCGTGGTGAATGAGACGAGCGAGAAGTAGACGGCCTCCTCGACCGTCGGAAAGATGCCCAGCCATAAATAGGCCACAGCCCAGACCCAGACCCCCGCAGTCATGATCACCAGCACCCATAAAGCGGCCAGCAGCACCACCGCCATCAGCTTTGGCCCGTGGGGTTCGCGCAGCATCCAGTCATGGGCGCGGGAAAAAAGCCATTCCATCGCCAGCGCGCTGAGCGCAGCGATCAGGATCGAAATCAGCATCAACCCGGACCCAAGCGCGATTTGCGTGACCATGGCCCCTCCCTGATGCCGCGCTAGCCTGCCGCGCCCCGCCCGGTCAAGCCCCCCCCCGCACTGGACAGGGCGCGCGGGGGCGACTATCTGCTAGCGATCATGGCCCAGAAATCAGACCCCAACTCCAAGATTATCGCCGAAAACCGCCGGGCGCGGTTCGACTACGCTATCGAGAGCGATCTTGAGGCGGGGATCATCCTGACCGGGTCCGAGGTGAAATCTTTGCGCACCGGGCAGTCAAACATCGCCGAAAGCTATGCCAGCGTCGAAGGTGGCGAGCTGTGGCTGATCAACGGCTATATCGCATCCTACAAACAGGCGGGCATCTTTGGCCATGAGGAACGCCGCCGCCGCAAGCTTCTGGTGTCGAAAAAGGAACTGTCGCGGCTGTGGAATGCTGTCGGGCGCGAGGGCATGACGATTGTTCCGATGCTGATGTATTTCAACGACCGTGGCATCGTGAAGCTGAAACTGGGCATCGCCAAGGGCAAGAAACTGGCTGACAAGCGCGCCACCGAGGCCAAGCGCGACTGGGACCGCCAGAAGCAGCGGCTTCTGAAGCAGGGCGGCTGAGGATCGGCTTGCCCCGTTCCCCTTGCCCGGTTAAGGAAACCGCAGAGCAGCAAGGGGTGCCGGACGATGGACGATCCGAAAACGCTTGTCTCCACCGATTGGCTGGAGGCGCATCTGAAAGACCCCGATCTGCGGGTGCTTGACGGGTCGTGGTTTCTGCCCACGATGGCGCGCGATCCCAAGGCCGAATATGCCGAAGGCCATATTCCTGGCGCGAGGTTTTTTGACATCGACGAAATCGCCGACAGCCGGTCTGCCCTGCCGCATATGGCGCCGCCGCCGGAAAAGTTCATCAGCCGGATGCGTGCGATGGGCGTGGGCGATGGCCATCAGGTCGTGGTCTATGACACGGCGGGTATCTTTTCGGCGCCACGGGTGTGGTGGACGTTCCGCCTGATGGGCAAGACCGACATTGCCGTTCTGGATGGCGGCCTGCCGAAATGGAAGGCCGAGGGCCGCCCGCTGGAAGACCTGCCCCCTGTGCTGCGCGACCGCCACATTACCGTGCAGCGGCAGGCGCATCTGGTCAAGGACGTGACGCAGGTTGCAGCCGCCTCGAAGCTGGGCGACTGGGAGATCATCGACGCGCGCGCGCCGGGGCGGTTCAACGGGGTTGAACCCGAGCCGCGGCCGGGGTTGCGGATGGGGCATATTCCCGGCTCGAAGAACGTGCATTTTGCCACGCTGCTGAACGCCGACGGCACGCTGAAATCGCCGCAGGCGCTGCGCGCGCTGTTCGAGGCGGCAGGCGTTGACCTTGCCAAGCCCGCGATCTGCACCTGCGGGTCGGGTGTCAATGCCGCGATGCTGGCGCTGGCGCTTGAGGTGATCGGCCACCGCAACCATGCCGTTTATGACGGGGCCTGGGCCGAATGGGGCATGTATAACGACCTGAAGGTCGCCACATCGAAAAACTAAAAGGGCGCATGATGCTGAACAACCTCAAACCGCAGGCCCCCGACAAGATTCTGGCTCTGATGGGCCAGTTCCGGGCCGATCCGCGCGCCGACAAGATCGACCTGGGCGTCGGCGTCTACAAGGATGCAACGGGGCTGACCCCGGTGATGCGCGCGGTCAAGGCGGCCGAAAAGCAACTGTGGGAAGCCGAGACGACCAAGACCTATACCGCGCTGGCGGGTGAGCCCGCCTATCACGCGGCGATGGCGGGCATGATCCTTGGTGCTGGCTATCCGGCCGACCGGGTGGCGGCGCTGGCGACGGTCGGCGGCACCGGGGCGATCCGGCAGGCGCTGGAGCTGATCCGCATGGCCAACCCCGATGCGACGATCTGGGTGTCGGACCCGACCTGGCCGAACCACCTGACGATTCTGGCCTATCTGGGCATGAAGACCCGGCTTTACCGTTATTTCGACGCCGATACGCGCGGCGTGAATTTCGCCGGCATGATGGATGACCTGAAAGAGGTGAAGGCGGGCGATGTGGTGCTGCTGCACGGCTGCTGCCACAATCCGACCGGCGCCAACCTGAACCTGACCGAATGGGCTGCTGTCGCTGATCTGCTCGAGCGCAGCGGCGCCATGCCGCTGATCGACCTTGCCTATCAGGGTTTTGGCGACGGGCTGGATGCCGATGCGGCGGGCACCCGGCTGATCGCGGCGCGCCTGCCGCAGGTTCTGATCGCGGCCTCGTGTTCCAAGAACTTCGGCATCTACCGCGAACGCACCGGCATCTTGCTGGCGCTGGCGCCCGACACCGCCACCCGCGATCTGGCGCAGGGCACGATGGCCTATCTGAACCGGCAGAATTATTCCTTTGCCCCCGATCACGGCGCGCGTCTGGTCACGATGATCCTGACCGATGCCAGCCTGCGCAAGGAATGGGAAACGGAGCTGGAGCAGGTGCGCCTGTCGATGCTGGGCCTGCGCGAGCAGCTTGCGTCGGAACTGCGCGCGCTGGCCGGGTCTGACCGGTTCGGATTCATCGCCCAGCACCGGGGCATGTTCTCGCGTCTGGGGGCCAGCCCCGAACAGGTGGAACGGCTGCGCGCCGAGCATGGCATCTACATGGTGGGCGACTCGCGGCTGAACATCGCCGGGCTGAATGCCACCACGGTGCCGATCCTGGCCCGTGCGATTATTGACTGCGGGATCTGAACTGCCGCCACCGACAATGAAAAAGGCAGGGCTTTCGCCCTGCCTTTGCGTTTTTGCCGCCCGAAGGATCAGCTGTGGTAGGCAGTTTCGCCGTGCGACGACAGGTCGAGGCCTTCGCGTTCGGCGTCGCTGTCCACCCGCAGGCCGATGACCATGTCGACCAGCTTGTAGAGCACGATCGAGCCGATACCGCACCACAGGATGGTCACGCCCACGGCCTGCGCCTGAATGATCACCTGGCCGACGATCGAATAGTCGTCGCCCTTCACGCCACCGAGGCTGGCGGCCGAGAACACGCCGGTGCCGATCGCGCCAACGATGCCGCCCACGCCATGGATGCCGAACACATCAAGGCTGTCGTCATAGCCGAACTTCTGCTTCACGACCGCCACAAAGAAGTAGCAGACCACCGAAGCAATGGCGCCAAGGAGGATCGCGCCAACCGGCCCGATGGTGCCCGCCGCCGGGGTGACGGCGACCAGACCCGCCACCAGACCCGAGGCCGCACCCAGCATCGAAGCCTTGCCGCGCAGCATCGCTTCCAGTGCAGACCAGGCGAGGATGGCGCCGGCGGTTGCAGTGAAGGTATTGATCATCGCCAGACCGGCGCCGCCATTGGCCTCAAGGTTGGAGCCGGCGTTGAAGCCGAACCAGCCCACCCACAGGATGCCCGCGCCGACCAGCGTCAGCGTCATCGAATGCGGAGCCATCATGTCTTTGCCGTAGCCGATGCGCTTGCCCACCATGATTGCGCCGATCAGGGCCGCAACACCGGCGTTGATGTGCACCACCGTGCCGCCCGCAAAGTCAAGCGCGCCCATGCCGAACAGCAGACCGCTTGCATCCCAGACCATGTGCGCGATCGGGAAGTAGACGAAGGTCACCCACAGCGCGATAAAGGCCAACACCGCCGCGAATTTCGCACGCTCCGCGAAAGATCCGATGATCAGCGCCGCCGTGATGACCGCAAAGGTCATCTGGAACGAGATGAACACGAATTCCGGGATCACGACGCCAGCGGTAAAGGTCGCCGACATGCTTTCCATCGTCACGCCCGACAGGAACATCTTGCCCAGGCCGCCCCAGAACGGGTTGGTGCCGCCACCGAAGCTCATCGAATAGCCCCAGAACACCCAGATCACCATCACAACGGCGGCGATCAGCGTGGTCTGCATCAGCACCGACAGCATGTTCTTGGAGCGCACAAGGCCGCCGTAGAACAGCGCGAGGCCCGGAATGACCATAAACAGCACCAAGAGGGTGGAAGTCATCATCCAGGCCACGTCGCCCTTGTTCATCACGTCGGCGGGCGCTTCGGCCACAGCTTCGGCAACGGCTTCGGCCACTGGCGCGGCTTCCTGCGCCAGCGCTGGCAGGGCGGCGGCGCCGATCAGCGCCGCAAGCCCCGTAAGTTTCGCAAGGTTGGTCATATCTCTTGTCCCCTGATCCGCCCGCGTCACAGCGCGTCGTCGTTGGTTTCGCCGGTCCGCACGCGCACGGCCTGCGCCACATCCAGCACGAAAATCTTGCCGTCACCGATCTTGTCGGTCTTGGCTGCCTTCAGGATCGTTTCCACCACCTCGTCGGCCAGCGGATCGGGAACCACGATCTCCAGCTTGACCTTGGGCACGAAGTTCACGGCATATTCCGCGCCGCGGTAGATTTCGGTGTGGCCGGACTGCGAGCCGAAGCCCTTGATCTCGGTCACCATCATGCCACGCACGCCGATGGTGGTAAGCGCCTCGCGCACCTCCTCGAGCTTGAACGGCTTGATTGCTGCAATGATGAGTTTCACGTCGTTGTCCCTTCCTTTGTCAGCATCCCGTCAAATGTGTCTGGGCCTTCTGATGCAGACAGAAGGCCCAGATCACGGGCGCGGCACAAGAAAAGGGGCGGGGGTGGCAGGCGGAAATATCGACTATATTGCACAAAATTTGCACAATTGCTGGCGTACGCCTAAATATTGCGCGGTGAGAAAACCGAATCGCTGCGCAAAGTCGCTCCACAAGGCGGCCAAGCGCGTGTAGTGTCGGCGCCCAAAGAGCAGTATCAACGCAGGTCGGGGAATGGCGCAAACAGGCGGGCGGCGGTCGTCGCTGGTGGCGGACAGGCGGTATCCATCCTCGGGGCCGCAGCCGAAAAAAACTGGCGGGTCGGGGTCTGGCAAGGGGGCGGGCGGGCGGCGCAAAAGCCCACCCAAACGGGCGCCGCAGCGGCGCAACCCGGTTCTGGCTGCCTTGCTGTGGCCGTTCCGTCTGGTCTGGCGCATTCTGTGGGGCGTCGGCTGGCGGGTGGGCGCTATCGGCGCGATGATCCTGGGGTTGGCCAGCTTTTATTTTTATGCGCAACTGCCCGAGGTCGCCACGCTGCTGGACGGGCGCCACCGCGGGTCGGTCACGCTGCTGGACCGCGACGGCAAGGTGTTTGCCTGGCGTGGCGAAACCTTTGGCGGCCAGATCACCGCGGCCAATGTTTCGCCGCATCTGAAGAACGCGGTGATCGCCACCGAGGACAAGCGGTTTTATGGCCACTTCGGCGTGTCCCCCCGCGGCATTCTGGGCGCGGTCCGCATCAACCTGTCTGAAGGGCGCGGCCCGCTGGAGGGCAATGGCGGCTCCACCATCACGCAACAGGTGGCCAAGCTGCTGTGCCTGGGCGTGCCCTATGACCCCAAGGCCTGGAAATCCGAAGCGGCCTATGAGGATGACTGTCGCGGCGGCGGCGTGTGGCGCAAGGTCAAGGAAATTCCCTATGCCATCGCTATGGAGGCGAAATACACCAAGGAGGAGATCCTGACGATCTACCTCAACCGCGCCTACATGGGCGCGGGCGCGCGTGGCTTTGAGGCGGCGGCACAGCGGTATTTCGGCAAATCGGCCGCCAATGTCACTGCGCAAGAGGCGGCGATGCTGGCCGGACTTCTGAAGGCACCCTCGCGCTATGCGCCGACCACGAACCTTGCCCGCTCGCAGGAGCGTGCGGCGATGGTTCTGGCGCTGATGCACGATCAGGGCTATCTGAACGACGCCGCCTATTCGACCGCCAAGGCCAATCCAGCCGTGCTGAGCCAGGCGGCGCAGGATAGGGCAGGCGGCTATTTTGCCGATTGGGTGATGGGCGCGGGCCCCGATTTCTTGACCACCGACACCACCGAAGACGTGGTGATTCAGACGACGCTGGACCAGCGGCTGCAGCGCGCAGCGGAAACTGCCTTGGCCGAGGTGTTTGCCAGCAAGGTGAAAGAAGGCTCAAAGGCCGAGGCGGCGGTTGTGGTGATGTCGGCCGATGGCGCGGTGCGCGCCATGGTCGGCGGCCGTCAGGCCAAGGTTTCGGGTGCCTTCAACCGCGCTACGCAAGCCCGGCGGCAGACCGGATCGACCTTCAAGCCCTTTGTCTATGCCGCAGCGCTGGATATGGGCTACACTCCCGACACCATCGTGCAGGATGGGCCGCTGACGCTGAACATCAAGGGCTCTGGCCCGTGGTCGCCGCAGAACTATGGTGGCGAATATGCGGGCTCGGTGCCGCTTTGGACCGCGCTGTCAAAATCGCTCAACACCGCCACGGTGCGTGTGTCAGAGGCGGTGGGCCGTGCGGCTGTGCGGCAGGTGGCACAGGATTTCGGCTTTGCCTCTGATCTGGCCGATGGTCCAGCGGTCGCGCTGGGGGTGTCTGAATCGACGCTGCTGGAAATGACTGGTGCCTATGCGGGCATTCTGAACGGTGGATCGTCGGTCAAGCCTTATGGTCTGGTCGAGTTGCGGATCAAGGGCGACGATACCGCGCTGATCGGTCAGACTGGCGGCATGGGCGAGCGGGTGATCTCAGAGAAGGCCGCGCGCGAACTGATCTGGATGATGCATCAGGTGATCGAGCGCGGCACCGGCGGGCGGGCAAAACTGCCGGGCCGCGAGGCGGCGGGCAAGACCGGCACCACCCAGGCCGCGCGCGATGCCTGGTTCATCGGGTTCACCGCCGATTATGTGGCGGGCGTCTGGATGGGCTATGACGATAACACCCCCTTGTCGGGCGTGACCGGGGGCGGCCTGCCCGCGCAAATATGGCAGGCGGTGATGAGTCGTGTGCAAGAGGGCTTGCCCGCCACGCCGCTGCCGATGGCGCATCCGGGCGATTGGTATGTGGCCCCGCCGGCCCCGGTGGAGCCTGCGGCACCGCGTTATGACGGGCAAGTGTGGGGCGCTGCCCCGCAGCAGCCGCAGCCGGTTGCGCCGCGGCAGCCGAACGATGGCGTTCTGATCGAGCGTATCTTGCGCGATGTGTTGGGGACTCTGGGCCGCAACTGAACGCGAACGGCGCCCCGAAGGGCGCCGTTTCACGCGATCAGGGCCAGATCAGCCCGCGGTTTTCAGATCGGCGATCAGCGCGTCGATATTGCCGCGGCGGCGATCCAGCATGGCGCCGATTTCCGCGCGCTCAGCCGCCAGCATGTTCACGCCTTCGACGATGATGTTGAAGAACAGGTTGCGCCCCGACTTGTCGGAGACGTGCCATTCCACCTTGAACGGCGCCTCGCCCTTCAGATAGGCGATCGAGGACACCTCGTAGAAGCTTTTGACCTGACGCGCGCCCGTCACCTCGAACCGGCCGCCGACGATCTCGCGGAAGCGGCGGCCGTATTTGCGGGACAGATAGCCCTTGAAGGCGGCAGTGAAGGCGGTCATCTGCGCCGGGCTCGCCTGCCGGGCCGCAACCCCCAGCGCACTGCGCGCGATCACCGGAACGTCGGAATAGCGGGTAAAGATCGCCTCGAATTCACGAAACAGTTGCGCCTGGGACTTGCCCGAAGCAATAGCCGCGTTCACATCGCCCAAGGCGCGGTCGATCAGCGCGCGCGCCTCGGCATCGTTCAGGGCCAGAGCTGCGCCGGGCAGGGAAAAGGCGCCCACGATCCCGCCTGCCACAAGGGCAAGCGCGCCGCGCCGTGAAATGTTATTGGGCATAGGGGTCCTCGTAAGGGTCAATCGCCTCGGCGTCTGTCTGCCCCGCCTGGCCAAGCTGGAAGCGACGGTTTTGCAGGAACAGAAGCCGCGACTGGGCGTAGCTGTCGGCACTGTCATATAGAACCGAGTCGATGGTGCTGGTAAACTTGTAGCGATCCCCCACGATATCGACCGCCTGAAGCGAACGCGCCCGCGCCGCCTTGTTATCCTTGAGAACGGCGCCCACCGGGTCGATGAACAGATCGACCAGCCTGCCCCACGAATCGCGCTCGGTCGAGGGGCCGGCGAGGGGTAGCTCCACATATCTGCCTTCACCCACGCCCCAGACATGCAGCGTTTCGCCAAAGTCGCTGTCATCTTCGGGCAGGCCGAAGGACGAGGCGGCGGGATCAAATATCCCCGCAACGCCGAGAGTGGAGTTGATCAGGAACCGGAACGTGTTGCGGCCCGCCGCCTCGATACGGCCTTGCAGCAGATTGTTCACGATCGCGCCAGGCACCTGCAGGTTGCCCGCCACATTGCCGACGCCCAGCCGCACCGGCTCGGGCAGGACGGTGCCATAGACCTGCGAGGCTGGGCGCAACAGCGCCCGGTCAACGCCCTTGTTAAAGCTGTGCATGGCGCGGTTGGTTGGTTCCCACGGGTCGTCGCCGCCGCCTGCCGCATCGGGGTTGGCGCAACCGCTCAGCGCCGCCAGAACGGCGAGCAGGGCCAGCGGGCGGCCGAAGGCGATGTGGGGTGCTATGTGGCGCACGGGCATACTCGATTGACAGACCTGAATAAGGGCGGGGGTGTTCAGAATTCGCGGGCCGGGCCAGGCCGCGGTTGCAGCGTCAACGGATAATTCTGCATTGCCGCAGAAACAAGCCGGGGCGACCGCTTTTTGGCAGGTGCGGGGCCATAATGTCACTGTCGGAGCCGGTGCAAAAGCGGGTATGCGCCCCCCGCATGGTCTGCGCCCTGCTGGCACAACCTAAAGCGCTGCCAGCAGGGCCGCATCGGGCCAGCCATCTGCGGGCAGCCCCAGCCGTTCCTGTTCGGTCTGCACCGCAGCACGGGTGCGCGCGCCAAGGATGCCATCAAACTTGCCCATATCGTGCCCGCGTGCGGCCAGTTTTTGCTGAAGCGTGGTCATCTGGTCGGGGCTCAGGCCGGGGACCGGGCTGCGCGGGTCGAACGGGGGGGCGCCTTCCAGTCGGGTGGCGAAATAGGCGGCGGTGGTCACATAGACAAAGCTTTTGTTCCAGTCGAACAGCACCCCGAAATTCGGGTAGGCGAGGAAAGCCGGGCCCTTGCGCCCCATCGGTAGCAAGATCGCGCCTGCAAGCCCCGGCGCCAGCGTGCCGGTGCGTGCGCGCACCCCCATCTGTTCCCAGTCGGCAATGGGGCGGTCGCGGCCCAGCCCGGTCAGCCGCCAGTCCAGCGTGTCGGGCACGACCACCTCTTGTAACCACGGCTGGTCGCGGCGCCAGCCCAGACCGGCCAGCATTTTGGCCCCTGACATCAGGGCATCGGGCGCCGAGGGTTTCAGCCGCACATGCCCGTCGCCGTCGCCATCCACACCGCTTTTCAGGATATCGGCGGGCAGCATCTGCACCTGCCCGATCTCGCCCGCCCAGGCGCCGGTGGTGGCTGTGTCGAAATCGCCACGGTGATGCAGCCGCAGCGCGGCCATGACCTGCGGGCGGAACAGGTCGGGGCGGCGGCAATCATGTGCCAGCGTCAGCAGCGCGTCGCGGGTGTTGAAATCGCCCTGCACCGCGCCGAAATCGGTTTCCAGCGCCCAGAACGCCAGCAAGATGCCGCGCGGCACGCCGTAGTCCTGGGTGATACGGTCAAAGATGACGGCATGGCGGCGGGCGTTGGCGGCGCCATTGGTCAGCCGGTTCTGGCTGATGACGGCACGCGAAAAGTCGATGAAATGCTTGCGAAACACGCCCTGCGCGCGGTCGGCACGCAGCACCTGCGGGTTTTGCCGGGCGTCCGCCAGAAAGGCCGCGACCTGCGCAGGCGGGTGGCCCGCCGCCAGCGCCTCGGCCCTCACCCCGTCCAGAAAGGCGCTGAATGTGCCGCCGCAACCCGCCTGTCCCGCGCTGGCGGGCAGCGTGGCGATGAGGCCAACCAGAAAAACCTGCACTGCGCGCATGAACACCCCCTTCGCCGGAGGCAGAGTAGCATGTGAACATCGGCTGGCAACCACGGCGTGGCACGCGGTTTGCGGCGGCTTGCCCTGGGCGGTCGGCGGGTATGTTGCCGGTTTAACTTGATTTTTGGAAATTCTGGCCCAATCTTGAAAGCAAGGGGGAGAAAGGAGCGTGCCATGGAATTTCTGGCATCCGGACCTATCGACGAACTTGAGACGATCCGTCGGAAAGAGCAGGCGCGCAAGTCGCGTCTGAGCGTGGTTGCGGGCAAGGCGACCTACAAGGTGCTGCGCCGCTGGCGTGGTGGCTTTGCGCTGGACGCATCTGAGGTGACGCGGTTGCGCGGGATCGTTGACCTTTACGAGGGCAAGCGCCATGTGGCGCATTGCCTGATCGTCGCCACCGAGATTGAGGGGGGCGAGTTGCTTTGCACCCTCAAGCGGGAGAATCTGGTGTCAGATCGTGCTGCGGTGGATTTCGACCGCGACGCAGGCGCGACCGATTTCCTGCGCCAGACCTGAGCACGAAAGACCGGGGCGCCCCGTAAGGGCGCCCACGGTGATCATCATTGCAGGTCGGCGAAGGCCGCGTGCAGCCGCGCAACCGCATCCAGCACCCGCGCCCGCGGGGTAGCCAGGTTAAAGCGCAGGAACGACTCGCCCCCCAGCCCGAAGGTCGGCCCGTGGTTGGCCGCGATACGGGCGCCTTTCTCCACCCGCGCGGTAAATTCAGCCCGGTCCATCCCGGTGCCCGAGAAGTCCACCCAGGCCAGGTAGGTCGCCTCCAGTGGCATCGAGTGCAGGCCGGGTATGGCGTTGATGCCGTCGTCAAAAACTCGCCGGTTTTCGTCCAGATAGGCCAGCAGCGCCTCCAGCCAGTCGGCGCCTTCGGGCGAATAGGCCGCGGTCGCCATCGCCATGCCAAAGGAATTGGGCGAAATCCCCAGCGCCATCATCCGGCCCGCGAATCGCGCCCGCAGCCCCGCATCGGGGATGATGACATTACCGGTGTGGCAGCCCGCGATGTTGAAGGTCTTGGTGGCCGATGTCATCATCACCAGTCGGCCGGCCACCTCGGGGGCGGCCTTGGCCATCACGGTGTGGCGCTGGCCGGGCATGACCAGATCGTGGTGAATCTCGTCAGACACCAGAATCAGATCATGGTCGACACAGAACTCGGCCACGCGGCGCAATTCGTCTTTGGTCCAGACGCGGCCGCCGGGGTTGTGCGGCGAACACAGGATCAGCATCCGCTCGCGCCCGGTCATCTGGCGGCCCCATGTCTCGAAGTCCATTTCATAGCGGCCGTTCACCAGCGCCAGCGGGCATTCCACCACCTCGCGTCCGGCGGCGCGGATCACCCGGGCAAAGGCGTGGTAGACCGGCGTCATCAGCACCACCCCGTCGCCCGGTGCAGTGAAGGCATCGACACACAGCGCCGTGCCGTTCACCAGCCCGTGCGCGGTCAGAATCCAGTCCGGCGCTACCTCCCAGCCGTGGCGGTTGGCCATCCACCAGCGGACCGCTGCCAGATAGGCAGAATCGTCGCCCCAGTAGCCATAGATGCCATGCGCCGCCATCGCCTCGACCGCGCGCTGCACCGCTAGCGGCGGGCGAAAATCCATGTCGGCCACCCACATCGGCAGGCCATCGGCGGCGGGCACGCCGTAAATCGGCTCCATGCAGTCCCATTTGGAGGAATGGGTGCCGATGCGGCAGATGATCTCGTCAAAGTCCGGGGTGGGGGTCATGGGGCGGGTCCTGCGGTGAGAATATTCCTGTGGGCGGTTATAATCCGGCACAAGGTTCCGCGGAATATGAATTAGATGGAATATTATCCTGATTATGACCGTTATGCCGGAACAAAGCGCCTGAAATTTCGGTGCCATTGCGCGCGGCGGCGGCATCGCCTAAATCAGGCCCATGACCCTTCGCAGCATCCTCATACACCCCGATCCCCGGCTCAAGAAGCTTTGCGACCCGATCGCCGAGATCGACGTCACGATCCGCAAGCTGGCCGATGACATGCTGGAAAGCATGTATGACGCCCCCGGCATCGGCCTGGCGGCGCCGCAGGTGGGCATCACCCGTCGCATGTTCGTTATGGATTGCGACAAGGACAAGGCGGGCAACCCGCAACCGATGGTGTTGATCAACCCCGAGGTGACCTGGGTTTCGCCAGAAAAGAACACCTACGAAGAGGGCTGCCTGTCGATCCCCGAAACCTTTGCCGATGTCACCCGACCGGCGCAGGCGCGGGTGCGCTGGATGGCGCTGGATGGCAGCATCAAGGAAGAGCAGTTCGACGGTCTGTGGGCGACTTGCGCGCAGCACGAAATCGACCATTTGAACGGCAAACTGTTCATTGATCATCTTGGCCCGTTGAAGCGGCAGTTGATCACCCGCAAAATGGAAAAGCTCAAGCGCGACAAGGCGCGGGGCCTGGCGTGAGCTTGCGGGCCGTCCTGCGCTGGCCCGATCCGCGGCTGGCGCAGGTCTGCGCCCCGGTCGAGCAGATTACCGATGATGTCCGCCAGCTGGCCGCCGATATGCTGGAAACGATGTATGCCGCGCCGGGCCGTGGGCTGGCCGGGCCGCAGGTGGGGGCGATGCTGCGGATTTTCGTGATGGATACCGAGTGGAAAAGCGGCCCCGCCGCGCCGCGCGTGATCCTGAACCCCGTTGTTGTGCCGCACGGCTCCGAGACGGCGATCCGCGCCGAGGGCTGTCTTTCGCTTCCCGGAATCGAGGCCGAGGTGACGCGCCCGGCAACCGTTCACATGCGCTGGACCGATCTGGACGGCGCCGCGCAAGAGGCCATATTCACCGGCTTTGCCGCCGCCTGCGTGCAGCACGAGGCCGACCATCTGGACGGGATCGTCACGCTTGACCGGATCGACCCCGCAACTCGTTCGCGGCTGGAGGCCGCCTGTCGCCCATGACCGTTCGCCCCTTTTTGCCCTACACCGACCCGCGCCTGCACCGCCCTGCCGAGCCGGTGACGGCGATCACCGAAACTGTCCGTATGATCTGGGACGACATGGTCGATACGATGGAGGCGATGCCGGGGCAGGGCGTGGGGCTGGCCGCGCCGCAGATCGGCATCATGCTGCGGCTGGCGGTGGTAGATTGTTCCGACAGCCGCGGGCAGGTGATCCGTATGGCCAACCCCGAGGTGCTGCACGCTTCGGTCCAGTTCCGCAGCCATGATGAGGGCAGCCCCAACCTGCCCGGCGTGTCGGCGGCGATCAAGCGCCCGCGCGCGGTGACGGTGCGGTTCCTGAATGAGGCGAACGAGGTCGAAGACCGTGATTTCGTGGGCCTTTGGGCGACCAGCGTTCAGCATCAGATCGACCATCTGAATGGCAAGGTCTATGTCGATCACCTCTCGCCGCTGCGGCGCAAGATGCTGGTGGCAAAATCGGCGAAATGGGCGCGGGCATGACCCGGCGGCGCGTGGTGTTCATGGGCACGCCGGATTTTTCCGTGCCGGTGCTTGACGCGCTGGCCGCGCGCCATGACGTGCTGGCCGTCTATTGCCAGCCGCCGCGCCCCGCAGGCCGGGGCAAGAAAGACCGCCCCAGCCCGGTGCAGGCCCGCGCCGAGGCGCTGGGTATTCCGGTGCGCCACCCGCGCAGCCTGAAATCGCCCGAGGAACAGGCGGCCTTCGCCGCGCTGGGCGCCGATGTGGCGGTGGTCGTGGCCTATGGCCTGATCCTGCCGCAGCCAGTGCTGGATGCGCCGCGTTTTGGCTGCCTGAACATCCACGCCAGCCTGCTGCCACGCTGGCGCGGGGCAGCGCCGATCCACCGGGCGATCATGGCGGGCGATACGGAAACCGGCATCTGCATCATGCAGATGGAGGCGGGGCTGGATACCGGCCCGGTGCTGCTGCGCGAGGCAACCCCGATCACCGCCGAAGACACCACTGCCGACCTGCACGACAGGCTTTCGGCGATGGGTGCTGCCCTGATCCTGACCGCGCTGGACCGGCTGGGCGAGATGGCGCCTGCGCCGCAGTCTGACCAAGGCGTGACCTATGCCGCCAAGATCGACAAGGCCGAGGCGCGGGTGGAGTTTTCCCGCCCCGCCCCCGAGGTGGACCGGCTGATCCGTGGCCTGTCGCCCTTTCCCGGTGCTTTCGTGGAAATTGCGGGCGAGCGGGTCAAGCTGTTGCGCTCCCGTCTTGCGCCGGGCGCCGGGGCGCCGGGGCAGGTGCTGAGCGGGTTCACCATCGCCTGCGCCAACGGCGCCGTCGAGGTGCTGGAGGCGCAGCGCGAGGGCAAGCGGCCGATGCCTGCCGCTGAATTGCTGAAAGGTCTGACCCTGCCCGACCGCATCGGCTGAGGCACTTGCGCCGCGGCCGGCTCTGCCCCCATATCAAAGGGGCAATGCACGGAGGCGGCAATGGGCATCATCGCGCTTATCATCATCGGGGCGGCGGCGGGTTTTCTGGCCACGCGGCTGATGAAAATCGACGCCGACGTGCCGACGACTGTTGCGATCGGCATCTTTGGCGCGTTGGTCGGGGGCCTTGTGCTGCGGGTTCTCTTGACGATTTCGGGCTGGATGGCAGGCTTTGTGGGCGCGGTTCTGGGCGCCATGCTTCTGATCTGGCTGTGGCAAACCTATGGGCCGCGCCGCTAAAGCATCTGCCAGATCAGCCGCAACGCCAGCGCCGTCGAGGTGATGACCAGTAGCGGCTTGATCAGACGCGCGCCCTTTTTCATCGCCAGCCGCGACCCGACGGTGGCGCCTGCGATCTGGGCCAGCCCCATCGCCAGCCCGGTGATCCACCATGGCGCGCCCACCACCGCAAAGGCCGCCAGCCCACCGATGTTCGAGGCAAAGTTCAGCAACTTGGTATGCGCGGTGGCCTTCAGAACCCCATAACCCGCCAGCAATACGAAGCCGATCATGTAGAACGCCCCAGCGCCGGGACCGATCAGCCCATCGTAAAAGCCGATCAGCGGCACGACGAAGGCGGTGAAGGCGGCGGGGCGGATGCGCTCGATCCGGTCGGTGTCGTCAAGGCCGGGCTTGAAGGCGAAAAATGCGGCGATGCCGATCAGCACAACTGGCAGAACAAGGCGCAGTGTCTGGGTCGGGATGGCGCTGACCAGCAGCGCCCCCACCAGCCCCGCGCCGAAGGCCAGCCCCGCCGCGCCGATCTGGCGGCGCAGGTTCACATGACCCGCGCGGGCATAGCTGATCGCGGCCGTGGCCGCGCCAAAAGCGCCCTGCACCTTGTTGGTGGACAGGGCTTCCAGCGGCGTGGCGCCCGCCAGCAGCAGAACCGGCAGGGTGATCAGCCCGCCGCCGCCTGCGATACTGTCCATGAACCCCGCGGCAAAGGCGGCGGCGATCAGTAGAAGGGCAAGGTCAAGGCTGACTTCAAACATCGGGCATCCGGGGCTGGGCCGCCCTTCATCCGATGCCGCGCGCCGAAAGGCAAGTCAGGCGAAATCGGAAACTGCGTAGCCCTGAATATACAGCAGCGCGCTGAGATCGCCGTGGTTGATGCGGATGTCGCATTGCGCCGCGACCGCGGGCTTGGCGTGCAAAGCCACGCCCGCGCCCGCGCGATGCAACATGCCCAGATCGTTGGCGCCATCGCCCACTGCCAGCACCTCGGCGGGGGTAATGCCCAGCCGCGCGGTGATGTCGTCCAGCGCAGCGACCTTGGCCTCGCGCCCCAAGATCGGGCGGGCGACCTGCCCGGTCAGCAGGCCGCCTTCGGCCAGCAGGGTGTTGGCGCGGTGTTCGTCAAACCCCAGATGCGCCGCAACCGCGCCGGAAAAGGCCGTAAAGCCGCCCGACACCAGCGCCGCATAGCCGCCCTCGCCCTGCATCGTGGCGATCAGCTCGCGCCCGCCGGGGGTGTAGGTGATGCGTTCGGCCAGAACCTGCGCGATCACCGATTCGGGAAGGCCCTTCAGCAGGGCCACGCGTTCGATCAGTGCCGTCTCGAAATCCAGTTCGCCGTTCATCGCACGGGCAGTGATGGCGGCCACATGCGCGCCCACACCGGCCATGTCGGCCAGTTCGTCGATGCATTCCTGCCCGATCATGGTGCTGTCCATGTCGGCCAGCAGCATCCGCTTGCGGCGGCCCTCGGCAGGCTGCACCACCAGATCGACGCCCAAAGCCTGAAGCCCCTCCCACACCTCCCAGCGGTTCGCGGGGATCGTGGCCACCGGAAATTCCGCCGCAATGCCGGGGTTCAGCCAGATCGCCTCGCCCCCGGCCCAGGCGTCGCGCAGGCTTTCGACCGTGGTGCGGTGCAGATCGGCGCGGGCGGGGGCCGCAAGAAGGGTGACGATGAACATGGCGGCTCCGGGGTCGTATTCGGGGATCAAAGCGGCGCTTATCGCAAATAATTCTCTTGCGCCAGAGCAGGCGCAGGCGTATGCGCGGCATTGGGAAACCCCTCCCCACCGAGGGGCGTTTATCTGGAAGGATACCATGTCTGATCTGCAGACCCCGGCTGCGCGCCCGGCCAACCCGCGCTTTTCCTCTGGCCCCTGCGCCAAGATCCCCGGCTTTACCCTTGACATGCTTGCAGATGCGCCGCTGGGCCGCTCGCATCGTGCCGCTGTGGGCAAGAACAAGCTGAAAGAAGCGATTGACCTGACCCGCGAGGTTCTGGGAGTGCCTGCCGATTACCGCATCGGCATCGTGCCCGGATCGGATACCGGCGCCGTTGAAATGGCGATGTGGTCGCTGCTGGGTGCGCGCGGCGTGGAAATGCTGGCCTGGGAAAGCTTTGGCGAGGGTTGGGTCACCGACGTCGTGAAACAGCTCAAGCTGGACGCCACCGTCAAGAAAGCCCCCTATGGCGAGATCGTCGATTTCGCCACCGTCGATTTCAACAAGGACGTGGTCTTTACCTGGAATGGCACCACCTCGGGCGCGCGCGTTCCCAATGGCGATCTGATCCCCGCTGACCGCGACGGCCTGACGATCTGCGACGCGACCAGCGCCGCCTTTGCCATGGACCTGCCGTGGGACAAGCTCGATGTCGTCACCTTCTCCTGGCAGAAGGTGCTGGGCGGCGAGGGCGCGCATGGCGTTCTGATCCTGTCGCCCCGCGCGGTCGAACGGCTGGAAACCTACACCCCCGCCTGGCCGCTGCCCAAGATTTTCCGCCTGACCGCCAAGGGCAAGCTGATCGAAGGCATCTTTGTGGGTGAAACGATCAACACCCCCTCGATGCTGGCGGTGGAAGATTACCTTGTTGCGCTGAAATGGGCCAAATCCATCGGCGGGCTGAAGGGCCTGATCGCGCGGGCCGAGGCGAACTCGGCTGCGGTGAACGACTTTATCAAGGGCAAGGACTGGATCGCCAATCTTGCCGCTGATCCGGCCATCGCCTCGACCACCTCGGTCTGCGTGAAATTCACCGATCCCGCGATCAAGGACGGGGCGGCCTTTGCCAAGGCCGTGGCCAAGCGGCTGGAAAAAGAGGGCGTGGCGCTGGACGCCGGCGCCTACCGCGATGCCCCTCCGGGCCTGCGCATCTGGTGCGGCTCGACGGTGGAAGCCGCCGATGTTCAGGCGCTGATGCCCTGGATCGAATGGGCCTACCGCGCCGAACTCGCCGCGCAGTGACGTCTTGCGTGGGGTGTGCCTGACGGCGCGCCCTGCCGCCCGCAGGGTGCGCATCCCTGCGCACCGCCCCCCTCATTTCCGCATGGAGCCCAACATGGCACCCAAGGTTCTCGTTTCCGACAAACTTTCCGAAACTGCCGTTCAGATCTTCCGCGACCGCGGGGTCGAGGTGGATTACCTGCCCGATCTGGGCAAGGACAAGGAGAAGCTGCTGGAGGTAATCGGCCAGTATGACGGCCTCGCCATCCGCTCGGCCACCAAGGTCACCGAAAAGATCCTTGCCGCCGCCACCAACCTCAAGGTGATCGGCCGCGCCGGGATCGGTGTTGACAACGTCGATATTCCCGCCGCCTCGAAAAAGGGTGTGATCGTGATGAACACGCCCTTCGGCAACAGCGTCACCACCGCCGAACATGCCATTGCGATGATGTTCGCCGTGGCCCGCCAACTGCCCGAAGCCAGCGCCTCGACCCATGAAGGCAAGTGGGAAAAGAACCGCTTCATGGGCGTGGAACTGTTCAACAAGACGCTGGGCGTGATCGGCGCAGGCAACATCGGCGGCATCGTCTGCGACCGGGCGCTGGGCCTGAAGATGAAGGTCATCGCTTATGACCCGTTCCTGTCGGACGAGCGCGCGCACAAGATGGGCGTGATGAAGGTCGAACTGGATGAACTGCTGGCCAAGGCCGATTTCATCACGCTGCACGTCCCGATGACGGAAAAGACCAAAAACATCCTGTCGCGCGAAAACCTCGCCAAGACCAAAAATGGCGTGCGGATCATCAACTGCGCCCGCGGCGGCCTGATCGACGAGGAAGCTCTGGTCGATGCCCTGAAATCGGGCCATGTGGCGGGTGCGGCGCTGGATGTGTTCGCCAATGAACCGGCCACCGAAAGCCCGCTGTTCAATATGCCCAACGTTGTGGTCACGCCGCATCTGGGCGCCTCGACCACCGAGGCGCAGGAAAACGTGGCGCTTCAGGTGGCTGAACAGATGTCGGACTATCTGCTGACCGGCGCGGTGCAGAACGCGCTGAACATGCCCTCGGTGACGGCGGAGGAAGCCGCCGTGATGGGGCCGTGGGTCAAACTGGCCGGCCATCTGGGCGATTTCGTGGGCCAGATGACCGATGAGCCGATTCAGGCGATCAACATCCTTTACGATGGCCTCGTGACCGAAATGAACCTGCAGGCGCTGAACTGCGCCGCGATTGCGGGCATCATGAAGGCGGCCAACCCCGATGTGAACATGGTCTCGGCCCCGGTCATCGCGCGCGAACGCGGTGTGCAGATCGCCACCACCACGCAGGAAAAATCGGGCGTGTTCGACGGTTACATGAAGCTGACCGTTGTCACTGAAACCCGCGAACGCTCGGTCGCGGGCACGGTATTCTCCGATGGCAAGCCGCGCTTCATCCAGATCAAGGGCATCAACATCGACGCCGAGGTGGGGCAGCATATGCTCTACACCACCAACCGCGACGTGCCAGGCATCATCGGCACGCTGGGCGGCACGCTGGGCAAGCATGGCGTGAACATCGCCAACTTTACCCTTGGCCGGACCGCCGTGGGGCAGGATGCAATCGCGGTTTTGTATCTGGATGCGCCGCTGCCGCAGGTCGTGGTTGACGAACTGAAGGCAACGGGCCTTTTCCTGCAAGTCAAACCGTTGGAATTTGATGCGGCCTGACGCTGTGGCGCTGCCGCCTGACCTGCGCTAAGCCATCACGGCCCCCGCCGACCAGCGGGGGTCGTTTCCGTTCGGAGGTTTCATGCGAAGCTATGCCATCGGCGATATTCACGGCCATCTGGGCCTGCTGCGCGCGGCGCATGAGCTGATCGCCGCGGATCGTGCTGCCTGCGGCGATGCCGCGGCGCCGGTGGTGCATGTCGGCGATCTGGTCGATCGCGGCCCCGACAGCCGCGGCGTGATCGCGTTTTTGATGGCCGGGCAGGTGGGGGGCGCGCCCTGGGTCGTGCTGCGCGGCAATCACGACCGGATGTTTTCGATCTTTCTGGAAAACCCCTGGGCGCGTGACCCGCGGCTCAGGGCCGAATTCAGCTGGTTCCACCCCCGGCTTGGCGGGCCGCAAACATTACTTTCCTACGGCATCTGCGAACCTGCCAATCGCCCCGTGGATCAGGTCCATGCCGAAACACTGGCCGCTGTGCCGCCCGAACAGGTGGCGTGGCTGGCCGGTCTGCCCGGTTATGCGCGGGTGGGCGATGCGGTTTTTGTTCACGCCGGTATCCGCCCCGGCATCCCGCTGGCGCAACAGACCGAGGATGACCTGCTCTGGATAAGGTCCGA